>CAJXXR010000034.1 GCA_913063375.1 uncultured Flavobacteriales bacterium | reverse complement strand
AGACGGTCAAAGGTTCGAATCCTTTCGCGATCACAAAAAGACTTACACGTTAGTGTAGGTCTTTTTTGTTTTTAGGCTCATCAAGTTTACTTGTAAAGGTTGGGAAACAAAAAAGAGCTAACGAGCAAAGCGAGTGTCTTTTTGTGTTGACATTATAGGCCCTCCAAGGATCACTAAGTAATCTATTAAAATCTACAATTTAATTCTTTAGAACTCGAAATAGTATACAAAATTTGCAATTGAAGTCATCACATATTGATTACACGAGAAACAAGTTCACGGCAGCTGTGAAGTGGGTCGGCAAACAATGTAACAATTCGTTTAGGAAAACATAATTTTTATTTCTTTTTCAACTTGTTCCCTATCTTCAATACTATTCAACCTATAAACGGAGATTGCTTTATCCCTGTCAGTATATTTGAGAATTTGTTTTTTAAATCCACCTGTACTTCTAGCGTATTCCTTGAATTGAAGCTTGTCAAAATCAACATTATTTAATTTCAATTGATTTATTTTAAAGCCTAGCAAAGTTTTAGTTGAAACAATAGTGTTCAATTTAAAGTCAATTGTTATGTATGAATAATTGAATAAAGACGACAGTGTTCCAAAAATAATTGAACCGAGTAAAAAGAACAAAAACGCAATTATAAATGGACCAATCCCATCCATAAAATAAAAGATCAGAGAAGCAAGAAACATTTTCAATAACCTTGTGTAGATACTCCCTTCCCATTTAGATATTCGTAAAATATAATCTGTTTTTTCTAGTCTCATATTTTGCACATCCTAACATTGGAACAAATGTTAAAAAATTATTAATTAATGTCTAAAGAATTTGTATGTATTTCCTCAATATAAATCATAAAATAATCTTTCAATTCAATTATGTATGTCATTGAATAATCAAATATCCAAACTTTCTAATCTTTCTTTGAAACTCTTCTATTTACTTGTAAAGGCTGAAAACAAAAAAAGAACTAGCTAGCAGAGCAAGTGTCTTTTTGTGTTGACATAATAAGCCCTCCCAGGATCTTGAAAAAATCTTATTGAGGTCACAATTTATCAAGATATCATAGAACGTTGGGACACCAGTTGAAAACTGTCGCAGCGGGGAATATCCTGGCTTTTTTTTTTATTTATGGTGCTTATCATATTCAATCAGCAATTTATTTAAGGCTTCAACTTCATTCTTTTTTCTATTATCATCGTAAATCTCATCTACCTTACTTAATAAAGTTCGATATTCATTTTCGTTATTTATCTTCCCCCTCTTTATAATTTGTTTTATTTTTCCGGAAGTCTTTTTAGTTTCATTTGTTAAATTCTCCCCACATTTTTCGGTCAATAAAATATTTAATTCAGACACATCCGAATCTGAAAATCCTTTAGCCCATTCATTCAAATCTTTGCTACAAGTACGCAACCCTCGTAAATTTTTCTTAGCATATGAGTTATTAACAACACGTTTAATCTCTGTCATAACAATTGGTACTCCACCTTTTTTAATTATGAAATCAATAATGGTAATGCACCAATCCTTTATATGTTCCAATTCTTGCTGTTGCTTTACTGTTATATTCTTAACCATTATTTTACTTTTTAAAATCCAGTATATTCAACTAAAGGCCCAAAAGCAGCATTAGATGCTAAATGGTGTATAACGTCAGCAGAATTTAGACTCTAAAATATTAAATTTAAGTCACCCATTTTCAAAAGGAACTGAATTTTCTTTTAAAAAAAACCACAACTATTCAAGGCTTCCAAAAACTTGCAAAATACTTGCAAATTTTTCAGACAACAATTACTACAAATTGATAGATAAAGTATTACAATCAAATGTCCTCTTCCTTCTAAGCAGACGGTCAAAGGTTCGAATCCTTTCGCGATCACAAAAAGACTTACATGTTAGTGTAGGTCTTTTTTGTTTTCTAGCCTGTCAAGTTTACTTGTAAAGGACGGGAAACAAAAAAGAACTAGCGAGCAAGGCGAGTGTCTTTTTGTGTTGACATTAGAAGCCTACTGAGGATCTTGAAAAAACTCTATCGCAATACATATAGTCCGGATGGTAATAAATACATCAGAGTCCTCTTTGAGTGACTCTGATGGGGACTAAACGCTCTTCACACAATATTACGAGCTTTATTCTTTAAACATATCATTATAAAATTTCACATGATGCGGAAACTCCTCTTCATAAAATGGATAAGGAATTCCTACTAAAATGATTTCAAATCCAGCGCTATCCATTCCGCATATTTCATTTCCCAATCCTTTTATTTCAATCCCCTTCTCATTCTGAACTGAAAGGGACTCAATCGTTTTTGTTGATATTAACTTATCATCCGGATAATCAGCTGTTAATTCTATGTTTTTGGATTTACAAAAGTCTTTAATGAAATTATAATCAATAATCTTATCCTCAGATTTCATTTCTCCAAATACGACTCCCATTGGGGCATCTGCTTTTTCCAATTGAGTGGTTCCTATTAGAACACCATCAATGTAAATACTATAAATTTTATTCATAAACAGCCGCTCCTTTCAGAATTGTCTTGAAATTTCCCCAAGTTGCTTTGTCTGCATCAATATTCAAATTCGTATTATCATAATAGGCTTGAACATCCTCAGTATAGGCACCCATTGCTTCCAAAAAATCTTCAAGAGTTTTATTCTCCCAATCCGATTTATTTTCTTTTAAATCATTCCTAAATTCTTTTAGAAACTCTATAAATTCAATTCTTGTCATTTCGTTTTATTTGATGAAGCACAACATAAGGGTACTTTATGGATGACTCTGATGGGAACTAATAATAATTCATCATCTTCTTTTTACTACCGCACAAGAACAACATTACCTTTATAAAAATAGGGAACTCCATTATAGTCCGTTAACTCCACATGCCAGATATAATTTTCCATTGGGCAATCTATCTCCTTAAAGGTTCCGTCCCAACCGATGGAAAAATCAATGGTTTCAAATAATTTCATTCCCCATCGATTATACACAACCAAATTACCATGTGCTATATTGGCCATAAATTCCGGGCTAAACATATCATTCAAACCATCTCCGTTGGGACTGAATGCATTCGGCAATACAAATTCGGTTCTGCAACCCCTTACTACCATGGTATCCCGGTAGGTCTTACAGCTATCACTAACCTCTAGCCAATAAACCCCAGCTTTCTCTATATTCATTATTGTCGATGTATCGCCATTGTTCCATTCATAATCTACGTTCAACAATGGTAATTCTATGGTCAATTCCTCTCCGGCACAAAATTCAATAGTCGTATCACTTAAAAGATTCATGATAGGTGGAGAATCAAACACCTTTATATAGATAGAATCTCTAATATAACAGTAATTAGAATCCACTATTTCCATCCAATAAGTCCCCGTTTCGGATATGGAAATCAGAGAGTCAGTTGATCCATCCTGCCAAAAGAATTCTGCGTTGGAAACAGGACTAGTTAATAAGAAGGAATCGCTACTACAAATACTGGTATCATTTCCAAGATTAAGCGCTATAGGAACGCCATAGTTGACATATATGGAATCCAAAACTATACACCCACTCTCCAAAACTATTTCTGCCCAGTACCAGCCCTCATCTCTGACAAACAAAGTCGAATCTGTACTTTCATCACTCCAAAGAATGCTTTCAAAATCAATATTGGGGGATAAATAAATTGTCTCATTATCGCATAAGCTTGTATCATTCCCTAGAAATTGAATTTCTAAATTATTATATATTATCTCAAAAGAATCTCTCAATTGACTACCATTTTCAAATAATACATCAACCCAATAAATCCCTTCATCTTCCGCTAGAAAGGTAGAATCTGAAGTCCCATCCTGCCAAAGATATTCACTCACTATCCAATCATTGCTTAAACTATTTACATTAAAAAGAATTGAAATATTTTCACAAATGGTTGTATCTGTAAAACTATTAAAAGGAGTAGTTTCTAATGAAACATCATCTACATAATTATAATCAAAACCAGAACCGTAAACTGTTTCCGTCGAATCGCCAAAATGACCAATAGTCACATAATCCTCACCACCCTCAGCTACAAAAGAACCTGAAATCAAAGTCCAATTCAGGTTATCTGTAATTACAGTAGTATCTATGATTTGTGGCTGATAACAAGACATTGATACTGAACTACCAACACAATTAGTAATAATGGAATCTGAAAAGTAAGCCCCAAAATTTCCTACATCATGATAGCTGATATTGGCCATAATTACATAAAATGAAAAATAGCATAATTCACCTTCCTCTAGGGTCTCTGATAATTGTACACATATATACTCATTTATTATCGATCCTGAATTAGAATAAATACCTGCATAACCATCACCCGAATATGCGGCTTGACTTCCTGCAAAATTAAAAGGAACTCCTACCATTGGAACTTGAGAACAATTATGATGAAAATCTGATGAACCATTAATTGAGAACCAAGGTGTGGCATTTACAATTTGACTACTATAATCCGGACAAGAAGAATAGGTTTCAAAACTACCATTTGGAATTAAATTTTGCCCGTTTAGCTGTCCAAATAAAGTAAATAGAAAAAGTACAATTTTAAATTTAAAATTAGAAAACTGAAACATATGGATAGCTTAAAATAAAATCATCAACATGTAATTCAATGATTCAATAAAGTTTGAAATTTATCTATTATTATACCTGTAATATATCAATAAATAAAATAAGGCTATTGGTTTATTTAAATATTAACCAAAAAAAGTGCATTGCTAAAATAAATTAACAATACTATTAAAAGTACTAAATCAAAATTAATTAATGAACAATTGTATATCGTCAACACAAGTAATACTCTAAATTTTTAATTTAAAAAACAGCTTCTAAAAACTTGCAAAATACTTGCAAATTTTTCAGACTACAAAAGTATAAAACTGATAAACAATTGATTACAATCAAATGTCCTCTTCCTTCTAAGCAGACGGTCAAAGGTTCGAATCCTTTCGCGATCACAAAAAGACTTACA
>CAJXXR010000033.1 GCA_913063375.1 uncultured Flavobacteriales bacterium | reverse complement strand
GCAAAAGTACATTTTTAAATGAATTGTCACAATGACAAATTTTCTTTATCATGTAAAGAAAAAGTTTATAATTTAGGGAATATGTCTTAATTTCGCACAATGGAAAGAAAAAATCTAAGTAAATTTTTGTTTGTAGCACTGAGTTTATTGCTCGTTTCGTGCAGTGAATACGCTAAGGTTCTTAGCAGTACAGATTCAGAGTACAAGCTAACGATGGCTAAAAAATATTATGACGAAGGAGAATGCGATAAAGCCTTCCCTCTTTTTGATGAGCTGTTAAAACTTTACAAAGGAACCACTCAAGCAGAAGAAGTATACTATTATTACTCTTCAACACACTACTGTAGAGGAGAATACCTCAATTCTGCCTACCATTTTAAAACTTTTGGAAAAACTTTTGAAAAAAGTGCACATTTAGAAGAAGGTGCTTATATGGTTGCAATGAGTTATTATCAAATTTCTCCTGAAAGTAATTTGGATCAATCGTATACTCAAAAGGCAATCGATGAATTTAAATTCTTCATGACAAAGTATCCAAATAGTGATCGTGTAGACATTTGTAAGAACCATATTGCTGAATTGGAGAATAAATTAGAGCTAAAATCGATAGATATTTCAAGACAATACTATCAAATTGGAAAATACAAGGCTGCAATTCGATCATTTAACTTAAATTTGCAGAACTATACTGAGACAGTATATAAGGAAGAAATAAAATACAAGCTAGTTTTGTCACATTATAGACTGGCAATGAACAGTATTGCTTCCAAAAAGAAACAAAGGCTAAAAGATACTTTGATAGCTTTTCAAGATTTTACCAATACTTTCACAGAAAGTAACTATCTTGATGAACTGTTAAAAGTAAAGCGTAACGTAGAAAAATTGCATAAATCACTATAAGATGGATTACAAGAAAAGTGAAGCTCCAAGAACGACGGTTACAAGAGATTTCAAAAAATTGGACAACGAGACAGGAAATATCTACAAAAGCGTAATCGTTATTGCAAAGAGATCTAACCAAATCAACCAAGATATCAAAGAAGAGCTTTTGGCTAAATTGGATGAGTTCGCTACAAAAAACGACAGTTTGGAAGAGGTTTTTGAAAACAACGAACAAATTGATGTTTCTAGATTCTATGAAAGCTTACCAAAGTCAACATTGATCGCAATGGATGAAATGGAAAAAGGTGAAATCTATTTTAGAGACCCTAATTCGGAAAAATAAAACCTGTGTTATTACAAGGTAAAAAAATACTCATTGGGGTTACTGCAGGAATTGCTGCGTACAAAATCCCCCTTTTGGTACGATTATTAAAGAAAGCAGGTGCGCTGGTCCAAGTTGTCCAGACACCTGCTTCTTTGGATTTTGTACGACCTATAGTATTGTCTACATTATCTGGGAATCCATGCCCTTCTGAATTTTCTTCAGAATCTGGAGATTGGAACAGTCATGTAGATATGGCACTATGGGCAAACCTAATTGTGCTTGCTCCATTAACAGCAAACACATTGGCTAAAATGGCAAATGGACTTTGTGACAACTTAGTCCTAGCTACTTACCTTTCCGCAAAATGTCCAGTTCTTTTTGCACCTGCAATGGATCTGGATATGTATGCACATCCTACCACAAAGAAAAATATTGATATGCTAAAAAGTTTCGGTAACACCGAAATTCCTGCGGAAACAGGATTTTTAGCATCAGGTCTTGAAGGGGAAGGAAGAATGGCTGAACCTGAGACGATCTATAAAGCTATCTTAGCAAAATTTTCTACAGGTTACCTAGATGGTAAAACTATTTTAATAAATGCTGGACCTACCTATGAAGCAATAGACCCTGTTCGGTTTATTGGCAACAGGTCTACAGGTAGGATGGGAATTGCACTTGCCGAGGAAGCTGCAGCACTTGGAGCAAAGGTATACCTTGTACTTGGGCCAAGCGCTATACACGTTGAAAACCCAAATATTCTGGTAAAAAGAGTGGAATCTGCGAAAGAAATGTATACCCTCTGTACCGATATATTCCCAGAAGTTGATGCAGCAATACTATCTGCTGCCGTAGCTGATTTCCGTCCTAAAAATCAGTCTAAGCAAAAAATAAAAAAGGAATTGGGTGCGGCAGATATTGCCTTAGAAATGAATCCCGACATCCTAAAAACATTGGGTGAAAGAAAGCAACACCAAGTACTAATTGGATTTGCGCTAGAAACCAATGATGAAATTGCCAATGCAAAAAAGAAGATAGCCAATAAAAATTTAGATTATATTGTACTCAATAGTCTAAATGATAAAGGCGCCGGTTTTGGCTACCTAACAAATAAAATTCAAATCATAGATAAACAAAATAAAATCTATGATTTTGAGTTAAAAGCTAAAACGGAATTAGCCGCAGATATTTTAAATACCGTATTTCAACATGAAGTTTAAGTCTTATTTTTTACCGCTACTTATCTCATTCATTACTTTTTCTAGTTTTGGACAAGAACTGAAATGTCGTGTCAACGTCAATGCCCTAAAATTAACAACCACCGATAAAGAGCGGTTTGAAAAGCTCAAAAATGATGTGGAGGATTTTATGAATCTTACGCAATGGACAGATGATCAGTTTTCAGAAGAAGAAAAAATAAGTTGTAATATAAGTATTGTATTGAATGTTGAAAATGCCTCGAACAAATTCTCAGGTAATATCTCTATTCAGTCCTCTAGGCCAGTGTACAAAACAGCTTATCAGACAACCCTATTAAATGTATTCGACAAACAGTTCAATATCAAATTCGATGAATATGAACAATTGGATTACAACGAGAATCAACACCGATCGAATTTAACATCTATCCTAGCCTATTATGCCTATGTCATTATAGGGATGGATTACGATTCTTTTGAACTAAATGGAGGTGAAGAATATTTCCAAAAGGCCAAAGAAATTGTTTACAATGCACAAGGTGATGATGAAGCCAAAGGCTGGAAAGCGAATGACGGAGATGTCAATAGATATTGGTTAGTAGACAATCTACTAAATTCAAACTATACAAGTATGCGAAGTATGAATTACGACTTCCACATGTCTTGTTTAGATTTATTACACAACAATAAACAAGGAGCCTTAACTCAATTGAATAAATCAATTAAAGACCTTGACCCTAAGGCCAACCTAGGAGCCAACACGTACTTATATAAGCACTTTTTCCAATGTAAGGCAGAAGAAATTCTGAACTTGATGAAGGATATGACTACTGAAGAACAAAAGGCTTTAAAACTTACACTTTTAAAATTAAGTCCTGGTAATGCTGACAAATGGAATACTTTGGGGAGAAAATCTAACCCCAATCCAAAAAAACAGTTACCAAACAATCAAGGTAATCCAAACGGTGTAAATGTCCCAGGTGGACAACAAAAGTCGTTTCCAATTACTCGCTAATTAAAATTACTCCTACATGCTGGTACAACTCCATATTCAAAATTTCGCCATTATTGAAGAAGCCACTGTTGACTTTTCTCAACACTTAAATGTAATAACGGGGGAAACAGGATCTGGAAAATCCTTATTATTAGATGCACTTTCCATGGTATTGGGAAATCGTGTTCAAGGAAAATTACTTTTCGATCCAAGCAAAAAATGTGTAGTTGAACTGGAGGTAGCCTTAAAGAAAAAAGAGTTTAATTCATTTTTCACAGAGAATGATATCGATTTTGAAGTAAGCACCTTACTCAGAAGAGAAATCTCGCCAGCAGGAAAAAGTAGAGCCTTTATTAACGATACACCGGTAAAATTGCCAATTCTAAAAGAATTAGCAGACTTTATAATTGACCTACATTCTCAACATGAAAATTTAAAGCTTTCTGCTGGAGATTTTCAACTGGAGCTATTGGATGCCTTTATTCAATCTCAAAAAGTAGGGCCAGAATTTCAACGGATCTTGTTGAAATACCAAGAAGATTTTAGCCGCTATTTCCAAACCATAGAAGCGCTAAAACAGAAGGAAGAATTACTCATCAGCTTTAATCAAGAAAAGGATTATAAGAGTTTCTTATTACAGGAATTGGAACAGCTAAATCTGGATCAGTTAAATGAACAAGAACTAGAGGAGGAATTGCAAATTCTAAATAATGCAGAAAACATTCAAAGTATTATTGGCAATCTTCAACAAGGACTAAACATAGAGAATGGCCCCCTTGTCCAACTGAAAGATTGGAAAAACCAATTGGCGGATATTCAAGATATCTCTACGCAATATGGAGAATGGTATGGTAGAATAAATAGCCTCCTACTCGACCTGGAAGATTTTCGATTTGAAATTTCCAATTTCAATCCAGAAATGAATATTGATCCTCAGCACATAAACAACTTACAAGAAAGACTATACGAGCTAAATAGATTAAAATCCAAGCACAACTGTGAAAATGCAGAAGAGCTGATTCAATTTTACCAAAACCTAAATGGAGAGATTAATAGCAACATAGATCTGGAAAACAGTATTGTTTCATTAAAGGCAAGTTTAAGGCAGTCTAAGCTTGTATTGGAATCCTTAGCCGATAATCTGAGTGAAATAAGAAAAGTAGCTTGCAAAGAGCTTTCAAATCAGCTTAAGAAGGATCTTTCTGAATTGGGTATGGCCAAAACAGAACTTTATTATCAATTTGAACCTAATGAAAACCTTCACCCTACGGGTAGAGATAAGGTTCAAATACATTTTAGCAGCAATAAAGGCTTTGATGCAAAACCACTTGGTAAGGTTGCATCGGGTGGTGAATTATCGCGATTGACATTGGCTATGAAAGCTGTTTTGGCAAAACAAAAATCCGTAAAATGTCTTATTTTTGATGAAATTGACACCGGAGTTTCTGGAGATATAGCAGACAAAATTGGTAGAAAATTGGAAAAAATGGGAAAACACATGCAGATTATATGCATTAGCCATCTTCCACAAATGGCCGCCAAGGGAAGTCATCACCTCAAGGTTTATAAAATAGACAAAGCAGAAAAAACACACAGTAAAATCAAACTATTGAACCAAGAAGAAAGGATTGTTGAAATAGCTGAAATTTTAAGTGGAAAAACACAATCTGACACAGCAATAGCACACGCTAAGCAACTCTTATCGCTTAACTAAATCACTGGTTACATTAAAGGCTTAAATTAAAATAATTTACTCCTTTCTTTTAAGCCCCTAATTCATTCAGGTTCATACGATTTCATCATTAACCTTTGACATGAATTTTATTTTTTATTATGTTTTTTTTCTAAAAAACCACTCGTATTCCATCTTTTTCTCATACATTTATCAAGATGTTATTATTCTATTTAATTATTCGTTATAGATTTATAGTATCTCATTAACCTTATATTATTATTTCTAAACACCAAAACAAGACGTGAACGACCGTCGATTGATTTTACAAGAATACTGATACTATGCTAGTAAAAAGGTGTTTCATTATTTAGAAAGAGGACTTAAATGTAAATTTAAGTCCTCTTCTTTTTTTCTAAATGTTTGCAAAAAAAAAATGGCCACCCATAAAGGGCAGCCATTTTCTTACTTAGTTGCAAAAATAAATAAATTTATTTTTTTGCTCTTTTACGAGAGTTTTCGTCAAGTAATATCTTTCTCAACCTAAGAGTTGATGGAGTTACCTCAACGTATTCGTCTCCTTGAATATATTCTAGGGCTTCTTCCAAACCAAATTTGATTGGAGGAATAAGCTTAGATTTCTCATCAGCACC
>CAJXXR010000032.1 GCA_913063375.1 uncultured Flavobacteriales bacterium | reverse complement strand
TCGTTTTCAATTTTGATTTCATTCTCCTTAGCGATATGACCTTCTATAATTTGCCATCTAAGACTTTTCTTATAGTTGTCATATTCTTTCTCTAGATCCTCATCAGTGATAGGGTTCTCTTGGTTCGCTTTGATCCATTTTTTTAAGAATCCATCAGGAAGATCGAAAGTGATTTTGTTCATTAGGTAATCAACAGCATCATTTTTCAATCTCATATCAGATTCTCCAGAGTACATACCTTCTGCTTCTTCACGCAATTTTGCACGGAAAGCTTCTTCTGTAGTAACACTGTTGTCTGGATACAATTTACCGAACAACTCCTCGTTCAACTCAGCAGCTACCATTCTTTGAACAGTTTCAATAATGAATGCAAAGTTTTCGCTTAGATCAGCAACTTGTGTAGCATCAACACCCAACATAGCTATAAGATCAGCCTCTTGAGTAAATGCTGCTTTAGGATTCAACTCAATACGAGTTTCTGCACCTGAATCGATAAATTGAGCTTTGATAGTTTCGCTATCAATTTTGTCAATCATCACTGTAGCTTTGTTTTGGATCCCTCCTTCAACTACATTTCCTTCTGCATCTAGTTCTTGGAATTCACCATATACCATATCGCCGTTAGTGGCAGCATCCGGTTGAGACATTTTCCCATAACGCAATGCGATATCGTCAGCATACTTGTCTACCATTGTATCGTCAACAGCGATTTTGTAGTAGTTCAGTTTATTACGTTTACTGATTTTTACCTCAAACTCAGGAATCAATCCCATTTCATATTCGAAAACGAAATCTTTTTCCGACTCCCAGTTGATGTCTTGCATTACTGGTAGTGGATTTCCTAAGAAATTCAATTCTTGGTTTTGAAGATAGTTGTTCAACTCATCGGTAAGCATTTGGTTGATGCGTTCAACCTTTGCAGAGATTCCATATTTTTTCTTGATCAACCCCATTGGAGTTTTTCCAGCACGGAAACCTGGCAAATTTGCCTTTTTACGGTAGTCTTTAAGTAGGTTTTCAACGTCAGAAAGGTAATCTTCTTCCTTAACTTCTACTTTCAATAGAGCGTTTAGCTCATCGATATTTTCTAAAGTAATGCTTATAGCCATAGCTTAAACGATTGTTTTCTGAGAAATAAAATGTGTGCAAAGTTACAATTTTTTATCTAGTGACGCTCAGCTTTTTAATTATTATTTAAAGATTGCCTTCCTAATTTTATTACTACTTTTCCTATGCCTTCATTTTTTTGATTTTTCGGAAATTCTAATAGCGTTCTGTAACAGTGTTTCTAGTTAAGTATAAATTAATTTCACCCCTGTGGATAATTTATAATGCAGCCCTTATAACAGCCATAAATACCAGATAATTGTGGAATTATTTAAATTCATATAACAATAATATTTTTTAGTATAAATTTATAACGGAAGACAACGTTTTGTTACGACAACATCCTTTTTGTTAGTACTTTCTAATGATCTATATTAATTACCCCAAATATTGTAACTATTGAAAAAAATGCATGAAAAAAGAAATAAAACTACTTATATATACGGTCATTATACTAACTATCACAGGAGCTTGTCGAGTTCAAGTTTCTCCTAGTCAGGTAAAGAAATATAATTTCATTGACAGTATTCAAACTGCTCAGCAAATAGAAGAGCTAATTAAAAAAATAGATGTTCGGTATAAATATTTTGATGTTAATATCGATTTGAAATTTCCAAGCGAAAGATGTCAAAAATTATCGGATAGTTTGAAAATAGAACCTTGGTCCATTGTTGATTTTGATAATAACGGATTAAGTGATTTGTTAGTTGTGGGACAAGGGGGGCATAGTATTACTTGTATCTTCGATAAAGGGAATGATAAGTATGAAATCAAACGTATTAATTCTTCTAATGACTGTACATTTCCAGTGGTCAGAACGATAAATAAATCAAATATTATTGATTATTATTATCCAATTAATACAAGTGGTTTGGATTGGCATAAACCCCAAATATCAGAGCATATAATTCTAATATATAAATTCGGTGATTTTATTGAGCAAAATCTAGATCCAACAGAAAAAATGATTGAAAAAATTGAATACGCCGTATCAGGCTGTTATGGGCCTTGTCCAGTATTTAATTTAACAATTGATTCAGAAAAATCAGCCTATTGGAATGCTGAAATGGATAATATCATAAATGAAAAGGAATTCAAAGGGCATTATAGATCATCAATTGATGAAGTACATTATGAACAAATTGTTGATTTACTTAATTATATAGATTTCACAAAATTAAATGGTAATTATTCTGTTGATTGGACAGATGATCAAACTGCAAGGTTGAAAATCACTTATAATAACGGTGAAACCAAATCAATTAATGATAATGGTTTAATTGGAACGCATGGTTTGAGTAGACTTTATCAATTATTATCGGAACTTAGATTAAATCAAGAATGGAAATAAAAATACTGATAAAACCCTCTGTTTCCAGAGGATTTTATTAATTAAAGAAATTTGTGATCTCAGTTTCATTTAATCTACAACTGTACCAAGTTTCGTCTATATCTGCTCCTAGTTTCTTATAGAAGTTTATAGCTGGTTCATTCCAATCTAAAACTTGCCAATCAAGTCTTTTGGCATTTAGTTTTTGAGCTTCTTTTATGGTAGCATCAAAAAGTAATTTCCCAAGACCTTCTCCTCTGTGTTTTTGAGCAACTATTAAATCTTCTAAATGAATGGATTTACCTTTCCATGTAGAATATTTGATGAAATAAAAGGACATACCTTTAATCTTATTATCATCTTCTGCAACGAGAACCTGAAACAATGGATTTGCACCGAAACCATCTTTTATCAAGGTAGATTCAGTCATTTCAACCTCTTCTCCTGCCTTTTCGTAAACAGCTAGTTCATGGATTAGTTCAAGGATTGCCTTGCAATCCTCTTTTTTCGCAAAGCGAATTGTTGGATGTGTCATTAGCTTAATCCTGGGATATTTGGCATAGATGTTTGCGCAACTCTAGCTAGTTCTTGTTCTTTAGTGTTATTGGCTCTTTCGATAGCTTTATTGAGTGTTAAAATCAATAGATCCTCTAACTCTTCAGCATCGTATTCAGAAAGTTCTTTTGAGAAATTTATCTTTTTCAAAGTACCGTTGGCAGTTATCTCAACCTCAATACTCCCGTCAGGACTTTTTTCATCCAATAGAACGTGGTTTAGTTGTTTTTTTGTATCCTCCATTTCTTGCTGCGCTTTTTGCAGCTTCTCCATCATATTACCAAACATGCTAGTATGTATTTTAGATTATTGTCTTTTTTTGTATCCAGTTTCAGAATCATGCAAACGTCTACAATTCCTTTTGTAATGTGAAAGGAAATCTTGGAAAGCAATGAATAGGACGCAACTAAGGGGTTGAGTTTGCTACTTGTAGCGTTTTTCCTGAATAGAATTTATTGGCTGTTAATGCAAATTCAGCGATATATGCCCCCATTTCAATTGCATTTATGGGTGCTTGGTAGCCTGGGAAAGCTTCTTCAAGCATTTCAGTTTGAACGGCTCCCAACGCTAGTGTATTTACAGCAATTTTGTCTTCTTTCCATTCTTCAGCTAGACATTCCCCCAATCCAATTAAGGCTGCTTTTGAAGAGCTATATGCCGAGAGTCCTGGGAATTTGGAACTTCCCTGAACGCCTCCCATGCTTGAAATGAAAACTACATGAGCGTTTTTATTTAAATATGGCTTAGCAATCTTTGCGACTTCAAAGGCTCCGATAACATTGGTTTCATACATGCTTAGAATCTCATCTTTACTCAAGCTTAAAAATGGCTTGTTAATTAGGTGTCCTGCATTGTAAATTATAATGTCGATTCCGTTCGTTAACTTATTTTCAATTTGAGCGGCCAGACTTGTTGCCAAATTTGCATCCGTCAAATCTATCGCTGAAGGAATAATATTAGCATTTTCTTGAGATAGTTTCTCAAGACTTTTTATATTTCTAGAAAGGGCTAAAACGATATTTGATTCAGCCAATGCTTTACAGGTTTCCAGTCCGATTCCTCTTCCGGAACCGCACAATAGGATGTTTTTCATGGTGCGAAAACTATTTAGAATGCTAATATCTGTTTTTGTTGATGATTATCAAAGCCGCAATTACACCTGGAACCCATCCACAAATGGTAAGTAGAGTAACTATGATGATTGATCCACAACCTCTACTTATAACTGCTAGGGGTGGGAAAATTACGGCAAGTATTACTTGTAAACAACTCATGTTAAAAAAGGGCTTGTAGCCCAATATAAATAATAAAGAGCTAGGACCATCGTTGATTCTTGAAATTAAAGGATTTTTAACAATGCGTGCCAGAATTATGAGACAAAAAAAATCCCTACCAATTATATTGATAGGGATTTTTGGAAATATATAAGAAGACTAAATATGATCGAAGTCTATTTTTACTTTTTTAGAAACAGGGTATGCTTGGCAGGTTAAAACAAATCCTTGATTTACTTCTTCTTCAGTAAGTGCAAAGTTGACGTCCATTTTAACTTCTCCTTCTAGGACCTTAGCTCTACACGTACAGCAAACGCCCCCTTTACAAGCGAAAGGTGCATCAGCTCCAGCTTCCATTGCTCCGTCTAGTATATTGTCGATTCCATCACCCATATTGAAATTAAAGACCTTCCCATCTAGAATAATCTCAACAGCATTGTGTTCAGATTCTGCAATTTCTTGTCTTTCCTTATGGATATTTGTTCCGTTTTCAGCCAATTGGCTTGCAGTAACGAATAGTTCAAAATGAATTTTCTCTTTGGATACTCCTTCTTGCTTCAACCAATCACTCACGGATAAGATCATTTCTTCTGGTCCGCAAAGTAGATACTCATCGGCATCCAATAGGCTTGTTACTTTCTCCATTTCTTTACACTTGTCTACAGTGATTCTACCTTCAAATAAGGTAGGCATCTCTGGTTCACGTGAAAGAAGATGATAGAATTCGAATCGGCCTAAATATCTATTTTTAAGATCTTCTATTTCTTCTTTGAAGATGATAGATTTATAATCCTTATTTCCATAGATTAAACAAACACTACTATTTTCTTCTCCTTCAAGAATAGCAAGAATGTTTGACATGATTGGAGTGATTCCTGATCCGGCTGTAAAGGCTACGTATCTTTTTTTATTGGTAGGAACTATTTCAGTATGAAAGTGCCCCATTGGAGGCATAACCTCTAATTTGTTACCAACCTTTAACTCTCCGGTTGCATAGGTGGAAAAGATACCTCCAGGGATTCTTTTGATAGCTACCTGAAGCACATCTCCATTTGGACTAGAACAGATAGAATAAGAACGTCTAATTTCTTCTCCATTTGATTCCAACTTAAAAGTAAGATGTTGCCCTGCATTAAAAGTAAACTTGTCTTTTAAGTCAGATGGTACATCCAATAGGACAGATACTGCATCAGCTGTCTCTTTTCTTATCTCTTTAACCTCTAGTGAATAGAATGTAGTCATGTCGTAATTTCAAATTTCTTGTAAAATTAAGAAAAGCTATGATTCAAAACATGATAATTGTTATTTTTTAGCATGAAAAGATTTACGTAATTTAGCGGAACATACCGATGTCCTTTTTAACCCAATTTGGAAGTTGGGCAGGGTTGGTCGCGTTAAATTTGAACAAAGGATAGAGAGGTTAATTGAGTCATGTTATTTGTGTGCTCCATGGCTTTTTTTCCATAAAAATAATTTCAGGAATGACTGAAACACAATTAATTGAGAAATTTCAGGCAAAGATCGACGCGGAAGAGAAAATCGAAGCGAAAGATTGGATGCCCGAAGCATATCGTAAAACCTTAGTTAGGCAGATGTCTCAGCATGCCCATTCGGAAGTTGTAGGGATGCTACCTGAAGCTAATTGGGTTACACGTGCTCCTAGTCTAAAGAGAAAGTTAGCTCTATTGGCAAAGGTTCAAGACGAAGCCGGACATGGACTATATCTTTATAGTGCTGTTGAAACTTTAGGGACTTCTAGAGAGGAAACACTTGATGCACTTCTTTCTGGGAAAGCTAAGTATTC
>CAJXXR010000031.1 GCA_913063375.1 uncultured Flavobacteriales bacterium | reverse complement strand
GTGCTGCGGAGAGGAAGGGATTCGAACCCCCGATACCCTTACGAGTATAACACCTTAGCAGGGTGCCGCTTTCAGCCACTCAGCCACCTCTCCTTTTTTGCCTTGTCACTACTCCGATTCAGCGATGCAAATATATGTCAGGTTTTCATTTATACCAAACCTTTTGAAGAAGTTTTTTGTATATTTTCTCTAACTTTATCAATACCACATGGATAAAGTTTGAAAATAAATTCAAAAAGGTAAATTAATGAGTCAATTTTGGGCTGTGATATAATAAAATCAGGCATTGCTCGTTTCTAAATGGAAAGATTTATTAGCTTTGAAAATCAGTAAATTTTACGGTTAAACGCAAAAATTCTAATTTTTAGAGAAGGTAAATTAGCGTAAAAATGAAAATTGGCAGGTCCATAATTAAATTTTATACATGAAAAAGGGTTTTTTGTTTTCTGCATTTATACTCCCATTTTGTTTAATGGCTCAGATAGGAGGGGCTAATTTTTCTTTTTTAAATCAAGTTACGGACGCTCGAAGTTTGTCTTTAGGTGGAAATCCGATGTTGGCTTGGGATGTGGATGCATCAAAAGGGATTTGGAATCCAGCCTTATTAAATAATGAAATGAATGGGCAAGCAGGGGTCAATATTTTAAATTATTTGTCCAATGCTACACTTTCTTCTCTTTACTATGTGAAGGATTATGAGGATATAGCAACTTTTTCTCTGAGTGTGCAATCTGCAGATTATGGATTAATGGATGGTTATGATATTTCAGGAAATGAGACGGGGACTTTCAACCCGTATGAAATGAGTGTCAATCTTGGTGCTTCACGTAAATTAAACGAAAGATTCCACGTGGGAGCTCAGGTAAAACTGGTGTATTCATCTCTAGAATCTTACTCGGCCTCTGGACTTTTTGTTGACTTCTCATCTGTGTATACCAATGAATCAGAGCGATTTTTAATGAGTTTAATTGTGCGTAATTTTGGAGGTATTTTAACTAATTATACCTCAGAAAGTACTACAAATATTCCACTAGAGGTAAACTTTGCCCTTTCGCATAAATTGGAGCATATGCCCCTAAGATGGCTGCTAAATATTGAGCAATTACAAGATCCAGATCTTACCTATGATGATCCTAACCTTATAGAAGTAAATAGTATAGATAATACTGTTACCAAAGATGAATTTAGTTTTTCAGATAAGGTACTAAGACATGTTACTGCGGGAGCTGAATTAATGCTTAGTAAGAACTTTCATTTTCGTTTTGGATACAACTATAGGTTGAGACAGGAATTGGGCTTAAAAGACTTTAAAAACGGAGTAGGGCTTTCTTGGGGATTCTCCATGAGACTCTCGAAGTTTAAATTGCAGTACGGAAGAGCAACCTATCATGTAGCAGGTGCATTGAACTCATTCAGTGTAGCGGTAGATATCAATAAATTCGGGAAAAAACTTTAAGCGAAAAGTTAAAATATAGGAGGTTGATCGAATCCTATTGATGAATTTTATAGACAAAAAAAGGACTACTCATTGAGTAGTCCTTTTTTATTTCAGGTGAATAAGCTTTAATCTCATTACCCAGAGCATCTTTCAACTTTAATCTTTTTGGTCGCTCCAGCGGCTATCTTTCCACTCTTTCTGTTCTTCTGGGCTTAGGAAGGTCCAAGCAACAATTCTGCTGGTCTTATTCCCTTGTCCCATAGGGATGGTTTTTACTTCAACAGCCTCAGCATTTCTAAGAGCGTCTAGGATATTTTTAAGGTTCGATTGTTTCGATACCAAAGTAGAATACCAGAAACAAGATTCTGAAAACTTTTTACTTTGACGAATCATCTCACGGATAAACTTTCTTTCGCCACCTTCGCACCAAAGTTCATTACTTTGACCACCGAAATTAAGAACATGCTTTTCGTCCTTATTACGGTTTAGGTTTTTCAACTTACGCATGGTACCTGCTTGAGCTTCCTCAGCGGAACCATGGAATGGAGGATTGCAAATAGAAAGATCAAAGCGATCCTCTTTTCTGATAATGCCAAAGAAGATATCTTTAGGTTTCTCCTGTTGTTTGATGTAAACAGCGCCTTTTAAAGAATGGTTGTCTGTTGTAATTTTTTTAGCGGATTTTATTGCTACAGGATCAATATCAGCGGCTAAAAAAGTCCATCCATATTCGGCATTTCCTATGATAGGGTAGATGCAACTTGAGCCTACACCAATATCAATACATTTTATTTTAGATCCTTCAGGCATGCGGCCATAATTGCTACTACACAATAGGTCCGCTATATGGTGGATATAATCTGCTCTTCCAGGAATTGGAGGGCAAAGATAGTTTTCAGGAACATCCCAATGTTTTATACCGTAATAATGTTGCATTAAAGCCTTATTCAGCATTTTTACTGCTTCAGGATCTGCAAAGTCAATGGATTCATCCTTGTACTTGTTTAACGTAACAAAAGGAGCTAAAGCTGGAGTGCTTTTTATTAGAGAAGGAAAGTCATAACGCTCTCTGTGCTTGTTACGAGAGTGCATTTTTGATTTTTCCTTAGGATGTTCTTTTTTCTTCTCAGACATATCTGTATGATATTAGGCCCGCAAGGTACGTATAAGAAGGGAGTAGGCAAAAGTAAAAAGGTGAAAGCGAATACTAAATTCAACTTTCACCTTTTAGTTATCTGTAGGATCAATTCATTTGAGCTATCTCAAGCCAAATTTGAAGCCTGTAGTTTCATTAATTTGTAAGATATAAGTTCCGATAACTAGATGCCCTAGATCAATGGTTGTATTGATTTCATTGACCAATTGTTGGTGCATTAATTTCCCTTCCATATTGAAAATACGGATAGAGCCAGAGAAGGGTTTCTTGGCTTGTAGTAATAGCTGTTTATGCTCAATGAAGATCTCCACGTTAGCATTGTTTTCGACTAAGCCTATAGCGGCCTCAATTTGGAAGTCTCTCTCAAAACTATGGCATTCATTGGAATATATAAGTTTAAAGTCAAATAGACCAGATGAACCTGTAAACGTATAGGCTCCGGAATCACTAAGTATTTCAGTTCCATCGGGAAATGACCATAAATAGTCTGTAGAATTTTGCCCGTTGGCATGAAAGCTTAAGTCTTCACCATTACTAAGTTCATAATTGGGTTCCACAAATGGAATATTCCCATAACTCAACCAGCTAGCTAAATCTTGGCCTACCAATTGGTTCGTGATGGTTTGAATATTTAAAGCTTCTGTTGCGGTAATTCCACTTGGATAACTAGCGCCTATTGCGGATTCTTGCCATATTATTTCATAGAAAGTACAGGCAGCCAAATAGGAACCTAATAAGGACGGATGACTACCATCTGAGGAATATAAATTGTAGCTAGGATATTGAGTCCTTACTGCTTTCCAAACTTCTCCTACAGGAGATAACGAGCTAGCATTGTTTAGACTCATCTCTGTATAGCTTTCAGAAAGTCTTGTTTGCATACCGCTATATGTACAAATAGGAGGGTAGAATTGGCAATTTGAAGCATCTCCATTTTCACGCCCCCATGTCATGAAAAATAAAGGCTCTGCGCAACTGTTATTGGCGATGATTGAATCAACCAAATTGGCAGCATAAGGATAAACGTCTGATGAAACTTGACCAGGTGAAAATGATGCTTCCTGACTTTGCCCTTGAAGGATTACAAAGTTCCATTCATCGTCATCTAATTTATTCATTAGGGTACCATTGACACTGTGTTGTTGCATCGTGTTTCCCCCGGGAGTATGTGAGTCATGAACAAGGTCATTTCCTTTAGAGTTTGCAATATCATCTACCAATTGTGGTAGATCGTTTACATAAGTATAGGAATTACCAACAAAGAGAACACGGGCAGTATCTTGAGCAAACAAGGCTCCAGAAATGATACTGGCTAAATAGAATAGTTTATTCATAAAAAAAGAAATTTGAAAATTAAAAATTCAACACAAATGTATCGAAGTTCAATTTATTAAACAAGTCACTATAAGCCTTAATCATAAAAATACAATCCAATTCTCTTTTATATATAGACCTGCTAGTTCTTTTGCCTTGATGCAAAATGAACCAATCCCGGACGTCCGGGACAAGACTTATTATAAATCTATAAGAAAATAATACGCATACTTCCAGGCAGCTATAAATAACTCGCTGTGCTCTCCCGAAGCTTCGGGATTAGACAAAAAGCCTTACAGCATTCTTGATTTTCAATCGATTTCTAATAAGTCAATATAGTTTTACTAGTACCAACATTTCTAAAAAAGGATTTAGTCAATGGTAAGATTTAATGAATGTAGGAATGAAATGGCGTTTCTTTGACTGAAAGGAAAAGAAAATCAGCCTGAAATGACGAGGTGAATGCCTGTAAGGAAATCCTATTATTGATCCCGGACCTACGGGATTGTTTCTTTTTTATCGAATGAAAAAAGAAAGAGCCCAGCGGCGGAGAGCGAATAAAGAGGCATTATAAAAAACAAAAAAGGCGTTTAGTTTTACTAAACGCCTTTTAAAATAGTATTAAAGGTTGTTGATTTGAATATAGTCAATCACCTTTCTCATCAAGTGAATCCTATCACGACCACGAACATTGTGTGGATGTTCTGGATAAGCGAAATAGTCTATTTGAACACCTTTAGATACACATTCACGGACGAACTCTAAAGAATGTTGCCATACGACTACATCGTCAATAGCACCATGAATTAACATCAGTTTACCTTCTAGTTGATCCGCCTTTCCTAGAAGAGAAGTACTTTCAAAACCTTTCGGGTTAGATTGTGGAGTATCCATATATCTTTCTGTGTACATTGTTTCGTAGAACTTCCAGTCAATTACTGGACCACCACCTACACCACAAGTAAATGCTTTCGGGTATTTCAACATTAGGCTAGTTGTCATAAATCCACCATAGCTCCAACCGTGAACAGCAATTCTGTCTTCAATAATGTATCCAGAAGCTTTCATATAGTCTACCGCTTTTAGCTGGTCTAGCATTTCTACGTTTCCTAGGTTTCTAAAAGTAACCTGTTCAAAGCCCATACCTCTATTTTCACTTCCTCTACCATCTACCGTAAAGACAATATATCCTTGATTTGCTAGATAGTGCATCCAAAGTGAAGCAGAAGCGAAATAGGTATTTTGAATTAGTTGAACACCAGGTCCATTATATACATACAATAAGGCTGGGTATTTTTTTGTAGGGTCGAAGTTATTTGGTTTGATGATACGAAGGTTTAGCTCCGATCCATTGTCTGCTTTGATTGTTTCCAATTCTGTAATGGCCATATCCTTTACAGCGAATGGATCTTTGGCATCCAATAAGGTTTTAACTTCTTTATAGTCTGCAGTGATAATTTTTATCTTGCGCGGAGACTCCATATTAGAATAGCTATCTATGATATAGCCATTTTTATTCATTTGTCCGTGGTGAACACCTGCTTCCTTAGTCGCTTTGGAAGATTGGTTATTTGTTACTGGACTTACGAAAATCTCCTCATTAAGGGCATTGTTTTGGTAGGCAGTAAATACTACAAAATCATCTCCGTTATGGAATCCGATAAAATCTTTAACTACCCAATTTCCCTTACTTACTTGATTCAATAGTTTACCGTCTGTATTATAGCGGTAGAAATGGTTGAATCCGTCTTTTTCACTTCTCCATAAAAATTCATTATCCGAACCGGGAATGAAAATCATAGGGTGAAGCGGTTGAACATATGTTTTTTGTTTTTCCTCAAACAAGGTTTTAACAAACTTTCCAGTTTTTACGTCATACTGGTTCAGTTTCATATGATTCTGATCTCTATTAAGAACAGCTATATAGATATATTTTCCTTTAGGTCCCCAAGCAATATTCGTAAGGTATTGTTCCTTTGGCTCACCAGTTTTGATATAGACCGTTTTCTTTTTCTTTAGGTTGTAGATCCCTAGTGTTACTTCATGACTTGTTTCACCAGCCATTGGGTAATAGATCATCTCCACTTCTGCAATTCTATTATTGGTATGAACAATAGGATATTGCTTTACCATGCTTTCATCTTTTCGATAAAAAGCCAGTTTAGAACCATCAGGAGACCAATAGGTTCCCTTGGAGATTCCAAATTCGTAACGGTGTACAGCTTGTCCGTAAACAATGCCTTCTTCGTCACTTTCTGCTACTTTAACTTTTGATTTTTTATCGGTAGCAATGTATAGACTATTACCGACGGTATAGGCCATACTTTTTTGTGTTGGACTTTTGTCCATGTTAGCTGCTGTAGCGTCGTGGCTCAGTACTGTTTCCGTTTTTCCAGTTTTAGTAGAATAACTATAAACAGTATTTTTTAATCCAAATTGGAAATCAGATTTTGAAGTCCAATTGATATAAGGGAATCGTTTCAATTCAGCCAATCCCAGCTGAGATTTTGTTATGCTATTGCTAGTTCCATCTAGTGCGGTAATACGCAGTAGTGTATCGGAATCTATATAAGAATAATTGTCCGTTTCTGGTTGCCATTGCAGGTTAGACAGGTTTTCCGTTCTGTATTTTGTCCATCTTCCAATTACTGCATCTTCAAGGTTCAATTCATTTTGAGCCATAGATGGTAAAGTAATACCGCATAGTATAGCGGCTAATAACAGCTTTTTCATAGCTTTTTTGAAGTTTATATTTTTATTAGGAGGAGTACAATTATACAAAAAAAGGCCGAATTACAGAGTAATTCGGCCTTTAGAATATCTATTGATAAAAGGGACTATTTATCTCCTTTTTCCATTTTAGATTTTAATTGAGCAAGTGCATCGATATCACCTAATGTAGACTTCTCTACTTTAGATTGTACAGACTTAACACCTTTAGCAGTGTCTTTATTTGCTTTTGATTTAGCTTCAGCCTTAGCTTCTCTATGCATCACAGTGTGAGAAAGAACGATCTTGTGAGAGTCTTTGTTAAATTCGATTACTCTGAATTTAATATTTTCTCCAACTTTTACGTTTTCACCATCTTCTTTTTGCATGTGACGTAGTGGACAGAAAGCGTTTACTCCTTCTTCTTTGAATAAGATGTTAGCACCTTTTTCAAATGTATCAACTACTTCTCCATCATGCTCAGAACCTTCACCGAAGATTGTAGAATAAGCTTCCCAAGGGTTGTCAGTCGTTTGTTTGTGACCTAAGCTTAGACGACGGTTTTCAACATCTAGTTCAAGAACTATGATATCCAAGTTATCAGCTATTTTACAGAAATCACCTGGGTGCTTGATTTTTCTTGTCCAAGAAAGGTCAGAGATGTGTACAAGACCATCAATTCCTTCTTCCATTTCCAAGAATACACCGAAGTTAGTAAAGTTTCTTACAATACCTGAGTGGCTTGAACCAACAGGATATTTCTTTGCAATTCCTTCCCATGGATCTGGAGTCAATTGCTTAAGACCTAGAGACATTTTTCTTTCCTCACGGTTCAAAGTAAGAATCACAGCTTCAACTTCATCACCTACTTTTACAAAGTCACCAGC
>CAJXXR010000030.1 GCA_913063375.1 uncultured Flavobacteriales bacterium | reverse complement strand
TGTTAACCTGGAGTATAAATAACTATTTAGGTTTAGCAGATCATCCTGAAGTAAGAAAGGTAGATGCTGAAGCTTCCGCAGAATGGGGCTTGGGTACACCTATGGGATCTAGAATGATGTCTGGTAATACTGACTGGCATGAAAAGCTAGAACATGAGCTTTCGGACTTTATAGGTAAGGAAGATACTATTCTATTGAACTTTGGTTACCAAGGTATGCTTTCTGCTATTGATGCTTTGGTTGATAGAAACGATGTTATCGTATACGATAGCGAGTCTCATGCTTGTATCTTAGATGGTGTTCGATTACATCAAGGGAAAAGATTTGTTTTCCCACACAACAATATCGAAAACTTCGAAAAACAACTTCAACGTGCTGAAAGGTGGATTGAAAATACAGGAGGTTCTATTCTTGTAATTACTGAGGGTGTTTTCGGAATGAGAGGTGATCTTGGTAAATTAGACAAGATTATTGAATTGAAAGATAAATATACATTCCGTCTTTTTGTAGATGATGCACATGGTGTTGGTACTATCGGTCCTAATGGTCGTGGTACTGGTGAGCATTTAGACTGTCAAGATGGGGTAGATGTTTACTTCGGTACTTTCGCAAAAAGTTTTGCTAGTATTGGTGCATTCATTTCTTCTACAGAGGATGTTGTAGAATATTTGAGATACAATATGCGTTCTCAAATTTTTGCAAAATCCCTTCCAATGCCATTGGTTATTGGTGCTTTAAAGCGTCTTGAGCTAATGAAAAACGATTCAAGTCACCGTGAAAAGCTTTGGGAAATTGCCACTGCGCTTCAGTCTGGTCTTGTAAAGAATGGTTTCGAAATTGGAGATACGGAGTCTTGTGTTACACCGGTATACCTTTCAGGTGGAATAGGTGAGGCTACAAACTTAACGTTAGATCTAAGAGAAAACTTCGGTATTTTCTGTTCTATTGTAACATATCCTGTAGTTCCTAAGGAAGTTATTTTATTGAGATTGATTCCTACAGCAATGCATACTTTAGAAGATGTAAGCTATACCATTGAAACTTTCTGTAAAGTGAAAGATAAATTGGAAAAGGGTGAATACGTTTCTGAAAATATAGCTAGTGCTTTATAGTTTTAGCTTAGATAAATGATTGTAAAAAAAGAGGTGCCTTTGGTGCCTCTTTTTTTTGTTTTAGCTAGGTGTAAAATATAAAGAATGCAAATTTTGTGCTGAGAAATGGTGCCTCTTTATTTCGCTCGCCGCCGTTGTGCTCTTTCTTTTTTCATTCGATAAAAAAGGAAACAAAAAATCTAATCAATATTAGGTCTTCCCTTCGGGACATTCATTTCGCTACTACAGGCTATTTTTATTTCCCCTTGGTCAATAAAAGCCATTTCGTAGCTACATTCATTAAGTCTTAATATTGACTTTTTCCTATTTAATCTCATCGCGAAGCGAATCTTTCTCCTTTAATCTAAGTGCGCAGCACCTCTATTCCGAAAGAATACTGGAAATTCTAAGCAATTCACGATCGATATCTGGATGTACTTTGATGGCTTTTTCAATAGGTACAAGGATCATTTCATTTTTTTGAATACCAACCATGCAGTTTGTATTACCTTCAATAAGGGCTTCTACAGCCTTTACGCCGAATTTAGCAGCCAATAATCGGTCGAAGTAATTGGGTTTGCCTCCACGCTGTAAATGACCAAGAATGGTGACTCTACATGCATAGTCTGGGTGCTTTTCTTCTAAGGCTTTGGCTATTTCTGAGGCATTCCCATTGATGTTGCCCTCTGCTACAATAACAATACTGGATTGTTTTCCTTTGATTCTATTTCTATGTAATAGTGAGATAAGCGATTCTAGTGATATATCTGTTTCTGGTAACATTACAGCAAAGGCACCGCTAGCCACTGCTGAATTAAGGGCTATAAAGCCGGAATCCCTTCCCATAACCTCTATAAAAAACAGTCGATCGTGTGAATTGGCTGTGTCTCGAATTTTATCGATACAATCTACAACTGTATTTACTGCGGTATCAAAACCTAGGGTAGAATCTGTTCCATAGAGATCATTGTCTATGGTTCCTGGAATTCCAATACCTGGAATTCCAAATTCTTGTTGAAACACCCTCAATCCTGTCAGGGTTCCATCACCTCCAATGGCTATTAAGGCATCTACTTTTAGCGCTTTTAAATTTTCAAACGCTTTTTGTCTTCCTTCAGCAGATCTAAAAGCTTTTGATCTGGCGGATTTTAAAAAAGTACCACCTTGTTGGAGTATGTGCGCAACCGTTCTGGTATTTAGTACTTTGTACTCATTTTGTACGAGGCCGTCGTAACCATTCAAAAAACCAATAATTTCAAGATCATAATGCTTGGCTGCGCGAACCACCGCTCGTATAGCTGCATTCATTCCTGGTGAATCTCCACCGGAGGTGAAAACCCCAATTTTCTTTATTTTATTATCGGATAATTTTGATGCTTCCATTGTTCTGTAATTTGATAATCTTGGATGCTTTATTTTTTTTGGTGATATCTTGTTTGTGTTTTACCACATAATCCACTGCTTCCATTATTTCAGCATCTATATCTGAAAATGTCTTTGGTGTCTTTTCACCACTAAAATTTGCTGAGGTAGAAACCAATGGTCCCTTTAATTTACTAATTAAATGTTGACAAAACACATCATCAACCACTCTAACTGCTAAACTCCCATCCGTATGAACCAAATTTTTAGGAAATGCTTTAGGTTCGTCTAGAATTAAGGTAAGGGGTTCTTCGGTGAATTCTATTAACTCCCATGCTACTTCTGGTATATTTGCAAAGCTACGCTCTAGTCGAACTTCAGTATCTAGCAACACGATCATGCTTTTCTCTGTTGATCGCTTTTTTAAGGCGTATAATTTTTCAATCGCTTTTTCATCATAGGCATTACAGCCTAATCCCCAAACGGTATCTGTTGGGTATAGAATTATCCCTCCTTCTTTTAGGCAGGCTAGTGCCTTTTCTAAATCATCTTTTTCGTATCGCATAGTCGGATAAAATCGCTAATAATTCTTCAATTTTTTGTTGATCACCGTCAAAAATAATGTCGGCTCTTTCGTAATATTTTGCTCTTTCAGCTAATGATTTATCTATAAAATAAATCAAATCAGGATCTTCAAGTTTAGCTATAAGTGGTCGGTCTAATTTATTATCTTTTAGTCTGTTGAATAGTGTTTGTCCTGACCATTTCAAATAAATACTCGTATAGTTTTGGCTGATTACTTTCCAGTTTTCTTCGCTGCATGGTGTTCCGCCACCTAGGCTGACTAAATCAAAATCTAGGCTAGCTAATTCTGCCAAATATTTGGATTCCAATACTCGGAAATGTTCTTCACTTATGGCCATTAATTCTGTAATGGTTGCGCCTTCTTTTTCGATGATATAGTCATCCAGGTCCACAACCTTCCAGTTATATTGTTGGGTCATATACTTGGAAAGAAAACTCTTTCCTGCCCCCATATATCCAATTAAACAAATCACTAGAATGGAGAATTTGGTTCTTTAGACATATGGTTATAGACCAATTTGTCCACTAATTTTGGAAAGAATTTATTCAATAATACCGTCATTTTACCATTGAACGTCATGGTAAGGGTATTTTTTCTTTTTTCTATTCCATCAAGAATTCGAGCTGCAACTTCTTCGGCAGACATCATTTTTTGCTCGTCACGTGGTGTTTCTCCCTGTACGTTTCCATCTTTTCCCAATGCTTTATTTCGGATGTTGGATGCAGTGAACCCAGGACAGGCAATAAGCACATGTAATTCTTTTTTCATATTCTCAATGCGCAATGCTTCTAGAAAACCTTGCATGGCAAATTTGGAAGCTGAATACCCTGTTCTACCTGGTAGTCCTTTATATCCGGCAATTGAAGATACGCCAACAATGGATCCTTTTTGAGCCAAGATTGGCTTTAGAGCATGTTTCGTACAGTTTACAGTACCAAAGAAGTTAATTTCCATGACATCTCTGATCACAGAGGTTTCTGCTTCTTCCAAAATAGCACGCATGGAAATACCAGCATTATTGATTAATACATCAATTTTACCGTATTTCTGCAAGGTTAGATCAACCATCCTTTTACAGTCATCTTCGTTGGTAACATCACATTTTATGGTCATGGCATCTCCACCTTGCTCCGTAATATTTTGTTTAACGACTTGTAATTTATCCTCGCTTCTAGCTGCTAAGACAACTTTTGCACCTCTATTTGCAGCATCTAGTGCCATGGCTTTTCCAATTCCTGAAGATGCTCCAGTGATGATGATAACTTTGTTTTTCATGCTCTATATTAATTCAATCCCAAATGTAGGGTATATAGATTAAAGATGTGCTTCGCGCTAAGATTAAAGTTAAAAGAGGAGAAAAGTTGATTGAAACAAGAACAGCGCAGTTATAACTGCGCTGTTCTTAAGAATGGTATCAAAATTCAGTCAGTTGTATTTTGATATAATTCCCCGCATAAATTAGGCAGGGGTAATTTTAGGTTAGGCTATTAATTTAATAGGCTCCTTTCTTCAAGTGCCTTGTGCACATATCTTTTTATTTGATCCCTCGCTTCATCAAATTTTGCCATTTTTTCCGCTTCAAGTCCTTCAAATTTTGAAGGGTCCATAAAGTCGTTATGGATTCTTTCTCCCTTTGACGGGAAGAATGGACAATTTTCTTTGGCATGATCACAAACGGTCAGAATTAGGTCAAAGTCAATACCTGAATATTCATCTATATGGTTGGAGGTATGTGTGCTAATGTCAATCCCGTCTCGCTGCATAGTTGCTACCGCACCTGGATTCAGTCCGTGTGTTTCAATTCCAGCACTGTAACAGTTGATGCCATCCTTTACGAAATGATTGAAATAACCTTGAGCCATCTGGCTTCTACAGGAATTTCCTGTACATAAAACTAAGATATTCATGGTTTCATTTTTATTAGCAACATCCTGAGCCAGGAACACAGGTAGTGTCCTCTTGAACGGTAGCAGGTTCAATTTCCTTTTTTTCTTCCTTTGGAGGCATACAACAAACTTCTGTATTGGTCGACTTGTTGTGTGGATCCTCGAAGTTGGCGTCTGCTACAAATTGATAAATCTCCCATTTATAATTGTCTGGGTCATTCAACCAAAATTTATTTTGAACAGCATAACAACAAGAAACACCCATTTCCTCAAGGTTTATCATGTTCTTTCCCTTGAAATATTTATGCATTTCTAGGAAGGTATCTTCATCTTGTACTTGGAATCCTAAATGTCCAAAGTTGTTTTGAACTAAGGGTGGATTTTCAATGAATGAGATTATTAAAGCAGGGCTTTCTAAAATATATTTTGCGTAATTCTCTTTTACTTTTTCTGGTTCAGTACCAAATAGCTCATTGTAAAAGGCTACAGTTTTGTTGATGTCTGTCACATAGTAACTAACATGCATTCTTGGGAAATTACTCATTACAACAGGTTTTAGTTTGATTGATTTGTTCGAAAAAGCCAGCAATTTCATTTGAAA
The DNA here is from genome assembly GCA_913063375.1 of uncultured Flavobacteriales bacterium. Classification (GTDB taxonomy): domain Bacteria; phylum Bacteroidota; class Bacteroidia; order Flavobacteriales; family CAJXXR01; genus CAJXXR01. The sequence continues at coordinate 3,533 of CAJXXR010000030.1, read as the reverse complement.
TTGTAGACCAGGTATCTTTATTGATGCAGTAGCAAACACGTTTTCCTTCTATCTCCCCTTGGAGAATATTCATCTGCTTTAGTTCTTTTAAGTGTTGTGATACTGTTGCTTGAGATAAAGGAAGTACGTCTACCAACTCACCACAAACGCAGCTATTACGCTTTAAAAGTTCTTGAAGAATGGCTATTCTAGCAGGATGTGCCAGTGCTTTGAATATAGCAGCTAGGTTATTCTGGCCATCATCAAATAGCATATTTTTACTTGCACCCATGTTTCTTATTTTGTTATTGCAATATTACGATGATAATTGCAATTGACAAAGAAATTAGTGAAATTTCACATAAAAAAGTTCTTTTCATATACTAAGCAGGCAATTGTCTCGTATTTTAGTCGTGTAGAAAAGCCTAAAGTTAAAATTGAATTATGAAGCGATTGTTATGCAGTCTTTTATTGATACTTCCATTGTGGTTGAATGCCCAGCATTTGGTGAATGATTATATCCGAATTGGAAGGCAAAAAATCTTACAAGAGAAATACTTAGATGCTATTCGATTTTTCAATCAGGTGTTAGAAAAGAATGAAACCTTACATGAGGCCTATTTCTTAAGAGGGGTCTCCAAATATTCCCTAAAAGACTATATAGGCGCAGAACACGATTTCAGTCAAGCTGTCTATTACAAACCTTTCTTTGCACATGCCTACCACAATAGAGCCTTGTGTAGAGTGAATATGGGAAAGCTGGCCTCTTCACTCGAAGACTTTGAAAAGGCTATAAAACAAAACCCTGAAGATTATAGGGCACTCATCAATAGGGCATTGACCAAATATCAGATGGAGCTGTTTGAAGAAACTATTGAAGATTGTAATGCTGCGCTCAAAAAAAATAGGTTCACAACGGAAATGATTGAAATCAGGGCTTTATGTAGAGCTGAGCTCGGTATGGTAGAGCAGGCGCTTATTGATTTCAATTTGTTGATTGCAAAAGATAAAGAAGATAAGGAGCTCTATGTGCGTCGATCAGAACTTTTTATGAAGCAAGAAAAGTACGCTGCCATGCGTGAGGATTGTGAAAGTGCACTGGCTTTGGACTCTACCTATTTGACGGCCTATTATACTAGGGCCAGATATTTTATACTAATGGAGGATTATGACGCTGCATTGAATGATTTGGAGGTTGTCTTGGAAGCGAATCCGAAGCACTCATTAAGTATCTTCAATAGGGCTATAATTTTTGAGAAATTGGATCAGGAAAAGTGGGCCATTCGTGATTATAAGAAAGTAACCGCACTAAATCCTAGAAATGTCTTAGCCCTACATAATTGGTCATTATTGTTGGCTAGGCAAAAGAAATACAAAGCTGCTGAGGCAAAAATTGATGAGGCTATAGCCATATTCCCAGAATTTGCGGAGGCTTTCATGCAGAGAGCCATAGTGCGCAGGGAGCTTGGGAAAATGGATGCAGCACAACTGGACTATGATAAACATGAGGCTTTAGAAGCTAGTAACCAACTTCTATCAGATGAAGAAATTGCTATTCGTAGAAGAAAGTATACGCATATGTCCGGGTTCATTGAGGATAAGTCGGGGCCAGTTAAGGCAGACGAAGAGGAGATAGCGTTGCAATTATTCCAAAGAACTAAATTAAGTATTTTCCAGACTTCATCCATTTTAGTTGGGGCGAGGTCCTTCCTATCTGAGGAGGTTACAAACTATAATAATAGTGCAGGTATTCAACCATATATTCATTTAATATCGGATGATATACCACTAGACCCTGAGCAATTTCAAACTAAATTGAATGAAATAAATAGTGCGCTGAAAAGTCAGCCCAAGGATAGGGATCTTTTATATAGGCGTGCTTTATTGTATACTAATTTTGAGTATTATAATGAGGCATTGAAGGATTTGGAATTCATTATTTCTAAATATCCAGATTTTGGTTTCGCCTATTTTACGTTATCCAATGTTTATTGGGGAATGTATGATATGGCTTCTTATTTCGATACACCTTCTGATATGATGGGTATTGTAAATAATTCTGATTCTAAAACCAAGCGATCTGCCAATTTGAAAAAGGTGGAAATTGCTTTGGATAAAAGCATTAAGTTGATGCCTGATGCTTATTTCTTATATTATAATTACGGAATTTTCCTCTGTTGGAATGATCAGTTTGATGATGCCTTGCTACTGCTAGAAAGAGCGGCCAATATAAAACCTAAAAATGCTGCTCTGCAATTCAATCTTGGTGCCCTAAATCTATATTTAAAAAAATACGATACAGCTTGTGGTTATTTAAGTAGGGCTGGGGAGTTAGGTATTGATAGGGCGTATACTTTGATTGAGAAGTATTGTCAATAGTACTGAGAAATGGTTCAGAACTAAGATTAAAGGTGAAAAATGAGTTGTCCAAAATAAAGGTATTGTGCTATTTAAATTTATTGAGTAGGATAGTAGTCAAAAGATGAAGGGTAAACAGTTTTATAACTATTCGATCAAATGCGGTAATTACCGTTTACTAATTGCTATCCTTCGTTCGAAAGATGGGATTTGTTGTTTTCCTTGCTGTCACTGACATAGCTGTCAGTTTAGCTTTAGCTATATTCATATTGTTTTAATTTAAATATATTCAATATGAAAAGAAATCATCAATTTGAAGATTTGCATGCATGGCAAAAAAGTAAAAAATTGACTATTCTAATTTACAATTCCTTTAATTCTAAAATTGAGCCAAACTATAGAAATCAGGTAAGAAGAGCGGCCATATCTGTAATGAACAATATAGCTGAGGGCTATGAAAGAAATACCCCAAATCAATATCATTATTTTCTATCAGTTGCAAAAGGCTCCTGCGGTGAAGTAAGGTCAATGTTATCGCTAGCAGAAGGACTCCATTATAGTGATCAATCAACTATACTGGAGATAAAGAACCTTAGTTTGGAAATTTCTAATATACTGTTTGGTATGATGGAAAAAATAAAGGATTAATGGTAAAAGGGAAGGCTGAAATGATTTAGTTTGTTTACTTAAGTACAGTAAACTAGAAAAGGTGAAAGATTTAGTTCTTTCACCTTTTTTATTGAATATTGGACCATCAACGTGGATTAATAAGTGATATCGGAAAGTTTTTGTTTGTTCTTTTGCCTTGATGCAAACTATTTTAGTTGGCTAGGTTTTGAAGGCTTAAAAGAATGAACATTTGATAGATTGAAGGAATTTGATGAAACCTTGGTCGTACGCTTGAGTGTTCATTGAAAAAAGTTTAGCACAAAAAAAACCTCGAGAAATTAATCTCGAGGTTTTTATATACTTATAAAGTAAGTTGACTATGCAAGCACAGACAAAACTTCTTTCATTTTAGAACCTAGATCAGCAGGAGAATCTACTACGTGGATTCCACATTCGCGCATGATTTTCTTCTTAGCTTGAGCAGTATCATCAGCACCACCAACGATAGCACCAGCATGTCCCATAGTTCTTCCAGCAGGAGCAGTTTCACCAGCGATGAATCCTACTACAGGCTTAGTACCATGTTC
>CAJXXR010000029.1 GCA_913063375.1 uncultured Flavobacteriales bacterium | reverse complement strand
TGTACAGCTTTTTGTGATCGCGAAAGGATTCGAACCTTTGACCGTCTGCTTAGAAGGAAGAGGACATTTGATTGTAACCTATTGTGGGGTAGGTTTTTAATTTTAGTGGCCTGAAAAATTTGCAATGTTTTTGCAATGTTTTAGAAGCCTTGATAATCAGTTTTTTGAAATATATAATTATCCTATTTTTGAGAAAGTGTGATTATAATTTAATAATTTACAGTCCAACTTCTGTTGAAGTTATATATGAATGAAATATTTTCAGCAACAAAAATGGTTGACTTTGAAATGTTTGTTAAGGAAAATAACTCAAAAATATATTAAGGAATGATCTACCTAGTATATTTACTTACTTGTAGGATAAACATATTGTCACTTTGAAATGCCAATGTATCAGATATTATAAGCTCATCCATTGATATAGAAACAATATTATACTCCCATGGATAGGTATAATCAAGGATAATCTTAGTCTCTTCATCATTTAAACTCCAAGTCCCCATTAGATCGACATCACCAGATGAGCATGGATTATTCGCGATATAAGAAAGAGAACTATCCAAATTAAATTGGAGCTCATTATCTTCGATACAAGGACCTATTTGGTCATATAAATTTGTATAATTTAAGGTGTCATTATCATAATACTCATTATAATAATCTATTAAATTCCATTTACTTGCTGTAAGTAACTCTACAGTTGTATAATCCTTAGAATCTTCGTCTTTATCACATGAAATAGTAACAAAAGTTAAAAGACACAAAGTACTTAATATTCTTTTCATAATTATAAAGTTTTATTTTTCTAATATAAGGAAAATATAATTCTGTCCAATTTGAATAAACTCCGTTGGTTATAAAACAAAAAAGACCTACACTAACGTGTAAGTCTTTTTGTGATCGCGAAAGGATTTTTTCAAGATCCTAAGAGGGCTTATATAGTAACATAAAAAGACACTCGCTCTGCTCGCTAGTTTTTTTTTGTTTCCCAACCTTTACAAGTAAACTTGACAGGCTTGAAAACAAAAAAGACCTACATGAAACATGTAAGTCTTTTTGTGATCGCGGAAGGATTTTTTCAAGATCCTGGGGTGGCTTAAGTAGTAACACAAAAAGCTTCACTCACTCCGTTCGCTTATGCCTTTTTTGTTTTTCTATCCCATTAGAGTAAACTCCATGGGCTATAAAAACAAAAAAGCCGTACATCGAAAGATGTACAGCTTTTTGTGATCGCGAAAGGATTCGAACCTTTGACCGTCTGCTTAGAAGGAAGAGGACATTTGAGTGTAACTTGTTGCTGGTGAGATTTTTAATTTTTGTGGTCTGAAAAATTTGCAATGTTTTTGCAATGTTTTTTAATCACTTGTCTTATGAATTATCAAAATGAAAAATTCACTTATTACTCACATTAAGCAAACTTCTTTTGAGAAATTGTGACTTAAATGTACTAATTTACAGTCCAACTTCTGCTGACGATATACAATGTTTAGCTTATTAATTTTTATGGTGAAAATCTGTAAATTTCACCTGGATATTTTCAAATACTATATATCGTACTTAGCTTTAATTTTTCTTTATTTAGCCTTAGTAATATATAAGCATCTGTTGTTGTTTTATTCCTGTCTAGGGATTTTTTTGTTAAAAATATAATAATTATTTTTGGTGTGGAATATTATAAAACTGAATAGTAAATAACATTTTAGATATGAATAAAACAATAACCATATTATTACTAGTACTAGGTTTAATTGAGAGTGCAAATTCCCAAACTAATATTTCCAGCTCTTCCGATGGTCGTTTTATTGGAAACATCAATGGTGAATATCACAATGACCCAACAGGAATGCTACAAGATTTTACGATAGGTATTGAGTGGTGGACATTACTCGGAGAACCTGTAGAAAATTATGGTTTCTTGTGGAATACTACAGGAAGTTATAAAACTTCGGTTAATGGAAAGACACATACTATTTCGAGGGATATGTTGGGGAAGTACCCGGATTTATTAAATCGTTTTAACAATATTGAACCGGTTTCAATTGATATAATAGTTTATGGGGCCGCAAAAGGAAACACCTCTTCTGTTAAAAGAGGAAGTCTGCACACATATTCAAGTTTTTATCAAAAAGGTTCAGCCTATAAAAAGGATGGGCAATCTTATGACCCTTATAGCCTATCAGCACATATTTTGTATGAGATTAAAAACATGAATATATTAACAGGAAAAAGCGGCAAGATGAGCTACGGTTTATCTCCAAGTAGCCCAAAAAGTTGGAACTATTTTTTATCCTGGAAACAAAATTCGAGTAACTACTTTGCTCCAAATACAAAATTTGATAATATTAAAAATAAGGATGATTTTAATTACAATAAATTAAGTGAGCCCTCTAAAAACGATATCAATACTGACTTAAAACACCTTTTTAATAACAGCACCTCTTTTTTATTAAAATCGGAGATAGCAAATATTATATGGCCAGAAACTGAAATGAAAAATATTGCAAATGAGTATTTGAGAAGAGAAGATGGCGGTAAATGGAATAAAACCAAAGATATAACTAATGATTGGGGGGAGTTTCCTGAAGATAAAGAAATTGAAACATATAAAGTTTATAATTTTGTTTGGTTAAAGGCATATTATGATGATCCTCCTGAAGGTTATATTTTAGTTAGTCCTATCGTTTCATGTGAAATACCAGTCGGCTTGAAAGTTAATGATAAAGTTAATTATAGAATGAATAAGTATGGTCCTATTTATTGTGGTTATGGTAAAGATAATAATTATGCTACCTGGGAGCTTCAACTAAGCCATGATATTGAGGGTGCTTGGTCTACATTTTCTGAAGAAAGTAATCTTTTACCAACACGAATTAAGCGTCATAGCGGATTAGATTACGGACATGGAAAATGGGGTACTTATGATGAAGTAAAAAAAATAAGAGATAAATTTATTGTTAATTTTCAAAATGATGATCTAGGTTATAATAGGAAAATTTTGAAGTATGAGTACAATGTGAAATTCAATTATACACTTAATCCACGTTTTACCGCAGGACCTGTAGGTTATTATTAAGTCAAAATACCAAGAAAACTTCCAAAACAATAACTAATCAGACTTAACAATTATGAGAGTATTAATTTCAATTTGTCTATTCATTTGTTTTTCTAATTCTGTGATGGGGCAAACCATAGAAACATCTAAGGAATTTTATTTTACTGCTAAGGAGAGTTTTAATAACAAAAACTATACTGAAGCTATTAATCAATTAGATCTTTCAGAAAAAACAGGAGGGGGGGCTAATGTCTATATTCAAATTTTAAGGGTTAAATGTTATCTAGCTAAAAATGATTATGAATCGGCAAAATCAGCTCTTGATAAAAGTTATAATTATAAAATTCCTGAGAAAACAAAAGAGACTTTAAACGAATTATCAAAAAAAGTTAGTGAGGCAGATAAGAAACTATATGATGCTGAAGTAGCCAATAGAAAAAAGAAGAAGGAGGAATTGTCTCAAACAAATCGAAACCGATTTAAAAATCTGACGGTTGCTAAAGAGAATAAGGATAGAGAAGAAAAAGAGGCCGTAGAATTGAAAAGAAATCTTAATGATGAAAAATTATGGGATAAGGCGGTTTCTCTACACACCGTAAAGTCGTACAAGGACTATAAAGGTAATCCATTAGGGATAAACCATAGGAATAAAGTAGATAATAGAATTGATAAGATAATTTGGAACAAAGCTTTTAGATTAAATACCAGTGAAGGGTATAAAGAGTATTTGTACAATACTGTAATATCAGAATCAAAGAAAAAACATTATGATCAGGCAATATCTTATATTACAAAAGATGAATATAAAATTTCTAGAAACAAAAGCTATACTAAAATGCCTAGGGATATTGCACATTATGTTAATCTTAAATTTTTATATATCTACCAAATAGGCCTAAGGAGTTTGCCAAAAAACATAGGTGATTTATCCATTGTAGAAAAAATATTATTAAGTAAAAATGAGTTAATTAGTCTTCCAAAATCTTTTGGTAATTTGACTAAATTACGGAGGCTATTTTTAGAGGATAACCAGCTTAGAAAGTTACCAGTAACTTTCGGGAATTTATCTTCTTTGGAGTACTGTGATTTAAGCAATAACCAACTTAAGTCTTTACCAGAATCAATAGGTAATTTAACACAATTAAAAGAATTATATTTGGCAAGGAATGATCTGAGAAGTCTTCCCAAATCTTTCGTAAACCTACGTAGTTTAGAGCGTATGGTGATTGATAAATGGTCATATAAAATCAAGGAGGTCAAGAAAATCATCAAAGAACTCAAGAAAAGAAACCGATTTTTGAAAGTTTATTATTTTAAATAACTAAGATTATTCGGAAAAAATAGTAACATGTAAGTCGTCAAAGAGTTTGGACAAATGATGCTTAAAGTTAAGTTATAGATTAATAATTTACAGTCCAACTTCTGCTGACGTTATACATTGTTGGGTTATAATTCAGATGGTACTGTCTTAGTTATGGCTCACTCTGTATTAAGGGTGGTTGAAATAAAAACTAACCTTACTTCAAAAGATTTAAGAAAAACAGCATCTAATTTCTCAACTATTAGAACATTATTTGATGAAGTTTGGTCTGGAGAAAAGTATGAATTTGATAAACCAATATTTGAATTATTAGCTTTTAGATTATTTGTGAAAGAAGAGACTATAGAAAATACATATTTTGATGCTTGTGACCCGACGAATAATCATTTCGACGTTACTATCTTAAGAAGTAAAAAAAAGGATGAATCTGGATTACAATTGCACTTTGAATCAACCTCGCATTGGACTGATTTTAGTGAAGAATCTAAAGAAGAGCATATAAATGAAATGAAAGGAGAATATATAATAACTTCTTCTTCAAAGAGAACTGCGTTAGCAGATTTCTACTATCAATTGATTCAAGACGCTTATTATGTTCTTGATTATAGAAGTTATTCTTTAAATGATATCGGGGAGCATTTTATGAAATATTTGAAGTGGACTAGCCAATAAAAAAGATAAAAATGTTTGCTAACAAAGTGTCATATTAGCTTTGCTGGCTAGTTCTTTTTTGTGTCCCAAATTTACAAGTTAACTTGAAAGTGTAGCAAACAAAAAAGACCTACACTAACGTGAAAGTCTTTTTGTGATCACCAAAGGGAGTAAACCTATGACCGTCTGCTTAGAAGGAAGAGGACATTTGATTGTAACTCATTGTTTATCAGTTTGATATTTTTGTGGTTTGAAAAATTTGCAAGTATTTTGCAAGTTTTCTGAAGGCTTGATAAGCTGTTATTTTCGAGAAGTGATTATCCTTCTTTTGAAAAAGTGTGTCTTAAATTTAAAGTACAACTTCTGTTGACGATATACAGTGCCATTGAAAAAATATTCCAAGTCACAAATTTCATTGATGTACCAGATGGATTGGCGCACAATTCGTAAGCGTATTTCTCACGTTTTGGACCTAAATGGGAATTCCAACAAGATTTTAATGATTTCTGAAGTGAAGCTCATCTTTGAAGAGATGGGAAGACCTGAATTAACTGAGCAAGACGAGGTTTTTCTTTTAATGTAAATAGTCGAAGTTTAGCATGTAATAATTCTTTTTTCACGTGCCGTTTGCTGTTATAAATACTTAAAAATCACTGAATTCAGTGATTGACTGGTATGCTTTTTATATTTATTTTAGATTTTCATATTTAAAATAAAATTAATAATAAAAAAAATGCCTATGGAACACACTCATTCAATTTATTTCAATTGATATTTTTTGAACAAAAACTAGTTTATAAAATTTAACAAATTACAAATGAATTTCATTTCAAACGATAAACGTCAAAAATTGACCCTCAGTAAAAAAGGTATTCAACCTAAATTACTATTATCACTATTATTTTTATCATCATCCACATTACTAAATGCACAATCTGAAGAATGTTTAGTTATCGAAACTACGACAACAGCAAATCCCGTTATTGGGGAATGTGGAGACCATCAAAATTATTTAGTAGATGCAAATAATTTGCTGGAGTACCCGACGCACTTTATAAGGTTAAATTTCCATTACATTAGTTCCTCAACGGAACAAAATTTCACATCCCAACCTGTTGGAAATATTCCAATTACAGCGGAGGATATGACTGAAATAATTATTAAAGGATTAAATTCAAGTGCAGAAAACTTAGTTGCAGATTTTGCAGATGCAGGAAGTCCAACGGACGACCCTATTTTAGACTTTAGATTTGTAAGTACAGGAACTTACGTTTGGAGTAATGATAGTTATATTGATACTTTATCTACAAGTGCCCTTAAAAATCAATTTGGAGCTAATACAGACAAGGTAATTAATATTTTCATGAATGCACCTAACGCAGATTCCGGAGGGCGAACAAATTCTTTAAATTCCGTTATCATGTGGGGGGTCGTAAATAAATATTTCGAAGCTGCTGGTAACGCACATTGGTATTGGACACCCAATTTACTTCATGAAATAATTCATTGCTTTGGTGTCAAGCATATCTATTATCCTAATTGGAAAACATCTACTAATGGATGTGTCAGCTCTCATCTGAATTTTGATGATGGCGTTTTTGACACTCCTACAAGGCAGCAAATTATGGACTATAGAACATCTATTAGTTCATCTTGTGATGAACCTTGTCTTTGGAATGACCCATGCGCGACTAATAACCTAATGCATGCAAATGCCAATAAAAGTGGTTTATCACCAGGACAGGTAGCAATGGCAAGAATGCATGCAGCAACCAATAATTTAAGCAAATTACACGACGGAACTATTCCTATCGACTACTGGCAAGTTGGTCAAGGTTATTATTCTAACGACATGAACCGTTGTAAAAATACTGATCCAAATATTGTAATTACAACAGGACAAGATAAAATTTGGTCTGACTCTAAGGTACTTTATGGAGGAATTACAGTTAAATCGGGAGCAAAATTAACAGTAAATTGTAAATTAATTCTTCCTGCTGATGCTAAAATTACCGTTGAAAAAGGAGCTGAATTAGTTATAGATGCTGGAACTATCACAACCACATGTGATGAACCATGGTGGGGAATTGAAGTATTTGGTAATGATCAACTAAGTCAAATTCCATCCAGTAATCAAGGTAAAGTTGTTTTAAAAAATGGATCCAGAATTGAAAATGCAAAAGAAGGTGTAACCTTAATTGGACACAATCCTGATGGAAGCATTCAATGGGGATCTGCAGGTGGTATTTTACAGGCTGAAGATACTTACTTCTATAATTGCCGTAGGGGAGTAGAATTCATGACTTATCAGAATTATATTCCTTCTAGTGGAACTGAATTAAACAACAAATCCTTTATCAAGAATTGTGATTTTGATATCGATGATAATTACAATTCGCTACATGGAAATAATGCTCCAATCCGTGGAGTAACAATGTGGGATATTGATAAATTAAGAATTGAAGGATGTAGATTCAATAATAATATGTCTGCCGATAATGGTGATGCAAATTCTTATCGTGATGGGGTGGCTATAACTGTTTGGGATGCCTCTTTAAGAATGAGGGGGCTTTTAGATTCTCAGACTTCTACCTATACTAGAAATGAAGTAAATGGATTTCAAGTTGGAGTTTGGGTAAGAGATTGGGATGAATACAGTCCAACTACCATCGACCGAGTTGATTTTAACGACAACGCTATTGGTGCGGAAATGAAATACTCTATAGGCTCTCAAGTAACTAGAAATCAATTTATCGTACCTGTACTTCCATATACATCAAATGAAAACGTCATGATGCAATCGGTAGGTTTATCTATGTACGATATGCAGGATTTTGAAATTGAAGAAAATATTTTTAAAGGTACAGACATAGGAAATCATACCGATCTTGGAGTGCTTATTGAAGATTCTTGGGATGAAGATAACCAGATCTATAGAAATGAGTTAGATAATCTTGGATTTGGAGTTTCTATGGATGGTGATAATGGATATACCGGGAATGACCCTTCACTTTTTACTGGTTTAGAAGTAAAATGTAATGATCTAGGTGTAACTGTAAATAACTACCAGGACTTGTATTTAAGTGGATCTATGGACCGAAGACAAGGTACAGATGGTGCAAATCCATCAGACCCTGCTGGAAATAGATTCTCTGAAAACCCAATTGCTGGACCTCTTGGTCATTTCTTTATTGGAGGTAGTGGATCCTTTACTTTGGATAAATATTATCACCACTTGACACCAGATACAGAACCATACAAATCAGTTCAAAATTTTGTAAATCCATTTGAGACTCAACATCCATTTGATGACGATAGAACCATTCCTTGCCCTCCAAACATTAGTACTGGAGATGTGCTAGTAATTGATCTAACGGTTAAGGCATTAACGCTAAAGTCTGAAATATTGGTTTTAAGAAATGAGTATAGTACCCTTACCAATAATTATAATGCTATTTTAAACGGAGGTATCAGACCAGAAATCATGGATGCATTATTGGATCCTATGGAGTCATCTCTAGACGTGAGGGACCTATTAATTCAAGGTTCACCTTATTTAGATGATCAAGTACTAATAGAAGCCATTAATAGACAGCCAGTTCTTAATCAATGGCATCTTACAGAGGCTTTAGTTTGGAATGCTCCTTTAAGTCAAGGTGTATTGCAGGAGGTTATCAATGCTAATGTACTTACTCCATATTTACTTAGTCTTTGACTTCTGTTGATGGAAGCTCTCAACGTTTACTTTTAGAGTTAGACATCAAAGCTAAACGAGAACTAATTGCTCTTAATGAAGCTGATTATTTGAAAGTTGTATTTGAAGATGCTACAGAAACTGATCCATACCAAAAGGTAATTGATCTATTCAGCGGAGTAAATACAGCTCGCGCTCAACGTTATTCTATTTCTGCAATACTTAAACAAGGTAAATCTGCAGATGCCGAATTAATCCTAAATAATTATTTAGGTGCTCCTTCTGAGGATCATTATGCTAGTTTTAAAGCATTGGAAATTGACCTTACTAAAAGAGGTCTAAACTGGTTCCAAATGAGTACCGCTGAAAGAACTACTTTGGATAATATTGCAGTAGATGACAGCAAAAGAGGATATGAAGCAGCTAGATCAGTAATCAGCTTAATTGATGATGAAAACCCAACAAGCTTCGCTAAACCATATGACTTAAGCCCTCCTTCAGCAAGAATGATGGCTCCTGAGACATATGATTTTAGCTCTGCACCAAAAATCATGGAAGCATATCCACAACCTGCAAATGGTGAATTTTATATCAATACTCAATTACCAGATAATTACCGCTCTGCATCTATAAGATTGGTAGATATAACTGGAAAATTAATTGATCATATTGACTTAAATCACGTATCACTCTTACAAGTAAAATCATCGAAATATCCTTCAGGAATGTATTTTGCTGAATTGATCGTTGACGATATCTCTGTAGAAAGTTTAAAAATTAATATTATTCATTAATTTTATAAGGTCCCGAATTTTCGGGACCTTATTTTCTTTTACTCTTATGAAAAAACTGTATTTATTTTTATTTTCCTTTTTACCATTTTTTCTAATTGCTCAATCTCCTTGGATTTTTGAAAATGATTTTTTCCATGCTTATTGCCTGACCGAATCCTATGATGGTGGTATGATCGTTGGTGGAGTTTCCTATAACTATGGTTATGATGGTAAAGTAATTAAGGTAGATAATACAGGAGAATTACTTTGGGAATTTACACTGGATCCTAATCATTATTCCTCACCTACTCAACTAAGAGAATATCCAGATGGTTCATTATTAATAGGAGGAATTACAGATAAATACGATGAGGATAAAGATGGTTATTTATTAAAGTTAAATTCTTGTGGTGAACAATTATGGTTTAAAAATATAGGACTTTCAAATGATCCAGATAATATCAAGGATATTTTTTTGGATGGTGAATTTATTTATCTTCTGCAAGTGAAATTTCCAGATCCAGAAAGGTTCACCCTTTCTAAATTCTCTTCAGAAAACGGTGATTCCCTTTGGTCAAAGTCCAATTACATACCTATTGGAGGAACTCCAAGAGACTTATTGAAATGTTCAGATGGAGGATTTTTACTTACAGGAAATGCATGGGCTCCGCCTTATTACGATCAAGAAAGCAGTATAATTGGAAAAAGATCAACACTTATCAAAACTGATAGCCTGGGAGAACTAGAATGGTTTGATTTTTATAACTGGGAATTGGACAGCAATAATCTCTTGCAATATAGCTATGGGTATAGTTCAGTGGAACTACCAGACAGTAGCTTTCTGACATTGGCATTTGACCGAACGGATACAAACAATATGAATCATTTAAGACCCATCCTTTATAAAACCAGTTATGATGGAGAAATGATCTGGACTAAATTTATTGCAGATACATCTTTGACCTATCAAGGAGGACAAATGGTTGCGCTAAATGATAGTACAATCATAGTCGCCACATCACCTGCCCCCCAAGATGATAGCTACAATACTCATATGATAGTATTGAAAATGGATACCTTAGGGAATATCCTTAGTTCTCATACCGACACTAATGAACTTTTTTTAATAAGAGACCTTGCCATTACAAGTGATAATAAAATTATTACTACCCCAGGTTCCACATCAACTGGTAACTACCATTTATATGTGGTAAAACTAGATGCTGAAACAATGCTTCTGGATACTTTTTTGATCAACGATACAACCAATTATAATTATTTATGTTCATCCCAAATACAAGACCATCTCTTTCTATTTCCAGATGACTCTATTGGCATTGATAAAATATCATTTATTAATATTTCTATTTCACCTAATCCAGCAAAAGACTTTGTTAACATCTCTTTAAATCAACTAGAAATTGATCAAATAAACTTAATTGATATATCAGGGAAGTTAATCAACAATTTCAGTGTTGATAATGCTTACGCTCCTATTGAATTAGATATTCATGGTCAGTCACCAGGAATATATTTTCTCGAATTCATTAATGAAAGTGAAATCATTAGAAGTGAGAAACTAATCATTCTTTAAAAAACACTCCAATTATGGGAAAAAGGACTAATTAGAATTGGTCCTTTTTATTTTTCTATCCTTCTTGAGTAAACTCGAAAGTCTATAAAACAAAAAAGACTTACATGTTTCATGTAAGTCTTTTTGTGATCGCGGAAGGATTTTTTCAAGATCCTGGGGTGGCTTAAGTAGTAACACAAAAAGCCTCACTCACTCCGTTCGCTTATGCCTTTTTTGTTTTTCTATCCCATTAGAGTAAACACCATGGGCTATAAAAACAAAAAAGCCGTACATCGTAAGATGTACAGCTTTTTGTGATCGCGAAAGGATTCGAACCTTTGACCGTCTGCTTAGAAGGAAGAGGACATTTGAGTTTAAGTTATTGTTTATTAAAATGTTAAAAATATGGGTGTGAAAAATTTGCAATGTTTTTGCAATGTTTTTTGTGGCTTTTGGATCCTAGTCGTTTAAATCTTAAACTTAAATTGACCACTTTTTTCATAGGTTCTACAATTGAATTATTTATTTTAGACGGAGCCAACAGTCAACGAATTTCTTATAAATATGGAAAACGGAATAACATTGAATTTTAAGGGGAAAAGGGTGAATTCAACTGAAATAAGTGACTTAAATTTAATAATTTACAGTCTAACTTCTGCTGGCTTGTAAGTTTCAAAGAATTTGGACAAATGATGCTTATAATTAAGTTATAAACAATTACAAAAGCGATAGAAATTGATGGAATCAAAAAATAATAAATTTCAACATGAATTTGATTTTGAAAAAGAGGTTTACTCTTCAATTAATTCAATTAAATCATTAGAAGAAGAAGCAGTCTATAAAACTATCATGGATGGTTTTTCTATTAACAATTCAATTGCCACCAGTATAAAAGATGAAAATAAAGGATTCATTATTAAGTTCTTTTTAGACGGCTTTACTGAAGAGGATAATATGAAAGAATTAGACAATTTTGGAATTAAAGAAAGGTTAATTCTAGAGAGAAATGGATGTAAGTATTCGATCAATAAAAACTCCACAAGAAAAATTACAACAACTTTCGGCGATCCTAAAGTTATAACAATAGAAGTTAATAACTTTCAAAGTCTCGAAGATGATTTTTTTAATGACAATCTCTTAAGATTAATTGTTCCTACCAGTGTAGAGCCAGATTTTGATGATTTTAATTGTAAAAGCCTTCATATTTCAGGAATAACTACTTTTTGTGGTTTAATTGAATTAAAACTTAATAATAAAAATTACCATATTTTTAAACATAGGAATGACGATACAGAGGAGAATTACTTCATAATAGATAGCATCGAGAAGAATAGTTTTGAGGAATTCAAAAAAAATACTTCAGCTATTTTGCTTGCATTCGGTTTTATTACTGGAAATTTATTTCAAGATGAGTTTTATTATCAAATTATAAAGGAGGATTATACTACGATTGCTGAAGCGACTGCATACTTCAAAAAGGAACCTTCAATTATTACTGATGCAGGTTTTTTAAATCCTATGGAATTCAAAAGTTATCTTGAGTATTTAAAAAAAGATGAACTTCTGGAAAAAATACCATTGCGATTAGAATCACATAATTTTTCAAAAATATGTGAATTGGTATCTAGGAATTTAACCCTAGCAAGAAGTATAAAATTACTATTGGAGGGTAATCAAACAAAATTACTTTTATTACGAGCTGGAATATATTCAATTGCTTTGGAAACTATAACTGGATTTATCTGTGAAGAAAATGAAAATAAATTAAAACCTATTCCAAATAAAGAGTTGTCCAAAAAAATTATTGGTAAGTTCAAAGAAACGTTAGAGGAGTATGAGGGGTTAATTTCTGATTACGGTAATGAAGTTTTAAATAAAAACATTAGTAATATTAATAAACCAACTAATTCAAAGAAATTATCGAAACCATTTGAGTTATATAATATCCGACTATCGAAATCAGAATTGTTGATTTTAAATCACCGGAATAAATTTTTACATGGTACTTCCCCATTTAACGAAGAAGAGTTAGAAAGCAAGGATAAAGAAATTGCATATATTTCAAAAAAACTGTTGACTTTATGTAATTCATTAATATTAAAATATTGTGGATATTCTGGACATATGGTGGATTATGGAGGATATCACCAACTTAATTGGGAAGAGAATCGAACGGAACCTTTATTTAAAATAATATAAGTCTTTGATGACTTACACTGCTGATTAATTAACATTTAGTTCCCATCAGAGTCACTCAAAGAGGATTCTGATGCATTTATTACCATCTGTACAACTTTTATCGTGAAAGGATTTTTCAAGATCCTAGAGGGGCTTAAATAGTAACACAAAAAGCTCCACTCGCTCTGCTCACGAGTTCGTTTTTGTTTCCCAACCTTTGCAAGTAAACTTGACAGGCTATAAAACAAAAAAGACTTACATGAAACATGTAAGTCTTTTTGTGATCGCGGAAGGATTCGAACCTTCGACCGTCTGCTTAGAAGGCGGTAGTAAGATTTTTGTATATATTGTCTTTTCCTTATATATAGTGGCTTTCAGGAGGTTTTTTAGATTAGGTATTTTCTTTTGTTTTCATGTTTTTTCCTTCTTTTGACCCAAAAGTTGGACCTATGTTGGACCCAAGGATTATTTTGAATTGAAATAATAGGGTTGCAGTTTCTTCAGTTGTTGCAGTTTGTGAATTCTAAAAATAAATTATAGGTCCTATGTTTTATCCAAAAGATTTTAAGTTTAAATTCTTCATTTAGTTTTTTGACATGTATGGATAGTTAGTTTTTCTGTATATATTTAGGTTTGGAAATTAAAATTTCAATACAATTATGAAATATATATATCTATTTTTCTTTTATAGTTTGTTTGGTAAGGTTGTTAAGGCTCAAGAGTTTTTGTTGGATAGTTATGAATTAGTATCTATCCCAAGTATGGATGATGTTACAATTATTGCTTTTACATTAAAGCCAAATTCTGATATTGATCTTGTGTATTTAAGGGAACAATATTATAATAATGAAATGAGAGAAAATGTTTCAATATTCTTGGTCAATGAAATAAATGATACTTTATTTTATACTGATAAGCGAACAGAGGAAAAAATGCTTGCAGTTAACTATCCCGGAGTTGAAAAAGGAAAAGTACTCGTTACCACTGGTGAGTTACACAAAGAGAAAATTCCAAAGAATGGTAAAACCTTTAGAATATATTTATGGGGTTCAATTGAAATCCCAAGTACTATAGTATTAGATTATTATATAAATGAAAAGAAAAAAGGAGACCCGTATGATAATTTTAGTAGGAGGGAGTTAATTCTGAATATTAAAGAATAAAACAAGGAGAAAATATAATGAACTACAAATTTGACATTAACCAATTAGATATTTTAACTGTACTTACCTTTGATGCTAGTATAGAATTTGAAGACTTATTGAATGAGCCAATAAATGGTCAAATTATCTTTGAAGTTGAACGTAGAACTGTTGAAAATGTTAAAAGAAGAAAGTTACTCTTTTGGGATAAAACGGAATATTTAGGGAAGTGTTCAAAGATTCAAATGAAGGGTGTGATTTCAACTCAATTTGGTGAGGTTGATGGACAATTTTCAAATAACCATTTTATTGACAGCTTTAGGTTAAATGAATCTAATGGGGAGGTTGAATTAATTACATCTTTTGGGTATGTTGTTTCATTTAAAGTTAATGATGATTTTCAAATTGAATTAATGGATATAAGAGATAGTGAATTTGGTAAAGGGTTTAGTTTTGGTAAACACGGTTTTACTGATGATGAATGGAAGCACTACCTCATTAAGAAAAAATTCTCTTTATGAAAATACTTCATTCAACTAAAAGATATATGATGTATAGAATATTACTTCTAGGATTGGTAGTTTTGATATGTAATGCTTGTGCCGGTGGTAAGAAAAAATTTTCCAATCAGGAGCAAATAGTTGAGGTATGTGATTATTATACTATTTACAAATATGAAAGAGAGTTAGATTCTATCCTTAAGGTGGTTGATTACAAATGGATGGTTATTTACGCCTTGGGAAATATGATTGATACTTCTGATTATCATTTAATTTCAGAAGAATCATTTAAGTATGGACAAAAGGCACTCTGGAGATTTGATGATTCAAAGGAAAAGTATAGAACTAATCCTATACCCAAGAGAGATATTATAGCAGAAGTGAGTAGTTATGATTATCAAATTAAAATGAACACTGATTTGACTTTAGCAATAGCTAAAAATCAGAAATCTATTTTCTATTTAATGAAAGAGCAGGATGAATGGAAAATTTTTAATTATAAAGGAAATACTGATGATATGTATTTTGATGTATCTCCTTTTTATCCTGATTCTCCACCTTCTGTATTAGATTTTAGAAGTACAAATAATTAGTTATCCTCTATGCCCAAATAACCAATGGAAAATATTGGAGAATATTTAGAAAGCTGGTCATTGGGGAAATTTAAGTCCAAGCTGAGGAAAATAAATGACCTGGTTATTTTTTTTAATAAAGTTGAGATTAGGACTTGAAAATAGAGAGGCTGGATTTTGGTACTAAATTGGATAGTATATCAGAATTAATTTCTAATCATTCTTAATACCTTTGCTGAAAATTATCTCAATCAATAAATAGTTTTTATGCCCTTCATTACAGATTCTAATCTTAAAAGGATTATAACTTCAGTAGATTTGATGAATATTGATTTTCAAAATTCTGATGTTGAGAGGTATCCTTATCAAGCAAATAAATTGGAATTATCATTTTTATTTTGCTTTAAACTGTTGTTAAAGGATGCTGATTCCTTACATCAAGTTCTTGATAATTCAATTGGGGGAAAAGATACATTTAAATGGGTATATGAAGGATTACAGCCAGCTTATCATAGAATTATGAATTGTGATAGGATTACAGTAGATTTTGAAAATTTTGAAGTTCCTATGGAGTTTAGAGATGATGATTCCAAAGTTATTGAATTCAGAAGATGGTTTAAGAAATATTTATTTCAGTTTAAAAATAAACCAGATATTTTTATGACGTTGTTTGAACAAGAATATGGATTTCAAACAAATATAAAGGGGAGGAAGGTTGAGAATAGTTTTAAGTTTCCAATTGATTATTCAATTGAAAGTTTAGATGTTCTTGATCAACAATTTCATAAATTAAATTTTAGAGCCATAGCACATGCAAATTTCACCTATAATAAAAGAGCAGATATAATATTGAAATATGGTAAAATTAGCCATTATGCTTATCATAAGGTGCTTCATGATTTCAAAGATGATAAATATTCAAATGAGGTAATAGTTGCTGATCTAAAGAATTATTATGAGAAATTTAAAAAACCATTATTTGACTTTTGTTTGAATTATTATAGATTGAAGTATAATCCTACGTTAGAATTTTCAGAAGAATTTTTACTAAAGGTAGGGTTTAAGTATTGTTCTAGTTGTAATAGAGATAAATTTTAAGTAATCACTTTTAGTGAAGACTTGGAATAGAAATATTTTGTTAAAATCTCTGAATACCTTGATTGGTGTTTTGGGGACGTTTAAAAATTCTTTACTCAGGAATAGTTTTATAAATGCACTAGGATCTATCAGTTGATACGTTTACAGCAGATATGAAGATAAGAGTTTGGAAGGTGAATTTGGTCATTGAATTTGATATAAAATAATAGAAATCAATTTATACCCATTTCATGTAATTCTTAATTGATTTTAATTTTGAATTTAAATTAGATATTTTACTTTCCAACTTCATAAGTTCTTCTTCATTAATAACTTGATCAAGTACAGATCCTATTAATAAATCTCTATTTTTAATTATTAGTTCTACTAACTCTTCTTCAATCATTTCTTTTTCTAACTCAACTTCTATCATTTTCTAATATTTGCAATTACTTGTCATCAATATATACATTCAAATTAGTATTTAAGTTTAAAAGAATAAAATTTGATAAAAAATCACTGAATTCAGGGATTGATTGGATAGATTTATTGATGTAGATTTACACTTTGTTATTGCATTAATAATTAAGCACATCAAAATATAATAGAAATATGCCTAATGAAGTAAAGTTAGAGGTTTATTCCGTGAGAATTAGACGAAGTAGGGATGTTAGTAATTTTCTTCAACTGGATTCATTTGATGGGGACAATGATTTTCTTTCTTTTCTTCAGACTTATATTCAATCTTTTGATCATCAAATAGAATTAAATGAGAATCAAGGGAAAACTTTAAAACTAAGTTCTAATAGTCTTAGGGTATTATCAGAGCAGAGAATTATAAGTGGTATAATTGAAAGTGGTGATTATGGATATGAAAGTGATTTTTATAATACAGAATCTGGTGAACATAGATATAGGAGAGAAATAGAGGATACTGAAATTATGCCTTTTTACTTTTTGATGTATTTACCAGCTGATGGAGATAAAGGTTTTGTAATTTTACAAAGGTTTGGGGTTCACGGTATACATGGCATATTTAAAACTCATTTGACTGAGTTTTTTAAAGGTAGATATGAGAATTTAATGTTGGATTTTGACCCTTTTATTTCAAGAGGATTGGCTCAAGCATTTATAGATAATGGTAATATAAGAGAGTTTAGTTTAACTCGCTATAATTTATCATCTGATATTGCTGATAATTTGGGAATGCGAGGACATGCTGAAGATATAATGTCTATATCTATTAGTATTAAAGCTAAACGAAATTCAAGTTTACCTATAGGGAATAAAGTTAGGAGATTTGTTGAAAATCCAAATGCTAGAATATTTACTTTAAGGGAGCTTGATAGTTTAGGATTTAACGGGGATCATAAATCAAAAATGAAAGTTCAGCTTGGAAATGACACTAGGACTATTGATTTAGCTGATTCAGGACAAATTAGGCCGTATTATGATATTGATAATGATGTTCAGAAGCACCCTTCTGGTCACCCAGTTTTTGATAGTATTAATGATATTGCCAAAGGATTGTTAAATGATTTAATAATAGAATTGGGCATATGAGATTTTTTGAGAAAGTTCATATTTGGACTATTGTTTCTAATCATTTGAAGACACTTAAAAACAGTAACAGTGGTAAAAGTGAATTTGATGATTATTTAACTTTTTTAGTATTACCTATATTTGGTGCTTCATTGCTCATGTATTTTAATATTAAATTATCTGCAGGAGCTACAAATATTATCATCACAACTTTATCAATTTTAGTGGGATTGTTATTCAACGTAATTGTAATAATCTTTGATATAATAAAAAGGGATAGTACTAAAAGATTAAAAAATGAATTATTAAATCAACTATTAACTAATATTTCTTATTCTATAATACTTTCAATTTTTATCATTGTAATTACATTATTAACTTTTATTGATAATTGCTTTTCAAAGATTATATTTTATTGGATTGTATACTTTTTACTTGGTAATTACTTTTTGACAGTATTAATGATAATAAAAAGAATGTATTCTCTATTCATCAATGAACTATCAGAAATAGAAAAGGAAGCCAATAAAAAGTAGTTCTATTTTGATATTAGAAGTATCACTACTAAAATATCCAGCTCAAAAGTCAATTCAATTTCTTTTACTTCTACTCCATAAAAGAAGAACTTCTCCTTACCAATGTACTTGTAGGAATCTCTTCCTTTATATTTGTCTGGGATAGGTTCTAAGTCAAACTCCCAGTTCTCATACTGCATACCCAGTTTGAATGGGAATTTGTGTTTTTT
>CAJXXR010000028.1 GCA_913063375.1 uncultured Flavobacteriales bacterium | reverse complement strand
TGGGAGAGTATGTCGCCGCCATTCTTATAAAGGTCCTGATTCTAACGAATCAGGACCTTTTTTTTGTGCCTAATTTTGTACATTCGTACAACCCCAAATAGGGAAGAAATATCTACAGGCTACCATGGAAAAAAGTGAATTAATTGGCTATTTAAAAAAATATTTCCCACTCTTAACAGAGACTGCTTTAATTGATGAAATTCATAAGCATGCTACGTTTAAAAAAATTGAAGAGGCAACTGTATTAATGGATTTTGGGAACTATATTCGAACAATTCCTTTGGTAGTAGAAGGTAGTATTAAAATTGTTCGTGAAAATGAGAATGGTAATGAACTACTAATGTACTATTTAGGACAGGGTGATACTTGTGCTATGTCCTTGACCTGTTGTATGAGCCATTCCAAAAGTGAAATTAGGGCGATTGCAGATTCAGATGTAGAATTGTTTTTGATTCCTGTGGAAAAGGTGGATGAATGGATGATTAAATTTAGGAGCTGGAAGAGCTTTATCATGCAAACCTATAGCAAACGTTTTTCAGAATTATTGACTACAATAGACAGTATTGCATTTTTGAAAATGGATGAGCGTTTGCTTAAATACCTCCATGATAAATTTACTAAATTAGATTCTTCAGAAATTCATATTACCCATCAAGAAATAGCAATTGATTTAAATACTTCAAGAGAAGTTGTTTCAAGGCTTCTAAAGCAATTGGAAAAGAAAGGGGATGTCATATTGGGAAGAAACCGAATTGAAGTGAAATAAGTAAGATATAGAGAATAAAAAAGCCAAGTATAGTTACTTGGCTTTTTTATTAATTGACATTTACTTCAGGATGTCTCTCAAAAGGAACATTCTTATCAACCATGTATCGATAGGTTATTAGTGTTCTATAATGTTTACTACCTAATCGTTCTGTTATTTTTAGCATTTTTGGATTAAAGTCTCCAACCCAATTTTGGACAAAAGAAGTGTATTGCCCTTGAGGAATAATATTATGATGCCCCCAAGTAAACATAACTCCTTCTATACCTTTCTTTTGATATTCTTTAACAACCCCGAATACAATTCCTACCATCGTCTTTGGTGGATTAAAAGTCTTGTGGTACATGAACTTTATTTTTCCCCAAAGGTTAAGGTCTCCATTTACATATTGGAAAAGCTCATTAAGCTCAGGTAAGCTTACAGCAAAACCTACAGGTTTTTCTTTATGATAGGTAAAATAGATTATTTTTTTATCCATTACTGGCTTCATTGAACCAACAAGTTTAAGCCCAGTTTCGTAGGTCATTTCCTTAAAATCGCGGTATGATCCCTTCCAGGCACCGTTGTATACAGTAACAAAATCTTTGGCAATTTGTTCAATACTATGGTCTCTTACATCCTTTACAGTATAATCGGGATCTTTTAGGACGTTATCATAGGCTCTTTGGAATATCGGATTTGGTGTTTGACGCATATCTCTTCTGAAGCAATATTGCTCAAAATAATTTTGAAAGCCATAAGCCTCTAGAAGTTTTTGGTAATATGGGGGGTTATAGGCAATGCCGTAGCTGCTTTTAGCTTCAAAATTTTCAACTAGACAACCCCAAAATTGATCTCTTTCTCCTAGGTTGATAGGTCCATCGACTACTTGGACTCCTTTTCCTTTCAGCCATTCCATAGCTTTGTCAAGGAGAATGTCAGCCGCTTTTTGGTCATCTATACATTCAAAAAAACCTATTCCTCCAGTTTTGAATTCTTCACTATTAGAGGTCTTTGAATTAATAAATGCTGCAATACGGCCTATTGTTTTGGAACCTTCTTGTAGAATGTACCGTATACAACCATCTTTTTCATATGCCTTGTTTTCGGTACTAAAGACCTTTCGGATATCCTTTTTTAAATGTGGAATCCAATTTTTATCGTTTTGATATATGAAGTATGGTAATTGGAGAAATTCAGTCTCCGTATACTTGTCTTTGATTTCGATTAATTTCATTTATCCTTGGCCTTTTTTGAATCCCTCAAATGTAAGAAAATCTACTGAATGTCGTGTGACACAAAATGACACTATATCCAATTAACTTTGAGTATATAAAAAAAAACAAATTGTCATGATGAATATTAAGCAGTCTACAGAAAGTATCTTTTTCCCAATTAAGTTTCAGGAAAATGCATTGGGTATGATGAATAATTGTATGCTTGAATCTATTTTTTCCGCTAACCCAAAAATGGATGCAGTTTTTAACGTTGGTCTATCAAATAAACAAACGCTTTATATCGTGTCAGAATCAACTTTATCTGAAGAACGCTGTAATGCCTTCTTGCAAACTTTCTTTGCTAGTGATAGAAGATTAAGGTCCTTTATTCACGATGCTGTTGTAGGAAATGGGAACTGGGGTGAATTAGTGTTAGCTGGAAATTATTTGGGGCATTTTCCAGATATTTATGGAGTAGTTGTTATTCCTACCGAATAAGGAGAGCTTTACCTTAGGTCCAAATCAATGAATTTAATATCTGTTCTTTTAAGTATTTCGACTAAGCTTTGGTTCTTAGTCTTGGCATATTGTTTAATATTCGAATAATCGATAAAGCTCCAAGCTTCTTTTTCTATTTCAATCTCTCTTGTTAATAATAGTCCGTATTTGGTTTGACCATTTTTTAAAGCAACCATAACATCTCTTTCTTGTATCATTTTTGTTTCAAAGATAACCATGATCTATAAGGTGTAGGTTATATAAATACTATGCTAGTGTTAAGAAATTATGAGGTTAATATTTAAAATTGATACAAAAAAAAAACCACCCGAAGGTGGTTTAGTATTTTACATATTGAATTTATAGGCTAGACCAAACTCTGTCAGATGCCTTAACTCATAGAACGAATCATCTTGTTTTTGAGTTACTTCCCAAGCTCCTATACTGTTTCTTACATGGAAGCTAAGTCGATTACTAAGCTCAGCTGCAGCACCAAGTGTTAAACTTACATTGTATTGTTTAAAAGGCTTGTACTTGTGATAGAAGTGGTAGAAAGATGATTTACCACTTAGGATTGTTTCAATTTTTGGACCTGCCAAAACACTGAAATGATCATTAAACCAAAATTGAAATAATGGGCTCACTGTTATACTCGTGTATTCCATTGTCGTAGGATTTAAAGCTCCTCCAACTTGGTCTATTTCATTTGGGTTGGTTTCGTCTTGTACATAGATAATACCTTTGTTATCCGCCTCTATATATTGTAAACCAACTTCTAGTTCTAGGTTTAAATGATGTTTTATGTCAAGTGTATAATTAACACCCAATTGATACCCTAAAACTGAAACTAATTCTGGGTATTCTAGAATCGTAGGGTTTTCATTATTCTCGTTAACAAAGGTAGCTGTATTTTTACCTATATATACACCAAAATCTTGTTGTGCCTGTACAGTACAAAATCCTGCGATTCCTGCTAGTAGTAGAAAAAATCTTTTTTTCATGTTCCAATTTGGTTTTAGTTGTCTAATGGATCAAAGTCTTTGGTGAACATTTCTCTTAGTTCCTCCAACGAGAGTCTAAAGTCTTCTGTTGAATCCTTTAATCTCTCTCTATATTTATTGATCAATAATTCTAATTTTACTGTATATTTTTGTGGAGGAGGAAAGTTTAAATATTCCTTATACGCTTCTTTAGATTTATGAAGATCTTTATCTTCAGACATCTTATCAAATTCCTCTTGGTTTTGTTTTTCCTTTACTAGTGATTCCTTATTCTTTTTTATGAAATCAATAATTTTGGGATAAGTGTTTTTTCCTGTACTCTGGTAATACTTAATCAAACGAATGGAAGAACTTCTGAAATCACCTTCTTTATTATTGAACTTTGAAACCTTTTTCAGCTTAGTATATTCAATATTCGCATGATGATTCATGTGCTTACGAATTAATAATGCCTGCTCTCCATCTAACTCCTCTAGAGCTAATCTGAAATCTTTATCTATGGACTCCAATTTATGAACACTGATGAAAAGATCTAGAATATAGACATTAACCATCTCAATGAATTCTAGCTTTCTTAGAATTTTATAATGTTTTATTTGTCTAGAGGTATAGGTTTCGAAATCTTCTTCATCTTCAGGGGATAAATTGTATTCTGATTCAAATTTCTTAAACGCTCCTTCAAAAGTAGATCTTGCTTCACTAGCCTTAAATTGTAATTTGGAAAATTCAGAAAAGTATTCTTTTGCCGAAGGCAAAGTATCTAGCTTTAAATCAAATTCTCCAGTAAGGTTTTTTAAGTCTGTTTTGTAAATATTGTCATATTGAGGTCCAGCATTTTCTAATTTTTGTTGTTTGAAAAACTGAATTGTTCCCTTTATATTTTCAACATTAAACGGGTCTGATAGATATATTATAGAAGCCCATACAGAACTCACTATTTGTTTTTGGTAGGTTTGTTCTTTTAATATAAGAGAGGCTTCACTCTCCTTATTCATATAAACTTGAATAATATTATTAATCTCATTTTGATAAATATCTTCGTATTTATCAATCATGATGTTCATGGATCTTTTTATTTGAAACTTTGCATCATAATCACTTCTATTGTTGATATCATGACGCAATTCTTTAAGAGATCGTAATTTATCGATTCTCAAAAGTTCCATTTCTTTAGGGACCTTACTTTTAATCATTTGTTCTAATAAATGAAAGTAATCGCTATAAAGCTTTCCGCTAAATTTATGGACGTATTTATAATATGCCTGTTCGGATTTGAAATTAGGATCAAATCGTTTGTCCATATTCTGATTGTATACTTGAGCCTTCAAATGACTTTGAGAGCTTAAGGTTAGAAAAATGGTACTGAACAACAATGAAATTATACACTTGCGCATCATACTGTAAAAAGGCTTAATCTATATCTTGGCTAATATACTATTTTTTTTAAACCGTTTAAAGTTAGTGTTTGGAAAATTAAGGCTTTAGAGAAATGTTAAGAATTGGAATATAGTACTTGGTGGTATTAGCTTTTGAAAATCGTAATTGTTAGCGAATTTTTTCACAATCCAAGATTATTTTTTCTGCAGCACGATTCTGCGTAAATATCACATAGTCAGTGTTTGAGCCTGTTTTTATTTGGAGTTTTTCTTTTAATTGATTGGTGTTCAATGGATAATTTCTCGTGATCAGTTCACGTTTAATTCCTTTGAAATATTTCTTTAATTTTTTCTGATTTCCCTGTAATTGAGCTTTAACTTCAAAAATTCTACCTGGGAAATCATCAATTATTTCATCTGAACAGTACAAATGACTGTTAGTAGCTAATTTGGAAACTGGGTATCTTTTGCTGATCAATTTAAAGGCTCCTGCCTTCAGTATTGATGCATTTGGGAGGTAGATATACTTTTGTACCTCACCAAATTCAGTAATACAATCTTGTTCTTCTTGTTGGGTAAATTCAAATGACCTTGTCATTTTAGTACCAATGTTCACAGATATTATTTTGGGCGCTGCTATTTGCTTCTTGGATAATATGAATAGTAATTCCTTACATTCATTATTGTGTGAAACAATATATAAACTGTTTATATGCTTTAGTTGTTTCAGTGCAAGATTGATGTCTAGCATTGGGGCACATTTGACCATCACCGTTTGAGATTTTGAAACCAAATCAGTTTCTATTTCAATGATGTTAGGGGTGCAATCCTCTAATTGATAGACTTTCTTATTTAAATTGTCTCTTCGGGCAGGATCAAGGTATATGCAGCTTAACTCCTCTTCTATGTGTTGTAAGTATGCTATGCCGTTTCCAGTATGACAATGAATTTTAGATCCAAGCTGCTTGAGATTGTGTTTGGTAATATTTGCTAGCTCTTCTTGAATTTCACAGTAATATGCCTTCTTGAAATTTTGAGACATATAGTAGACGTCAATTCCCATCCCTCCAGTGATATCTATAAGCGAATTCCCTGAGACTAAATTTGATTTATACCTAGCAGTTTCTATGGAAGAACATTGTTCTAAAGAAATGGATGCAGGATAAATTATTTTTTCATTTGCATACCATTCTGGTAGTTTTCGTTTAGCCTTTTGTTTTCCGAGAATTTGTTGAAGGATTTTATCGAAGCGAAGCGAATTGTATTTGTTTCGTTGCAAGGCAATTTCCGCTAAATTCATAGTTTCATGCTTGGCTATGAAGTTGAGCTCCTCCTCTGTGAATGATATGTTAATTTTCGGATCCACCATTGAAAACATATTCTAGAATGTTGGAGCCCATTTTCAATGCTTTAAGCCTAGTTTCTTTAGAATCTTTATGTACTGAAGGATCTTCCCAGCCATCCCCTAGGTCACATTCGTACGTGTATAAACAAACTATGTTTCCTTCATGGATTAAAGCAAGTGCTTGTGCTGTTTTATTATCGTGTTGATGAATTTTGGGCAGACCATTCTTGAATGTATAGTGCTGATGAAATATGGGATGAGTAGGGGGGAGAGCAACTAATTCTAATGTTGGAAAAATCTTTTTCAACTCAATGCGAATAAATGGATCCATTCCATAATTATCATCAATATGTAAAAATCCACCAGCCAATAGATAAGAACGTAGATTATCGGATTCTTCTTGATTAAAAACAACATTTCCATGTCCTGTCATATGAACAAATGGATAATTGAATAATTCCTTACTCCCGACTTCAACAGTGGCATATTCTTTATGAATGTTTGTTGATAGTTCTCTATTGGTAAATTGGATGAGGTTGGTTAACGAACTTGGATTAGCGTACCAATCGCCACCTCCCCCGTATTTGAGAACTGCAATTTGAAAACTTGCGTCATTTTGAAAACCTGAAAGTAGAATAATCGAAGTGATTATAAATCCAAAGAAGTTCAATTTATTCATCGAATAAAAAATTTATAGAATGACAAGCTACTATTCCAGCTGTTTCTGTTCTTAATCTACTTTTACCAAGACCTATTGCCTTGAAGTTTTTTGATTTAGCTAAATCGATTTCATCATCGGAAAAATCTCCTTCAGGCCCAATTAATAGAACAATGTTTTTGGCCGATTGATCTATTTCCTTAATGTGTTCTTTAGTTTCATCATTTTGGCAATGGGCAATATATCTAGTTTCAGTTTCGTCTTCCTCCTCGATGAATTCAGCAAAGGTAGTTACTGGATTTAGTATGGGTTTGTGAGTTTGCAAAGATTGTTTCATTGCTGAAATCAATATCTTTTCAAGCCTTTCTTCTTTTATTTTCTTTCTTTCGGAGTGAAAACTAACTATAGGTGTGATTTCGTCTAGCCCAATTTCAGTAGCTTTTTCTAAAAACCATTCAAATCGATCCATATTTTTTGTTGGGCAAATTGCCATGTGTAATTTATACGGTCTTGGTTTTTTTGAATTGGTGTGTGAATCAATATCCACATGGGCTAATTTTCCGACTTTCCGAATTTTCCCAGCAAATAGATCTCCCTTTCCATTGGTGATGTGAATTGAATGTCCATCTTGAATACGAAGTACTCTCAGGCAGTGCTTGCTTTCCTCAGGAGAGAGTATAGGATTGTTCTTATCGAAATCTACTGTATAAAATAGTTTCATGATAGATAGATTTTAATATTAATAATACAGTTTCGGGTAATGAAAGGCATCTAAATTCCAATCCCCATTATTGTAACTTACTTTAGCAAAACCACAAGTAGGAAATTTACCTTCTTTAAAGTTACAATTAATAGTTAGAAAATTTTCTATACTAGGGTTATGTGCAACAATAGCTATTGTATTATACTTTTCAAATAAGTTTAGTGCAAATTGTTCTAGTAAGGAAAAAGAACATAGATATAGTTCTTTTTCAATATGATAGGCTTGCTTGTCTAGTTCCCAAGAGGAAATAAAATGATCTGTTGTTAATGCTGCTCTTTTAGCTCCACTTGAGAATATTCTATCGGGACTAGGATAGACTTTGGTCACCTTATCAGCCATTAGTGGCGCGTCATGCAATCCTCTTTTATTAAGAGGCCTTTCATAATCTGAAATATGTGGCTCCTTCCATGAAGATTTAGCATGTCTGATAAGGTATAGGTTTTTCATCAGGTCTTACGTTTTTTCTTTTTAGCTGCTGGGAAAAGTACATTGTTTAAAATTAATCTATAACCTGGTGAATTTGGATGTAATTCTAATTCTGTTTTTGGATCTCCAATTCTGTGTTGGTAATCTTCTGGGTCATGTCCTCCATAGAAGGTCCACATACCTTTCCCTAATTCTCCATGAATGTATTTTGCTTCTCCTGCAGATTTATTTTCCCCCATTATTAAAACATCTGGTTTTAAATAGGTCTTTATAAAGGAAGTAGTTTGTCCCATAAATCCTTTTACTACACGTGTGTGATTTTGGCATAGCATGGTTGGTACAGGGTCCCATTTAGCTGAAAATTCAAATAAAGTAAAGAAATCATTTGGAGCTGGAACTTTCCTAGTCCGTGTTGCATCTATGGTAGAAAATTCATACACATTTGGATTCATCAAAAGCTTGTAATTTTCAAATGCTAAACTTTCTTCATAGTCTAGTACATTTTGAGCATTTGGATTGGCTGGATCTCCATCGAACATTGGTCCACAGATATCGGTATTTTGAGCTGCCAAAGCTATGTCATAACTATCGGTTGCTGAACACATGGCAAATAGAAATCCACCTCCAGCTAGGTATTCTTTAATTTTTAATGCTACTTGAAGTTTTTCTTTTGATACTTTTTCAAAGCCATGGTTGTGTGCTGTTGTTTCGAAGGCCTTTTTTTGATCCTTATACCAAGGAGCGTTTTTATAGGCTGAATAGAATTTCCCATATTGTCCCGTGAAGTCCTCATGATGTAAATGTAGCCAGTCATACATCGGTAATAGATCGGTTAATATTTCATCATCATAAATGATATCATAAGGGATTTCGGCATAGCTTAACGCTAAGGTTACTGCATCATCCCATGGTTGTTTGTTCTTAGGTGAATAAACAGCAATCTTCGGGGCTTTTTCCAGTTTTGCTATATCTGCATTTGTTTCAGGATGAGATATGATTGTTCTAATTTCATTGGCGTGGCCATCTGAAATAATTTCATAGCTAACCCCTCTTATTTTGCATTGATTTTCAATATCAGGGAAGTGCTTAAATAAGAAACTTCCACCTCTATGGTTTAGTAGCCATT
This sequence comes from uncultured Flavobacteriales bacterium, assembly GCA_913063375.1. Classification (GTDB taxonomy): domain Bacteria; phylum Bacteroidota; class Bacteroidia; order Flavobacteriales; family CAJXXR01; genus CAJXXR01. The sequence goes on along the minus strand of CAJXXR010000028.1, from coordinate 10,335 downwards.
CTACTTCAAGGTCATTTTCTAAAAGCCAAAAAGTAATTCCATAGGCTTTTAGGTGATCCTTCTGACTCTCTTCATCCATTGGGATAAGCATATAGGCAGCTTGAACCTGATAGATGAATAGGAATATTAGGAGGCTAAATAGTTGTTTTATTTTTTTTTTAAAAGGGAACATCGTCTGTACTAGTCGGTAAATTAAAATCATTACTGCCTTGACCAAATGCTTTTTCATCAGCATTCATTTTTGAGGAAAATTCTGTTGAAAAGTCATCGTCTTCATCCAAGTTACCGAATTTTGCGAATTGTCCGATAAATTTAAGTCGAATATTATCTAACCCACCATTACGGTGTTTAGCAATAATAAATTCTGCTTGGTTGGTACAAGGACTTTGTTCATCATCATCCCATTCAGTATAACCGTAATATTCTGGTCTGTAGATAAAGGATACAATATCCGCATCCTGCTCAATGGCTCCAGATTCACGAAGATCCGATAGTAAAGGACGTTTTGAACCTCCTCTTGTTTCTACGGCACGACTCAACTGAGAAAGAGCAATTACTGGGACACTTAATTCTTTTGCGATACTTTTTAAAGATCGCGATATAGTAGATATTTCTTGTTCACGGTTACCATTCGAATTTCCACCTGCAGTCATCAACTGCAAATAATCAATAATGATAATTCGAACACCATGTTGTGATACCAGTCTTCTACACTTAGCACGAAGGTCAAATACGGATAAGGCCGGGGTATCATCAATGAATAATGGAGCCTTTTCTAAGTTTTTTACTTTAGTAAGCAGTTGTTGCCATTCGTATTCTTCCAGCTTACCTTTTCTTAGTTTTTCAGAGTTTAATCCTGTTTCCGAAGAGATAAGTCTAGTAATCAACTGAACAGATGACATCTCTAGAGAAAAAACAGCGGCAGGTGCATTGTATTGAACAGCAATGTTTCTTGCCATAGATAATACAAATGCGGTTTTACCCATACCTGGACGGGCTGCAAGAATAATCAAATCGGATGGCTGCCAACCTGAAGTAATTTTGTCCAATTTGGTGAAGCCTGTGGCTATCCCACTTAATCCTTCTTTTTTAGAAATGTCTTCTATATTTCGGATTGCTTGTTGAACAAGTGTTTGTGAGGATTCAAAACTCTTTTTGATATTACCATTGGCAATTTCATAAAGTTTAGATTCTGATTTGTCTAGCAATTCCAATACATCTGTTTTTTCATCAAATGCATCAGAAATAATTTCACTAGATACATGAATCAACTGCCTTTGGATATGCTTTTGAACAATTATTCTTGCATGGAATTCAATATGCGCAGAAGAGGTTACCTTTTGCGTTAAATGGATAAGGTAATTATCACCACCTACTTTTGTCAGATTTCCTTGCTTTTTAAGACCATTACTAACCGTTAGCATGTCTATAGGTTCGGAATTAGCAAAAAGGGCTACAATTGCTTCGAAAATATCTTTATGCTTTTCATGGTAAAAAGACTCTGCTGAAAGTATATCTAATACTTCATTCAGTGCATTTTTATCAATCATAAGTGCACCTAATACTGCTTCCTCCATATCCGTTGCTTGGGGAGGGATTTTTCCTCTCTCCAACGAAATGGATGCGCTTTTTGGTACTTTTGACCCCTTCTTGTCTGTATTCTCCATTAAATCCATAGCTACAAAAATACATTATATTATTGTTACGATATGTAGAAGCATATTAGTTTTCGATAAAAACTTGTTAATTCTTCTATGTTGTGGGTGGGGAACAAATCATATATTTGATTCTTCAATCAATATCTGAATATAAATGCGTTTTAGAATTCTACTTTTTTGTCTATTATTTTGCATGACGTTGGGCTTTGCTCAACGCAATACAAAATATGGGCAATATCCATATAAAATGTTACCAGTTGGACTTTCTTACTATGCCATGGATTCCCATAAGGGATTTCGACTAAGTATTGAAAATGCATTTTATGAACACCAAAGGGAGCGAGTTGAAGGTATACAGCCGAGAAAGTCACTTTGGCAGGTTGTAGGATTATTTAATACATCAGCTCTCTGGTCCTCGGATAATAATGAGACCACTATGTTTGGTGCAGGGATCCAATTAGGTGGAAGGCGGAGTTTTAGTAATACACTAAAAGTGGAGGCTTTTACGGGGTATCAATTTCTTCAGAGAAGGAATGCTGATTCAACCGTTCCAAATACAAATTATCAATTATGGGATATTACTATTGGGGTTGGTCAAGATTTCAAAATGGTAAAAGAATCCTTTTTGACTTGGTATTTAAGACCTGGGCTAAACTTTGAAATACAAAATTCAGGTTTGTCTTTTTTTAGTACTTCTTTACAATTAGGAATCGACTATAGGTTTGAAAACATTCATCTTATACGTTGGAAGAACCCTTGGTTTAAATCAAAAGATAAGGCATTACAAGGTCGAGAATTCGAAAGGCCAAAAATGGAAATTGACGAAAGTCGGGAAGATAAAAAGACAAGACGTAGAAGGCTAAAAATAGAACGAAAGAAGTTGCGTAAAAAACGTAAGGCTAAGTTGAATTACGGGAAGGTGAAATATAAATCAGGACGAAGGTAATAGAGCTAATCCCAGAATCAAAAAAGACGGCTAGGAGCCGTCTTTTTTTTGTAATTCTAATTGGTTTTAGTTCCACTGAAAGGTAATGTTTTGTTTTACGGATTCATGCAGACTTAAAGCTACCGGACAGGTAAGTCCTGCTCTTTCTAATATGATTTTATTTTTGTCTGAAGGATTTCCCAGCATTTTTAAATTTATGTGAATAGTGTCGATCTTTCTTGGCTTATCTGCCATGATTTTCAATATTTCTGCCTTTGAATTGGTAATGTCTATACCTAAATCTCTAGCTTTTATACCTATTATAGTTAAAACACATTGAGCAAGAGCGGTAGCAATCAAATCCGTTGGTGAAAAGCTTTCTCCTTTACCTTGATTGTCTGTTGGGGCATCTGAAAGTAAAGTTACTTGAGATTTCTGATGAACAGCTTCTGTTCTTAATTCTCCTTGATAAAGTACTGTAGAAGTCATTTTGCTATAGATTTGAGACAAAATTACAGTGGAAAATAGGATTTGCCTAAAAAAAAGTGTCAAAATGTCTTGAATTCAAAGTTGGCATTTATCTTGACAAGGACTAATCAAAAAATTGATAGTTTATGTCTACTGGTAAAATAAACGTTACAACAGAGAACCTGTTTCCAATAATAAAGAAGTTTTTATACTCGGATCACGAAATCTTTCTAAGAGAATTGGTTTCAAATGCAGTGGATGCTTGTACAAAATTGGAGCATTTGTCATCTATAGGTGAAGCCAAAGGTGAATTGAGTGAATTGCAGGTTGAAATTATTGCAGATAAAGAGGCAAAAACGCTTACAATTCGTGATAATGGATTGGGAATGACAACTGATGAAGTTGAAAAATACATCAATCAGGTTGCATTTTCTGGTGCAGAAGAATTTGTGAAAAAATACGATGATAAGGAAGGTGCAGGAATTATTGGTCACTTTGGATTAGGATTCTATTCTTCGTTCATGGTATCTGATAAAGTTGAGATCTTTTCAAAATCTTTTAAAGGTGGAGCTGGTGCTCATTGGGAATGTGAAGGTTCTCCAGAATTTGATCTTAACGAAATAGAAAAAGAAACAAGAGGTACGGATATAGTTCTTCATATAGCAGAAGATTCTTTGGACTTTTTGGAAGATGGGAAAATTTCTGAGTTACTAAATAAGTATTGTAAGTTCCTTCCTGTATCCATCAAATTTGGAACTAAAACAGAAAAACCGGCAGCAGCAGAAGGAGAAGAAGCTGTTGAAGTTGTTTCGGATAATATAATCAACAATCCTAGTCCAGCCTGGACGAAAAGTCCTTCTGGATTGGAAGATGAAGATTATAAAAGTTTCTATAGAGAGTTATATCCAATGAATTTTGAGGATCCTTTATTCCATATTCATTTGAATGTTGACTATCCATTTAATCTGACTGGAATTTTGTATTTCCCTAAGTTAAAGAGAAATGTAGAGTTACAGAAGAATAAGATTCAGTTATACTGTAATCAAGTGTACGTTACAGATAGCGTAGAAGGGATTGTACCTGATTTCTTGACTTTACTACATGGTGTAATTGATTCTCCAGACATCCCATTGAATGTGTCTAGATCATATTTACAATCAGATCATAATGTAAAGAAAATTTCATCTCATATTGGAAAGAAAGTTGCCGACAAGCTAGAGGAGTTATTCAAAAAGGATAGAGCTGGCTATGAAGCAAAATGGGAAGATATTAAGGTTATCATCGAATATGGGATGATAACTGACGAGAAGTTTTTCAAACGTTCTGAGAAGTTTGCACTTTTCCAAAATGTGGATGGAGAATGCGCTACATTGAATGAGTATAAGGAGAAGATAAAAGCGCTACAAACGGACAAAGATGGAAAGTTGGTAGTTCTTTATTCAAGTAATAAAGATGCTCAATACGGTTATATCTCAGAGGCTAAAGCTAAAGGTTATGATGTACTTCTTTTGGATAGTCCAATTGTAGGTCATCTATTGCAAAAAATTGAATCAGAAGGTGATAATATTAGCTTTGTAAGAGTTGATTCAGATACGGTAGACAATTTGATCAAGAAGGAGGGGGAATTAACCTCAATTTTGTCAGATGAAGAGGAAACCAAAGTAAAGGAATTTATTGAATCAAAAGTAAATAAAGAAGCTTTCACAGTTCAGTTTGAAGCGAGAGATTCAGACGCAACACCATTTATCATTACGCAAACGGAGTTTATGCGTAGAATGAAAGAGATGAGTGCTACAGGCGGTGGTGGTGGTATGATGTTTGGAGAAATGCCAGACTCATACAATTTAGTGGTTAATAGTAACCATAGTTTGGTTCATAAAATACTGAATGAGGCGGATGAAACGACTCGAGGAGTACTGATTAGTCAGGCTTATGATTTAGCTAGATTATCTCAAAACCTATTAATAGGTGAAGAGTTGACTAACTTTATTAAAAATAGCTACGAAAAAATGGCCTAAGGTGGAGTCATAGTTTAAGGTGAGAAAGGGTAACTATTTATTTAGTTGCCCTTTTTTTTATTCTTCAATTATGGTAAAGACTAATTCTGTAGAGTAGGATTCTGCAGGAATAGTAATGGAAATATTTCTGATTTCAAATTCTAATTGAACATTGGAAACTTTACCTTTTCCACCTAGGAAATCAATGTCATAATTTTTGATTTGTTTGAATTGATTCGCCCCTGAGTCGACTCCTTTTTTCTTTTTTCCTTTTAGCCAAATTTGTAATTCATCATCCCAAAAGGTGTCTTGTTTGGATATGAGGATTTGCCATTTTTGATTTTGATTTTTAGAGGCGTTATTGAAGGTTACGCTCATTTTGGCCTTTACTTTCTTAGTCTTGTAGTTGTTTGGATAACCGTCTCCGGCCTCTTTAATGTTTTTAATTTTAATATTAGAGTTCCCTGTAGGTGAAATTGTTATATACTGAGCAAATGACTTTGTCGGTAACAAGGCAAAAAGAACTAAGAAGAAAGATATCAGAAATTTATTCATATCAATTATCCATTAAGGTGTATGATACTAATAGAATGTTGGAATCTTCCAGTTCATTCATAAGTTCATAATTTACGATGTGTAATGAAAAGGTAAGATTGTGCCCGTTGTTTTTTTTGTTTCCAGTATAGGCTCCTCCGATGTCTGAAATGATGGTTTGAGGAGAGTTTGATAGAATGATGGTACCAACAGAGGTGCCAAACGTTCCTGCTCCTTTACTTCCACTATGGTTTGACGCATTCACCCTTACCTCCATTCCAGAAGGAACTTGGCCTTGGATTATTTCCATGATTACATTTTTAGTTGGGCTAGATAGCGTAGAAGTGGAGGTATAGTTAATCCATTTACTGTTGTCAATACCTTCCCCAGTGTTCAATTCCCCTCCAGGGTTGTTTGGTACATCTGCTTCTAGTTCAATTGTAGCATTGTTGGGCTCTATATCCAAGAGTGCGATTTGGGGTAGTGTAAGATTCACCTCCCAATAGTCGGTTGATTGCCCTGAGATATGGAGGCTCATCATAAAGAATAGTATTGAAATCCAAATTTTCATAGGCTGGTATTAAAGTTTAAATTTCTTTTTACCCAATTTCATTTTTCTCTTTATAGGTTTCATGGTAAAACTAATTTTTTTATTTTCTCCATTACCCAATTGTATAGTTTGGTAATTATTTGAAATGGAATATTTTTTCTTCAATTTATCATCAACAATGTTGATGGTCCATTCTCCAGGTCTAATGTCACCAAAATAAAAGGAACCGTTTTTATCTGTAATTGTATACAAGGTAACATTTTCATTTTTTAGTTCAATTACGACTCTGGTACCATCTGTCTCATTGGCTGTCAAGCCAAATTGTTTTCCTTTATTAAATTTAACTTTACCTTGAATTTTAGCAGCTTTTATAATGGTGAAATCTAGTATGGATGTAGATTTTGGAAGAATATCAATTTCAAAAGGACCAGGATTTTCTGTGATATCATTTTTACCAAAGCTTGACGTTTGCGGCAATAAAAAGTATTTCCCAGGTTTAAGGTTATTGAATTCAAAATAGCCATTTTTATCTGAAATAGCAATTCGTTCATTTAATCCAATTACAATACCTTCAATTTTTTCAGCTCCAATGCCAATTACTTTTCCTTCTAAATGACCAGCATTAAAGGTCTTATACAAAGGCATGTTTACTTGGATGTTGTATTGTGCAGATATGTAAACTTCTTTATCATCACTGTCCTTTAAACCTACATAATTGGCATCAAAGGATAATCTGTGGTAGTCATTTATCTGATAGTTTATTGAACCACCAAAGAAACTTTTTAATTGATATTGCTCATCTGCAACATATTCATTTTTGTATTGAAGAGAAATTGAAAAGGATTTTTTAGTCCTAAAGAATAAATTACAGCCAAAAAATAGATCAGATTCATTTTCGTTATTTTCGGAAAATTTATTATTGTCAATATATTTTACAGATGTACTTAAGGAAGTTCTTTTGTGAATGTTATACCTAAAGGCGGCAGTTGTTTCAAAAGAGTTTTGGTCTGGCTCGTTTGGAAATCTTAGATTTTGGTTTTTACCAAGGCTAGTGGTCAATTGAATATTTGCTTTTCTTTTCCTATAATAATAAGCCATCCTAAAAGCATGCTCCCTAAAATAAAATTTCTGTTGGATGCTTCTATCCTCTTTTTGACTGTAAGCATAATTCAGTTGGATGGACTGGGCAGTTGTAAGTTTGTACCTAAATCCACTTGCAAAGGTTTTGAATATTGGGGCTGTAAAGGATGCAATGGTGTCCATGCTTTCATTGGTAGAATTATAATTACCTAATACATTAAAGCCAATCCTTTTACTTAAGCTATAGATAAAGGATCCATTTAAAAATATTGAGTTATTATAGTATCCTTGGAAATTTTCATCCGCATGGATGAACTCGTGCTGGTACCTTAGTCGCTCATTTTTATAGGCTAGCCTATTGTAGCAGGCAAAACCCATATCTTTCTTGTTTATACTCTCCGAAATTTCCAAGCTTGTTTGGAATCCGACCTTATTGTATTCACTTGATAGACTAAAAAGATTACTAACTCCTAATGAGTCGGAACTATAATTTTTTGAAACCCAGCCACCTTTAACTTTCCAGTAATCGTTGAAGTTGTAGGTAGTAGTAGTACCATATTCCTTTTTAATTTCTGGGAAAAATTTTGGAGTAATGTAGAATATGTCAGCGTGGAGGTATTTGTCTTTTATTTCCAATTTGGCACCAGTACCCCACCTAGATTTCTCCATTAGTGTAGAAGGTGTAGCATAGAAGTCCATAAGCTCCAATTTCACCTTTTCGTTTTCATATCGAATGGTGGTTCGCCTAAAATTACCAATACGGGAAAATTCATCGTTGGTCTCGCTATCCGCAATGATCTCTAGGTGATGTTTCTTTAGTTTGTCAAGAAAACCATCTCCGTGTAACTTGTATTGAAAGGACCCTTTTTGATCACTCCCAATTGCACTGTTGTAGAATATTCCAGCCTCAATGGGGAATCTAAAATAGGGATCACTTTTTCCTGTGCGGGGGTATATTTTTATATCTGTAAACTTTTTAATAATACTGTCCCTTTCGGCTAGGTAGAGACTTAAATCTGGAAAGAAGTCATAAGGGGTAGTTGTATTCCTTGGGAGTGCACTTTGAGTAACGATTAGATTAATACTTGTTTCTGGAGCAAGTGAAAAGGGGGATTCTGGAATTATACCAGTCTTTGAGGATGGAATTAGTTTTTCAACCCCATTCCCTAAGTTTTTTATTAAATATTCTATCTCAAATTCATCATCTCCAATGGCAAAGGTTGGTTTTCTAATAGCACTGATTTCTATCTCATGAACCCTTTTGACTTCAATTTCGAAACTTCGATTTATAATTTTTTTCTTATGGCTATTACGTATGCTTAATTGGATTTTATCCTTTCCTGCAAGCGTGTTTTTTGGAATGCTAATCGTGTAAAAAAAGTTGGAATAACCACCTGCTTTTATACTCCTAAGTTTTTTCTGAGTGACGATACTCCAGGTCTCAGGAAGTTTCAGCCTTGAGAAAAATACCGCAGGTTTATCTCTATTATTTTTCAGTTTGAAAAACAAGGTATATTGGCTTCCTGGGTTTACTTTTTCAGGAAGTTTTAATACTTGAAATTCTATATCTGAAGCTTGAGCTTGAACACAGAGATAGATGAAAAATAAAATGAAGACTAGCTTATTCCGCATCAATGGTCAGTGAGACATTTATTCCATATAGGTCTTTACCATAATCAGCAACAATTACGGCGTCGTATTCCCCTGGCAAAATCTCTTCTAAGGGGATTTCAAATTCTACACAGCTACTTGGGTATAATTTTTTTAGGGGTGATTCTATTCTTTTTACTAATTCTGCGTTTTCATCATAGATGTCGATAATGATAGCAATGTTCATTAAATAAATGTCGTAATTCTCAAGTTTGGTATATATGAATTGAACACCTTCTCTTTTGTCTAATTTTAAGCCTATAAACTCTAACAAGTTTTCTCCTTCCTCTTCGTCTTCATACTCGTCATCCTCATATTCGTCATCGCTTTCTTCGTCACTACCTGATTCAGCAACCTGAGTGGTAGAGTCTGTTTCAGTAACTTCATTTGAGTTGATGACTGCGGAATCAATTGTAGCTATATGTGTTGAGTCATTTAACAGTAAACTATCCGTTTCAACTATGGATGAATCGCTAGATAATAAGCTATCAATTTCAACAATTGCTGAATCAATAAGTATTTCATTTGATGTACTATCTGTTGATTCTACTTCAGCGACATTGTTTGAATCGCTTATACTGTCCATATTACTGACAGCTGTAGAGTCTCCTTCTTGTGTATCTTGAGAAGCTATTATTCCTTTGTTTGTATCAAGATTATTTCCAATATTAGTAATCACTTGAATCCCGTAACGAATCTTTGAATCAATCATAAAGCCATGATCCATTTGATTTCTTTTAATGGGTCTTGATATTTCTACAATTATCATAGTCCAATAGGAACCTTCTAGTGCTTCATTGGCAGGAACTGTAATATCGTAAAGCACACTAAATTCTTCACCTGGTGCAAGCTCCTTTTCTAATACATTTAATTCTACCCAATTGTTTAGAGATCGGTCATGGTTTAGTGGAGCTATGTTGTCTGGGGATTGAGGGTCACAATATTTTAATAAGTCTTGTTTTGAAACAATGATCTTCTCCGGTAACTCCCCAATATTTTTAACTTCAATAGTCCCTCGTATTTTTCGTCCTTGAGCACCTTCATGTATATGTGTTAATCCATTAGATATTACAACTGTGGCGTAGGTCGTAAAGGAAGATAATAGGCTAAATACAATTAGTAGGGTTGAAAAAAGCTTCATTTAATCTTATTTGATATAGGTTATAAAATAAAATACCAAACTACTCCACATTTTACAATGGGAATAGTTTGGCTTGTGTGATCTTTATAAAGTCTAATTTGTAACATTGGAACTTCTAAGTTCCCACAAACATAACTTTGGCAATATAACTAAAATTAATCAGTAATAGTATAAGTCATTTCAATAGTCATATCTGCTTGAGCAAGATTTAAATCAGCGAAATCTCCGTTGAAATCTAAATAGTAAGTCAGGTTGTGACCGTTTGCATTTCCAGTTCCAGTATACGCACTACCAATACCAGTAATGATATTTTGTGAAGTCGTAGATGGAGT
>CAJXXR010000027.1 GCA_913063375.1 uncultured Flavobacteriales bacterium | reverse complement strand
GATTTAAGAAAATGGGAATCACATTAATTACAACAGTAATTGTATTCTTGGTAGTTGTTCTATCGCTAGTTGGAATACTGTTATTTGTTAAAGCTAAAATATCTCCTTCAGGACCAGTAAAACTGGTCATCAACGGAGAAAGAGAAGTAGAAGTAGGATCTGGTAGCACTTTACTAACTACTCTAAGTGAAAATAAAATCCTTTTACCATCAGCTTGTGGTGGTGGTGGTACTTGTGGTATGTGTAAATGCCAGGTTATTGATGGTGGTGGAGAAATTCTTCCAACTGAAAAGCCGTACTTTTCAAGAAAGGAAATCCAAGATGATTGGAGATTGGGTTGTCAAGTAAAAGTAAAAGGTGACATGAACATTAAGGTTCCTGAGGAAATCTTCGGAATCAAGAAATGGGAATGTGAGGTAATTGAAAACTACAACGTAGCTTCATTTATCAAGGCCTTTACTGTAAAATTACCAGAAGGTGAAAACCTAGACTTCGAAGCTGGTGGATATATCCAAATCGATGTACCTAAAATCACTGTTGATTTTAAAGATATGGACATCAGACCTGAACCAAATGATCCTTACGGACCAGATAAGTTTAAGGAAGATTGGGATAAATTTGGTCTTTGGGATCTTAAAATGGATAACCCAGAACCGGTTTATAGAGCTTACTCTATGGCCAACCACCCTGCTGAAGGGAATATTGTAATGTTAACTATTCGTATCGCTACTCCACCATGGGATAGAGCCAAAAATGGATGGATGGATGTAAATCCAGGTATTTGTTCTTCTTACATCTTCGCTCAAAAGCCAGGAGATAAGGTAATGGTTTCTGGACCATTCGGTGAGTTCTTTATTAAAGAAACTGGATCTGAAATGGTATACATCGGTGGTGGTGCTGGTATGGCGCCAATGCGTTCTCACTTATTCCACTTATTCCATACATTGAAGACTGACCGTAAAGTAACTTATTACTACGGTGGTCGTTCTAAAAAAGAACTTTTCTTTGTTGAAGACTTCCGTCAGATAGAAAGAGAATTCCCTAACTTCAAATTCCACCTAGTTCTTTCTGAGCCTATGCCAGAAGATAACTGGACTGAAATGAAAACTAAGGATGAAAAAGGTGATGGATTTGTTGGATTTGTACACAACGCTGTAATCGAACATCACTTGAAAGATCATGATTCTCCTGAGGATATCGAGTTCTACTTCTGTGGACCTCCTATGATGAACCAGGCTGTAATCAAGATGTGTGATGACTGGGGTGTACCAGAAGAAAACGTATCATTTGATGACTTCGGTTGATCATTATATAATAAAAAAAAAGCTACTCATTCGAGTAGCTTTTTTTTTGGTTAAAATTTTAAATATGTGGCAAGGCAGTCTTGCTTAGATTATAGCTAAAAGAAGCCCTTAGAAGTAAAGTTAAAGTACTTCGCATACCTTGATTAGATTAAAATCAAAGAGTAGACTACACCTTAAAGATTAGGCAATCTGAATTAATCTAAAGGCTACTCAAAGATTAAAGAAGGAAGCATTATACCAATTATTTAAAGGCTGTTTTATCCGTTTTAAGGGAAATATGCTCATCCCCTTCCTTATAGGGTAAATAGGTAATAATAAGCTGTAACATTTCATCTGTGGTCTTCATACTGCCATCCTTTCCAGTTATCCATTTGGGTGGATTAAATGGATTATCGGGATTAGCCAATGTATTATCGAACATTGCTTCTACCTTAATTAAGGTTCCTGCCGGTAGATGTTTCATTTTTTCATAGGTATAGAAAAATTGCCATCTAAAATTCCAATCATCAATCTTCACTAATGGAATCGTATCATTATTCGGCTTTACAGCATACGCCTTAAAGGTTTTCCCTAATAAATGCATGTGTGGATTTACCGTTAGCACTGAAATGGCGTTTGGTAAAGTAAAGGAGGTTGTGAAATTTTTCTTTTCATTTGGAGGAATCACAAGCGGTGGCACTATGGGTGATACTCCCAACGTTCCTAACTGAAATTCTCCAATCGGTCTTTTTGGAGGTATTGAATCATAAAATACATTGAAATAAGATTGATCCTCATCGTCTACTGGGCTTGGACCGTAATGCATATCATTGATCAAGAACATTCCCTTTTTTGACATTCTAAAACCTCCTATTCCTTGCGGGTAGATAGAGGTCTGTACACCGGGTAGATAATTACTCACTGACGGTATTTTCACGGGGAAACTACCATCAGCATTTGGAATACCCATTTCCTTCCAAGCCTCCCTAGGACTAAACTCTTCCAAATTCACATAGTATTCCCCTTCATGTAGGTCTTTTTCATCATGCCCTCTATAAGCCAGTGCGTGTCCATTCATATGATGTACCAGTTGATTATTCCCGGGCACAAACTCAACTACTTTTATAAAAGTATCTACTGGTAATTCAAAGGGAACTTTTATAATTAAAAATCTGTCTTTATTATCCCCATGGACAGGTATTGGATTTGCCATTTTCACAACCAAATCCGGCTTTCCCAACAAAGAACCTGATTCAAATTTGGGAACAGCAGCCATTTTTGTACTGTCCCCCAAGGGAGCACCTTGTTCATACCATTTCTGGATAAGATCTTTTTCTTCTTGACTAAGGATTTTTTCTCCTATAAAATGAGCATAATTAGGGTCAGCTGGCCAGGGAGGCATATACCCTATCCCCGTAACATAGGCTACCATTTTTGCCCTCTTTTGAACATCGTGATACCGTGTCATTGAAAAGGGTGCAGCTCCATCCTCTCTATGACATTCTACACAGTTATTATAAATAATAGGTGAAATATGTTCCGAAAAATACACATTAGTATCATCGGAAACTTCAACGATATTGGGGGTGGTTCCAACTGTTTCTTGAGCTGAATCACAACCCAAAATTGAAAGTAATATTAAACCGAAAGCGTAAATATTTTTCATAAAAAAAACCTCCTTTTACAGAGGTTTAAAACTACTTCTTTTTTAATTTATCTCCGAAATATTTCTTCACCTTTTCTACTTTAGGTTGAATTATGAAGCTGCAATAAGGCTGTTCTCCATTTAGATTAAAAAAATCTTGATGATAATTATCTGCTATAAAGAAATTTTTATAGGGGCTCAACTCCGTAACTATTGGAACATCATAAACCTTAGCATTGTTTAATTCCTCTATAAATTCATTTGCTTGCCTTCTTTGCTCGTCCGAATGATAGAAAATTACCGAGCGGTATTGTGTTCCCACGTCATTTCCTTGTCTGTTTAAGGTAGTAGGGTCATGTGTAACAAAGAAAACTTCCATCAGTTCTCTAAAACTGATTATATCTGGATTGTAAACCAATTGACAAGCCTCAGCATGTTCAGTCATTCCATTTACGACCTCACGGTAACTAGGGTTAATAATATTACCCCCAGAGAATCCAGATGCCACTGATTCCACTCCTATTAGATCTTGAAACACTGCTTCAACACACCAAAAACACCCTGCCCCTAATGTAACTGTATCCATTTTTTCACTATTAATAAAAACATTACTTGCTTGTATTTGAAGCCCAAGCATAGGCAATACAAAAATAACTACTTTTATGATCTTATGACCAATCATTCCTTCACGAATTTCACGAATCTCCTTCAAATTAGAAAAAAGTATAGTTCTCCATTCAAAAATTAAAGACCAATACAGGAAATTTTGCTTTCATTAATAAGTATCCTTTTATTAAAAATCTTTCTTTTTCTATATCAAAAATAGACATTCCAAAAATTAAATAAGTCGGAAATCTGACATCAAGTTTGTATACAATAAGGTTAATACAAATGTGAATAATGGTTTCTCTTTCGTTGATATCTGAGGGCTATTTGCAAATAAGGGGACAAACTACTATTTCTATCAAAATTGGAATAGCATTAATCGGGATCAAATAATAGACGATCCTCTATTCGATAACCATTCTTGAACACATCTTCTGCATCAAAGTCATTCATCCCCCAACTATACGAGTGACTTTTACCATTCCAATGAATCATAAAAAAACCGACAAAAGTCCAAATTGAAACTTGTGTCGGTCTAAAAATATATTGCTAATTAATAACAATGGAATGAGTCATACTTGTGAGATAAACGAATCAAAAGACCTCATATATCAATCTACTCTTCACTTTTGATTTACAATAATATCTCTAGCTAAAACAGTTGATACAATTCATGTTTATAGCAAATGAAACAAATCATCTACACCAGGTAAACGTTCTACATTATAAGCTTCACCATGGCGAACTCCAATATATTTCCCATATTCTTCAGCTCTAAAAGTAATGGCATTTAGGAATTCCTTACTAGATATTGGTGTTGAAGGTTCTTTAGAATTCGGATCATAGAACTGAGATCTGTAGGCCAATATACTATCTAACTTGGTTTCTAAGTGCCCCGAAATATCCATTACAAAATCCGGTTCAATACTGTTGTATTGAATATAATGATAAATAGCCTTAGGACGCCAAGCCTTTTGGCTTTCACCATTCAAACTTGTTTCAATTTTAGGAAGACCTGCAAGAAAACAAGCCCTAGACACTAAATCAGATCCTCTACCATGATCAGGATGCCTATCCGAAAAAGCATTAGCCAAAACGATCTTTGGCTGGTACTTTCTTACCATTTCAATAACCCTTAACACACTCTCCTTATCTTGTTCAAAAAACCCATCTTGGAGACCCAAATTTTCTCTGGCATCTACATTCATTATTTCTGCGGCACGACTCGCCTCTTCATCACGAATTTCTGCGGAACCTCTTGTTCCTAATTCTCCTCTCGTCAAATCAACAATGGCAGTTTTATACCCTAACAACTTTTGTTTAACCAAGGTTCCTGCGCATGAAAGCTCAACATCATCTGGATGTGCACCGAATGCTAATATATCTACCTTCATATATAACTAATAATCAATGTTTTGTATTTTCACACTTTTCATCACAAAAGTTATGAATTTAATTGTAATTGGGCTAAATTTCCAAACTATATTAAATTATCCTATACCTCCTTATTTTCATGCTTAATTATATTCGAAAAAACCATTATTATTTCCTACTTCACTGCACTGTATTCTTATGGGGTTTCACTGGAATATTGGGAAAACTAATTCAAACGGATTCAACGACCATTGTCATTTCAAGAACCTTCATTGCCTTTATTATCATATATCTTTATTTGGCACTAAAAGGGAAAATCAAAAAGATTGAAAGAAAAAATTTAGTCAGCTATTTAGGGATTGGAGGGATTATAGCTATTCACTGGGTGACTTTTTTCGAATCCATTAAAGTGTCTAATGTTTCGGTTGCTCTTATTTGTCTGGCTTCATCCTCCTTTTTTGTCGCCATATTGGAACCCATTATTTATAGAAAGAAAATAAAAACCTACGAATTATTACTGGGATTAACAGTAATTGCAGGTCTATCCATGATCTTTAATTTCGAATCCCAATACTCCCTAGGGATAATACTAAGTTTATGTTCAGCGTTTTTTGCTGCCTTATTTACCGTACTTAATGCCAAATTTGTACAAAATGATGATGCTGCACACATTACGCTCTATGAAATGCTGGGTGCCTTTTTATTTACACTAATCTATTATGGTCTTCAAGATCAACCCATAGACGGAATTATGTCTTTGAGTAATATGGACTGGTTATACATCATTATTCTAGGAACCATTTGTACTGCATTCGCCTTTTTAATGGGCGTTTATGTAATGAAAGAACTGAGTCCATACACTATAAGTATAAGTATCAATATGGAGCCTATTTACTCTATTCTGTTGGCCCTATTATTTTTCCATGAAGATGAAAAAATGAGCTTTGGTTTTTATATGGGTGGTTTAGTAATATTGTTAACCATATTCATGAATGCCTATCTTAAATCCAAAGAAAGGAAGCGGAAATCATCGGCAGTAGCATCTCAAACGAACGAATAAAAAAACTCCTTTTAACATTTATAAACATTAGTGATCAGTTTATAAATAACTTTTATCTCAACGAAGGTGAAGGGAATTGATTTTTCCATTATTTTTGTTTCCATAATTAATAACGCATACAATCATGTCAGAAGAAATTGAAAAAGTTCAATGTCTAATCATTGGATCTGGACCTGCTGGATATACAGCCGCAATATATGCCTCTAGAGCAGAATTGAACCCAGTAATGTATCAAGGTTTACAGCCTGGTGGTCAATTAACAATTACTACGGAAGTAGACAATTTCCCTGGTTATCCACAAGGTGTTGATGGAAACAGCATGATGGAGGACCTAAAGACACAAGCTGAAAGATTCGGTACAGATGTACGTTTTGGACTAGCTACTGCTGTTGAATTTTCAACAATCCCAGGAGGAACACATAAAGTTACCATTGATGACGTCAAAGTTATTGAAGCTGAAACTGTAATTATTTCTACAGGTGCCTCAGCGAAATGGCTTGGATTGGAATCTGAAGATAGACTAAATGGTTTCGGAGTATCTGCTTGTGCAGTGTGTGATGGATTCTTTTACAGAGGTCAAGAGGTAGTTGTTGTAGGTGCAGGAGATACTGCTGCTGAAGAAGCAACTTATCTATCTAAAATCTGTAAAAAAGTTACCATGCTGGTTAGAAAGGAAGAAATGAGAGCTTCTAAACCAATGCAACAACGTGTACTCAATACTGAGAACATTACGGTAATGTTCAATACGTCAACGAAAGAAGTTGTAGGTGAGAAATCTGTAGAAGGTGTTTTAGCTGTTAACAGTAAAACTGGAGAGGAAACAACAATCCCAGCAACTGGATTCTTCGTAGCAATTGGTCACAAACCAAACTCCGATATTTTCAAAGGACAATTGGATATGGATACTACTGGTTATCTAATTACAAAACCAGGAACAAGTAAAACAAACATTCCAGGTGTATTTGCCGCTGGAGATATTCAAGACAATATTTACAGACAAGCTATTACAGCTGCCGGTTCTGGATGTATGTCAGCTCTGGATGCTGAACGATATTTGGCTGAATTCAGCCACTAATTATAAATAAAAAAAG
Organism: uncultured Flavobacteriales bacterium; assembly: GCA_913063375.1. Lineage (GTDB taxonomy): Bacteria > Bacteroidota > Bacteroidia > Flavobacteriales > CAJXXR01 > CAJXXR01. The sequence goes on along the minus strand of CAJXXR010000027.1, from coordinate 16,399 downwards.
CTGCCATGTGCAGCTTTTTTTATTGTTAAATGTTAAACTTATTTGATCCAAAATGAAAAAATTCGAACTTAGAACACTTTATAAAAAAAAGCGTAAGTCCTTGAATGATGAAGAAATTCTAGATCGTTCGAAAAAGATTTTAAATCAACTAAGGAATATGCCAATTTGGGATAATGATTATTTCCACATTTTTTTACCTATTGAAAGGCATTTTGAAGTCAATACCTGGCCTATCATTCATTTCATTCGAGAGGAGTTGAAAAAAACGGTAGTTGTTCCAAAGACAAACTTTAATGATCTCAGCTTAGAACATATTAAATTTGATGTAGACACAGAGACCTTTAAAAATAAGTTTGGAATTCCGGAACCAATAAGAGGTATTCAAATTCAACCAGAAAATTTAGACATTGTATTCGTACCATTATTAGCCTTTGACGAGAATGGAAATCGTGTAGGTTTTGGAAAAGGCTTTTACGATCGGTTTCTGAAAAAATGTTCTCCAAATACCCTATTCATTGGACTTACATTTTTTGATGAGATGGAAGAAATAGAGGATGTTCACAATATGGATGAACCACTACATTATTGCGTAAGTCCAAATAAGGTGTACTCCTTTAAAGACAAATAACCCCTATTTACACCTCTTTGCCATTCAAATTCACCAATGCATGTCTATACAAGTAATTTTTGGATTAACTTTGCAGCAGAATTAAGGAATCATGGAAATTAGCTTTACAGATTTAGGCCTAAGAGGAAAAATATTAGAACTTCTAAATGAGAAGGAGTTTGAACAGCCAACAGCTATTCAAAAAAGGGTTATACCTGCTGCTCTAACACAGAAAGATGTTATTGGAATCTCTAGGACAGGTACAGGGAAAACCTTGGCATTTTTACTGCCTATCCTTGAAATGTGGATGGACCTTCCAAATAAATCGGATGAACCTCTTTCAACCATTCTAATTGCTCCAAGTAAAGAATTGGCCCATCAATTGGCCGAAGAAGTTCGTTTCTGGGGACAAAATCTAGGAATAGAATGTGGTATGATTTACGGAGGAATGAAAAAAAGACCTCTGGAAAAGGTTTTGGGCAAAAGACCACATGTATTAGTAGCGACTCCTGGTAAACTAAGAGAGACTATCGATCAAGGTATTGTAAAGGGAAGTACTGTAAAGTATTTAGTCTTGGATGAAGCGGATCAAATGCTAGAATCTGGATTATGGAAGGACGTAGAAGTCATACTTCACCAACTACCAGCTAAAAGACAAAATTTCTTCTTTTCCGCTACTATTCCAAATAAACTAAAGGAAACAATTAATGCTATTTGTACTAATCCTGAATGGATTGAAGTACAAAAACATTCTTCCAATAAATTGGACATTGATGAAAAGGTCTATTATGTTGGTGAAAAAGATAAGACTGAATTATTGATGAACTTGATGTACGACCATTTACAAGAGAAGTCTTTGGTCTTTTTCAATGATAGATTTCTAGCCAAAGAGGTCTATAACAAACTTAAAAAAGCTGACTTCTCTGTTGAATTAGTACACGGAAAAAAATCCCAAGCGACTAGAATCAAAGCTATTTCTGATATCCAAAAGGGTGATACTAAGATCTTATTAGCTACGGATGTAATTGGTAGAGGTCTAGATATCAGTGATGTTAAAGTAGTCGTTAACTTTGAGATGCCCGATAACAAAGAAAACTACGAACATAGAATTGGTAGAACTGGAAGGCAAGGGAAATCCGGAATTGCAATTACATTTTGTGATGTTCCAGACTTAAAAAAGTTTAGAACTATTCAAAAACTACATAAGGAGACTATTACGGAAGTATTTGGTCATTCTTTCAACAAAGAAATGCCTTCTAATGTTGAAAAAACCAAACTAAGAAACAAAGGAATGGATGGTTCCAATACCCACAGAATGGCTTGGAACGATTTAATCGGTAAAAAATAAAAGGTATTCATTCCCATTTTCTTCTTGCAAAGGACCAAAATGGGAATAATTTCCTATTTTAACACAGTATATAATATTCAAACCAACCGAAATAGGTTAATTTACTACAATGTTAATTTCGGCATGGTTATTTCGCTATTCTCCACATATCAGTTTAATAATTTCTACATCCATATGCATTATTAAAGGAACCCTCTTTAATAAAATTGCTATGAAAAAATACATTATCACACTAATAATGTTAGTTTGTTTACTTTCATTTGATGTGCAAGCACAATCGTTCAATACCATTCCTGTTGATCATCAACAACACTTTGCTATTGGATACATAATGAGTACTTCCTTAACCTCTGTAACGTATCTCATTACAAAAGACAAACGAAAGTCAATAGCAATTGGTTTTATGGGAACGCTTCTAATAGCGGCAGGTAAAGAATTCTATGACAGCCAGGGACACGGAAGAGCTACTGGACAAGATCTATTAATTAGTGCAATGGGAGCTGGTCTAGGCACCATAACTATCTCCATTACACTCTGATTGTGTAAAATATTATAATTACCTAAACATTTCTCAAACTTAGAAAATGAAAAATCCCAATTAGTAATTCTAATTGGGATTTTTTAAATTAATCTTGATTAACAGGAGCTACATACATCCCAAATTCTGTTTCAACGGCCTTAGGATTCCCCATATAAAGGGGCTCCACTTGTAAAGACATTTGGTCAGGGAATACATCTTCTACACCATTTTCAATACCATCTGCAATACTCTTAGCAACAGCTTGAGGGCTATCCTTATCCATTTCAAAACCTTTCGCCATTTCTGTATCTATTGGTCCAGGGTAAACCCCTATTACTGCAACAGATTCATTGGTAAGATCACCTCTCAACCCTTGGATAATGCTATGAACTGCAGCTTTAGATACAGAATAACTTCCAATAACCGGCATGTTTCCAAGCCCAGCTAAGGAAGATATACTGACAATAGCACCTTTTGCTTTTGACCGAATACTTGGTAAAAAGGCTTGTGTCAATTTCATTAGCCCAATTACATTTACATCGAAATGAATTTTAAGATTGTTCAATGAATCTGAATTCAACAAGCTATCTCCAAGTAACACGCCAGCATTGTTAATTAAAATATCGACGTCAGTTGCCAATTTAGCCGCATTATTTATAGACGCCTCATCGGTAACATCAAGTTGCAAAGGCACTAATTTACCTTCATAGCTACTCTCAGTAGCATCTATGGCTCCCAAATCTCTTGTGCCTGCGTATACCTTCTTTGCCCCACGTGCCAATAGCTCTAGAGCTATAGCATTTCCAATACCTCTATTGGCTCCACTTATAAGTACTACGCTGTCTTTTAGGTTTAATTTTAAGTCTTTCATTACGAAATATTTTTGGTTGTTTTAGTTTTATGAATGAACGTTCGTTCATATACTGAATTCAAAAAAAAGGCAAACTTAATTGCCCTTATGCGCTATAAAAATTGTTCAAATATCATTTGGTAGAAAACCCTTAAGGGTTGTTCATCTCCAGATGTTTTCATTCTAAGTAAAGCTCCTTGCCAGCTAAGATTAATAAATTGAGCGCCTTTATCGGGATCCAAACTACTTCGTATTTCTTTAGAATCCTGGGCTTCTTTAAGACAATTTACGAACAATTCATTTTCCTTTATCAACGAAGCGTCAATCAACGTTCTTAAATTAGCATTGGATTCTGCCAGTTCCTGTCCCGTATTTCCCAAGAAACATCCCTTGGTACAATTCTGATCTGAAATCATAAAGTTGATACGATAGGAGAAAAGAGTCTTCAATCTGGTTAAAGGACTTAATCCTTGATTTTCCAAAATGGATTTTGTCTGTTCATAGGATTTCTGTCCATAATTCTCCAATGCCTCTTTACAAAATGCCTCTTTCCCTTTGAAATAATTATAAAAAGATCCTTTCAAAATTCCAGCTGCATCCGCAATATCTTTTATACCAGTTGCATGATACCCTTGCTTATGCAAAAGATTTGTGCCAATTTCTAGCAGACTATCCTTATCGACTTTCCTTCTCATGAGACAAATGTATGAACAATCGGTCATTCATCAAAATACTATTGCCATTATTTTCATCACATAATCGATAACGAAATACATTAACACCACTAATTCAATGAATTACAATACTTAAATAAAGTAAAACTTTCTTTGATTTATTTTATACAATTCAATTTATCTGCTCGTCAATTGCAATTAACCCATCATTTCTAAGTCAGAAATTCCTTTTTAAATTTGTTTAATCTATCTGTTCTTCCATCCAGTTTATTAGAAAAACTTCATCGACAATGGTCCAAGAGTGGCAGTTCCTATTTCCATTTTTATCATACCCTTTTTGTGTCGATGTGATCAATTTCACATTTTCATGTCCAGAGAATTTCAACCAATTTACCAAACCAATAATATCAAATGAATTGATATCAAAATAGGTAGATCCCCGCTCATTTATCCACCAATCCATATCTGGTTCATGAAAAAACAGCAATGGAACATTTAATAAGAATTGTGCATTCCCTCCTGATTTAGACTTAAATGAATACACAGAGGATGCTCTATAATCTGCAATATTCTCGGTATTAAAATCGCCCAACTTCAAAGGGAATTTTTCCATAATAAGAGCTGCCTCCCATAACATACCTTTTTTAAACTTATCTCTATTAGAGCTAGCAGATAAGTAAAAGCGTTCTAGATCCAGCGGAGAATCAACTGAAAAGGCCGCCTTAATTCTAGTTCCATACCGCGACTTCCCTTTTTCGCAATACTGAACAAACCTTAAAGCTCTTGTTCCACTAGCGGATATACCTCCGATAAACAAATTACTTTTTGGAATAGCATATTTTTTGATTACTTCTTGAAGCATATCATCTAATAAGGCAGGTCCATTATCATCATAAAATAATTCAGGGAAAAAATTAGTGGTAGTAGTATACAATATAGCTAAACCTCTTTCTAAAGCTATTTCAGACCATTTATATCGACTTTTAGTAGTTAGATCGGGTAAGCTGCTAAAGTCTCTTATAATAAGACCTTTTATGTCTACGCTATCCGGTAACACAATAGCATATGCGTTAAAGGACGAATCGGAAGGGTTTCGATAGTTGTATTCCCAATTTTGGCCATAGCCCAGCATACCAATAAAAAGGAATATAGCATTCAAATAAAATTTCATATAACTAAGCTTTAATTGAAAGCTCAATTTAAATCAATAATACTAAGATTCATTCCAATGAACCTTAATTGCAGTTAATGACATGTTTCTTCCTTAAAGGAAGGAATTATTATTAAAAATGGAAAATGCCAACTAAAAGCTGGCATTTCCTTCAAACTAGAACCTACTAATTTAGCATTTTGTCCAATTTTTCTTTTATATCCTTTTCGGGTACTAATCCATTTATTCTATCAATTAACTCCTTTTCCTTGATAAAAAATAAGGCTGGAATACTTCTAACACCAAATTCAGCTGCTAATTCTCTATTTTGATCAACATTCACTTTTTGAATTTCCACCTTACCTTCATATTCCTTTGCCAATTTCTCTACAGTTGGCAAAAGTGACTGACAAGGCCCACACCAATCCGCGTAAAAGTCTAATAAAATCGGTCTATCCGCATTGATAATCTTGTTGAAATCTTCTTTATTTTCTACAGTTTTCATATTCGTTTTTTTTTATTTATTTTTTAATTCTTTCTTCAATTCTTGAGTGGTATACACATGGCTAGCAATAAATCTGAAATTGGTTTGAGCTGCCTCATTACCATCGTAACCTGGGATTATTGCCGAAGCAGTTGCATCGCCAACTACGGCAACTTCAAATCCATCTTCTATCAATTCTCTCATATGTGATTCTACACACAGATTCCCAGACATTCCGGCTAAAATCACCTTATCTATCTTTTGCTTGCGCAATTGTAAGCTCAAATCATTTTGCTCAGGCCCATAAATCTTATGAGGTCCAACAACTGTAACAAAATCCTTCTCTATATATTTTTTATATCTCTCTAAAAAGTCGGCTCCTGAACCTTCAAATCCCTCTGTTTTCAATTGATCACCTCTATCAAACATTCCTATATTGTGCATAAGGGTCTCCAAAGCACCTTCAAACTCCCAAGCATGATCATGTTCGTAATAATAATGAGGAGAGATAAAAACCTTAATACCCTTCTTTTCCGCCATTTTAAATAAGGTTTCCAAATTATCCACCGTATTATTCTTGATGACACTTTCTCCTACGACTCCCCAAGTTACTCCCTCTGGACTCAAAAAGTCATTCTGTGGATCTGTAATTACAATCGCCGTTGAGCCATCAATTTCAAATCCTGGGTCTGGTAATTGAGCCATACTACTTGTTAAACCAGACAACAATACTCCTACTGCAACTATTAACTTTTTCATCTTTTTAGTTTTTAAATGTTATAATTTTTTCAAGTTCTTCTGCTAAAGGAAAATCAATTTCGAAACCAGCAAGCTTAAAGAGATAATTACTAATAATTTTGTCACCAACTACCATCACGACATCAATCATACTCGCTTCAGTATAACCCGCTTGAAAAAATGCATCCCTAGTTTCACGGTCAACAATTCCCTTATTTGAAACAATGGCTGCTGTAAATTTTACAAGCGCATCAATCTTTGAATCAAAAGATGCATGTCCCTTTCTAATTTCAATAACTTGATCATCTGTAAAACCATTCATCTTGCCCAATACCGTATGTGCTGATTGGCAATAATGACAATCATTTATTTGACTTGTGATCAGATTAATTACTTCTCTTTCCTTTGCCTTGAGTGTAGATTTTCTATTTTGAAGTGCGAGGTAATCGCCTAATGCAGTTTCATTTTTAGCAAAATAGGCATACAGGTTTGGAACAAAACCTAGCCCCTTTTGAAGCTTGTCAAAAATTGCTTGATTATTTTCATTTACTTCTTCTCTAGTAGGTACTTTAAAACTTCTCATTGTTTAGATTTTAAGACTATTAATTTCTTTTAACAATGCAAAGATGTAGAGAAAAATAGGGCAGTTGATAGGTCAACTTTCCCGTTGTGTTGTCAATTTTTCCTAAAAGCTCATTTCTTTAAATACTGAAGGATAAATTCCTTCTTGTTTCTTGAAAAATCGACTAAATGTTTGAAGATCATTGAAGCCTAATTCAAAGGCTATTTCTTTTACTTGGAGGTCTGAATATCGCAAGAGTCTTCTTGCTTCTAACATCCTTCTTTCCTGTATGTATGTCAAGGGTGTTTTCTCCCCTATTTTGGAAAATATATTGGCTATTGTTTTTGGGGATTTATTTAGGAATTCAGCATATTGAGCCACTGTATGTTTTTCCTTAAAATGTTTTTCAACTAAAAAGTTAAAGTCTCTGATTATATCAGAATCTATTTTCTTAACAGGGTAACTTGCCTGAGATTTGAATAAACGAGTGCATAATATCAAATACCTTTTTAACATCATTTGAAGCATATCTATCTGCAAGCTATCCTTTGATTGCATTTCCATTTGAAACACTTTCCATAAGGTCTCAAATCGATCCAATTCATCCAAAGGAATATCTATAATAGGCAGCTGCGATGCCCCAAAAAAGAGAATGCCTTTACATCCAACCTCTATATCATGATCTAATACACAATAGAATGGTCGATTGAATCTTAAAAAACGGATCCCACCTATGCTTTTAACTTTTACCTTATGAAACTCCGTTAAAAAAACGACCTGATTCTTACTAAAGGTATACTGCTTACTATCAACATTTAGAATATTGTTATCAGACTCAAACCATAAGATCGTCAAACTACCTTCAATAACATCGTCAAATACAGAGCAATTGCCCTTTTCAAGGGTTTGAAGTTGAAGATATTCTTTTGTGTTACCTATGAATTTCATGAGTCATCAATTAATTTCTAGTCCCTAATAACCTTACTAAATTTGTACTCGGCTATTCGTCCTTCAATTTATAGTTTTTTATTCTAAACTGTTCCTTAAATCCCAATTTCAAATACAATCCTAAACCCATGTTGGAAGCTTGCAAAGTCATATAGTTACTTCCGTTTAATATTGCTTGGTTTATAAGCAGTTTCATAATTTGATCCGCAAAGCCTTTCCTTCGCCATTCCGGTGGTATACCAACAGCATGAACCCCTGAAATATCATTGGTCTTATGCATGATAGCAGTCCCTACTGCATGCCCATTACTATAGGCTAAATAATAACACACTTCATTTAATGATTTAATAATTGTTTCCGAGCTTATATTGTAACCAAATGATTTGGAGAATAAATCAGCCCATAATACAGATTCGAATTCAGTGGAAATACGCTTAATTATAAGCCTATTTTGTATTTCAAATTTGTTGGCTAGTTTTAATGACATTCCAATTTGCTCAAAAGCAACTTTAAATCCATTCTCATCCAAAAATCTAGAGGTATCAAGCCCATCAATGTCCCAATAAGGAATTGTAATTGTTCTTGAGGTAGAACTCAATAATTCTTTTGTCTTAATAATTGTTTTAGCATCAAGTGGCCTAGTATACCATAGTCGATTGGGCCAATCAGATCCTACAATTTCACAATATTCAAAAATTGGATTTGAATAAAATGATTCAAATGGAATACTTACCGTTTTCCAAAGTAATGAAAGGTTATCTATATTTTCTTGAATGAGGTCTTTCATATGATTCATTTCAAATTGATTAAAATAATTCCCAAAATCATGGATAACATGCCTATTGACCTTTTTATTGTTAATGGCTCAATAGGTAAATTAAACCAACCCAATTGACCAGCCAATGAAGCAAATACCAATTGGCCACATAACCCAATTGAAATCATAGTTGACATTCCTAATTTCGGTATTGTATAGTAATATAAACTAATACCAAGTACACTCAAAAGGCCTCCTACAAACCATAAATATAATGGCACTCCTTTAACGTCCTCTAAACTGGGTGTATTATTAGCACTTAGTAATGCGAAAAAAATGGCAAAAACCGCACTACTTATAAAGGCAACTACAGAGGCTAATAATGGATTTTTCAACAATACACCTAGCGATGCATTTAATCCACCTTGAGCAGCCAAAAAGACTCCTCCAATGAATGCTAATGATACTAAAAACAATTGATTCATGGCGTTCTTTTAGATTACTTGAAACAATCGATTTAGTGGTTTTCTTATTTTTGGTAAGTTTTGACTAGTATCCTCATTAGATCGATATCCAATAGTTGCAATCACTGCCGCATTTAATCCCTCCTCCTTAATTCCCAAAACGTCATTATAAGCAAAGGAGTCAAATCCTTCCATAGGGCAGCTATCAATTTTAAGTTCGGCACAAGCATTTAATAAGTTTCCTAGCGCCAAATAGGTTTGTTTTGCTGTCCAGATATTTCGTTCTTCTAACGATTTACTTGATACATTTGCTTTAATGAAATCGGAATATCCTTTTAAATCACTTTGCTGAATACCATGATATTCAGATTTCAACTCAAAATATTCATCTATATGCTTATCAGAAACTTCAGAATAATTACAAAAAACAATTAAGTGAGAAGCATCTGTAATTTGACTTTGATCCCATGAGGCTGCTCGAAGTCTCTTTCTTACTTCCTTATCTTCTACGCTTATTACCTTGTACAACTGAAGTCCAAAGGAAGAAGCTGATAATTGTACCGCTTCCAGTATACTTTTCAACGCTGCATCTGGTATTTTTTTTGTTGGATCAAATTGTTTGGTGGCATAACGCCATTGTAGATTGTTTAATAAATGCATAACATTTTCTTTTTTACGATTTAATACAAAAGTAAAATGAAGCTATGTGTTATGCATTTACATATGTTGATTTGAGAATTATTTTCTTATATTTTTACGAATCCTACTCAACTGGGTTGGAGTGATTCCTAGATGGGAAGCTAAATGCAATTGTTGAATTCTTTGGTCAATAGATGGATGCTTTTCTAGTAAAGCCAAATACCTATCTGTTGCATTCTTCATAACAATAGAGACTTCTCTTTCCTCCTTATCAATTACCCAATTCCTTTCCAGGTAAGAAATATAGAAATCTTTTAAATCCTCATTAGCATTAATGAAGTCTCTATATTTCTTATAATTTAAACTGATAAGTATACTATCTTCAAGAGCCTCTATGGTGAAGTTTGATGGAGTTCCCTTTAATAAAGACACCTTCGATCCTGCAAAATCGCCTTCAAGGAATATATTCTTATTGTATAATTCTCCCTTTTCATCTGAGATATAGGCCCTCAATGCTCCTTCACAAATAAAATGTATATCCCGAGCTATTCCTCCATGTTGTAATAATATTTCATCCTTTTTCAGACTCCGAAAAGTGACTATTGATTCAATTAATGACCAGGATTCCTTGGAAATTGGAGCATAACTGTCAAACTTTGATCTTAATTCTACTATAAATTTGGCCTTATCCATTTACATTTTAAGTTTTTAAAAAAAACATGATTCATTATCTTCTTTCCAAAAATTCATAAAATATATCATTTTCAACACTCGAAGAAAAAGCTTCATTACTTGGGAAAGACATCCATTTGTCCGTAGTATTTTTTGCTGATTCAGCGTCCTTCCAATCAATTAGCCAAGTAAAAATACTGGGGTCTTTAGGTGATTGGTACAATTCAAAATCAATCATTGAATCCATACTTTGCTCCTTCATCTCTGATAAAATATTCTTGTTAAGTTCAATAGCTCCTTCCAAACACTCAACTTTAAACTTAAATACTGCTACCTCTTTACACTGCATACGATTTATTCATTATCATTAACACCTCATTTTATTCTGAATCAACTAGCCTATTAATTAATTCAATTTCTGATAGTCCCTCAAACCAAGTCTCTACGATTTCAAAATTCTTGGATCGAATAAAGACTTTTCAATCGTTCAACATCGATTGACTCAATTGAATCCAAATTTAAAAAATAATTCTCTTGCCATCTTTGAGATTTAGTTGCTGAGGCATTGGTTGTTTTATCCCAGGGTGGATATACTCTAAATCCTAGTTTTCCTACCTTAGATTTAGACCTAATAATTCCCTTTTTTAAAAGTATTTCTTTTGGAAATACAAACTGACCAAAATGTTCATTCGTTTGAACATTTATCACCAGTAGGTTAAATGAATCAGAATAATCAAAAGGTTGAATTGGTCCACCATTCATTCGTTTCCAAATGGTAACAAATTGCCCTACTTTTTTAGGTGTTATTTTAGCAGTCCTACAAATAACATGCTGATCATTTAAATAAAAGCTACAGGCTTGATAGTCCTTACTTTCTGAACTTATTGATAAATCTTGAAGATGAAATGAATATTTCTTAATGGTCATTTGAGAAAATTCCCAAAGAGCAGTTAAGCTATCCTTCTTCTTTATAAGTAATTCACTCATCTAATAATCTCTACTATAAAATGATTCATTTAATTATTCAAATATAAAACTTTCGACAGGTTATCAGCTTCAAAATTATTCATAAGCTGACAACTTAGTTTCTAATTCCTGAATCTTTTTATGCAATGGTTCTGTAACCATATTTAAATCCTCAATAGTATACCTCTGTTTGATATGTTGAGGACAATTCATATCCCAAGCCTCAATAGTAAAGATGAATACCCTTTCAATCTTTGCAGTATAGGACGGATCAGCCAATTGTTCAACCAGCTCTTTATCTTCAAATACAACCTCCGTAGTACCCCATACCTTAATTCTTGACTTGTTTGGGTAATCCATAAAAAAGATAAATGATTTATTATTCTCACTTATATTACCCGTGGATATATATTGCTTGTTTCCGGAGAAATCTGCAAATGCCAACCGCTTATCATCCAATACTTTTAAAAATCCTTTCGGACCTCCCCTATGTTGAATATAGGGTTGCCCAGATCCATTTACCGTACCTAAATAAAAAGAATCCATGGTACGTAAGAATAACTCCAATTGTGGAGTTACAGTAGATTGCCAACCGCCGAATTCTTCCATACGAGCGTAACTCTTTCTAGAATTAAATTTTTCCTGTAAGGCTTTTACAGCAGGTGTAAATGCTATATCGCTTGTATATTTATGTTCTTTCTTTTTCATGGTTCTAAGTATATACCTTCTATAAATTCAATAAAATGTTAGGGATTGAATCCCTAACATTTTACACCTAGAAATTAAGCTCTTGAAATTTTCACCTCATAATTTATTATAAATATTAACGGTATAGCATATGCAAGATGACGAACTAGCGTAATCACAGGCATCATGGGAGACATATCGATACCGGCTACACCAGCACCTAATAATGGAAGCATAAATAACCAAACCAACGCGATTGTTTCACCTGTTACGAAAATAAGGGGTCTTGCCCATTTAGGGCCCCATAAAGAAGGTGCTATCCCAGCATAAAGCACTGCTAACAAAATCCCATTACTATAATGCCCCATGACACCATAACCAAGACCTAATCCAGTTTTAGCACCCAAAATCGTAGGAATATCCCACCATTGACCTGTAATCAATAAGCCAATTAAATCAAATAATATAGTTCCTAAAAATCCTGCTGCTATTGCGTTTTTCCAATTGATTGCTTTCATAATATTTATGTTTTTTGTGTAATTCAAATACTTTTTTTAATTTCATCTTTACCCCAGAAACAGTCTGGGATAAAGATGGGTTTCTTATTTTATGTTATTATTTTTTAAAAATTCCAAAATGTAATTCGCGATTTCTGTTCCTTTCTCCTCTAAAGCAAAATGTCCAGTATCTAATAAATGAAACTCTAGATTCTTCAGGTCCTTTTTATATGGATAAGCACCTTCTGCAGGAAAAATATAATCGTTTTTTCCCCAAACGATCAATGTAGGAGGCTGATGATCTCTAAAATATTCTTGCCATTTTGGGTACAACGGAACATTTGTTCTATAATCATAAAACATAGCCAATTGAATTTTATCATTTTCTGGTCTTTGAAGATGATGCATATCCAATAACCAATTATCCGGGCTAATTTTAGTTATATCTTGAACACCATGGGTATATTGCCATTTAAGACCATCTGGTGAATGGAACCCTTCCAGGGCCTTACCATTTTCAATGGTATATTCATTCCAATATTTCTTAATTGGAATCCAAAAATCACGCAAACCTTCATCATAAGCATTCCCATTTTGAATGATTAATGATTCAATCCTATTTGGATTTTTGGCAGCAATTCTAAATCCAATTGGTGCACCGTAATCCATCAAATAAAGACTGTATTTCTTTATTTCCAATTTCTCTAAGAAACCTTCCATCAGATTGGACATATTTTCAAATGTATATTGAAAATCCTTCATTAAGGGTTGTGCACTTTGACCATATCCAGGATAATCAGGAGCTAATACATGATAATGAACAGACAAGTCTGTTATTAAATTACGAAACATATGAGATGAGGTTGGATAACCATGTAAAAGTACTATGGTTGGATTATCCTTATCGCCTGCCTCACGATAAAATATATCTACTCCATCCACCGCTATAGTAGTATGAATAGTCGCTTCGTCGTTACTCTTAACTTTAATCCCCTCCCTTACTTTAAGACTATCAATAGCCATAAGGTTTATAGATGATAAAGCATACAATGCGATACCAAATACCATTTTAATTGTTGTTGTCATTAGTCTAAATTTAATTGTTAGTATAAAGTTCTTTCTGCCGCTGTAATCTTTATGTCATTGGCACTCATATCTCTCACTATCATCAAGCCGTCAATATCAAATTCCCAATGCTCATTCCCATGGGTTCGATACCATTGACCTTCTGATTCGTCGAGCCATTCATATATAAAACGCACTGAAATACGATTATCGGTAAAAGACCATAAATGCTTCTTTAGCCTATAATTTGATTCCTTTTCCCACTTTTTGGATAAAAATTGGCTAATTGCTTCTCTTCCTATAAAGAAAAGATCCCTATTTCTCCACTGAGAATCTATGGAGTATGCCAAGGATATCTTTTCTGGATTCTTACTATTCCAAGCATCTTCTGCTGCTTGTACTTTCGCTTTTGCTGACTCCCTATTAAATGGAGGTACAATTTTCTTCATAATTTTTGATTGTAGGCTTCATCCCTATTTTACAGTCAAGTCCTGATTTACTATAATCAACTCAAACATACAGACAGGTCTGTCTATATACTATATCAATTCTACTACAGGTTTTTCAATAGTCTCCCACTATTAATATTCCTGTATAATTATTAATCCCTTCTTTTCAGTTCCTAACCTATCTATTTAGCACTATGCTAATAATTTAAGACAGGCCCTTTTAGCTGAATTTATAGGCCATTCATTTTTTTGAATTTGAGAAAGTATGATTGCTCCTTCTATAAGAATCATTACCTCATCTCCCAATTCTTCAGCCTGCTCAATAGAATACTGTGATTCCTTTTTCAATAAGTCTTGTAACCAAGTACGTACTTCATTTTTATGTAAAATAGCTTGATCCTTTATTTTGGTGTGATCTTGAGGCAAATCAGTAATAATATTTTGCCAACCACAGCCCCTGAATTCAACATCACATAACCATTCAACAAGATAATCGAAACAACTGATGACTTTAGCTTTGGAAGTATCTTGGTTAGCAACAAACTCATTTAATTTACCCATCCACATGGTGTGTCTCCCAACTAAATAAGCCACAGCAATATCTTCTTTAGATCTAAAGTGTTGGTACATACTAGCCTTGGCTACACTAGCCTCTGCAATAATTTGATTGATACCTGTTTGGTTGTACCCATTAAAGTAAAACAAATTAGACGCTGCTTCTATGATCCTATCCTTTACATTCAGTTTTTTCATAGGGCAAAGATATGTAAAAAATGCATAAACAGACAAGTCTGTACGTTTTTATTTTAATATTAAGTAAATGCTTAGTATTTATTATCCTAAACCAAAGGATCAAATCCCTTTAACACCAACATAGGATAGAATGAAATCCATTTTAAATATTACACCTTGACAGTATTGCCATTACTCAATAAAGCATCACTCTTTCTAATAAAAAGGAATAAGCCCACTGTGAAAAGAATAGAGACAACAAAGCTAATTTCTACGCCTAATAGTGAATTTTCCATGAAGGATTCTCCAATTAAGGGCATTAGCCATGTTACCAATTTGAATGGGAGGAATACCAAACTAAATAGTATAGTTAAATATTTTGGATGTCCATATTTCACAACAGCAGAAGAAAGAACTGGAGAAATAAAAACTTCCGATATCGTCATTAATAATATGTAGAACAAATAGGTGAATACAGGTGAACTAGTAGCTCCACTTGGCACTAATAACAAGAAAATGCAAGCCAAGGTGGAAAATAATAATCCTATTGTCAACTTTTTCAATGAACTACTGTACCGATACGTCCAGTATACAATTGCTACCACTCCAAATGGGAAAAGGAAAAGTAAATTGATAGATTGTAGAAAACTAACTGGAAGATTAAGGATATCAGCTGGATTAATTTGCTGTAAAATCTCAAATATTCTAAAACTTACCAACTCGTATAGGAGCCAATAAATAGTAATCACTGTTACAATTATGGCAAGGACTGAATACTTCTTCTTAATTGGACCTTCCACTACCTTAATCTTTTCTATCTCTACATCTTTCGTAAAAATTAACGGGATACACGAAAACAACATAACAACTCCTGACAAAATAAAACCAACCATATAGTCTATTGAACCGAAGTACCCAATAAATACTGGTCCCAACAATGCACCTATATTAACCCCCATATAAAAAAATGTATAGCCCGCATCTAATAACTTAGTTCTATCCAGATACTGCTTTCCAAAACCGGCATAAATATTAGGCGTATATAGCCCACCACCTAGAATTATCAAAGCCAATCCTGTATACAGACCTTCAATAGATGGAATACATAAGGTAAACGCTCCTATAGCTTGCATTATACAACCAATTAAGGCCGTCTTTTTATTACCGAGTAGTAAATCTCCAAATAAGGCGCCAATTACTTGAGAAAACCCTAAACCTATTCCAATTAAGCTATAAATATAGTAGGCTTTATCTTGCGGTATGTTCATCGTACCGCTTATCATATAAATCACAATCAAAGATCGAAGTCCATAAAAGCCAGCTCTATCAAAAACTCTAGATAGAACGAATAAAAGACCTTTGCTGCTATGAGATGGATTGATTATTTGAGCCATATTTTATAAATGATTTAGGAGTATTACTATTCTATTAATAACGCAAATAAAAACAGAATCCACAACAAAAAATAAGGCACAAAAAAAGCCTTGAGATTTCTCTCAAGGCTTCAAAATGTTGGCGGTCTGGACGGGACTCGAACCCGCGACCCCCTGCGTGACAGGCAGGTATTCTAACCAACTGAACTACCAGACC
>CAJXXR010000026.1 GCA_913063375.1 uncultured Flavobacteriales bacterium | reverse complement strand
AAAAATAGCTTCATATGGAACTAAAAAGAGTAGTAGTAACAGGTCTTGGTGCACTTACACCACTAGGAAATGACGTGGAGTCTTATTGGAATGGATTGATTAATGGAGTTAGCGGAGCTGGTCCTATCACCCATTTTGATGCAAGTAAGTTTAAAACACAATTTGCTTGTGAATTAAAAGACTTCAACCCATTAGACCATATCGACCGTAAGGAGTCCCGTAAAATGGATCCTTATACTCAATATGCTATGGTAGCATGTGAAGAAGCCATGAAAGACTCTGGACTTGATTTGGAAGCCATCGACGGCAACCGAGCAGGTGTTATATGGGGATCTGGGATTGGTGGAATCTATACCTTTTTCCACGAAGTAAAGAACTTTAGCGGTGGAGACGGAACTCCTCGATTCAACCCATTCTTTATTCCGAAGATGATTGCAGATATTGCTTCTGGAATGATCTCAATGAAATATGGATTTAGAGGACCTAACTTCACTACCGTTTCTGCTTGCGCATCTTCAACAAATGCCATTATCGAAGCTGGTATGTACATCGCACTTGGTAAAGTGGATGTAATGATCACCGGTGGATCTGAAGCCTCAGTTAATGAAGCAGGGATAGGAGGGTTTAATGCCTTAAAAGCACTTTCTACTCGAAATGATTCACCTGAAACCGCTTCAAGACCTTTCGATGCAGAAAGAAATGGCTTTGTACTAGGAGAAGGAGCTGGAACAATAATTCTTGAAGAATATGAGCACGCAGTAAAAAGAGGTGCAAAAATCTACGCTGAATTAGTAGGTGGTGGTGCTGCAGCTGATGCGCATCATATTACTGCTCCACATCCAGAAGGATTGGGTGCAAAACTTGTAATGAAAAATGCTTTGGCGGATGCAAACATGCGTCCAGATGAGATTGATTATATCAATGTTCACGGTACTTCTACGCCACTAGGAGATATTGCAGAGGTGAAAGCGATACAAGAAGTTTATGGAGACCATGCATACACTATGAACATAAGTTCAACTAAGTCTATGACAGGTCACCTACTTGGAGCTGCCGGAGCAGTGGAAGCAATTGCTTCTATCCTAGCAGTGAAAAATGGTATCATTCCTCCAACAATCAATCATTCAACAAATGATGAAAACATTGACAGCAAATTGAATCTTACGCTGAATAAAGCTCAGAAAAGAGAAATCACGGCTGCAATGTCGAATACATTTGGATTTGGTGGACACAATGCATCTGTAATCTTTAAAAAGATATAAGTTGATTCGAAATATTTGGAATAAATTTTTTCGGAATAAAGCTATTAAAAGCTCTTTAGACCTTCGTCTAGAGGGCTTTTTGCTTTCCATTATGAAAGATAAGCCGATAGATATAAGTCTATATAGACAGGCCTTTTCCCATAGCTCTATTGAAAAAACTGTTGAAACAAATGGTGAACGCTTAGAGTTTTTAGGAGATGCAATTTTGGGAGCAATCGTAGCGGCCGAACTACATAAACTTTACCCTGATAAACCGGAAGGCTACCTTTCTACTATGCGTTCAAAGATTGTAAGTAGAAAGCAACTTAACAATATAGGTAAGCAATTAGAAATTGACACCTATATCATTGCTTCGGAGCAAGCCTTTCAGGGGAAATCCATTATTGGAAATACGTTAGAATCATTGATTGGAGCTGTCTATTTAGATTTAGGTTGGGAAAAATCATACGATTTTATCTTACAGCAGATATTCCCTAGGATTGAAATAGATCAATTGGTTCATAGCATAAGTAGCTATAAGAGTTATGCCTTGGAATGGGCACAGAAGAACAAGCGCATCCTAGATTTCCAATTACTTTCTGAAAGTGGTGAAGATCACAATAAAACCTATGAAATAGCGGTTTGCTTAGAAGGTAATGTGATCGCTTCAGCAAAAGCTACCTCCAAAAAAAAGGCGGAGGAAATGGCAGCAAAGTATGCCTATGATGATGAAAATTTTAGTCAACCCTAATAATATACCCCTATCATGAAAACGCGTATCATTCTTATATCACTCTTATTATTGACTATTTCTTGTGTTCAAGAAAAAGCCAAAGAGAAATATATAACAAGGATTCATACCACGTTACAGATTGATAATATAGCACATCCGGAAGCCAATGTATTTTTGCAAAAAAGAGGCGAAAACATTGATTTGAATAATATTGATACGCTTAACTTCACGGAAGGCGGTAATCTAGTTTTTAATTTTGAGGACAGCATTCCAGGCTATTACCGTTTAATTCACCATGATTTCTATTTTGATTTATACCTTTCACCAAGAGATAGTCTACATATCCATTTTGACAATTTGGATTTAATGACTACCCTTAAAATTAAAGGAGAAAGAGGTAAACAACAGAACAGATACCTAGCTGCTAAAAGATTCTTTATGAATAAATATGTCACTGACAGTCTATTCATGCAAGAGCCAAAGCCATTTAATAAATCACTGCTTAAAATTCGAAAAGAATATATGTTTGCGCTTAATGAAGCCAACCTTAAGCAACAAGGGTTTAGAAAGGTTGAGCGTAGAGCTATTGATTATATATTAGCTAAATTGGAGTTGATATATCCATCCAACTATGAAAAATTGAAGGGTGCTCCATTGTTAATCAATGAGGACTATTATGATTTTGTAGACAACTACCACTCTGAAGATCAAATCTTATTGCAAATCCCTGAGTTTATCGACTTTTACAGTTCTTGTATCATTTTGAAAGCCTTCACCTTAAATGAAAACACGACCTACAGCAAGGAAGATATTGAATCCGAGATAGATAAGACATTTAAAAAAGAGGAATTTAGAAATTTCTTCAAGAATTTCCTTAAATTATAAGGAGCGTTAACAAACCAAAAATAAATCGTCAAAAATATATTGCTATGGCCATTCAAAAACCGTTCAACCTACAAAAGTGGATTAAAGACAACAGAGATCTTCTTAAACCACCAGTGGGTAATAAAAATTTATACGTTAAGGCAGGGGATTTTATCGTAATGATCGTTGGTGGACCAAATGCGAGAAAAGATTATCACTATAACGAAACGGAAGAATTATTTTATCAGTTAGAAGGTAACATTTGTGTACGTATTCAAGAAGAAGGGAAGCCAGTAGACATTGAGCTAGGACCTGGAGACATGTTCTTACTTCCTGGAAAGACTCCACATTCTCCAATGAGAACAGAAAATTCCATTGGTCTAGTTATCGAAAAAGTTAGATCAGGAAACGAAAAAGACGGATTAATGTGGTTTTGTGACCATTGTAACAACAAGTTACATGAAACATATTTCAGCCTAACGAATATAGAAAATGACTTCCTGCCAAGATTCCAGGAGTTCTATGAATCTGAGCATTTAAGGACTTGTAATGAATGTGGCACTGTCATGGAAACGGATGAACGCTTTGTAAAAAGATAGTTAATACACCAAATCTGTGTGTTCCAAAAATTCTTTACCCCTTCCCAATAGGTCGGGGTAAAATTTTATAAAATAATCACGAATAGCAGATTCATGCTCCTGGAAAACCTCAATTGACAGCGCTAAATTAATATTGCTACTCACCCTTCTATTGCTAATTCCATTTAGCACCATTTTCATCCCTTCTAAGCTTCCATAATTCACAAGAAGGTTATTGGCATACATATAGCCATAAAACCGACTAGCATGTCCGTTAAAGAACTTTCTATTTACGTCGAGATTTTCATAGGCCGAATTTGAAAATTCCTTCAAAGAGATGGAAGAAAACAATTGCCAGTGATTACACAGTAAATAATCAAAATATAAATCGGAAAGCACAGAAGCGTACTTTCCGAATTTAGGGATAAATATTTTTTGAACTTGTTTTACTAAAGGGTGGCTATCGGTATACAAATCGATACACTTATGAAGCCTCATCCCTTTGATAATATTTCTATTTTGCACATTATCCTCTGACAAGGTCAACTCCTTCATTCGAATAAAGTCACCCAAAAAATTACCTGTCATTACGGCTGAGTTATCGCCAGATAGATGTAAATGTGCTAAGAAGTTCATAGCGTAATATTAACCTGTAGATTTCTATTCCAACATAGCGTCTCTAGATCTACCTTATGATCAATTCTACCCAATTGCAATAATCGTTCTTGAACCAGGTGTAAATGATCCGTATCTATTTCACTTTCTAAGGCCCATTCGGTATCCAAGTACCATTCGCGAACATCTTCCAATTTTAGTCCATATCGCCAAGCAACTACTTCCTCTGCATCGCTCCTTTTCACGAATTGACGGCAACTTTGATTGATAGCTTCTAACAATGCTTCAATATGCTCTCCGGCATCTTCCAAGACATCATTTCTAACAGCTATCACGAAACTAGACCAGGGCGTAGGGCAAATACCTACCTTTCTAAATTCACCATTATCTACATAGGGTTTTGTGGTTAGCTTTTCCCAAAGGAAATAATCAGAACTACCATTCCCTAGGGCTTCTCTACCCCCGTCGATATTTGAAACTAGGTCAAATTTTAAATCATTCAGATTCCATCCCATATCATCTGCCATTACATAGGCCATCATATGAGATCCGGAACCATAACGACTTATGGCGGCACGAGAATTTTCTAAATCTTCAATGGATTGGTACCGAGAATTTGCATTTACATGCACGCCCCAGTTTAAGGGAGATTTGATGTAAAATTGGACTATTTTACAGTCATTACCTTTAATAATGTCTGCAACAATACCTTCCGTAAGAAGTACTGCAACATCCAACTTTTTCTCTCTTAGATCTTTACACATTGCTCCTGTACCCCCTTTATAATCCTGCCAATCTACATCGAGGCCGTAATTACCAAAGAAACCAGATTCTATAGCCAAGTGCCAAGGCATATTAAAATGTTCCGGCACCCCTCCGACTACTAAGTGTTTTTTCATGTCATTCTATCAAATAGTTATACAATAATGATGGTCAAAAACCTCTCCAAAGATCTAATTCAAAGGTAGATTAATATTTTAACTGAAAAAATACAGGATCTAATAAAATCCAACAGTAGATTAAAGTATTCTGCAACAGAATACCACAACTAGAATGGATAATTTGTAATTTTGCCAAAAACAGGATTAGATGTACCAAATAAAATATAGATTACTAACAGAAGACGAGCAATCTCACCTAAGTCAGGAATTTATCCATTACCTAGCTTCCAATTCAATTACAGGAGAGGACTGGGAATCAATTAAGCAAAACAAACAGGAAGAGGCGCAGGAACATTTTGCCATATTTAGCGATATGGTTATGGAAGGCGCTATTGAGAATATACATTATATTGAATTAAAGAAAGAAGACAGCATTCAGCTAATGGCTTGCCTAAAGGAAGAAGCTCGAATTTTACAATTAGATATAAAGGTAGATTCCTTCTCTTTTCTTAACGCACAGGACATACAATCCTTAGCAGATGGCTCTTCAAGCCTAGACAGTCTAAATGCCAAGATATTCTCATCGGACTTAAAATATCCTACTGATAGAAACCTATTTATATTTTCTATGCTGAATCAAGGCTATCAGCCTGTTTCCAAAGCATATTGGAATAACTTTAACACACTTGTGAAGAAATAAAAAATCCCCGAATGATCATTCGGGGATTTTTTTATGTTTTATTTTAATTCAGTAGGAATAGTACAGACAGGTATTGGAACCATTTTATGAAGGTTCGCAATATGTCTACGTTTATATATAATAAAGACTTCTCTTTCTCTACCTTCTAAATCTTCACTAGTTAAACCGGCATCATATTGCTCCATGGCTATTTCCAACTCTGGATAAGAAGCTCCAATTTGTGCTTCATCATCTCTTCCGTCTTCCCAAAGTCCATCTGTAGGAGATGCAACCTGTATGGAATTCGCAACTCCTAGTTCCTTGGCAATAGCATACACTTCCGATTTGTTAAGGTCGGCGATTGGGCTAATATCTACTCCACCGTCACCATATTTTGTAAAGAAACCTATTCCAAAATCTTCTACCTTATTTCCCGTTCCAGCCACCAATAACCCATGTCCTCCAGCAACGGTATACAAAGCCGTCATACGAATTCTAGCCCTCGCATTTGCCATAGATAAATGGGTAATTGCATCTTTAGGTAAACTAGCTTGGAAAGTATCATAGGTTGACGTCAAATCAATTATTTGTTTTTCAACATTTTGAAAATTAGTCAATAGCCAATCGATATGCTCTTCACCTCTAATAAATTCACTCTCCACTTGATGAATAGGCATGGTAAGACAACATAGTTTTCTTCCTGTCATAGCACAAAGAGCCGATGTAACAGCAGAATCTATTCCTCCTGAAATACCAACAACAAATCCATTTAAACCAGTCTTTTCACAGTAGTCATCCAACCATTTAACCATATGGTCTATCACTTCTTTTGACTTCATTTTCAGCGTTTTTTGACTTTAAAGCACAAATATAATCAACCCAACGTAAATATACATATACTAACCAAACTTTAGAACAATACCCCAGCTTGAAGGGCAAAATGACTAAAGAAACCATCCTCTTTATAACCTTCCAACTTCGTAAAAGAATTTAGCAAACCATTATTATATCCCAATCCAAAGAAAAGATCTGTTTCTTCACTTATTTCATATTGGGTTCCAATTCCTAAAAGGAGGTTCAAGCCAAAATTCTTACTGAAATTATCTCCTTTAATTTCATAAGGCTCATCATTCAAATGAAAATCAACCTTCTCTTTTAATTCTATAGAGGGTGCTAAACCGGCTTTTAGCCAATATGAAAAATAACCAATCTCACGCGTATGCATTCTAATGGCTAATGGTATCTCTAGATGTTGAGTATTGTATTTAACTTCATATTCATTTCCTTCACCATCTTCATAGGAGAATTTGGCTCCCTTTGTGGTTATATCCACCCCAGTCATCACACTGTAATTTCTTCCCTCTGTGTTAAACAAGGTCACAAACCCCCAAGAAAACTTAATTCTATTTACTTTATCTAAATAATCCCCATCTGTACTCACAAAGGAGATAGTAGGAGACATTTGCATTCCGACCCTCACATCTTGTGCGTTTGCCGAAAATAATCCAGATATCATTAGCATTAAAATGATCACTTTTTTCATAAGTAGAAGCTTATCTTTTATAATTAAAAACTTTATACATTTGCCAAGTACGCTACGAAAGTACTAATTTTTAACAGCTCACTTTATGCTTTTTCATAATCGATATATTTTACTTTACCTCAGTCTTATTCTAACTATTTCATTTACAGCATGTAAGGATGAAAATAAGTTTTCAGTTAAGCTAGATGGTACCGAGAAAAATGTTGAAATAACCTATTTCGATGAGGCATTTTGGGCTATACAAGGCCTTAGTTTCACTGAGGACCTTGCTGAGTTGAAGAATAAATACCCAGACTTTTTCCTGAATAAGACCGTTAGCGATGCCGATTGGAGAAAACGATATATGGATGGTGCGCTAAAAAACTTCAGTGATTCATTAAGTATCCTTTTTAAAGATTCTACCCAATATCATACTGAGATTAACGCCGGTTTTAAACGCTTTCAGCATTATTATAAGGGCGTGAAGGTTCCACAACTTTCTGCTTGGTTCTCTAATTTTGAAATGGAAAAACCTATTGTAAGTTCTGAAAACACCCTTTTTATTGGGAAAGAGCACTTCTTGGGACCGAGACACATTTTCTATAAAGGAGTCCCAGAATACATCCGGTTTGACAAGCAAATGTCTTTTTTGGGGCCAAAAATCATGTTAGAATGGTCTCAGAGATTTAATATAACCTTAGAAAAAAATCAATCCTTCCTATCGAAAATCATATTTGAAGGGAAGCAATTATATTTTGCAGAACAACTCCTACAACTTGAAGAAGACCATAGGATAATTGCCTATTCAAGGGAGGACCTAGCATGGGCAAAAAAAAATGAAGCTAGCATTTGGCAATTCTTCATAAATAACGATTATCTTTTCTCCACTGAACAAAAGCTGTCGAGAAGGTTTATAGAACCCAGTCCTTTTTCCAAATTTTATACAGGAAATGACAATATTACTCCTGGAAGAATAGGAAGTTGGATAGGATGGAGAATCGTTCAATCATATATGAAACATAATCCATCCATTACTTTACCGCAATTGATGCAAGAAAAGAATGCCAAAAAGATACTTAACAAGTCAAAATACAAACCAAAAATTTAACAACCATGGCAACTAAACAAACTGAAATTAATTTCAAGATCGATCTGGATGAAAACAATATTCCAGAAAAGATGAATTGGAGTGCCACGGATGGCCAAGAGGAAGAGAAGTCCTGTGAGGCAGTCATGATGAGCATTTGGGATAAATCAGAAAATACAGCCTTAAGAATTGACCTTTGGACTAAGGATCTACTTATGGATGAGATGAAAATGTTTATTCATCAAACTATGGTTACTTTGGCAGATACGTATGAACGTTCTACAAATGATGATAAGTTGGCCAATGACATGAGAGATTTCTGTAAGTACTTTGAAGAAAAAGCAGACATCTACGGAAAAGAATAAATTTAAAAAGCCAGTCCCGAAAATTCGAGACTGGCTTTTTAAATTTTCATTGGCTTCTATGAAACCTAAGCAAGCATTTCCTCTTTTAGACTGAAAAAGCCAAGATCAGAATTACCTTTTTGCTTTAAAAAAGTCCTGCATCAATTGTTTTGCCTCGGTTTCCTTTACACCTTGTACCACTTCACACTTTGGATGCAACAAGTCTAATTCTCTAGAAATAGGGCCTCTTTTTGGATCGGTGGTAGCAAAGACAATCTTTTTCAATTGTGTCCAATACGCAGCGCCACTACACATCACACAGGGCTCTACAGTTACGTATAAGGTACATTCGTTTAAATACTTCTTCCCTAAAAAATCTGCAGCTGCGGTAAAAGCAATCATTTCGGCATGCGCTGTAAAGTCAACCAATTGCTCCGTTTGATTGTGTGCCCTAGCAATAATCTGTTTATTAGAAACAATTACTGCTCCAATAGGCACCTCACCCTTGTTGAATGCTAATTGCGCTTCTTTGAGGGCTTCAGCCATAAAATAATCATCTGAAAAAACAGTCAACATCAAGGTTTGGTATATAAGAGTTCAATAATTGATTGGCCTACTGCTTTTAAGCTTTTAGGTGAAATATATTCCGGTAAATCAGCAGTGGTATGCCAATTTGGAAAATATCCATGTGGCGTATCTTTACGATAATCCGAGATCAGTAAACAAGGTACTTCAGCCCTGCTAAGATTATTTATATAATAATGATCGGAAACCAATACACCAATGGGTTGTTGAATAAAGAGATCACCATAACCTAGGTCACCAGCAATCTTCCATAACTTTTCTTGAACAGTTCCAGCGAATAATTTAGAATGGTCCTCTTTATAGAAGCTTGCTCCTTCGGCACCTACCATATCCAACACTATTGCATATTCATATTTCTTTTGAACACCCCTAGCCCAATACTGTGCTCCAAGGCTCCAGGTATGTTTTTTCATGGATGAAGAGGCTGGATATATGCCTTGATCATCTCCATCAAAAAATATAAAGTCTACGCCTAGATCTAAGTCAAATTCTTGAATTTTTTTCGCGAGTTCCAATAGAACGGCTACTCCTGAAGCACCGTCATTGGCCCCTGGAACAGGCTTGTCTGGATTTAAGCTATCCAAATCAGCCGTGGCTCTACTATCATAATGCCCGCAAAGCAATACGCGTTTTTCAGCAGATGGATTGTAGCTAGCTTTGATATTGTAGATCTCCAGCATGCCTACCCCACTATCTACTAGCCCTAGGTCTACCGTTGGATCATATCCATTTTCTGTTAAAACCCTTTTGATATACTTTCTACAAAGGTGATGAGCTTTAGTCCCTGGGACTCTTGGCCCCATTTGCACCTGTCTTTCAATAAATTGAAAAGCTTCAACTTCATTGAAATTAGGTGTAAATGTACTTAGATGAATTTTGTTTTCATCTACACTATTGGTACAAGCAAAAAAGAGAATCATCACTAATGTGATGACTCCCTTTAACGTATATTTTCGACTGTTCTTTTTATCCATTTTTAGTAGGATTACTTAGACCAAGTAGTTCCATCTTTACCGTCTTTCAACAAGATTTGCATTTCAGACAATTCATTACGGATACTATCTGCTAGCCCCCAATTTTTACTTTCTTTTGCCTCTTTTCTGAGCTTGATAAGTAATTCAACTAATTCAGATTCCTTAGAATTATCGGATGCTTCTGCTCCGTTCTCAAGAAAATTCACCCCCATGATTTCTATCAGGAAGGTATCAATTATCTTCTTAATACCCACAAGGTCCACGGCTGTAAGCTTCAGCTTATCTGCCAATGCTGAATTAATCCACTTCACCCCTTCAAACAAATATGAAATTGTAAGCGGCGTATTCAGGTCATCATTCATCGCTTCGTAACACTTCGCTTCCAATGCTTTCACATCTACTTCTGAAGCCTCCGCAACCTTTACTGATGACATGTTATGGTATGCAGTAATTAACCTCTGAAGTCCCTTATCTGAAGCTTCAAGTGCATCACTACTGAAATCTAATGTACTTCTATAATGCGCCTGCATGATAAAGAAACGAACTACAAATGGTTCAAAACCTTTATCAAAGAATTCATTATTACCTTCAAATAATTCATCAGGTAAAAGCGTATTCCCTGTAGACTTACTCATTTTTGCACCATTCAATGTAAGCATATTTCCATGCATCCAATATTTTACTGGATCCTTATCATGGGCTACATGGCATTGTGCGATTTCACATTCATGATGAGGGAACTTAAGATCCATTCCTCCTCCGTGAATATCAAAGGAATCACCTAGGTACTTACTACTCATTACGGAACATTCAAGATGCCATCCAGGAAAGCCTTTACTCCAAGGAGAGTTCCACTGCATGATATGCTGTGGTCCAGCCTTTTTCCAAAGTGCAAAATCTAACGGGTTTCTCTTTTCAGATTGCCCATCTAGCGATCTTGTTCCTGAGATCATATCATCCAATTGCCTTCCAGACAATTTTCCGTAACCTATATTTTTATCGAACTTCTCGACATCGAAATAAACGGAACCGTTCACTTCATAACCATATCCCTTACTGATGATATCTTGAATCATATCAATCTGCTCCACGATATGGCCCGTTGCTGTTGGCTCAATAGATGGAGGGATATTGTTGAATTTCTCTAAGATCTTATGAAACGAAAGACTGTACTTCTGTACAATCTCCATGGGCTCCAATTTCTCTAATCTTGCCTTTTTAGAAATTTTATCCTCTCCTTCATCTGCATCATTTTCCAAATGCCCTGCATCCGTAATATTACGGACATAGCGCACTTTATAATCCAAATGACTAAGGTATCTATATACCATATCAAAGGAGATGAAAGTTCTACAGTTTCCTAGATGTACATCAGAATAAACGGTAGGCCCACAAACATATAAACCAACATGCGGAGGTTTTATAGGTGTAAACTTTTCTTTTGCTCTAGTAAATGAATTATAAATCTTTAAATCTCCCATGAGGTCTTAATAGACAGTAATTATTCTTTTTAAATTAACCATCATTTCGTCTACCATTTCGGTAAGTCCGTATTGATGTTGCCAATTCCAGTCTGCACGTGCTGCACTATCATCCATTGATGCTGGCCAGCTATCTGCTATCTGTTGTCTATAATCTGTCTTATACGAAATAGTAAAATCTGGTATGTGACGTTTTATCTCTTCCGTTAATTGCTTTGGATTGAAGCTTATTCCTCCAACATTGTATGAAGATCTAATCTTTACCTGCTCTGCTGGAGCTTCCATGATATCCAAGGTTGCTTTAATAGCATCTGGCATATACATCATTGGCAAAGTTGTTTCTTCAGAAAGGAAACATTCGTAAGAACTATACTTAATTGCTTCATGGAAAATACTCACCGCATAATCGGTAGTACCACCACCGGGAGGTGCCGTCCATCCAACCAATCCAGGGTAACGAATACTACGTACGTCTACACCAAACTTACTGTTGTAATATTCACACCAGCGTTCACCTGCCAACTTACTTATTCCATATACCGTGTTTGGTTCAGTAATCGTCAGTTGTGGCGTATTTATGGATGGAGTTGTAGGTCCGAAAACCGCTATTGAACTAGGCCAATATATTTTCTTTACCTTCTTGAATCTACCCAAGTCTAACACATGCGATAAACTACGCATATTAAGACGCCATCCTAACTCAATATTTCTTTCTGCTGTTGCTGAAAGTATTGCAGCAAGCAGGTAAACCTGAGTTACACCAAATTCCTTAACGATCTGGTTTAGCTTTAATTCATCCATTATATCTAAATGAACGAATGGTCCGCCTTCCATGATTTCTTCAGAGGCATCTCGAATGTCAGAAGCAACAACTTGGCTATCGCCATATCGCTTTCTTAATTCTATAACTAAATCGGTACCAATCTGACCTGCAGCACCAATTACTAATATAACTTCCTTGCTACTCATAGTATGCTTTTATCAACATACAA
This sequence comes from uncultured Flavobacteriales bacterium, assembly GCA_913063375.1. Taxonomy (GTDB): domain Bacteria; phylum Bacteroidota; class Bacteroidia; order Flavobacteriales; family CAJXXR01; genus CAJXXR01. The sequence continues at coordinate 22,197 of CAJXXR010000026.1, read as the reverse complement.
ATATACTACTCAGCATTGGATTTACGAAGAGATAAAATCTGAATTTCACTATTAAGATTGAATTCTTCTAGTGAAGAAAAAAGCATAAGAATTAGAAAAAGAAACAAGTCAAAACAGACCCATTCTATAGAAAAGGATAATTGTATAAATTAGGGGATTAATTTACCGCTGTATTTGTGGAATAAGAGCACATACCCATCGATCTAGGACACTTTTTACAAGTCTTTCCTTTCTTTTTATATTTCTTACAGCAATTGTCTTTCTTCTTCTTTTTACTCAAAAGAAGTTCTTCAGTTAGACACTGGCTTAGTAAGTCGATAGATGGTAAATGCTTTTCCACGATGTGAATATTTACTGCAAATTTACTTATTTAGATTTAATTTAATTAAGAATAAGCGTTTTTTTTATCAAATTAATTGCCCTTAGTCAGCTTCAAATCAAGAGGTTTTTATAAAAAAAGACCGCAAGCATTTATAAAACCAATCTAATCATCAAGTAATCTGATCAAGTTTTGAGCCATCTCAATTTTTGTATCTCTAATTTTGATTCAAACCCTCAGTAATGAAATTCTTACGCTTTTATATGAATGCCTATAAGGGATTATCCAAAGAAATTTGGATCCTTTCGGCCGTCTCTCTAATCAACAGAGCAGGCGCCATGGTACTACCTTTTCTTTCTCTCTACCTAATGGATAATTTATCCTTTAGCCTGAAGGACACGGGTAGCATTTTAAGCTTTTATGGTATTGGCTCTTTAATAGGTACAAGAACTGGGGGATGGTTGGCCGATAAGATTGGTTATTTTAAAACACAATTCTGGAGCTTATTCCTAGCCTCTTTCATGTTTATACTCTTACTCACTGTAGACACTTTCTATGGACTGTGTTTTATGATCATGACCACCAGCGCTATTGCAGACATCTTTCGTCCCGCAAATATGGCCAGCGTCTCCGCTTATTCGAAACCAGAAAATCTAACACGGTCAATTGGTCTCAACAGGCTTGCTATCAACTTAGGCTACGCTATAGGTCCTGCTGTTGGTGGTGTACTTGTACTCTATTCAGGATATGATGTCCTTTTTGTGGTAGACGGTATCACCTGTATGCTTGCTTCACTCGTATTCTTTTATTTCCTATCTCCAAAAGGGAAAACTGTTACTATAGAAAAACCAAGCAGTACGCTCAAAGAAAAAGGCCCTTTTCAAGACGTCTATTTTATGGTGTTTTTATTGGCTGTATTGATGAGCTCAATAGGTTTCATGCAGCTCTTTTATACACAACCCATCTTCTGGAAAAATTACTTTAACCTTTCCGAAGATCATATTGGATTGTTACTAGCGCTAAACTGTATTTTGGTAGTACTTATTGAAGTCCCATTATTGTTCAAAATAGAAAATAAAGTTTCTTCCTTAAAAATGGTTTCCTTAGGTGCATTACTATTTGCAGCTGCCTATGGTGTTTATAGCTTATCCAGTTGGGCTATTCTCCCTATTATTTCGGTCATATTAATAAGCTTTGGAGAGATCTTTAACTTTCCTTTTGCCAATACCTCTGCCTTAAAGAGAAGTGGAAAATACAATGCAGGGAAATATATGGGCGCCTATGCCATGTCCTTTTCTCTAGCACATATAATAGCTCCTGGAGCGGGATTTTGGATAGCAGAGAACTACTCCTTCCATGTGTTATGGGCAATGACAGCTGGACTTTTGATTGTTTCTTCTATCCTCTTTATTTCTTTGCGAAAGAAAATAATCTAGAAACTACTTTCAAGTAGCAATCTAGTATAGTCGGATTTTGGATGGGAATAGACCTCACTTGCAGCGCCCAACTCTTCAATTTCACCATCCTTAAGGACTAGAATTCTATCGGAGATATAATGTACTACTGCTAAATCGTGTGAGATAAATATATACGTCAAAGAGAGTGCTTCTTTGAGGTCATTCAATAAGTTTAATATACGCGCTTGAACAGAAACATCTAGGGCCGCAACCGACTCATCGAAAATAAGCACTTTTGGCTCTAAGGCAAGCGAGCGGGCAATACAAACTCTTTGGCGCTGTCCACCGGATAATTCATTGGGTTTTGAATCAAAATAATCCCGACTTAGCCCTACCATATCCAAAAGCTCCAAACTCCTCAACGCTCTTTCAGCCTTTGATCTTTTCGGAAAATGGACTTTTTGAATTTCCATCAAATGTGCTCCAATCTTCTGCTTATTATGCATTGCACCATACGGGTCTTGGAACACCATCTGAACAGTCTTGCGATAATCTCGTTTTTTTGATTTGGAAAAATTAAGGATATTTTCGTCCTTGTATTCTACCGAACCACCTACGGTTTTCTCAAATAACATCAGACAGTTTCCCAATGTGCTTTTCCCACAACCAGAAGCGCCTACCAATCCCAATGTTTCTCCTTCAAAAAGCTCAAAATCTAAGCCTTTTAATACAGGAGTATCTGAATTATTATAGGAAAAATTTAAATCGCGAACAGTCAATAAAGGCGTGGTCCCTTTCCATTCTACTTTTTCTTTTCCCAAGCTCAATTCAGCCCATTTATCTTTCGCGGTACTTTCAAATAATTCTACCGTTGGCAGTGGTCGGATATATTTTTCAGTATTAGGCTTACAATTCACCAAGCCCTGCGTATAGGGATGTTTTGCGGCATGGAATATCTCATGTGCCGTTCCTGTCTCCACCAATTCCCCATTTTTCATTACAAGGATTCGATCGGCATAATTAACCGCAACATTTAGATCATGAGTAATAAATAGCACGGTGAGATTATGTGCCTTTTGAATTTCTTTTACAAGATCTAAGATCTCTTTCTGAACCAAGACATCAAGGGCTGTAGTAGGTTCATCAGCAATCAGCATTTCTGGCTCTGAAGCCAGGGCCATAGCAATCATAATACGTTGCTTTTGCCCTCCCGATAGTTCATGCGGGTAGGATTTCAACGTTTTGTCAACATCCTGAATTCTAACCTGACCCAACAACTCCTCACAGCGTATTTTTCTTTTTCCTCTGGATAGATTCGTATTCTCCTTAAGTACTTCTTCTATTTGCCATCCACAGGTATATACGGGATTCAAACAATGCATCGGATTTTGAAATATAAGGGCCATTTTACTTGCTCTTATTTCCCTGAATTTCTCTGCTGGCCAATCCAATACGTTTTCACCTTGAAACAAAATCTCTCCAGTCAGCTTGAATGTTGACGGAATAAGGTGCACAAGACTCATAGCTGTGATACTCTTTCCAGATCCAGACTCTCCAACCATAGCCACAAACTCGCTCCTATGGATATCAAAAGTTAGCTCCCGAACCAAGGACTTTTTACTATCTGCTAGTTCAATTGAAAACTTTTTTACCTGAAGCCAGTCTCTAGGTTCTTCCATCTGCATCTATAATATATCTTTTCTATAGGAGTCCAATTGTATAAATATAAACAATAGTACCGTAAAGCCCCAAAGTGAAGAACCTCCATAACTAAAGAAGGGTAATGGAATTCCTATAACAGGAACTATACCAATGGCCATTCCTATATTGATAAAGAAGTGGATAAAAATAATCCCAGCTACGCCATATCCATATACTCTTGAAAATATAGAACGCTGCCTTTCTGCAATAAATATTAATCGCATAATCAGCGCTAGAAATAAACCTATCACCACTAGACTTCCAAGAAATCCCCATTCCTCACCGACGGTACAGAAAATAAAATCGGTGCTTTGCTCAGGAACATAATTGAGTTTTGTTTGTGTCCCTTCCAGATATCCTTTTCCCGAAAATCCTCCAGACCCAATAGCTATCTTAGATTGGTATAAATTCCATCCAATATCTTTTATGTCCTCAATTTTCCCAAGAATAATGTCTATTCTATTTCTCTGGTGCGTCTTTAGAATATTAGAATAAATAAAGTCAACACTTATAGAATAGGCCATTGAAACCACAGCAGTCAAGGGATAATAATACCATACTTTTTTACGCTTTCGCTTATTAGATAACAGGAAACCCAAGACACATACCCCCACAATAACCGAGGCCACTATTGTAAAAGGAAATAACAGGGCAAGTAAAAATAAAACGATCGATGAAAAACCTATTACTAGATAAGAAGATGGTAAGCCCTCCCTATGTAAAGCAAATATTAAGGAGCAATACACAATTGCCGAACCCGCATCAGGCTGTAATAAAATTAGGAATGCTGGAATACCTATAATGATTCCAACAACCAATTGATTTTTTATCTTTTTTAGATCCAATTGAGGTACGCTAAGGAAAGATCCTAGCGCCAATAAGGTGGCAAATTTCGCAAATTCGGAAGGCTGAATACTAAAGGACCCTAAGCCAAACCAGGACCGCGCACCCCCTACTTGCTTGCCTATTATCAAAACCAAAACCAGAGAAAGCATAGCCCCCCCATAAATCAATAGACTATAGGTGGAAAACATTTTACCGGTCATCATCAAGATAAATAAGATGAGGACTACAGAACTTCCGATCCACAACAATTGCTTCCCATGCTCCTGCGTCATATCAAAGATATTGCTATTATCAGGTTGATAGGTGTTCGCATAAATACTCATCCATCCTAGCAACACTAATAGAAAGTATAGTCCAACCAATACCCAATCGATATGCTCAAATAAGCCTTTAGTCCGTCCCATCCTCTAATAAATTAGCATTTATCATTCTCGCTTCCAACTGTGGACGTGAGATAGTATCATTCAGATATTGCTCAATCATTAAGCTTGCAATAGGAGAACCGTAAGAGGAACCCCAACCTGCATTTTCTACATATACCGCTATGGCAATTTTTGGATTGTCTTTTGGAGCAAATGCAATAAAAATAGAATGATCTTTCCCATGAGGATTCTCTGCTGTACCCGTCTTACCACAAACTTCTATCCCTTTGATTCGAGCATTTTTGGCAGTCCCCTTTTTATTCTCAACAACCATCTGCATTCCATCTATGATAGGACCAAAATGCTTTTTATCGATACTTGTATATTTTCGTTCACTAAAAGTAGAATCCGCCTCGAAGCTTCCACTTGTGGACTTCAAGATATGTGGCGTATAATAATACCCTCTATTTGCAATGGCTGCACACATATTAGCCATTTGAATTGGCGTAGCCAATAAGGCATCTTGCCCTATAGCAAGCGATATCAAAGTAGGAGCCCGCCATCTAAATGGCATCCTAGCATCGTTGTATTTTATAGAAGGAACCAATCCCCTTTTACCAACATATAAATCATTGTTGAGGTAATTCCCCAATCCGAAACTCCGCACATGGTCATACCAGGTCTGATAATCTAACTCGATATCATTACTTTTCTCCAAAATACGTCTGTATTCGTAGCAGAAATAGGCATTACAACTTTGTGCTATTGCATTTCTAAGATCTAAAGGAGATTGATGTGCATGGCAGCCAACTTTTAGCTTTGGACTAAAATACCAACCATTATTACATTTGAAACTAGTATTTGTACTGATAACACCCTCTTGGAGTCCTATCAATGCATTTATCAATTTAAAGGTGGAACCTGGAGGGTACTGCCCTTGAAGTGCTCTATCGAAAAGTGGCTTTGCAGGGTCTTCATTCAACAAGTTATAGTTTTTGGATCGATCTCTACCAACCAACATGTTTGGGTCGAAGCCCGGACTAGTTACCATAGACAAAATCTCCCCAGTACTCGGGTCGATAGCTACCACACTACCTATTTTATTTATCATGAGTTTTTCAGCATAGGCCTGTAACTTCATATCGATGGTAATGGTCAAATCTTCACCTGGTATTGCTGGAACATCCATTGCACCAGCTTGAAAAGAACCTTTGGTTCTATTGTGAACATCCCTTAGTATATATTTCTTTCCTCGGGTCCCACGCAGTACTTCTTCATAACTTTTCTCCACACCTGTTCTTCCAATATTATCATTGGGAAGGTAGTAGGGATCCTTTTCCATTAAGAATCGTGGAATTTGGCTGATATAACCGAAAACATTTGCACCAGCAGGAATTGGATATTCTCTTGCTGTTCGTTCTTGTAAATAAAAGCCTGGATATTGATGCATTTGTTCCATCAAAGAAATTCCTTGTGCCTTTTTCAAATCCTTAATAAGAATGGAAGGAAGACGTCGACTATATCGCTGTGCCCTTTTCATGGTCTTCACAAAGCGTTCTTTGCTAATATCCACCAATTGGCAAAATTTTGCAGTATCCAAGCCCTTTACCTCTCTTGGAGTTACCATCAAATCGAAAGATCTTTGGTTGGCGACCAGCAATTCCCCATTTCGATCGAAGATGCTTCCCCTTACTGGGTAGACCATCTCTTTCTTCATGGCATTCCGTTCTGCCAAATACTCATAATCACCAGAAAACAATTGCAAAGCCATCAATTTCCCTAGCAAAACTGCAGCACCTAAAATGAAAATAATATAGGTTACAAATTGTCTATCTTTTAAATGGAATTTGCTCACCGTCGACTTTGCTTTTTGGATTCAAAAATGACTAAGGTGAGAAATATTAAACCTACAGAAACTACCGTATTCAATAGTATTTTGAGGAATAACCTAGAAAAATTCATGAAGTGAAAGGCATCCAATATATAGAAGTAAAACTGATGTATGAATATCAAAATCCCTGCATAGATCAAGAATTTTCGAAATCCAACTCTATATATACCCACCTTTTGAATAACATCTCCTCCCCTAAGGGTAATCCAACTTAGTGCATACGGTCTTGCAAAGGCCATTAGCAAAGAAGCCGACATGTGCAGGCCTAAGGTATTGGAACATATATCCACGGAAAAACCAATCGCAAAGGCCAGAACCAGTACCGAAATCTTTGGCATGGTAGGCGCTAGCAATAAAATAAATATTGGATAGACTACTGGCATCAGATAATCTGAACCATCCATCTGATTGATCACCAATACTTGCAGTAATACAAGCACCACAAATCGTAGGCTATATGTCAGGAGCTTATTTTGATACATTTGCCTCCAATTCCTTTTGTTCTTTATTTAGCTTATTATCTATAATGTACACATAAGAAAGTGCAGTAAAGTCTGTGCTTAATTTAATCCTTATTCGGTAGAATTGATCCGCAGGATTTACTTCAAAGTCAGCAACGGTTCCTACCATCACATTTTGAGGGAATAGACCATCAAAGCTATTCGAAACTACGGTATCTCCTAACTGAACATCGGTATGCTTACTGATGGATTTCAACTGTGCATATCTATGATCCTTGCCATCCCAATTTAGCGTTCCAAATTGTTTACCGTCTTGAAAACGGACGTTAAGAAAGTACTTTTGATTCAAAGCACTCATCACACTTGAATAATTGTTTGAACAGGCGATCACTCTACCCACTACCCCATCAGGACAAATCACAGCCATTTCTGGCCTGATTCCATCTTTGGAACCTTTGTTCACGGTAATGAAATTGGCATTATATCGTGTACTATTATTTACAACTTTGGCCTCGAAGTATTTGTATTGCACCGCTGTGCTATCTTCACCGAAGGCCATAGAATCTGTACTTTGAGACTCTTGTTGTTTCAAATGAAGGAGCTGTTCTTTTAGTAAGGCATTTTCAGCGCTCAAAGAATTGTTCAACTCAGAAAGTTGAAAATAATCTTCGGCATCAGAAGAAAGGGTAGCCAAATCCCCAGCCATTCCGTTGGATGAGGATAAAAGACTAATTCTTTGAAAAGTATTATAATTGAAAAGGAACATGAATGCTACAATTTGCAGCATGACAAAAACCAAGAAATATTGGTTCTTAAAAATCAGTTCATAAATCCTCTTCATTTATTGGGGCAGTATTCTGAAATCCAATAAAAGGATTTCTGTCTCTCTTATTTTTTGGTGATAGTATTGTACTACTAGGCTATTTCATTAAGAATCCGAACTTATCTAAATTCTTCAAACAAATACCTGTTCCACGTACAACCGCTTTCAAAGGATCTTCTGGGACATATACTGGAAGCTCAGTCTTCTTGGATATTCTAATATCTAAACCTCTCAGCATAGAACCTCCACCGGCTAAATAAATTCCTGTATTGTAGATATCGGCGGCAAGCTCTGGAGGTGTAAGCGCTAAGGCTTGCATCACGGCTTCCTCTACCTGACCGATAGACTTATCTAGTGCTTTTGCAATCTCGAAGTAATTTACGGTTACCTGCTTAGGTTTTCCCGTCATCAAATCTCTTCCTTGAACATTGTAATCTTCAGGAGGATTTTCTAATTCAGTAATGGCAGAACCAACTTCAATTTTGATACGTTCAGCAGTTCTTTCACCAATATATAAGTTGTGTTGATTTCTCATATAGTACGAGATATCATTGGTAAAGACATCACCAGCAACTTTGATAGACTTGTCACAAACAATTCCACCTAGTGCCAATACAGCAATCTCTGTAGTACCACCACCTATATCGATAATCATATTCCCTTTTGGCGCTTGTACATCAATCCCGATACCTATAGCAGCTGCCATTGGTTCGTGAATCATATATACATCCTTTCCTCCTGCATGTTCTGCAGAATCACGAACGGCTCTTTTCTCCACCTCAGTAGTTCCTGAAGGGATACAGATTACCATACGCATAGAAGGGGTCTTCAGTGAACTCTTGATGTCTGGGATTTTGCGGATGAATTCACGGATCATTTCTTCCGACGCATCAAAATCTGCGATTACACCATCTTTCAATGGACGAACCGTCTTAATATTATCATGAGTTTTTCCGTGCATTTGCTGGGCTTTATGCCCTACTGCGATCACTTTCCCACTCACTCTGTCTTTCGCTACAATAGAAGGTTCATCTACTACCACTTTGCCATTATGAATGATCAATGTGTTAGCAGTACCCAAATCTATCGCAATATCATGCGTCTTAAAAAAATCAAATAATCCCATCTCAATCCGTTATGCCCCTAAGGTATATAAATTCTCCTCACAACGATTTATAAAAATTGTAAAAAACGTGAAGATTTGAAACAAAAAATCAAGAAGCCTACACTTCTTGATTTTTTGAACACTTAGTATGTCTATTGGCTTAGTGTTTGAAATGTCTAGTTCCGGTAAACACCATGGCCATATTATGCTCGTTACAGTAATCTATAGACAATTGATCCTTGATAGAACCTCCTGGCTGAATTACCGCTTTTATTCCTTCAATATCTGCCAATTCCACACAGTCAGGGAATGGGAAGAATGCATCTGATGCCATTACCGCTCCATTCAAATCAAATCCGAATGCTTTTGCTTTATCAGCAGCTTGTCTCAATGCATCTACACGCGATGTTTGTCCAACACCTGCTGCAAACAATTGTTCTCCTTTTGCGAAGATGATTGCATTTGATTTCGTGTTCTTACAAAGCTTACTTGCGAAAGCCAAATCTTTCAATTGCGCTTCTGTTGGAGCAAGCGTAGTAGCTGTTTTCATATCAGCAATTTGATCTGTAACAGAATCTCTATCTTGTTCCAATACTCCGTTCAATACCGTTCTAACGGTCTTGTCTTGAAGAACTGTTTTCTTTTGTCGAAGAACAATTCTATTCTTCTTTCCACACAATAATGCTAAAGCCTCTTCATTATAAGAAGGAGCAATGACTACCTCACAGAATATTTTGTTGATCTCTTCAGCAGTTGCTAAGTCGATTTCAGTATTGCAAATCAAAACACCACCGAATGCAGAAACAGGATCTGCAGCTAGTGCATCAGTCCAAGCTTCCAATACCGTTGATCTAGTAGCTAGACCACATGCATTGTTGTGCTTTAATACCGCAAAAGTTATTCCCTCAAATTCTGAGATCAAAGTTGCAGCAGCATCTATATCCAATAGGTTGTTGTACGAAATTGCTTTCCCATTCAAGTGGTCAAAGATCTCGTTCATATTTCCGTAGAAAACTCCTTTTTGGTGTGGATTCTCTCCGTAACGCAACACTTCAGAAGTAGTGATGCTTTCTTTATATGCCATCTCTTCGAAGTCCTGGTTGAAGTACTTGAAGATTTGTGTATCGTAATGAGAAGAAACTTTAAACGCCTTCATCGCAAATTTCTTTCTTTGCTCTAAGGTCGTGATTCCTTTGTTTTCATTAAGTACAGCATAGAACTCATCGTAATCTTCCATAGAAGAAACGATCATTACATCTCTGTAGTTTTTAGCAGCAGCTCTGATAAGAGAAATACCACCTATATCAATTTTTTCGATGATTGCAGCTTCTTCAGCTCCTGAAGCAACTGTTTCTTCGAATGGGTATAAGTCTACAATTACGATATCCAAATCTGGGATTTCGAATTCTGCAACTTCTTTATTGTGACCAGCATCATCTCTTCTTGAAAGAATACCTCCAAATACTTTTGGGTGTAATGTCTTTACTCTACCACCAAGAATAGAAGGGTAACCTGTAAGTGACTCTACAGGAATAACAGGAATACCTAAATCCTCGATAAATTTCTGTGTTCCACCTGTGGAATATAGAACTACCTCTTGCTCGTGTAGTTTCTCAATGATCGGTCCTAAATTATCCTTGTGGAATACCGATATTAACGCTGATTTTGCTTTCTTTTGGTCTGCCATTTTTCCTACTATTTACTTGTTAGAAATTGGAAGCACAAATTTCCGAAATAATCGAACATTTTAACGGTACAAATGCTATTATTTTTACATGCTTTATAAAATAAATTAATAGCCCTACATTTATACCTAAACACGGTCTTTAAATCTTAAAATATTCCCCTCTGAAAATACAGTCATAGCCGCATTTTCAGTACAGTTAGAAACAAAAATAAAAACAGCATTAAACCATCTGATAAATCCGAAATTAATTTCAAAAGCCCAGATCATATCCGTAACTTTACCTTTGTAACACTATTTTTATGAGATTTTCACCCGCATTAAAACATAAGATTCATGCCCTTTGTATTGAATCCGTTCAACAAAAACTAGATTTAATACGAAAAGCAATCACAGATGCAAGAGAAGCTTTAACGGTTGAAAGTAAAAGTTCAGCTGGTGATAAACATGAGACGGCACGTGCAATGCTTCAACTAGAAACAGAGAAGCGCTCGGAGCAACTGGTGAATACCTTGCAATTACAAGAAGTACTTTATAGGATTCACCTCGACGATATTTCTGCCGACAATGTACATCTAGGAACATTGGTGCATACCTCCATTGGGGTTTTCTATATCTCCATTGGGATTGGGAAACTAGACTATGAAGGCAAAGAATATATGGCTATATCAGCCGCCTCTCCCATAGCACATGCTATGATTGGAAAACAAAAAGGAGAAAGCATAACATTCAACGAAAGGAAAATAGACATTATAAATGTCACCTAAACATAAAAAAGTCCCATCAAATATATTTGATGGGACTTTTTTCATATAGACTTATATCTTTTCAAAATCAACTGCGACTACCTTATACTCTGGTGTCATAGTCTCTTTATCTCCAACATCTCCTGTTATTATATTGATAAAGACATCTGGCTGATGGAAGGTCGTTCTCACTACACCCTTCTTCACCAAATAATTCAATTTCACAGGGATATTTACGCTTCCTCTATCAGAGAAAATACGTACCATATCTCCAGCGCTAATACCTTTTGGTCCTGCATCCATAGGATTGATCTCCAAATAATCACTAGGTGACAATTTTTGGTTATCCGTTCTTCTGGTCATAGTTCCAGAATTATAATGCTCCAACTGACGGGCAGTGGTCAATATAAATGGATACTTCGCTCTGTGCTCTACCAATTCAGGTGTTTCTTCAAAATCGAAATGATGGAATATCCCCTTTCCTATCTTGAATTCCTTTTCGTGTAATATCTTAGTATCTACCCCGTCTTCGGATACTGGCCATTGTAAACCATTCTCTCCTAAACGACCCCAGGTTACCCCTTTCATAAACGGTATAACTTCAGATATTTCTCCAAGCACCTTAGCAGCATCGTAAACAGGGCCTGTAGGTTGCGTATAACCCAATCTAGCCATCATATCGATCACAATCTGACCATCTGGCTTACTATTCCCTATTGGCTCCACTACCTTATTTACGCGTTGAACTCGACGTTCCCCATTGGTAAAGGTTCCGTTCTTTTCGAAATAAGAAGAAGCAGGCAATACTACATCCGCCATTTCAGCTGTTGCAGACATGAACAACTCCTGAACTACCATCAGATCCAACTTCTCGAAAGCCGTACGGATCATATTTGAATTCGGATCTGTCATCATGGTATCTTCACCCATGATCCAAATAGCTTTGAACGTACCCATCATGGCACCTTCTATCATTTCTGGGATTTTAAGCCCTTCTTTTGTTGGCATTTTTTCTACACCATATTTATCGGCATAGTAGGCTTGAATCTCTGGATCATTCACATCCATATATCCAGCACCTTGATGTGGCTGAACACCCATATCGGCCGCTCCCTGCACATTGTTTTGTCCTCTCAATGGATTTAACCCTACCCCATTTCTACCGACATTCCCTGTCATCATGGCAAGATTGGACAATAACATCACGGTTTTAGAACCTTGGTAATGCTCCGTTACTCCTAACCCATGGAATTCCATAGCAGAATCCGAATTAGCATAAGCCAAAGCAGCATCTCTAACCAATGCTTTTGAAACACCTGTAAGCTCTTCCAGCTCATCCATGTCTAGATCTAGGACATGATTTTTCAGCGCTTCATAAGCCTCTGTTCTATACTTGATGAATTCAGTATCTACACAGCCCTCTTTAATGATATAATGCGCAATCATATTAAGGATTGCTACATTGGTCCCTGGTCTTAGTTGCAAATGGTACTGTGCTAACTTAGCCAAAGTAGTTTTTACTGGATCCACGACTATAGAGGTCACCCCTTTCATAAAGGCTTGCTTGATTTTTGCCCCTGTTACTGGATGCGCTTCCGTTGGATTGGCACCAAATAGCAAGATAGCATCTGTCAATTTCAGATCCTCAATAGAGTTGGTTGCAGCACCCGTTCCAAATGCCTTTTGCATTCCAAAAGCGGTTGGTGCGTGACAAACTCTTGCACATCCATCAATATTGTTATTCCCGATGGTGACACGTGCCATTTTCTGCATCAGGTAATTTTCTTCATTCGTTGCTCTGGATGAAGAAATAAAACCAATTGCATCCTTACCGTAATTTTCTTTTACGGTATTTAATTTCTCTGTGATATAGTCATAGGCTTCTTCCCAGCTTACTTCCTCAAACTTCCCATTCTTTTTAATCAATGGCTCTCTCAGCCTATCAGGATGGTTGTAGAATTGGAAGGCAAAACGTCCTTTCAAACAAGTATGACCCATGTTTACCTCCGCCGTTTCTGGCGCTTGAATTCCTTTAATCTCTCCATCAATAACACTAACGTCCAATTGACAACCTACACCACAATAGGTACAGGTAGTACGAACCACCTCATCTGGGATCAGGGTTTTGGTAGTAAATTTATCCGAAAGTGCTTCTGTAGGACAAGTCTGAACACAAGCACCACAGGAAACACAGTCGGACAAATCGAAAGTAGTATCAAAACCTTTGATAATCTGGTTGGCAAAACCTCTACCAGACATCGCCAATACCATCTCCCCTTGTACCTCTTCACAGGCTCTTACACAACGGAAACAATTGATACATTGCGCCAAATCTGACTTGATGTATGGATGGGAAGTATCCTTTGGTATATCCAAATGATCTTCTCCTTTCGGATAACGCACTTCTGGAATTCCAATCTGCGCAATTACTTCTTGGAATTCAGTTCGTTTTTTTCCTTCTGGCGCATCTAGTTTATCAGCTGGATAATCCGTCAATACCAGTTCTATGATATTCTTTCGCAGCTTTTCTATCTGCGGTGTATTTGGATAGATATACAACCCTTCTGCTACAGGTGTATGACAGGAAGCCACCGTTTTGGTTGCGCCGTCTTTCTCCCTTGCGATCTCTACAGAACAGACTCTACACGAGCCGAAATTCTCTAGCTTATCATCTTGACATAGGGTAGGTATACTATTTTCACTTTCTATTCTTCGTACGAAATCCAATATCGTCTCCTCTGACTTGAATTCGTATGCTATATTATCGATATATGCCTTCATAGATCCCTTATTCAAAATATGTTTTCAACTCCTCATCAAAATACTCCAGTGCATTCTTCACAGGTAAAGGAACTCCTCCACCCAATGCACACAATGAACCAATCTCCAAGGTCTCCATAAGATCATCGAATAAGGTTCTATCTATTTTGTAGGCTTCTTTTTGTGCTTTTACCAACATTTCGAATCCTCTTTGCGATCCGATTCTACATGGGTAACATTTTCCACAAGACTCTTCTGCTGTAAATTCTAATAGGTGCTCTAGGAATTTCACCATTGGGAAATCAGCAGGTATAGATACCACACTTGCATGCCCCAATAAGAATCCATTTTGATTCAGTGACTCAAAGTCCAAGGTAAGGCCTTCAATTTTTGACATTGGTACGATTCCTCCTAGCGGTCCTCCAATCTGGAATCCTTTCAATTCCGATTTATAGCCTTTCCCGTATATATGGAATATCTCTCGTAAGGGTGTTCCCATTTCGATTTCGAAAATCCCCGGTCTATTGAAGAAACTATCCAAGGATACCAATTTGGTTCCTGTAGATGCACCTCTCCCTAAATCAGCATAGGCTTGTCCTCCATTTTCCAAAATCCAATGTAGGTTGGCAAAGGTTTCTACATTACTCAATACGGTTGGTTTTCCATACAAGCCATATTGTGCTGGATACGGTGGACGTACTCTTACTTCAGGACGCAATCCCTCTATGGAATTCAACAAGGCTGTCTCTTCACCACAAACATACGATCCTTGTCCTGGTATGATCTTAAATCTAAACCCATGTATCAATCCCAGTTCTTTTAGCTCATCTATGGCTTGCTGAACTTTTCGGATTGAATCTGGATATTCTCCTCTTATATATAATACACCGGTATCTGCACCAACTGCCTGTCCCGCTACCATCATTCCAAACAATACTTTGTGGGCTTGATGCTCCATCAAATACATATCCGAATAGGCTCCTGGATCTCCTTCGTCTGCGTTACAAACGATATATTTCTGATCTGCGACTTCTTTCGCAACGGCATCCAATTTGAAATAGAATGGAAAACCTGCACCACCCCTACCACGTAAATTGGATACTTTCAATTCAGCAATCACCTTTGCAGCATCTCTTTTGAAGGCTTCTAGTAAGCCATAAAAAGCGGGTACAGATGCTATAGGCCCCGTTAATATTGGTGTAGTATTGCAATCTATTGCATAGCTATTTTCCTGTGCTCCTTTTTCCTTTATCGTCAATACTTCTGCATCGCTAGATAAGGTATAGGTCTCGTCATTGTACATGACTGCACTGTTGCTATGACAACGCCCTACACAGGCAGCATGTCCTATTTCGGATTCATCAAATTGTCCTTTTAGGCTGTCGCGTAGTTTATCTTGTGTTCCCGCAACCATACAGGCTGTTCCTGAACAAACATGTACTTTTTTATCTCTATTCTCTGGCTTTAAAAAATCATAAAATGAGGCGGTTCCCAAGACGACTGAATCGTCCATTAAAAAACGCTTTGCCAAATCTTGAAATTCTTCCTTTTCAGCTCCTTTCTTCGCTAATACCGCAATTTCCTCGAAGAGATTTTCGTCGAGTTCTTTACGGGAGGATAGCGTTCTGATATTCTTATTTGCCATAGTATGGTGATAAATTATTGCTGTTATGATTTTTTCAGAAAACAAACAAAGCTAGGGAAGTACCCAATGAATTAATATGACTAATGTTAGCTCTTGGCCCAATTCTGAATAAATTCGTTAAAAATTTGCGCTAAAAGCATCAAAACAGGTCAATACCAAGATTTTTAGGGGGAAATCCGCTATATTTGACATTCATTGCCACAACAAAAATTTAGCTAGACATTCACCACCATGCAGTACAAAAAAATCGATCAGGCACATACGCCTGAAGAATTCAGCGAGCTCAAAAAAACAGCACCAAAAACCACAGCCGTAGGAGTAGGTTCTCTAAAAGCGGTATGGGACCAGGTGAACAAGTATATGGATACCGGTGATGTCCTAAAGGTGATGTCGGCCATGAACCAAAAAGGTGGTTTTGACTGCCCGGGTTGTGCTTGGCCAGATCCAGATGATGAGCGTGCGACTATGGCCGAATACTGTGAAAACGGGATCAAAGCCATGGCAGAGGAGGTTCAAAACAAAACCATTGGGCAACCTTTCTTCGAACAATATTCTGTAGATGAATTGGCGGCAAAATCTGATTTCGAAATAGGAAAATCTGGTCGTTTGGCAGAACCGCTATATTTGACGCCAGGTGCTACACACTATACGCCTATTTCTTGGGAGGGTGCTTTTGAAAAAATTGCAAAACATCTAAATGATTTAGACCACCCAGATGAAGCGATCTTTTATACTTCTGGAAGAACCACCAATGAAGCTGCTTTCTTATATCAATTGTTTGTGCGTGAATACGGGACCAACAACCTTCCCGATTGCTCAAACATGTGTCATGAAGCCAGTGGTGCAGGCTTGATAGAAACGCTGGGTATAGGAAAAGGATCTGTAACACTAGACGATTTATACAAGGCTGACTTAGTAATGGTGATTGGGCAAAACCCAGGAACCAACCATCCAAGGATGTTGTCTGCATTGGAAAAGTGCAAGGAAAACAAAGGGAAGATCATGACGATCAACCCGCTTCCAGAGGCTGGACTTACGACTTTTGTAAATCCACAGCGACCAATGAAAATGCTGACTGGAGGAACAGAACTTACGGATCTATTCTTACCCGTAACCATCAATGGTGATGTAGCTTTACTAAAGGCCATCATGCTCAAAATGTTGGAAAGGGAAGAAAGCCAAGGGGGCGTTTTCGACCATGCATTTATAAACGATAAAACTTCTGGTTACGATAACTTTATCGCTGACCTAAAAAAATATAACTATGCAGATTGCGTAAAAGCAACTGGACTGAGTGAAAGACTGGTAGCGGAAGCTGCTGAAATGGTGATGCAAAATGAGCGTATCATTATTTGCTGGGCCATGGGATTGACACAACATGAAAATGGAGTGGACAATGTCCGTGAATTAGTAAATCTACTGTTACTGAAAGGTAGCATTGGGAAAGAAGGTGCTGGAACTTGTCCGGTACGTGGGCATTCCAATGTACAGGGTGACCGCACCATGGGTATCTGGGAAAATCCACCTGAAAAATTATTACACAGCATTGAAAAGGCATTCGGTTTTAAACCACCAACGGCTCATGGCTATTCTGTAATAGATGCCATCAAAGCGATGTACGAGAAAAAGGGGAAGGTATTTATTGGTATGGGAGGAAACTTCCTTTCTGCTGCTCCTGATACGAATTATACGGCTGCTGCTTTGCAAAACATGAACCTTACGGTGCATGTTTCTACCAAGCTAAATAGATCGCACCTTATAACAGGTAAAGAGGCTTTGATTCTTCCTGTTTTAGGTAGAGCAGAAAAGGATGTTCAGAACTCTGGTGAGCAAATCCAATCTGTAGAAAATTCCATGGGTGTAGTGCATGCTACAAAGGGTGTTTTGAACCCTTGTTCGGATGATCTAAGATCTGAGGTAAGTGTTGTTTCCAATATTGCTGCTGCCACGCTAAAGGGTAGAACAAAAATAGACTGGCTAAAATACGAAGCGGACTATAGCCATATCCGTACGGACATCTCTAAGGTGATTGCTGGTTTCGACGATTTCAATAAAAAGCTGGAGAAAAAAGCTGGTTTCTACCTACCGAACGGTCCTAGAGAGGGGAACTTTACTACTACCTCTGGTAAGGCTTTATTTACTGCCAATAAAATGCCAACCAAGGTACTAAAGGAGGGTGAATTGCTGATGATGACTATCCGTAGTCACGACCAGTTCAATACCACTATCTATGGAATGGACGATAGATATAGAGGTATCTATAACGAGCGTAGGGTTATCTTGATGAACGCCGCTGATATGGAAGCACAGGGTATCCGTGAAAGAGATGTGCTGAACTTGTATTCTGACTTCAACGGGGTACGTAGAGAGGCGGATAAATTTATTGCCCTTTCTTATCCTATTCCGGTGGGTTGCTGTGCTACCTATTATCCGGAGACGAATGTGCTAGTTCCGCTGGATCAGTTTGCGCATACGGCTAAAACGCCGGCTTCTAAGAGTGTTGTTATTTCGGTGGAGAAGGTTTAAGAGTGAGATACTTGATAGATTATAGATTAGAAAAGCCCTTCCAGATTGGAAGGGCTTTTTTTGTGATTGGTTTTTTATTCTGATGTTTATTCTGAATACTACTGACCACCAGTTGGGAAACTGGCGGTAGCGGGGTTCCCTCTGCCTTCCATATAATATCATATACTGCTTCACTAAGTGATTTTCCAGTTAAAAATTTACCCATCTATTCGTATCTCCTTTTTAATATTATGATTGACCAATATACTATCCTAGATTAACCTATACAATCCCTGAATTCAGTGATTTTTCCAATCAATCCGAACAAAAAAATTAACAAAATATACCAGAATTCAGGGATTGATTTAGTTAACAACTCTTCGTACATTACAGCCAAATTAAATGTTTAAGCCCTATATTAATTATTAATCCAATTTTTCAACTCAACTACTTTAATGGATCAATTAGAATTTTATAAAGATTTATTTCACAAAGAAAATGATAGAAGACATCTTGTAAACAACTCCTTGAACATCCCTATTGCTATAATTTCAGCACTTTCAGCTGGCATCTTCTACTTTATTACCAATTATAAGTTAGAATTAAAGCTAGAGTATAATTTAAATTTATTATTCTTTGGTTTAATTTTTATATCAATAATAAGCATTCTAATATCAGCTTACTTTTTAATTAGAGTCTTTGTAAAATTTAGAAGTTCAAACGAATATTGCGGAATCCCATTAGTTAAAGTACTCAATAAATATTATAACGAATTATTAACACATTACGACACTGAAGAAGAAGCCAATGATATGTTTAAAGAATATTTATTAGACATTTTTGTAATGATTGTTGATAATAACATGGGAGTAAATGACAAGAAATTCGGTTTAATTTTCATCTCAAAAAGATGGACCGTAGTTTGCTTAACATCTACACTATTATGCTCTATTCCATTCATTTATAATTTTTCAAATAGGCCATCCAACGTGCAAAAATTTGAACTCATTTCCAACCATGATCCAACTGTCCAACCAATTAATCCTATAACGGAAGTTGACACTTTAATCTCAAATCCAAATACTATGAAAAAAAGAAAGACTCAGGAACAAACAACAACGAAACAAGAAGAAAAAACAACGAGACAAGATGAAAAAACTAAACCACCTACTCCCCCTGATGTGAGGTGGACTAATGAAAGCTTCGAAGAAATTAAACCAAAAAATGTAAAATAAAAAATCCGCCTTTACTCATACCAGAATCAATGTCGCAAAAAAGCCCTTCCAAAACAGAAGGGCTTTTATAATTCTTCCACCCCCTCAGAGTCACTCACCGAGGACTCTGAGGCACCGAGCCATTAAGACCAACAATGAAGTCCTTTTTCACCTAGCTTCATCAAATGGCTACACATATTGTTCATTTCAGAAAGCAGTCCTTTTACTTTGTCACATTTACCTGTTACCGCTGGTTACCTCTCATTGAGGAATCTAATCTATATGACTATTTTAAGGGCTGGGTAGTTCACTTATCAAAAGGCAGGGTTAAACTAAGCACCAAGCATACCTGCTTCCTCTTACAACCTTTACAGGTAACAAGTAGATAGACAACTTCACATTATTTTAAGGAGATAAACAATAAAATCCCTAGAATTTTGTTAATTGTCATTTTCCCGACATGTTAATTGAATACATTTCATGTACATTTCATATTCCTTTAAAATCAGGTAGTTTGGATATGTTTTTTTATATATTTGTTAAATACACAATTGAAAAATATTAAATAATGGCAAAGTTTACCCATTACAATTTAGAATTAATAGAGCCAGATTTTGGGTCAACAATTACCGATTTAATTATTGATTTGGATCATTTAAGAAGAAAGGAATTAGGGGGATCAACACATCCAACAATTTTCTTTCAATTAAAACGAATCTTTCATACTCTTGAAAGTTTAGGATCTGCTAGAATTGAAGGGAATAACACAACAATCACGGACTATATTGAAAATCAAAGTAAGGAAGAGGAAATTATTGATGAGAACATTCTAGAGATAAAAAATATCGAAAAGTCAATGTCATATATTGATGATAATATTGACCATATTGATATTAATAGGTTTTTTACCAGCGAACTTCATAAGCACATCGTTAAAGGATTAACTCCGCCTCCAAAAGGAGAAGGTGATAAAACACCTGGAATTTACAGAAACACCGAAATTAGTATTTCACAATCACTACATAAACCTCCAGCACCATATCAAGTTGAAGGATATATGGATGAATTATTCAATTTCATTAATACAGATCATTCGTCCAAATATGACTTATTAAAGACTACAATTGCCCATCATCGATTTGTTTGGGCTCACCCTTTCGCTAATGGAAATGGAAGAACTGTCAGACTATTTACATATGCTATGCTCGTTAAACAAGGCTTTAATGTGAATTTAGGAAGAATAGTTAACCCAACCGCCATATTCTGTACTGATAGAGATTTATATTATAAATACTTATCTAAAGCAGACACTGGAACCAAACAGGGAATTTTAGAGTGGTCAGAATATGTATTAAGTGGGTTAAAAAGCGAAATAGAGAAAATAGATAAACTTTTAAATTATGATTATTTAAGTCAAAACATTCTGACCAAGGCAGTGGAGTATTCAAAGGAAAATGGAAATATCAATGAGACCGAATTCAAGATCTTAAAGGTTGCGATAAAGAAACAGGTATTTCAGTCAAAAGACATTAAGGATATTTTCCCTGGCAAACATAGCTCAGAAATATCAAGGCAGATTAAAAGTCTTCGCGATAAAAATTTAATAACCTCAGAAAAAGATGGTTCCAGAAAATACATCATTAGTTTCAAAAATATAATATTGCTAAAAGGAATATATAGGGCGTTAAGTGAAAACGGATTTTTACCTATCCTCAATGAATAGACATGAAATCTTACCCCCTCAGAGTCACTCACCGAGGACTCTGAGGCACCGAGCCATTAAAACCAATATATAATTTGTCCCCAAATTGAGAGGCCAGAGAAATAACACTTATGAAGACCTACTTAAAAACCAATCGACCAAAGATTTCATTGATTTTAATTTCGATATTATTCATTTCTAATATTTTGTTTTCTTTGATTCCAGAACTGAGGGAGATGGCTTTGTTATACCCATCCAATTTATCAGAACCTCTAAATTGGTATCGATTGATAACTTACCCTTTATATGTAGGCGGATTATCAACATGGATTCAAAATTCTCTGGTAATAATACTAACAGGATTTATAATTGAAAATAAAGTAAAAAAGAAAGATTTGATCGGATTGATTTTATTGTCAACGATTATTGGAGGACTGGTATGCATCATTTTTAATCAAGGTGAAGAATATAACATACCTATTGCCACTCCTACAATGATTACTTGGGGATACTGGAGTGCTACAATTATAATAGGATTAAAATACTGGCGAACACTAAACCTATTTGAAAAGATTGTAATGATTTTATGCTTTTTAAGTATTTCGAGCATAGGGAATGACAATATCGGATTTTTACTTGGGCAAGTATCTGTGATAATCACAGTTGCAATATTGACAATGGTAAAGTACAGAAAAGCTAGTTCTCCCCCAATAAATCAAATCCCTGAATTGTAAAGGGGTATACTGAAACCAAAAAATATCTTTGAAAATAAGACCAGAAAAAAGCCCTTCCAAACTGAAAGGGCTTTCTTAGACTATTATACGGATGGAATACTAAAATTTCCACCCCCTCATATAACTACCAAAATGAAAATCTTCTTAGCATTCTACCCATATACTCTTCATGACTTTGAAGGTTTCCAAAGCTAATTGAGATACTGTGCATATCTCCCGACAAATCATTTTGAACAAACCTTGAATGATAATTAAGCGAATTGTATCTATAGGTTATGCCAATATATTTTCTACCCCTTTTC
>CAJXXR010000025.1 GCA_913063375.1 uncultured Flavobacteriales bacterium | reverse complement strand
GCACAATTGGCTGCAAGAATTGCCGTTTCTAACCTACATAAGGATACTAAGAAATCATTTACACAAACCATGGCCTTATGCCATGAATATGTAAATCCAAAAACAGGATTATCATCAGCGCTTATTGCTGATGATGTATATGAGATCATTCAGAATAATGCTGAAATATTGGATTCAGCGATTATTTATGACCGTGATTTCAGTTACGATTATTTCGGATTTAAAACATTGGAACGTTCTTACCTATTGCGTATCAACGGGAATATTGTTGAACGTCCACAACATATGTTAATGCGTGTGGCTATCGGTATTCACAAAGAAGATATCGATGAAGCTATTGCTACTTATGACCTTATGTCTAAGAAGTATTTCACACACGCCACCCCTACCCTATTCAATTCTGGTACACCTAAGCCACAAATGTCTTCTTGTTTCCTTTTAACCATGAAGGATGACAGTATTGAAGGTATTTACTCAACACTAGAGCAGTGTGCTAAGATTTCACAATCTGCAGGTGGAATTGGATTATCGATCCACAATATCCGTGCTAAAGGATCTTATATCCGTGGAACAAATGGAACCTCAAACGGTATCGTTCCAATGTTGAGAGTATTCAACGATACGGCTAGATATGTAGATCAAGGTGGTGGAAAAAGAAAAGGTTCGTTCGCTATTTATGTAGAACCATGGCATGCCGACATCTTTGATTTCCTAGAGCTAAAGAAAAATCATGGTAAGGAAGAAATGAGAGCTAGAGATTTATTCTATGCACTATGGATTCCAGATTTATTCATGCAACGCGTAAAGGAAAATGGAGAATGGAC
Source organism: uncultured Flavobacteriales bacterium (assembly GCA_913063375.1). Lineage (GTDB taxonomy): Bacteria > Bacteroidota > Bacteroidia > Flavobacteriales > CAJXXR01 > CAJXXR01. The sequence goes on along the minus strand of CAJXXR010000025.1, from coordinate 35,729 downwards.
ACTAATGAGTCCAAGTGAATGTCCTGGTTTAGCCGATGTTTATGGCGAAAAATTCGAGGCTTTATATACTCAATACGAGGCTGAAGGAAAAGGTAAGAAAACGATTAAGGCAAGAGATCTTTGGGAGAAAGTGACTCAATCACAAATCGAAACAGGTACCCCGTACATGATGTACAAAGATGCTTGTAACGAAAAATCTAACCAAAAGAACTTAGGTACAATCTATTCGTCTAACCTTTGTACAGAGATTGTAGAATATACTGCTCCAGATGAAGTTGCCGTTTGTAATTTGGCTTCTATTGCCATTCCAAAATTTATTGAGAATGGTAAGTTTGACTTCAAAAAACTATACGATATTACGTATAAGGTGACTAAAAACCTTAATTCGGTTATCGATCAAAACTATTATCCAGTACCTGAAGCTAGAAATTCCAATATGCGTCACAGACCAGTTGGATTAGGTATTCAAGGTTTAGCAGATGCATTTATCTTGATGCGTATGCCCTTTACCTCTGATAAAGCAAAGCAGTTAAATAAGGACATTTTTGAAACTATTTATTATGCATCACTAAAAGCTTCTAAGGATTTAGCTATTGTTGAAGGCGCTTATCAAACATATGAAGGTTCTCCTATCTCGGAAGGGAAATTCCAATTCAACATGTGGAATGTTGATGAAAAAGATCTAAGTGGTCTTTGGGATTGGGAAGAACTTAGAGCAGAAATCAAAGAACACGGGGTAAGAAACTCATTGCTATTGGCTCCAATGCCTACAGCTTCTACTTCTCAGATCTTAGGGAATAACGAATGTTTCGAACCATATACATCCAATATTTATACACGTAGAGTATTATCTGGAGAGTTTATTGTTGTAAACAAGCACCTTTTGATTGACCTTGTTGAACTAGGGTTATGGAATGAGGAATTGAAAAATGAAATCATTCGTACAAATGGATCTATTCAGCATATAGAACATATCCCAGATAATATCAAAGAACTGTACAAAACCGTTTGGGAGCTGAAGATGAAAGACATCATCGACATGGCTGCTGATAGAGGTGTATTTATCGATCAGTCTCAATCACTGAACTTATTCATGGACAATGTGACTATGGGTAAATTGACTTCTATGCATTTCTATGCTTGGGAAAAAGGATTGAAAACAGGGATGTACTACTTACGTACAAAATCTGCTGCTGATGCTATTAAGTTTACTGTTCAAAAACAAGTTAAACCTCAAGTTGAACCTGTAGTGAACGAACAACAAGTATCAAATTTTGAGGCAGCAACTCAAGCCGTAGCTGCAAATGCTGATATGATTGCCTGCTCTATTGACAATCCAGACGATTGTGAAGCCTGCGGTAGTTAAAAATTATAATGATTTAATTAGTTGGTTGAAAAAGCCCTTTGCAGATATTGCAAGGGGCTTTTTTAGCGCCTTAAAAGGCTTCTAACTACAAAATAACACAACTATAGGTAAACGCTAAAAAAAACAATTACAGTCAGCTAAAATCCATTTTAGACGAGCATACAGTCTAAGCCTCAGGCATAAAAAAAAGCCCAACTACAAGTAGATGGGCTTTTTTATTATTGTTTTGTTTGATCTTTTAGTTTATTAGGCTCCAAAAACTTCCGTATTTATGGATATGCTCTCTAACCTTTCCTTCAATTTCTGCCATTTCCAATTCCTGCATAACAGAATTTAAATCCCTATTTAGAATTACTGCCAATTCCTTGGTTGCCAAAAGTGGATAGTTTTCAAGTAATTCAACTATATCCAAATCCAAATTTTTAGCGACCGTTTTCTCCCCAAGTGCTTGTTCTAATGCACGAACAAAATTGTCAAAATGGGTCATTCCCGAAATCTTAAAACCTTTCCCATCTTCGCCTAAAAATAAAAAGGTTGGAAAACTTCCTACTCCCATTCTTCTTCCTTGCAACAGATCTTGTTTGAAAGCAGCTTCTGACTCAGGATCTTTATAATCTTTAAGAAACTGACTTACATCTCCACCACAATCTTTTACAGCCGTTGTAAGATGTGATTCTTTGGTAATGTTTTTCTTTTCAAGAAATACCATCTCTCTTATCCGTCTTAAAAAACGAATAGAAATATCATACCCTTGATTTTGCATTGCCTTAAAGGCAATAGAAGGAGGAAAAGAAGAATGTAATGGATCTTCTAGCCATACATCTCCATTTATACTCATCCCTGAATACTCACCAACTTCGTCCCAGTGAACTGCTACATCTTTCGGTCCAGAAATTCCATTTCCAGCATCAGAAAACCCCTCCCATTTAGGAAGTAACCCACCCATTCTGTATTCAATATCCATATAATCTCCATACAGAAGTTTCAACTTTTTCAGCTCTGGCTCAATAGCCCAACAAGCGGAACAAATTGGATCTGTATAATAGAGAACGGTTATTTTATTCACAGACTGGATTTGAATTTCTTCAATTTCCGAATTTTTGTGTTCAGTGCATAATCCACTTTCAACGGAGCAGGAGAATTTTTTGTGGTCGTTCGTCTCCATATTAATACTCTTTTCGAATGGTTGACATGCTAATAAAATAATCTGAAGAATTATACCAATTATAAATTTCCTCATCGTTATAGTTCTAAATAATAGTCCAAAAATAGATTTTAGTATTTGTTTAAACAAGTAGTCATTTTTTTATTTAATAGTACCTAAAAAGATACCTTTGCTGAAATACTGATAGTTATGATTGAAAATTCACATGAAAATATTTGTCCTTTACGTACAACACTACGCATAATTGGCGGAAAATGGAAGCCATTAATAATTCAACAACTAAAAGGAGAAATAAAAAGATTCGGTGAATTACAGAAATTATTACCCGATATCACTAAACAAATGCTCACCAAAAACTTAAGAGCTTTGGAGCAAGACGGCATGATAATTAGAAAAGTTTATCCTGTAGTCCCCCCAAAAGTGGAATATAGATTAAGTGAAAGGGGAGAATCCTTACTTCCTATTTTAGATGATATGGCTGATTGGGGAAGAGATCAATTGGAAGACTTTTGTGAATTGAAAATTGAGTCCAAAAAGGCCTAACTAGAAAAAGATAAAGTCGGAAAATTAAAAGACTTTATCCAAAATTATATAAAATTTCAATTTTGTAGTATCTTACCGCACAATTCCAAACTAGGATTAATTAATAAAAAGTCATATCAAGATGAAAAAAAGATTCTTTTTTACAGTTACTTTAGCCATTTTCGGATTTTTCTTTGCTCAAGCTCAGACTAACAATGATGTTACTGGGAATTGGGCTTTTGAAAGCATTATTGCTTCAGAGTCTACTACATCCAACGAATACAAAGCTGAAAAGAAGCCATTTGAAAAAATTACTTTCAATTTCTCTGAAGATGGAGCTTACCGCTCTACAGTAAATGGGAAGAAAGAAAGCGGAAATTGGGCATTTAGCGCAGACAATACATCTATTGTACTAACAAGAAAAAATGGAGTTACTACTTCATTAGAAATTGTTGAAATTACAGCTAGAGGTTTGATGCTTAAAATGAATGAGAAATCAATTATGTTCATCCGATCAATCAATTAATAGGACTACTTAGTATAAAAAAAGTCCCGACCTTAATAGGTCGGGACTTTTTTTTTTGTAGCTAACCTAGTCAAACAGATCAGAACTCAAATACCTATCACCTCTATCACATAGAACGGTTACAATAGTTGCCTTACTTAAGCCTTTTGCTAAATTTAAAACTGCCGAAACAGCCCCTCCTGAACTCATTCCTGCAAATATCCCAAGCTCCTTGGCTAACAATTGCGAAGTAGCTTTTGCCTCCTCGGCAGAGACCTCAATAATTGAATCAATTTTAGCACTATCGAAAATGGCTGGTAAATAATCCTCAGACCATTTACGAATTCCTGGAATCTTACTGCCATCACATGGTTGAACACCAATTATTTGAATTTCATGCTTCTTTTCTTTTAAGTAAGTAGAAGTTCCCATTATTGTTCCAGTAGTTCCCATTGCCGAAACAAAATGACTAACCTGGCCTTCCGTATCTTTCCATATTTCTGGCCCTGTAGTTTTATAATGTGCCTTCCAATTGTCTGGATTAGAAAATTGATTCAATCCTTTGTATCCCTTCTTTTGGACAAACTCTATTGCTTTATCCCTAGCCCCTTCAATTCCAACATCCGCAGCTGTCAAGACCACATTAGCGCCATATGCTTTCATCGTTTTTATACGCTCAATAGTTGCAGTCTCTGGCATTACCAAGGTTATTGAAAGCTTAAATAAACTTGCTATCATAGCCAATGCAATCCCTGTATTTCCACTGGTAGCCTCTACTAAATGATCTTCTACACCGATTTCACCTCTCTCTAGTGCTGACTTTATCATATTATAAGCGGCCCTATCTTTCACTGAACCTCCTGGATTATTTCCTTCCAACTTGGCCCAAATTTTTATTTTAGGATTGGATTGCAAGGCACTAATATCAATAATTGGTGTATTTCCGATTTGCTGTAATAAACTTGACATTTTTCAATTCTTTTTCACCACAACTTTTGCAGTATGTTCATGATATACTTTAGCATCTGAAGGAATAGATTGCGTAATCCAAACATTAGCACCAATGATTGTATTATTACCAACTATAGTCTCTCCTCCTAATATTGTTGCATTCGCATAAATGGTCACTCTATCACCAATAGATGGATGTCGTTTTTGACTTGACATACTTTTCTTTACTTGTAGGGAACCTAAGGTAACCCCTTGGTAAATTTTAACTTCATTCCCTATCTCTGCCGTCTCTCCTATAACAATTCCCGTAGCATGGTCTATGAAAAATGAACGGCCAATCTTTGCTCCAGGATGAATATCCACTCCCGTAAGTCCGTGCGCATATTCGCTAATCATACGTGGCAAGATAGGCAAACCTAATTTCCATAATTCATGACTCAATCTATAGTATACCGTTGCCTGGAATCCGGGATATGCCAGATACACTTCTTCAAGACTTCTCGCTGCTGGGTCATTGGCCTCTATGCTTACAGCATCTAGCGCAACCAATTCTTGAATACTTTCCAATCTAGACTGAAATAGGTTCCAAATTTCTATTCCTCTTTTGGGAGAAAAAACAGCAGCCAATTGAACAAACATGTCCTTAAGTTCTTCCAATCTGCTTGGGTCAAAAAGTGCATAAAACATGCCTTTTGAGAAGGCATCAACCTCCTCCTTTATTTGAAGGTTGATGCTTATTAATTTAGTTCTAACCATATTAGTATGATTCTGGAGCCAATTCAAGCTCCAATCCGTTCATTGATTTTGTAAGCGATAACTGACAGCCTAATCTGCTATTGTCAGCCACAAAAAATGCTTGATCTAACATTTCTTCTTCAGCTTCCCTCATCTCAGGGAGCTCATGATTTGATTGCACATAACACTGACAAGATGCACACATCGCCATACCACCACAAGTTCCTTCTACGGGAAGCTCGTAAGCTTTACACAACTCCATAACGTTTAAACCCATATCGATAGGCCCATCCAATAGATGAAGATTACCTTCTCTATCTGTTACTTTTATCTGAATCATAATCCAATTTTGAATGAACGGTAGAAAGCCATCAAATGCTTACTGCCACTGTTTTCTTCGCTTCTTTCTTTTGACCGTCAAATCCATCTATTCCATTGACAGTCGTGTATTTCATCACATAGCGTTTCCCTGGGTGGATAATATTATAGGCATATTGAGCCATTATTGCTGCTTCATGAAATCCACAAAGAATCAATTTCAACTTCCCAGGGTAAGTGTTCACATCCCCAATCGCAAATATCCCAGGTATGTTTGTACTATAATCTAGCGCATTATTGACCTTTATTGCGTTCTTTTCTATTTCCAATCCCCAATTGGCTATTGGTCCTAACTTAGGAGACAACCCAAAAAGCGGGATAAAAGCATCTACTTCCAATTGCTCCTTCTCCTTATTTTTTCTGGTAATCTCAATTGAGCTCAACTTTTCTTCACCATTAAGCCCCGTTACTTCAGTTTCAGTAAGTAGGCTAATCTTTCCTTCCTTTACAAGTTCAGCGACTTTCTCTACAGAATCCAAAGCACCTCTAAATTCCTTTCTACGGTGTACTAAAGAGACTTCAGCTGCGATGTCCGATAAATAAATAGACCAATCTAAAGCGGAATCTCCCCCGCCTGAAATCACTACTTTTTTATCTCTATATATTTCTGGATCGCGAATGAAGTAGGCTAGCCCCTTATCTTCAAAATCAGTTATATTGGCAATAGGTGGTTTTCTAGGCTCAAAAGACCCCAATCCACCCGCTATTACTAATACCGGAGCATGATGCTTTGTTCCTTTATTGGTGGTCACAACAAAGGTCCCATCCTCCTGTTTCTCGATCGTCTCGGCTCGCTCACCCAATGTAAATCCTGGTTGAAAAGGTTTTATTTGCTCCATCAAATTATTGACTAAATCACCCGCTAACACCTCTGGGAAACCAGGAATGTCATAAATGGGCTTTTTAGGATAAATCTCTGAACATTGCCCTCCCGGCTGAGGCAATGCATCGATGAGATGTGATTTTAGTTTTAATAAACCGGCTTCGAAAACAGTAAATAAACCCACTGGGCCTGCTCCAATTATTAGTATGTCTGTTTGAATCATTTTAACTTTCTTTTTTACTTAACAAACCTTCAGTAAGATCATTTAACTTGGAAACCCTTATATCCAGGTCTGCTTTCAATTGCATCCTATACCGATTGAGATTATCAGCCAATAAGCCAATATCATTTGGTAATACTTCTTCCAACAATTGTCTTAATCGCTTTGCTAAGGTGGGTGATTTCCCATTGGTAGATATGGCTATTTTAACGTCCCCTTTTGTCACAATTCCTCCCAAATAGAAATCACATAAATCTGGCATATCCGCCACATTGATCAATATATTTTCTTGTTGGGCATCCGATACAATCCTCTTATTTACGGCAAGATCATTTGTTGCAGCAATTATGAGTTGACGCCCCTTTAGCTGGGGAGAATGATAAGCCTCTTCCTTTATATCAATCCCAAAATTATCCGCCAACCGCACCACTTCAGGTAAAAACCATTTGGCGCGTAAACTAACCTTAGCATCCGGACTTGATTTAAGAAGAAAAGTCAGTTTTTCTAAGGCTACTTTACCTCCCCCGATTATTAGAATATCCAACTTCGAAGCCTTCAAAAAAATAGGATAGAGCTTATTATTTCCCATACCTAATACGTTAATTGTTTCTATAATTTAAGGGAACATCAAATTGCGATTGAGATATAAACGATTGTAATTTTTTTCGCTCATTTACTACCTCTCCCAAAACTATTATAGCAGGGGATGATAATTGGTTCTCCTCAACAATTCCAGCTATGGTACCAACGTTTCCAATAGCAATTTTTTCTGCAGCCGTGGTACCATTTTGAATAATTCCAACAGGTAGACCCGACTTTCCTTCCATCTTAAAAATGTGAAGGATTTTATCCAGATTACTCATTCCCATCAACACCACTACCGTAGCATTAGATTGAGCTGCCAAATGAATATCCTGTGACAATTCCCCTTTTCTTGTAGTTCCTGTAAGGACCCAAAAACTATCCGAAACACCTCTACTTGTAAGCGGAATACCTGCGCTAGCAGGAACTGCTGAAGAAGAAGAAATTCCCGAAACTACTTCTGTTTCGATTTTCCAATTATGGATATAAGCCAGTTCTTCAGACCCTCTTCCAAATACAAAGGGATCCCCCCCTTTTAATCGAACTACATGACCATAATTCATGGCATATTTCACCAATAATTGATTGATCTCCTCTTGCTTATAGCTGTGTTTCCCTTTCCTTTTTCCCACAAATATATGTTGAGCATTAGGCGCCAAATTCAATAATTGCTTATTTACCAAGGCATCATACAATACAACATCTGCCTTTTCAAGCGCTTTTGCACCTTTTACAGTAATTAAATCTGGATCACCAGGACCAGCACCAACGATGCTAACTTTAGGATTTATTATTTTTTTCATCTTGTACTTGTTTTAATCGATAACTATCTACCTTTTTGTAAATCGCTATCGCTTCTGCCAAGTAGGTATTGGCAAAAAATTCACTCGGTGGATACTCATTTATTTGATAAATAGTATCTGCCAACTTTTGAGTTAATGGAATGATTCCTGTATCTACAAGTTGCTTATCAAAATCCCTCACAATCCCCACTTGAGTATTGGTTTTATGTCCTTCGCTTATCAATGCAGCTTTTGCGGTATTTACCATTGCGGTATAGCTATGGTAAATACCATCTGCCCATTGACCTAGTTTGATAGCCGCCTTTGCAGCTTCAAACTTCTCCTCACTCTCCAACAAAAGGGTGGAGACAAGGTCGATCAAGACTCCAGCACATTCACCAATTCCTATTTGCTTTTTATATGCGTTTTCATGCCCCCAATCAATAAAATCACTGTCCTCAAGGTTATTCGTTTCCGATAGTGGTTTTAGAAGCTCATTAAAATATCCTCTACCCTCTACCTTATAATATTGACTGAATGTCTGACCTAGAATTTTATTCTTTTCAAAATCATTCAACAATAACCTTAAGGCCTCTGGACCTCTTTTACTCGGAATCTTTATCACCTTATCTGCAAATAGTCCGGCGCCATCCCCCTTGTTTACACCTCCCAATAAAACTTGTAGAGCTGGAGCTACCTTGACTCCCGACTTTAAAGTCATTCCTTGGAATCCGATACTAGCCATCATATGCTGACCACAAGAGTTCATACAACCACTGATCTTTATGGCGATATCTTCTTCTCCTATATAATTTGGATATTCGTTATGCAGCACCTTTTCCAATTCTCTGGCAATTCCTGTACTGCTAGCAATTCCTAGATTACATGTATCTGTACCTGGACATGAAGTAATGTCTAAGGCGGATTCATATCCAGACCTTGCCATACCCAACCTATCAAGTTCCTGATAGAAAAAAGGAAGAGCGTCCTTATGAATATTTCTCAATAACATGTTTTGCCTGATGGTAAACCTCAACTCATTTGCTCCATATTTCTTAATTAGATCCGCAAGCGCTCTAGCTTTAGCTGTATAAAAATCACCCAGTGAAACCCGGATTCCAATAGCAAATAAATCTTCCTGTTTCTGTGGATAAACATTGGTTGTTTTCCAAATCCCAAATGACTCTGGATCTTCAATATGTACTGCTGGAAGGTTCACTGAAGAGGGTACTATGACTGTATCTTCAATCAGTACATTAAATTCTTTGAATTGCAGCGCCAATCTCTCTTCTTCAACAAGTTTCAAAAATTCATGGAGCCCCAATTCTTTTACTAAGAATTTCAACCTTGCCTTCAACCGCTTGGAACGTTCACCATATCTATCGAACACACGCAATACCCCTTCAGTGAAAGGTAAAAGTTGATCCTCGGGTAAAAATTCATGAGCAATATCTGCATGCCTTGATTGCGTACCCAAACCTCCTGCCAGCAATACCTTAAAACCTCTTTGTTCAACACCCTTGATTATTTTGACTTTCGGTATAAAGCCTAGATCATGGATATAGGTCAGTGCAGTATCTTCTTCTGAGGAAGAGAAGGCAATTTTGATCTTCCTTCCCATTTCCTGTGAAACAGGATTTCTTAAGAAGAATTGAAACATTGCCTGTGCATAAGGTGATACATCAAAAGCTTCCTTAGGATCTATTCCCGCATTTGCTGAAGCAGTGATATTTCTCACAGCATTCCCACAGGCTTCCCTCAGGGTTATATCATCTCTTTCCAATTCGGACCACAACTCAGGGGTTCTATCCAAGCTCACATGATGAATCTGGATATCTTGACGCGTGGTAATATGCAACCTACCTGTAGAATATTTATCAGATACATCAGCTATTCGATGCAACTGCTCACTCGTCACCTTTCCATAGGGTAATTTTATTCTGATCATTTGAACACCTGGCTGTCGCTGACCATACACTCCGCGTGCTAATCGCAAACTCCGAAAACGCTCCTCATCAATCTCCCCCGAATTAAAGGCATGAATTTTTTGCTCCAATTCTAGGATATCTTTCGCTATAACCGGATTTTCTATTTCTGTTCTAAAACTTTTCATCTCTTTGTTCTAATTATCGGATAAAACCTACCCCAGAAGTATGATTGCTCAATTCATCGATGAGAATAAATGAACCATTACCTGGATTTTCATTGTATGCATCGTAATAAATCGCCTTATTTAGCTTAAATGATACAGAGGCAATCTCATTTAGATCTACCTGTTTCTGCCCGAAAAGAGAACCAGAAAAATCCGTACTTACCACCTTTTCAATTTTCTCTACCCTTGCCAATACCCTATGGACACCATGTTGTAGTATAAATTTAGCACCTGGCTTCAATGACTTTACATCCAACCAAGCTACATAAGCTCTTAGCTGTTTATCTATCCCTGGTAGTTCATCGGACTTCACAATCATATCTCCTCTACTTATATTGATATCATGTTCTAATTGTAGACTGATTGAAGCTCCTTCTTCCACTTCCTCATAATGGTCACCAAAAAAGGAAATCCCCTTAATGGTAGATTGGGTTTTAGAAGGTAAAACAGTGATGGCATCACCCACCTTTAAGCTAGAGCCATATAATTTTCCTGCATAAGCTCTATAATCATGAAAGGCACTTGTTTTGGGTCTGATAACTTGCTGTACCGGAAATCTTGCTCTACTCTTCTTGGACACTTCCTTTGTAGGAATAGACTCTAGTAAGGACAATACATTAGCACCTTCATACCAGTTTGTATTGGATGAGGATGAGACAATATTATCTCCTTGTAAAGCACTAATTGGGACAAAATGAATCTGTTGTTTCCCAAAGGTTGACCTAGCGATTAGCGCATCAAAGTCTGCCTTTATCTCCTTGAAAACTTCTTCAGAATAATCCACTAAATCCATCTTATTAATGGCTACAATAACATGTTTCACCTGTAAAAGCTGATTGATGAAAAAATGTCTGTAGGTCTGCTCAATCACCCCCTTTCTAGCATCTATTAAAATAATGGACACCGTGGAAGTAGAAGCTCCCGTCACCATATTTCTAGTATATTCAATATGCCCAGGGGTATCGGCTATGATATAACTTCGCGTATTTGTTGAAAAATAGATATGCGCTACATCTATAGTGATACCTTGTTCTCTTTCTGCCACTAGCCCATCGGTAGCCAATGAAAAATCCAGATAATCAAACCCTTTACTTTTACTACTTCTCTCAATTTCCTGAAGCTTATCGTCAGTCAATGATTTTGTATCGTACAACAGCCGACCAATGAGGGTACTTTTCCCGTCATCTACACTTCCTGCTGTTGCTATTTTTAAAACCTCCATGGCTTTTTTTGTTTAAATTGATGTTTAGAAATAACCTTGTTGCTTGCGCTGCTCCATTGCTGCTTCGGAACGTTGGTCATCTATTCTGGCACCTCGCTCCGAAATAGTGGAAAGTTTGATTTCAGCAATTATCTCATCTATACTATCCGCAGCAGAACCTACCGCAGCAGTACAAGTCATGTCTCCAACAGTTCTAAAACGAACTTGACGACTTTCTACTGACTCTATCTCATCCTTAACGATAAAATCTGAATCTGGCCAGATCATCCCATCTCTTAAGAACGTATTACGCCTATGGGAATAATAGATAGAAGGAATCTCTAATTCCTCTTGCTTGATATAGTGCCATACATCTAGTTCTGTCCAATTGGAAATTGGAAATACACGCACATTCTGCCCCAACTCTATGGTACCATTCAACATATCGAACAATTCAGGTCTTTGATTTTTTTCATCCCACTGACCAAAATCATCTCTTACTGAGAATATACGTTCCTTAGCCCTTGACTTCTCTTCGTCTCTCCTGGCTCCACCAATACAAGCATCGAATTTGAATTCTTCGATGGCATCCAAAAGTGTCACCGTCTGTAGACTATTTCTACTGGCATATTTTCCTTTTTCTTCTCTAACCTTTCCAGAATCAATTGCCACCTGTACATTTCTGACGATCAACTCTAATCCCAATTCTTCAACCAATTTGTCTCTAAAAGCTATAGTCTCAGGGAAATTGTGTCCAGTATCTACATGTAATAGAGGAAATGGAATCTTTGCAGGGAAAAAGGCTTTCTGTGCCAATCTCACCAACGTTATGGAGTCCTTTCCACCTGAAAAAAGTAAGACAGGACGCTCAAATTGAGCCACAACTTCTCTGAATATATGTACCGACTCACTCTCCAGTTGATTCGCTTTAAATACTTTGTTTTGCATTTTGTCTTTATTTATGTAATCCACACTCTTTGTGGGAACCTTCCCACCACCATCGTCCAGCTCTAATGTCATCACCTGGCTCTATTGCTCTTGTACAAGGGGCACAGCCAATACTTACAAATCCTTTCTTATGTAAGCTATTCTGTGGTACATTATACTTCTCCAAATAGACTTGAACAGCGGCTAATTCCCAATCCAATAAAGGATTGAACTTTATGACCTTGAACTGCTCATCATATTCGAATTTTGGCAATTCTTGCCGATTGGCAGACTGACCAGATCGAAGTCCAGTAACCCAAATCTTATTTCCTTTTAAGGCCCGTCTTAAGGGTTCCAATTTCCGGATACGACAACATTTCTTTCTTTCCTTTATGCCAAAATAGAAACTATTGGGTCCCTCCTGGCTCACCATCTCTCCCAGCTCTTTGGCAGCGGGATAATAAGCCTGGATGTCTAAATCGTACTTTCGCTTTGTTCGATCGAATACATCGTATGTTTCCTGAAACAACCTTCCGGTATCTAAGGTGAAAATCTTGATTTCCAACCCCTCCTGAGCTATCATATCAGTCAATACTTGATCTTCTTGACCGAAAGAACTTGAGAAACTAACTTGACCTGGGAATTGCCCCGTGAGATAAGTAAGAATCTCTGTAATACTCCATTCCTTAGTAGCTGAGCTCAATAATTGTACTTGTGCATATGGTGTCATCGCATCCATTTTAAATGGTTCCAAATTCGTTCGTGAAAAAAGTAGAGGATCATCTTGGTGACCACCTCAATTGATCCAATGGAGAAAGCCAAGCTTAATTCTCCGGTGAGCAACCAGGAAATACCAATGGTGTCAATCGTTCCAATGATTCTCCAACTCACAGTCTTTGCAATACTTCGCAAAGGCTGATCGGAGTTTAGATCGTTTTGAACGGATCGAGACTCCTCTTTTATTACTTTTAACATGCCTCTTTAAGCTGTTAGGTTACTGATTTAAGTTTGAGATATGAAGCCTCCCAATAGGCTTAGTATGTCGCTCGGATTTAGCGCAAAAAAAAAAATGCTCCTCAAGTATAGTTACCTGAAGAGCATTGCAATTTTTATCCTGTAGAAGATTATCTTCTTAAAAACGGCAATTTCAGGCAACAGCAGTTGCAACAACACATAGTCATTGTGCAACAGCATGTAAGTATTTGAATTCCTGAAATTGTTCTCATCTCTAAAAGATTTGTAATTTTTGACAAAAAAAAAGCCCCTGATAAAATCAGAGGCTTCAATATATTTTATGATCTAAAAAATCATAATGCATAGTAAGCCTCTGTGTAATTTCTACACATGCACATACAACACATATTTTTTTGAATCTGGATCATTATTTCTCGTTCGTTTCTGGTGCAAACTTAGAACTAAAAACTCAACTCAAACGAATAAAATGTTAAATATTTTTTTCACAGACCCACAAGACTACCAAAAAAACAAGCCGTAACCACCTTATATTACAGGTGATTGAGCGAGTTTAATTATTTTCATAAATCGACCATTTTTTATTCATGGCATTCCATTTACCAACTGTTTTGAGTCCACATTATCTAATTGGAGGCGTATAGATTCTTGATGAATTAGCTCAAATAATTGAGAAATATAATCCACATTTAGGTTTCTTTCTTGGGCAATTCCCACATTCCTACTCAATACTTCTCCCCATCTCTTTTCTTGTAAAATAGCCTTATTATTCGTTCGTTTTAATCGACCAATCTCAAGCGATAACTTTGCTCTTTTATCCAATAAATGAATCAAATTTTCATCTAGATAATTGATCTCTCTTCTCCAGTTTTCCAAATTCTCCGCTTCCAAATCTCGCAGTGAATTGGATCTAATACCTGCCAACAATTGACCTAGATTACGACTTGGAATTTGCTGTTTAGCATCTGTCCATGCTTTGGATGGATCTGGATGGCATTCAATCATTAAACCATCCATATTCTCCTGCATCGCTCTTGAGATTAATGGTTCTATTAAATCCGTATTTCCTGCGATATGGCTAGGGTCATGTATGATAGGTATCTCAGGGAAAACCGATTTCAAAGCTCTTGGTATTTCCCAAATTGGTTCATTCCTATATACAGAGGGGCCATAGTGAGAAAAACCTCTATGAATAGCGGCTATCTCATCGATTCCTGCCTGGCCAATTCTTTCAATGGCACCTATCCATAAATTCAAATCAGCATTCATCGGATTTTTTACCCAAACAGGTATATTCACCCCACTCAACGCAGTAGCAATTTCCTGAACGGCAAAGGGATTAGTAGTGGTTCTTGAACCTAGCCAAACAGCATCGATACCCGCCTTTATCGCCATTTCAACATGTGCTGGTACTGCCACTTCTATACAACATTTCATGCCGTACTTTTCCTTGACTTCTTTTAACCATTCCAATCCTATTTCACCCACTCCTTCAAACGAATTTGGCCTAGTTCTAGGCTTCCAAATTCCTGCTCTGAAATAATCTAGATTTTGATCTGCCAATTCCTTTGCTGCTAATATAACTTGAGATCTAGTTTCCGCACTGCAAGGCCCTGCTATTATCATTGTATTATTGGTCTTATTTTGTCCTTTTTTAGCTATGATTGATTGCATAATTTCTTGATTTTGTTTGTTTGTTTTTCAATTCTTGAAGCTCCGTTCTACTGTCTTCAACTGTCCTTCTGAAGCGGTTAAAGAAAGTCGGATATAGCCATATCCATTGCTTCCAAAAGCACTCCCAGGCACTACCGTTAGTCCCAACTTCTGTTGTAGCCAACCCGAAAACTCCTTGTCATCATCAAAGGCATCTGGCACCTTAGCCCAAACAAACATTCCCACAGAATTCCGGTGAAAGTAACAACCTAGCTCTTTCAGTATGCGGTATACAATCTCTCTACGACCAGTATATATTTTATGTAGTCTAGAATCCCAAGCACCATTAAGCTCCAATGCAAAGGCCGCAGCCTCTTGTATTGGTCTAAAAATCCCAGATTCAAAATTGCTCTGTATCTTATTCACTGGAGCCAACAATTCCTGGTTCCCTATCAGCATTGCAATCCTTGCTCCCGCCAAATTATGTGATTTACTAAGGGAGTTCAACTCTAAAACCCTATCCTCAATTCCGCTATAATTAAATATACTTTCAGGATGATCGTTTAACACATGACTATAAGGATTGTCATGGCATAGCAGTAAGTTATGCTGCTTAGCGAAGCATATCATCTCCTTAAAAACTTTTGCATTGGACCTCTGTCCAGTTGGCATATTGGGGTAATTGATCCAGATCATTTTACAGGAATCATCTATCAATTCTTGCAATTGCTCCCTATCTGGATACCAATCATTTTCTGGCTTCAAATCAAAATATTTAACCTTAGCTCCTGCAATTATAGCAGCATTAGCATAGACGGCATATCCAGGATTCGGGACCAATACAGTATCCCCTGGATTCAAATAAGCGAGAGATATATAATTGATCCCAGATTTTGAACCAGACAAGGCTATAACCTCTCTTTTGGAATCAATGGATATAGCATATTTCAATTGATACCAGCTAGCAATAGCCTTTTTCAGGGAAGGCAAAGCACCATAACCTGAATACTGAAATGCATTGGGTTTTTCAATACTTGATCTCAATACATTTTTCACCCATCTATCGGGAGGTAAATCAGGATTACCCGCACCTAGATCTACCTTAACATCCCCCTCTTTAGAATGTGTATTTTCAGGCTGTTTCTCTAAAAAATAATTACTTACTAAACTATTCACTCTCTTCGACTGACTATTCATTTGATATCTTTTGGATGATTATAAATCGAGTGTAATTCTCTTGCCTATCTTGAATTGATTCAGCAATAAGCGATAGCCCGTACTTTTCTAGTGCCATTTTACTTGCAATGGCACCCAATTCACGCCTCTTCTGTTCCGCCACCAAAAAGGCACTCAATGCAGTGTCTTCTCTTTCTAAGGCCTGGATATTTCTATTTTTCCTAAAAAACCCTGCACACTGCCCTAGGGCCTCCCCTTGGGAATAGGCTCCTGACAGTTCTTCTTTTTTCACGCCTGGTAGGCCTCCTAAACAGAGTGAAATTTTAAGACGTTGCTCACCACAAATTTCAACGGGATGCTTCTCAATCAACTCCTTTGTATGATCGATACCTCCAATTAAGCTATTCTCTATAGCCATTATCCCATAGTTGGCTTCCTTGCTAACCACTGAATTCACTACTTGCTCAAATTTCAGGCAAGTGAGTATCTCTATCTTTTCGGGATAGAAATATGCTTTGGCTGCCTCTTCATGAAAAGCACCTCTTATTCCTTGTATTGCTACTTTTTTCATAATCTTTTGATCAAAAAAAAAGCCCCGGTGTAGACCGAGGCTTTTAAAAAAAATTTAATTCAATTTAGTCCACAGCCTCGCTCTTCCACTTGAAAAAGAAGAATCCAAAAAAGCTAAAGTTCTGTTGTGTGTTTTGGTTCATAATAGTGCAAAAAAAAGCCTCGTATAATACGAGGCTCAGTGATGATTGTTTATTTAATAATTAGATCATGACATCGCCCCTTCTTTTCTAAAAAAGAAGAATCCAAAAAATCTAAATGTCGATACTAGGTTGTTCATACTAATGTTGTAAACAAAAAAGGCCTGGAAAAAATCCCAGGCCTTTTAAATATTGTCAATCGAAAATAAAGTCAATAACTAAGCCTGCGTTTTTCTATTAAAGAAAAATGCCTCAAAACTAAATGCTTTATTTTCTGTTATGTGCTTCATATAGAAGACAAATGTATACATAATTTTAACGTATCCTATTCTTTTTTAAAAATTCACCAAATAAAAAAGGAACTCAATAGAGTTCCTTTTTTATTCCTAAACACTAATCTCTACCAAGGAAATACCGCATAACATATTCGCCATATGGTCTTCTCTTCTTTCTTTTGGTATTTTTAAATTCAGCCAATAAACTTGGGTTTCCCTTTATAAGTTTGGCCACTACCATTTCATTTAATTTACTACGATCACCAGTCATCAAATCCACCATAAAAGTAGTCATATCTGCGGGTACTGCTTTTTTCCCACCTTGTGAATTCAGCTTTGTGGAATACAAGCAATAAGGGCCAATATGGTCTAATTTACTAAACCTATCATTTGGCGTAAGTACATTCTTTCCTAAAGAGCCATCTGTAGCAATTCGAACATATACATTCTCACCGTCACAAAAACCATAGACTTCACCAACCTGCTTAGCCTTTGCTCGGTCTATTCTAATGCGATACCGGTAAACACAATCTTCCTCAATACAGGCCTTTTTCATCCCTACTTGATAATTGAAAGGAACTGAAGGATTGTTAAATTTCATCTCTTCATGGGTTTTATAAAACCCTGCTTTCAATGTTGTTCCTGATTTTGTGATTAACTCCTGCGCCCCTGCTATATACGCTATACTCAAGAGGCATAGCATTATAATCTTCTTCACGATAATTTCATTTTGCGGACAAATTTACACAAAAAACATTTATCCTATAATCTAATATAAATAATAATCTTTGTTGTAATTTAATGAAAATAATGTTATTCAACAAGCTAAACTCCACATTATTACAAATTATTAAATCCCCCTATTAATATTTTATTTGAATTATTTTGTCAATGGATACCTATAAATTAATTTAAACTTCATCAATAAACCATCTGAAATCTCTCCATTCACCTGCGTCCTTTCATCTCCAAAAAGCACAGGACCAATTGCCCAATCCAATTTTTCATCCCTGTCATATACCTCGTAGTAACGTCCAAAAGAATGGCCAATCATCCCTTGGAGGGCCCAATCTTTCATAACAGGAATTTCTGCATAAACGAAAATATCTTTACTCCCCTTTTCCAGATAATAGCCAGAGCTATCTTCTCCATACTTATTCAAGTTATGCGTAGTCCCTCTTCCCAAATATTGAAGTCCAAATCTCAATTTATCACTCAATCTGTAATTAACATCCAAATATATCGGCATAAGAATATCAACCTCCCAGGTTTTTGCCTTATTGATATAATACAATCCAGCCAATGGTAATACATTTAGCCCATACATCTCTGTATTAGCATACATCCCGAACAGGTAGTTGAAATTTTCACTTTTGGTCTTAGAAAAAGTAACCACTGCCCCCAATTGAAAATCATCTGCCCCAATCTCTTCCAAATCAGAATACAAGGAAGGAAGCAATAAATAGTTCCCTTTCCAATCTTTATCATATTTGAATTGAATCCCTAACTGAGGACTGATAGTATATACCGTAGTACTTTTGGAATGATCCATGGATAACTTCCCTTGCACCTTTTCAATCGACAAACCTGGCAACAATATCTTATCGTTTTCAAGGGGTACAGGCAACAATATTCTTGTTCCAAATTTAGACAAGCCTGTCTTTCCTGATTCATCGGCATATTCTGCATCCGGTGCATATTGCCCATATAGTCTCAGAATATTCACATAATCCTGACCAAAATGTGGTAGACAACCCAGAAAAAATAAGGCAAGAAAAAAGGCCTGTATCTTAGTACAAACCGTGTTGAATTGATCAAATCTCATAGATCTCTAATAAATATTATAACAATTCATAATGTATACAATAATAGGTGAAATACGATTCTATTTGTTAACATCTCATTAAATATCTGTAAAATCAGGTTTTGGTCAAGGAAATACGATATATCAATTTAAATTTTAGCAAAATACTATCTTTCAAATCTATGTTTAATAGCATTCTGTCATCGTCCACCTTGATAGGACCAATTGCCAAATCCACTTTATCTCCTCCTGCATAGACTTCGTAAATCCGAGAGAATGACTGCCCAAGCATGACCTGCATAGCCCAACCTTTACTAAATGAATAATCTACATAGCTAAATAAATCGGCACTTCGTTTCTCCAAATAGTAACTTCCTTCATCTTCACCGTAGTCATGTAAATTGAAGGTAGATCCCTTCGCCCAAAAACTTATACCAACTTTTACTTTGGTACTCAATTCATAATTTATATCCATTGCCACGGGCGCTAGAACATCTGCTTCGAACTTCTTATTTTCACTGATATAATAGAAACCAAATAAGGGTAGAATCACAGGCCCAAAAAGCTCTGTATTATAATAAGCACCAACTTGGTATTTTTTATTTGAACTTTTGGTATAATTCAAAAGAAAGAGCCCTCCTAACTGTAGGTCATCAGAATCAAAACCGCTCAAGTCCGATGATATCCTGGGGATAAGCAAATAACTCCCCGACCATTTTTCAGAATGCTTTGTCTGCAATCCGATACGTGGACTTATGGTATATACAAATGTATTCTTTGAATGTTCTGAAGATAATCTACTATCCAACTGTTCCATGAATATACCCGGTACCAGATAACTTTTCTCACCTATTTTGAACGGTCTTCTAAAACGAACTCCAAATTCATTTACATCCGATTGACCGGTACCTTCTTCAAATTCAACATTGGGAGAAAATTGGCCATACAGTTGGAACAATTCGATAGATTCCTGTCCAAAAGCTGAAGAAATAGGGCAAATAAAAAGTATAATTATTAGCAACCTCACTCCTATTGATGGTAGTAATCTTTTAGAGTAAAAAGTCATATAAATAGATCTAAATATTACAAGCTTAATAAGTTAGCGAATATTCGACGATTTATAATACTAATAATGAGACAATTAAAGAAATAATCTAAGCAGGTAACCCATGAATAATCCCCAATAATTCCCCAAGGCATATCCTATCAATCCTGTGGTAAGACCAGTCAATATAATTTCCTTATTGTTCAATACTTTGGCGATAGGACCAACAAAGGCAGGACCATAAATTGCGGCTACAGAAGTTATCAATACAGTATCGGTATCAATTTTAAAAAATCGCGCTAGTAAAAAATGAATACCAATTGCACCAAACATGGCAAGAGAGGCATACCAAAAAATGCTTGAAGCATTATTCAAAAGCTCATGAATATCCACCAAGGACCCCAAGGCCACACAGAATATCAATAAGAGATATTCACCCGTTTGATAACTTAAGCTTAGCTCTTTTATTTTTCGATTAAAGGAAGCCAATATTCCTAAACTCGTTACCGTTAGCATGACAATGATAGTAGTTATTTTTCCTGCAATAAGGAATGATAGACCTATTGAGATGGCAAGGATCAAGGCTCCTAACCCAATACAGATAGCTATTTGTTTTATACTTTCGGAAAGGGTTAAATTCGACGCTTCTACTTCAGCTTCATCTAACCCCTTTCCATTGGAAGAATAGGCTGGTAAAAACCTATTTAGAAAACGCTGCGCTATGGTCATCAAGAAAAGTAAATACACCCCTCCTAAGACCATGTCTGAAGCATTT
Source organism: uncultured Flavobacteriales bacterium (assembly GCA_913063375.1). Lineage (GTDB taxonomy): Bacteria > Bacteroidota > Bacteroidia > Flavobacteriales > CAJXXR01 > CAJXXR01. The sequence continues at coordinate 15,010 of CAJXXR010000025.1, read as the reverse complement.
AAAACGATAAAAGTCGCTTCAGGTACTTCTAGCGACAATCCTATGGCAGACATATTCGGTGTACCTCCAGTATATACACCTATCAACATTGCCCCTATTTTCCAAATATCTGGTAATTGCTCTTTAAATATATAGGCACCAACTGGAACACTTATGCTAATTGCAACCACGCACAGTGCAAATGAAATAACAGCCTTTTTGGCCCTCTTCCACCAGCGAATGATATCTGTACTGAACAATAATAATGGTATTGATAAGGGTACTGCTGCCTCAGAGACTGTTAGTGATAGTTTAGTATCTAACGGAAGCAGGGAAACATTAGCAAGTACCAATCCCAAAGCATAACACAGAATTACTGGACTCAACCAACTTGGTAACATTTTCTTTGTCCCCATCCAGATCAATATTCCTGGAAAGAGTAAAAAGAGTATAATTTGAAAAAACTGCATGGTGATATTTTGAAGGGGCAATATACCATAATTCATGTTTCATTCCTGCTCTATTTGAAAACTGACACACAGGAATAGTTAACTTCAAAACAAGAACCACTCAAAGAACCACCTCATTACTATGCATTTAACTAAATTTTTATTAAATTAGATAGGAATTAAATTTTAACCCTCATGAAATTTGAACTCTCGCGTCTCGGGCTTTTTGTGCTGCCCAGTTTTTTAGTGACTCCATCGGACAACTCCCCTTTGCCGATAAATTGTATGTCATTTAATACCAAGAAATTCAACCTCTCTTATTGTCATTTGGGTAATCAGACCTATGCTCTGAATAATCCTTCATATCGATATTTGACGCCAATGGAGTGCAGCGTCGATTGTCTAAACATTGCATGATGAAATTCGATTTAATCAAGTTTTATCCTGTAGAAAATGCACTCCAACTAGCCTAAACGGAAAAATCCTAGAAAGCAATTTCTAGGATTTTTTTATGCGAATGAATTCGTCTTTTAGCGCTTTTAAATTTCCCTTTTTCCGACTGATTTACACTTATTATTAAACCTAATTTCAAATTTAACTTATTTAGCAATTTTTGTGTATTCAATTAAAATTGAACAACTCTCCAATTAAAACGATGAATATTATTGAAAAAAAATTAACTTTAGAATTGACATTAAAAATGACGCATATAAAATTAGCCCGATAAAGGAATAAACCTTTTTCTGGTACTTATACCATCAATATATTAATCTATGGAACGCACCACCAATAAGGAAAACTCATTGAATTCCGAGGTTAGCAATAAGCCAAAGAAAGATTCGAGAAATCTTTTCAACCTACGTTGGTTTAGAAATAGCAATATTCGGATGAAAATCATGTCCGGATTCTTTGCCATCATGATCTTATTACTAGGGATGGGAATTCCAGTATTAGTGAATACCTACAACACAGATCAAATGTTTGAGAATGTTGTTTCGAAAGACACTAAGATCCTCCTAAATACTCAAAAGCTTATCAAGCTGATTGTAGATATGGAAACTGGTCAAAGAGGTTTTATCATCACTGGGGAGGAGAACTTTCTGGAACCGTACAATAATGGGATAATAGAATTCGATAAAACCATCAAAGAACTTAAGGAATTACTGGTGGACAATATTGGCCAGTTAGATAAGTTAAGAACCATTCAGCTATCTGTAGAAAAATGGCAGAATTTGGCAGCCATTCCAGAAATTGAAATGGGTAGAAAAGTAGCCAAATCAGGGGAATTCAGGGAACAACTTAATGCGTTATTGGCAAAGGATCAGGCATCAGACCTACAGGCTGACATCCATGCCATCTTGAGAAGGATTGCATTGAACTTTGAGCTTGCAGGTAGCTCTAGAGGATCCATTGCTGTACTAAATGTATCGAGTAATCTGCATAAGATGGAAGCTGCCCATTTAAGCTATTTATTGACTGGGAAGGCAAATTTCATCGATCAATACAAGGCTATTAAAAAGCAAATTCCCAATCAATTAGATAAGCTAACATCTCAAAGTGCTCAATCATTAAAAAACAGAAAGCTTATCAATGAATTGAAAATACTTGTAGCAAACGGTATTCAAAACAATTCCAATACAACACTTAGTCTAAGAGGCGAAATCAACAATTCTCCGGAAACTGCATCTGATGTGAGAACTTTACTTGCAAATGCTGTTGGGAAAAACATATTAGATGGAATCAGACAAGATTTTGAGGAATTCATCTCTTACAATGACCAACAAGCCTTAATTCATTTCAAAAGTGCTAAAGAATCTTCTTCCTCTACCATTCAAATTATTTGGCTGATAGTTCTTTTGGCGCCAATCATTGCAATTTTTATAGGTTTTCAGCTTTCCAATTCTATTTCAACAGCCTTAGAGAAACTGATTGAGGCATCTAGGAAAATTGCCAATGGAGAAAAAGATGTCAGGCTATCCATTTCTACAAACGATGAAATTGGAAAACTCTCAAGGCAAATGAATTATATGGCTGCTAATATCCAGGAGTCTGTAGAAAAAAGTGAAGAACAAGATTGGATTAAGACTACTATTTCCGATGGTCATAATTTATCTCGAAAGGTAGAAGGGGTCCGCGAATTGCTGCATAAAACCTCATCCTATCTAACGCAGGTAATGAATGCCAATGTAGGGGCTATTTACCTTCTTAGAAAAGAAGATCCAGAAGTGAAGTTGGAAATTGGTTTAATGCAGAATAAAGATACCAAAGGCTATCATCTATATCTTGACAGTACGTACGCCTACAAAAAGAGGAAAAACATCTCCAATAAATTAAATGTAGGAGAAGGATTAATTGGGCAGGTTGCACATGAATGGAAATCCATCCTTATAACAGATGTCCCAGACGATTATATCAAAATAAGCTCAGGACTAGGTGAGCATGCCCCTAAAAGCATTATAGCTACACCTATCATTTTTGAAGAGGTATTATACGGCGTGATAGAATTGGCATCCTTTGGGAGTTTTAGTGAAATACAGGAGAATGTGATTACCGAGATTGCAAAAGGTTTGGGATACTCCATCCACAATATCATTGGAAAACAAAGGACAGAAGCTCTATTGGATGTCACCCAGAAAAAATCTGAAGAATTGGAGGAGCAAACAGCTCGTTTAAAAGCCTCTGAAGAAGAACTGAGAGTGCAACAGGAAGAGCTAGCACAGACCAATGCTGAATTGGAAGAAAAGGCGCAGCTACTGGAATCTGTAAATGAAAATGTAACCGATCAGAATCAAACTTTAAAGCAAGCGAGAGAAGTTATCAGACAAAAAGCAGAGGAACTAGAAGTTTCTAGTCGGTACAAATCCGAATTCCTGTCTAATATGTCCCATGAGCTCAGAACTCCCCTGAATAGCATCTTGGTATTGTCACAACTATTACAAGATAATGATGAAGATGCACTAACAAGTGAACAGTTAGAATTTGCATCTATCATTCACAAATCGGGGTCGGAATTACTGGAACTGATCAACGAAGTCTTGGATCTAGCGAAAATTGAATCTGGTAAAATGGATATCAATGTACAGGAAGTTAGCCCAAATGATATCGTTAGAAGTATGCAGGACACTTTCCTCGCAATATCTGAAAGTAACAAGATTGAATATAAGGTCCATCTTTCTCCAGAAGTTCCAAAAACCATAGAGACGGATACAGTCCGCTTAAAACAAATACTAAAGAACCTACTTTCCAACGCTTTTAAATTCACGGATGAAGGTGGTGAAGTGAAATTTTCAATTGACCTAATTCCTACTAGAGCAGACTTTATAGAGGAGAAATTACTGAAAGAGGAGAAAGTTCTGAAAATTGCCGTTTCCGATACAGGTATAGGTATTGCTCAAGACAAATTGGCGCAGGTTTTCGAAGCGTTCCAACAAGCAGATGGGACTACAGAAAGAAAATATGGAGGAACAGGCCTAGGACTATCTATTACCAAAGAATTGGTAAAGAACTTGGGTGGTGAAATAAGATTAGAAAGTAAAGTAGATATTGGCTCAACCTTTACCGTCTTCCTTCCTGTAGTTATAGAAGCTAGCGCTCCTATAGCGTCGAGTTTTCCTGAACAAACGATCCCAACGAAGTTGGCCAAGAATACTGAAATCATTGAAAATTCAGAGTTTGGCGGAAAGGGCAAAAAATTCCAAACTATCATTGCAGATGACAGAGAAACTTTTACAAAGGATGATGATTTGATTCTAATAGTTGAAGATGATTTAACCTTTGCAAAAATTCTACTAGACTTCTCTAGAAGCCAAGGGTACAAAGGTATTGTAGTCAATCAAGGAGATTTAGCACTTCCTTATGTAGAAGCCTATAATCCAACAGCAATCCTATTGGATATCCAACTTCCGATAATGGACGGATGGACCATCCTTAAGAAGCTGAAGGCAAGTAACTATGCTGATATTCCTGTTCACATTATGTCTGGAAATGACAATACCAAATTGGGGATGGATTTGGGAGCTATGAGTTATTTAGTGAAACCAATCCAAAAAGAACAATTGGACCAGGTCTTTTCACATTTAGTGGATCAACCAAATAAACAAGGTGCTACATTAATAGTAGAAGACAATGAAAGTCAAAGTATAGCCATCAGATCCCTATTTGACAAACATGGCATGGCTACTATCCCTGCATATACTGCCAAGGAAGCCAAAAATATTTTACAACGAAAAGACATTGTAAGCATTGTTTTGGATATCGGTTTACCAGACAATAAGGATTTTGACTTCCTTTCTTATATCAAAAAAGAACATGAAGAAATCCCTACCGTAGTCTTTACCGGAAGAGATTTGAGTAAGGAAGAAATCAACCAAATTAATGATCTAGGAAATACGAGTATCGTACTGAAAGGAGCACAATCTGGTGACCGAATTATACGCGAGACCGAATTATTCTTAAAGCATATTAAAAAACCAGCGAAGCATAAGCCGGTCTTAAGTGAACTACCGAATACGCTGAAAGGAAAAAAGATTTTGATAGTAGACGATGATATCCGAAATATCTACACCCTAAAGGCGGTATTTAAGAATCAAGAGCTGGACATCCTTACTGCCACCAATGGTCTAGAAGCCTTGGATGTAATGAAACAAGATGAAGACGTGGATTTGATTTTGATGGATATTATGATGCCTGAAATGGACGGCTATCAAGCAACTCGAGAACTTAGGAAAAATCCAAAATTCGAGAAGCTGCCAATATTAGCCCTTACCGCTAAAGCAATGAAAGGAGACCGCGAAAAATGTCTTGAAGCTGGTGCATCAGATTATATTACAAAACCCGTAGACACGGAACAATTGTTGTCTTTAATGCGCGTATGGCTATATGAAAACTAAAATCGACTTATTCGATATAGAGATGGCCGAATTTACCCCTGTCATCGAAACCATAAAGGACTATTATGGTTTCGATATGAGTGGTTATGGTAGCGCTTCACTGCGACGGAGATTTATCCGATTGATGGAACAATTCAACTACGATTCTGTATTTGAATTGAACCATGCTATAATCAACCAGGAAATCAGCTATCAGAAGATCGTCAATTATATGACGGTAAATGTTACCGAAATGTTCAGATTTCCTCCATTTTTCAGATCTCTGAAGGATGAGGTGATCCCTTATTTGAAGACTTTCCCCGTATTCAAAATTTGGCATGCGGGTTGCTCAACAGGGGAGGAAATGTACTCCCTTGCAATTCTTTTACATGAAGCAGGCATATTGCACCGTGCCAAAATATACGGTTCAGATATCAATTCAGAGGTATTAGAAATTGCAAAGCAAGGAATCTACAAAATGAATAACCTAAAAGAGTTTACAAAAAATTATCAGGAAAGCGGAGGAACAGAACCCTTTTCAAGTTATTATACAGCAAATTATGATATGATAAAAATGGACCCAATGCTGTCCGAACAAATGACTTTTTGCACACATAATTTAGTGCATGATGGGCCATTCAATGAATTTCAATTGATACTATGCAGAAATGTATTGATCTATTTTGACATAGATCAAAAGACCAAAATCATTTCCCTATTCGATAAAAGCCTCTGCCCTACTGGATATGTCGGTTTGGGAAGTAAAGATAGGATGATCACCAATGGAGATGATTTGGAATACAGTACCGTAAATCAGCTAACCAAAATATATAGAAAAGAAACTATTGGAATCAGAGCATAAAATATGGCTAATTGGAGGCTCGGCTGGTAGCATTAAGGCGTGCATTTCTATTCTTAAGGCTATTACCAAGCCTATGGATAGAACCCTCATTATGATTCTCCATAGAGGAAATGATTACAAAAGTGAATTGGCTGAAATATTTTCAAATGCCACAGGGCATACGGTAATGGATATTGGCCACCAAACGAAATTAGAAAAGGGGGTTTATATTGCTCCACAGGACTACCACCTATTGCTTGATGAGACATTCAATACCTGTCTTGAATTAAGTGAAAAAGTAAATTATAGCCGTCCATCTATTGATGTTACATTTGAGTCTTTTTCATACATACTAAAGGACAGTTTAAATGTAGCCATTTTATCCGGCTCTAATGCCGATGGAGCATTTGGAGTAAGTAAAGTATTGCAAAGGGGTGGAAGAGCAATTGTGATTCACCCAGAGGATGCTGAATTCAAAACCATGCCCTCTGAAACGATTAAACAAAACGAAGGAAAATGCAGTGTATTAAAAATTAACGAATTAATACAATGCATTAAAAAGGAAAATACATGAAGTACGATACAACTTTACCAAAGGCAAAAATTCTATTGGTAGATGACAGACCTGAAAATATCCTTTTATTAAAAAAGATATTAATAGCACCAGACCGTGAAATTTACACAGCAGAATCGGGCGTTGATGGTCTAAAGCTTGCGCTAAAGCATGACTTTGCTATTATCTTGTCTGATGTAATGATGCCGGGATTGAATGGATTTCAAATGCTTGAAATCCTAAGAATGGATGATAAGAATCTCATGATACCTGTCATCTTCGTTACCGCAATTGGTAAAGATGAAAAATACATTCATAGAGGGTATAGTGAAGGGGCTGTAGATTACCTTTTCAAGCCTCTAAATGTTGACATTGTAAAATCTAAGGTAGATATTTTTGTTTCCCTTTTCCATCAAAATGCTAAGTTGAAACAACAGGCTCAGCAATTAAAAAATCTAAACGAAGAAAAAAATAAATTCTTAGGAATGGCTGCCCATGACCTAAGAAACCCAATTGGGGTTATTCAGCACCTTAGCAATTTCTTATTGGAAGATCTTTCGGATAAGATATCAGAGGAAGATATTCGATTTATTGAACAGATAAAAATGTCCAGTAAATTAATGCAGGATTTGGTGGATGAACTATTGGACATCTCCAAAATAGAGTCTGGAAAATTCCATGTGGAATTGGCACAAACGGATGTAAATGCCCTTGTTCAAAATGCGGTGGTTATGAACCGTATTTTCGCCAATAGAAAACATATTTCTATTGATGTACAGGATCGACTAAACATCCCTCCTGTACTGATGGATTCCATGAAAATGAACTTGGTTATGAATAATTTAATTAGCAATGCTATTAAATATTCTCCAGCCAAATCTACTACTACCGTTTCTTGCAACTATATAGATGATGAAATAATCATCAGCGTAAAGGATCAAGGTCCAGGCATAGCAGCAGAGGAAATAGAAGGCTTATTTGATGCATTTACTACTACTCAAAACACCACAACAGGAGGCGAAGTAAGTACTGGGCTAGGCCTGATGATTGTATCCAAAATTGTTGAAGCCCATAACGGGGTTATTGAAGTAAAGAGTGACCTAGGAGAAGGTTCTGAATTTATCGTTAAAATTCCTGTGCAAAAAATCGCCAATACGGAAAGATTGGGTACACCAATAGAAGCCATGAATGGCAAAGATGTACGTGCGCTATATGTCGATGATAGCTATCTGATAAGAGAGATCTCCAAACGTATTTTCAAGTCCTTTGAAGGGGTAAATATAGAATTTGCAGAAGATGGGAAAGAGGCAATGACTTTATTCCAAGAAGGAAAAGAGCCTGATATTATTTTTACAGATATCAATATGCCAAATATGGACGGTTATGAATTGACAAAAGCCATCCGAGAACAAAATGAAGACACAATCATAATCGGTATGACAGCCTATTTAGACGATGAGATCCTAGATAATATAAACAAAGCAGGAATGAATGAATGTTTTGAAAAACCACTTTCAGGACCCGATTTTCAGAATATATTGTCAAAATATAGCTTTATTGAAGTGAAAGAATAGAAGATTGATTACTATACCTCAGAGCCCTCTTTGAGTGACTCTTAGGGGCTAAACATTGGGAAAAAAACCATGGAGAAATAAACTATGACTAAAAGAGAAAGAGGTTTTTTTTGGTCTGGAGGTATATTATTCGTGATTACCTATCGGCTAATAAATAACATATTGGAGGCAGCTAAGGGTGTTGGAGATGCTCCAGCAGATATGGATACATTTTTCAAAAGTATACTATGCTCTTTAATCATTGTAGCCTGCTATTCAATTGTTTATTATTTAGTGTACTTCCTAGTTCACTTAGTGAATAAGATTATTTAAAATGTCCTAAACCCTACTAATCTCTTGTAAAAGGGAAAGCAGTCTGCTTACCAATTTAATCCTAAAGAAAATGAAGCAATATCTATTTTCACTATTGACATTTTGTTGTCTATCTATGAATGCACAGGAGAACTACGACCTATTTCCTATTGACAGCGTAATTCACTCAAGTGATGAATTTGAATTCCCAACAGTAAAAATAGATTCTACAGTAAATGTAAATTACTATTTGGGCTATACCTATACGCCAAATTTCAATCTGAACTATCAATATCCATTTGACTACCCCATAGAAACAGATTCATTGGAAGCTCCAAATGACTGCATCTTGTGGGACTACGGGCATTGGTTTGCAAAATCTGTAAATAGAGATAGCTTAGGTATTTTTACATGTACCAATCGTATGGAGCAAGCGTTCACAATAAATAGTCAGGATACTGTAGGAAGTGATTGGATTCTATTTAACTATGAAAATGGAGACCAATTGAAAGCATCTTTAGACTCCATCACTTTTGAAGTGATAAGTGATTTTAGCGATTCTGTACAATATATTTCATTGGAGCGATTGGACAATTTAGGAAATTCGATTTCAGACGATATCAATTCAATGCGGATTCGCTTGAGCAAGCAACATGGAATCATTGAATCTCCCGCCTTTTTTGATTTCCCATTTCGAAAAATAAATTTTGTTTATAAGGAAAAAATCAAACCAACGTATCCAATTGAACAAACCAACCGCTACAAGGTATGGAATATGGAAGTAGGAGATGAATTTCATATTGAACAAACTGAATACAGTGAATATCCAAGGCGGAAAGAAGAAACCATTACGAACAAAACATGGCTTCCAACTGAGGAGAAATTCATCTATACTAAGTCTATCAAAAGTGAAATTCTCGACTCCGTTCGCTATATCAATATGGAGCCATTTTTCTATTATTCTTATGCAACTACAACTGAAACCGACACCAACAATTTGAACGATTATTTGATGTTGGATGAGCTCCACTTCGGAACGGAAGACATTTTTTCCCAAGGGATGGCAAAAGGACGCTACAACGATAGCCTATTTTATATAGGCGAACAAATGAATTACTTCGATCTATCCATGACGTATACTCCTTCTTGGTGTCAATCTATCGTTGCACTTTATGGTGATCTAGACTATTATATAGAAGCTTGTGGAGGTCCGTATAAGCAATATGGCTCGGCAGATCTTGGTGAAGCACATGACTATATATTGAAATACTATAAAAAGGCCAACAACGAATGGGGAACGCCCTTTATATTGAGCAATAACGAATACGTAAAAGGAAACATAGAGCTGTATCCAAACCCCGCGAAAGATGTACTATATATATCTACGCTGGACTACAATAATGGAAGTATCCGATTGATTGATCATTCTGGGAGAATGGTTCTGGAAAAAAGTTTATTTGGAAATCAGAGCCACCTTGAATTGGAAATTGGCCACCTAAATCCAGGTTTATACATAGTAGAATTGGTACAGCAAGGCACAGTCGTTGCGGAAAAAATAATCATTGAATAGAAAGCACCTACGCTAGTTCTGCCTATATAGCTTAAAAAGAAACCCCTTATCATTTCCATGATAAGGGGTTTCTTTTTTTTTGAATTCGATTTAAGTTATGTGATATTTTATTCAATCAATAACTTTTCATTTTGAATTAACCTACCATCTTGAATCACTTGTACAAAATAGACCCCTGAAGCATAGTCCAGCAGACTCATTTGATACTGATCTTGTCCCTCTTCCGTTTCAATAGCCTGCACTACCCTCCCAGATAAATCCACCAAGGAAATACTAGACGAGCTGGAATTATTCAGAAAAATATTTACTGATCCATTCGCAGGATTTGGGGATAATTCAATTGTATTATTCTGCGATTCAGTTAAACTTAATGGATCGTCTATAGTCCAAGTGATGATATAGGGTCCATAAATTACTCCACCCCCGTAAGCAAAATATGTAGAAATTCCCGGTGCGGTAGTATCTCCACTGTATAATAATGATTCCCCACTTATAGCAAAAGAAGAATCACAAGGTATAAATTCCACCAAAGGCAATTCAGTAGTCCCATAAGGCAATGCAACCGTGTAAAGAGAATCATATTGATAGAAATCTGGTACTTCAACACCATCAATAGTCATTCCACAAGTAGTTATTATTGTATCAGACAGTCCTGTGGAAGAAATAGATTCTGAAACATTGGCTTGTAAAGAAATAGTAGCGCAAAGCGCGATAAAAAGTAGAGATAATTTTTTCATGTTTTGAAGATTTTATTATTAACTAATGTAAGGAAAAAACATTAAGGTATGAATATAGAACTTACCATTGCGTTGAGCCACGAGCAGCATGCTCGCGGCAGCATTGTTTAAACTTTTTTTATATTCTATATCCTATGCGCAAATGTAGATTTAAAAGTACTTTACTTTCATGTCTAAAACTGCCAGTATCTTCCTCGATAACATGCCTATAACCAACCCCTATTCCAGATTCGTAGATAAAATGATTACCACTTTGTCTTCTAATTCCCCAAGTTGGTACAATTGAAATGTCGGGTATTACTTCAACATTATCAAGGCTGGAAATTACAAACCAGTCTGGATGATAACTTGTTTTTATAGAAACAAAATTCCCACTATTCCCCTCTATTCTTTTTGATTTACGATCCCTTTTATCAAGATTATAATACCATCTTGGATCAAGTGTTATCACTGGCAATGAATAAAATATAGTTTCATTATAATGGCTAGGTGCCCCAATTCCAAAATCGAAGCCTAGTTCAGCCCTCAAGGCAATTTGGTTGGATAACTTGTATTCATTATGCCCCCAAATTCCCAAAAATCCAGTTTCAATTCCAAAAGTTGATTGTTCGACGCTTACTGTTTGAGATTTTGACTGTACAGTCAATCCTATGAATGTTAAAACTAATAAGATTCTTTTCATTAAATATTATATTGTTTAATCCTTTATAGCATTTGATCAATTGCAAAATTACACAACTCAACAATACACAGTTGCTTATAAATAAATTATTCCTAGTTCCCACTGCCTCGAGAAGAACATTCTTTAAATTGGTTCTATAGTCCAATTTTTCTACATTGCGGCACATTAATTCAAACCTCAACCAATGAAAAAAATATTCCTAATTGCCATTTGTTTGGTTTCTTTCTCAGCTGTTTTTGGACAAGAAAAAATTGAAAATACCATCACGGATGCCCATGTCAATATTCCTAGCTCAAAAGTTAGCCTGATCCCACCCGCAGGATATACAAAATCAACATTAATTTCTGGTTTTCAAAATTTAGCAACTGGCTCCTCTATTGTTTTTATTGATTTACCGGCTCCTTACTCAAAAATTGCTCCGGCATTTAACAGAGAAAATTTGATAAGTAAAGGAATCGAATTTTTATCCAAAGAGGAATATATTATAAATGGCCTACCTGCTATACTTATCAATGCACAACAAAGCATTAGCGGTTCTATGTATAGCAAAAAGTTACTTATCCTTGGAAACGAGACTGAAAGTATAATGATTCAAGGGGTCTGCAATAATCTGAACAAGGCAGAAATTGAGACCATCAAAACAACACTATTAGCAATTGTATATGATGCTGAAAAGGAAATTAACCCCTTCGATAATATAGGCTATACGCTAGATGTATCTGCAGCAAATCTGCAATTCGCCAATAGCATGATGTCTGGATTCTCAATGACTTACACCACAGACGGGAAAGAACCTACAGCATCTGAAGACAAAACGACCCTTATAGTTACCAAGTCGGTTTCAAAGTTGCCAGTAGAAGATAAAAAAGGCTTCGCATTGAAAAACTTCAAAAATTACCCATTGGGTCTAGAAGAAATTGAATCCATTAATGAAATAATGATTGACGGAATTCCGGGCTATGAAATTTTTGCAAAATGCCTTAATAATGAAGAATTGAGTCGCGTATATCATGTTATTTTATTTGGGGACCAAATAAACTATCTGTTCATGGGACAAACCTTTGAGAAAAAGAAAATCAAAAAGTTAAAGTCTGCAATTAGTACTTTTAGCAGAATATAAACAGTCCATTTCTTACTGTATAAAGCCTCTTCTACGAGCTGGTTTATACTGTTGAGCGTTTAAATAAATACCTCAGAGTCCTCGTTGAGCAACTCTAAGAGGTAAATTAAAACCCCCTTATCATGGAAATGGTAAGGGGGTTTTAATTTCTTTAATTCTGTTAAAACATCGGTGATATATTATTCAATGACCAACTTCTCATTTTGAATTAAATTACCATCTTGAACCACCTTTATAAAATAGATTCCTGAAGCATAATCTGACAGTATCATTTGATAATGATCTTGTCCCTTTTCCGTCTCTATAGTTTGCATTTGCCTACCGGATAAATCCATCAAGTAAATACTTGAAGAACTAGATTTATTCAGATAAATATTTACAATTCCATTCGCAGGATTTGGGGATAATACAATTGTATTATTATCCATTTCAGCTAAACTTAATGGATCATCTATAGTCCAGGTAATTGTATATGGTCCAAATACTACCCCAGGTCCTGTTGCCCAATAGGTTGTAATTCCTGGCGCAACGGTATCACCACTCAGATATTCTGCTGTCCAACCACTAACCATTGAATCACATTCAACAAAACCAACTAAAGGAAGTACGGAGGTCCCATAAGGCAATGCTACCGTGTAAAGAGAATCATATTGATCGAAATCAGGTATTTCAACGCCATCAATAGTCATCTCACAGATAATTACTACTGAGTCTACGGTGACTGAAGAGTAGTACGGTTCTGAGACATTGGCTTGTAAAGAAATAGTAGCGCAAAGCGCTATAAAGAGTAGAGATAATTTTTTCATATTTTGAAGCTTTTATTTGATAACTAAATATACGAAAAAAAATTAGCTAAGAATTTATAAAGGCGAAGAGCCACGAGATCAAAGATTCTTTAAATTGGTTCTATAGTCCAATAGACCTACATTGCACATTTAATATTATAATTACTTTCAATGAAATATTTACTAATCATATTCCTATTATTCACCGCTTTTGGCTATTCTCAATCTGTAGAAACTACAAATACACCTGAAATGCCTGAACTTAAACTTAAAGCTCAGACTGGTTTTTCAATTGCCAATAATGTCGGAGTGTTTACATCTGTTGATTATTTTTTTAAACCGAAAACTTTCTTTGGGATTGAAATACACACTTCTGCATTAGAGTCAAAAAAACCAGCACCGGGAATGGATCTAGGATTTCTTTCTCTAGATGACCAATACACAAGCTATATGTTTACATGGGGAAAGTTAAGCACCAATCCTAACAATAATAAGCATCATGTGAACCTTAAAGTAGGATTAGGGCTTGTTTACTACGACAAGGTAATTGATTATAAATCTACCGGAGGATTCCTTTCCTTTTCATATGATGAAATACGTGAAAATGGAATGACACCAGGAATGACAATAGATTTGTCTTTTCAAAAAATAGGAAAACATTTAGGCTTCATGATTGGCCCCTTTCTAAACATGAACTTAGAAAGGCCATACGCCAGTTTTAAAATTGGCCTTGTGGTTCCTATGCGGAATTAAACCGTCCTGTATATTAATGGTGTTCAACATCGAGCAGCATGCTCGCGCTAGTGAAGGCAGTTTTACATTTAGCTGTAGAACCAACTATACAAAACAGAAAAATTTAATAAGGCAATTATTGGTCAAGATCTTCTGAATCCAACGATTCACCGCAATTATGACAATAAGCAGCATTATCACTATGCTCCAATTCATTACAATTATTACATGCTTGGGTATTCAAGTGTACCGTATCTACACTTCTAGTATATTCCGCACTTACTATTCCCGTAGGAACTGCGATTATACCATACCCTAAAATCATTATAATAGAAGCAATTAGTTGACCGACGGGAGTAATAGGAGCAAGATCCCCATATCCTACGGTAGTTAAGGTAACAATACTCCAATAAACACTAACCGGGATATTTCTAAATCCACTTTCTTCTCCTTCTATTAAATACATTAAGGATCCAGAAATGATTGCAATAATTAAAACAGCAAATAAGAAAATAAAAATCTTTGCTCGGCTTTGCTTCAACGCATTGACCAATTTATTGGACTCTCCAATATACCTCGTTACTTTTAAAATTCTAAATACTCTTAACAGACGTAAAGCTCTTACTGTGACTAAAGTTTGAGAGCCTACTATAAAAAAGGACAAGTATAAAGGGATGGTGGATAGAAAATCAATGATCCCATAAAAACTAAAAATATACTTTGAAGGTTTTTTTACGGTAATGACGCGCGCAATATATTCTACCGTAAAAAAGATAGTAATCACCCATTCTCCATATAATAAAATGGTATGATATACCTCATCAATTTG
>CAJXXR010000024.1 GCA_913063375.1 uncultured Flavobacteriales bacterium | reverse complement strand
TTATGAAATAAGCTGGCTTTAAGGTTGGGTAAGACGGCCCCCCTCAAGGATCATGAAATAATTCCTTGCTTAAGGCTGAGTGGGAAACAAAAAAGACAGGCTTATGAAATAAGCTGGCTTTAAGGTTGGGTAAGACGGCCCCCCTCAAGGATCATGAAATAATTCCTTGCTTAAGGCTAGACATACAATGAATAAAAAAGGGTCTATACTACTGTTAGTATAGACCCTTTTTTATTGTCGTATTAACTTTTAATGGCAGCTCGTACCTAAGGAGTATTGAATACCCACTGTTCCAAATATCTTGTTTTGCATTTGAATACCAATTACTTTCTGGTATACTGGTAAATTTAGTTCCAGTCCAAGTCTCAGGTTTTTTAATTTTCCTTTTGGTACAAAGTAATTTGAGCCTATTCCGAGGTCTATTTGTTCTCTACCAGAATTATCTGTGTTGAATAAAGGCATCATCATCGGGTTCATATCTGAATCCTTTCCAGATATAGTACCAACTTTTCTATAGTTTATACTACAGGAGAATGCTAAAGAATTTGATCCTTTTATGGATCCCCAGCTACTCCACTTAAATTCATTCCCAAGTTGATAGTCTTCGCTGTTTTCACCTGTACGGAATTTATACAGCGTTTGAGACCCCCAAGAGAGTACGTCAGATTGCCCCAAATATGTTAAACCAATACTAGGGTCGAAAGTCCCACTACCTAACTGCATCGGATAAGCTAACTGTGAATTAGCCATCATTGGGGTGTCTCCTCTTTGATCTATATCACCTGTGGGGATAGATAGGCTTAAGGTTCCATGTACGGATTGTCTGTTGGCTTTAAATACACGAAATAACCCACCAATAGTAATGTCTCCAAACCCCTTTGATTCGGTTTCAAATCCTCTGTCCATGTTCATCCCCATATCCATTTCCATAACCCTATTCAGATCCATGGAGTTTGAGACGTAATTACCCATTACCATCAAGGTTATATTGTCCGAAGGGGCATACATAACGCCTAGCATATGCATTTGCATATTCATGTCTTTTGGAGCTGCCATATAAGGCATAGGGAGTGCATCTTCTCTCATTTCATCGGAGCCTTCTAGCATTCCACTCATAGTCATGGGCATAAATTTATAGGAGAACATCCAGTCACCTTTTTTATGTAAATGATCCCCCATTATCCCTATTGGAGCATGGCCATCTGGTCTAGCTGTAGACCATTCTGCTTCTGTTGTGTTTTGATTGGTTGCGACTTCTTGTGATTGACTCGTAAATGGACATAGCACAGCTATTCCCAGTATTAAAAATGAAATTTTTCTCATGGTATAAATTGCTTGTTAATAAATAGAATTCCCTGGATTTGTTCCTGGTATTGTATACTTAACAAGTAATTTTAGGAGGGGGAGAGCCTATGGGAAGGTCGAATTCCTTTAAATTAAATAGGTAGTTTGAATGCTGTTCAAATTCCAAAGCAGAAAGTGCTTGAGGAATTAATAATGGATCTTCTAGAAGTGATATTGGATAATGTTCCATCTCAATTCTTAATAATGAATTGGATTGTTCTGAAGAACTGGACTGATTAGCTTCCTTCAATTCCTTTTTTAGGTAACATTTTCCATTACAATTCAGCTTAGGTAGGGATTTGTTCTCACAAAGAACTTCAATATAATAGTTAGTATTTATCGCATAGTTAAGAATTGGGGAAACGGGACGGACCATCGCTGTGAGATATAGCAATAGGAATAATAAGCCTGCATGTTTTTCCAATCCTTTTCTAAACATCTAATTCAGTGTCTAATAATGAATCAAAATTATCGAATTGACAGAATGGAAACAATGAATAATATCAGTTTTAAATATGAGGATAAATAGGTAGGAGTGAATTAAAGCCAATTTCTAAAATTGATAGCTTAAGAAGAGATTTATTGGTTAAATTGCAAGAAATTTAATTCATGGGACTTACGAACAACGACATATTGAAGAAGATAAGGGTAGCCCTTAAACTTCGAGACGATGATATTGTAGATATTCTAAAACTGGTAGACTTTAAAGTCTCTAAAAGTGAGCTAGGTGCTTTCTTCAGAAAGGAAGACCATCCAAAATATATGGAGCTTCAGGATCAAATATTAAGAAACTTTTTAAATGGACTTATCATTTATAAAAGAGGTCCAATTGAAAGAAAACCGGCACCAAGAAAACCAGCACCGAAGAAACCAACGCAAAATAAACCAAATCCAATAAAAAAGGTAGACAATAAATAATTGTCTACCTTTTTTTATGTAATAACAGGCTAGAACCTGATAAATTGTAATAGTTGAATTCTTTGAGAATTAAACCTTCTTTACTCTTACTGCATTCATTCCCTTAAGACCTTTTTCAAGCTCGAAAGTTACTTTATCACCTTCTACAACTTCATCTTCAAGTCCGTTGATGTGAACAAAGTATTTTTCTTGAGTTTCTAACTCTCTAATGAATCCATAACCTTTTGAATCGTTAAAGAAGTCTACTTTCCCAGTCATTACTGATGGTCCATCATCCTCAAGTTTCTTAGGAATACTGATATCAATAGTCTCAATATCTACTTCTTCTCTCTTCTTAGTTGGATCTGGCGGAGTATCAGTAATTTGTCCGAATTCATCAACATATGCAATCATACTGTCGAATCCTT
Organism: uncultured Flavobacteriales bacterium; assembly: GCA_913063375.1. Classification (GTDB taxonomy): domain Bacteria; phylum Bacteroidota; class Bacteroidia; order Flavobacteriales; family CAJXXR01; genus CAJXXR01. The sequence continues at coordinate 35,764 of CAJXXR010000024.1, read as the reverse complement.
CTCCTTTCTTGGAAGATGTTTTACGTTCTTCACGTTTAATGTCCTTTTCTTTACGCTTTTTTAAGCGTTTTTTTTCTTTTTCTTTTTTACCGAAGCTCTCTTGCGATCTAGCCATTCAAAGATAGATTTAGGTGATGTAGTTGCTTTGTCCCTTTTGGACAAAACCGAGTAGAAATGGAATGCCAATAATTATCGAATGTTCGCATGGGTTAACGAAGGTTAACCAACGAATCGGGTTTTTAAAGGTATTTTACTTTCATTAGTTGCAAAGATACAATAAAAAAATGAATATACTCGGTACTACACCGTCTAAGGGCTTATAGATTCCCTTATGCTATAATGGATAAGGATAAAAAAAACGCCCTAAGAAGGGCGTTTTTTAGTAATTATTTTTTTGTATGTTCATTAGCACGTCTTTCACGCTGCATGGTGTTTTCTCGTGATCTTCTTTTTCCTTTTTTGAATAATTCAATTCTGTTAGGAAGTGTATTTGTTGGCCAATAGTTATTACTTCTATTCACATCTGCTGTCTCTAGTTCCGGATCTAGTGAAATCCTAATAACTTCTTTCTCGAAATAAAAGGCTTTAGTAAATTCAGTGTGGTTGTTCGTCCAAATTTCAGCTGGAAGCATCACTTTCTCTTTGGTGCCATCCATAAATTCGAATTCCAAGATTACTGGCATTGGAATACCTCCAGGTGAACTGATATTTAGATTGTAATAATTACCACCCTTAGCTAGTAAAGCTTTCTCTTCACTATTTAAGCTTTCCAAGAATTGATTATAAACTTCCGTATCTAAGCTGTTTACATCATATTTGTCATAGCTATTGTAGAAGTCAAATACAGTTGGGTCATGGTCTGCGAATTTTTCAATATCAGCATTTCGGTTTACTCCAATATGTTTTTCATCTTGACTATCTCTGCGTTGGGCTACTTCTGCTTCTACGGTTGGATTTTGTGTACTTGGCTGGAACCACTCTACATTATCTAAAGAAATATCTACATGGTCATTCGTATAGAACCATGCTCTCCAGAACCAATCTAAGTCAGTACCTGATGCATCTTCCATAGTTCGGAAGAAATCAGCGGGACTAGGGTGTTTAAATGCCCATCTTCTGGCGTATTCCTTAAGGGAATAATCAAATAATTCTCTACCTAATATTGTTTCACGCAGTATGTTTAAGGCAGTCGCTGGTTTTCCGTAGGCATTATTTCCAAATTGTTTAATAGCTTCAGAATGGGTCATAATTGGAACAATTCCCGCTTTATCACCTTTCATATAGTCAACAATGAGGTGAGCAGGCCCTCTTCTCGATGGATAATTGTCTTCCCATTCTTGCTCAGCAAGGTATTGGCAGAAAGTATTCAACCCTTCATCCATCCAAGTCCATTGTCTTTCATCCGAATTGATAATCATTGGGAAGAAGTTATGACCAACTTCATGGATAATTACGCCCATCATACCATATTTAGTTTGGCTACTATACGTGCCATCCTTTTCTGGTCTACCGAAGTTGAAACAGATCATAGGGTACTCCATACCAATACTCTTTGAGTGAACAGAGATTGCAGCAGGATAGGGGTAGTTGATAGTGTATTTTGAATAAGATTTAATGGTATGTGCAACTACCTTAGTAGAGTATTGTCCCCATAGCGGGTTACCCTCCTTAGGATAGTACGACATGGCTAGTACATTCTTTGAACCTATTTTTACGCCCATCGCATCCCAAATAAACTTTCTAGAACTAGCAAAGGCAAAATCACGTACATTCTTTGCTTTGAAATGCCAGATTTTACTATCTGTAGCTTTCGCTTTTTCAGTTTCTTCAGCCTCTTCTTGTGTTACAATCAATACAGGTTCCGTGGCAGTTTTTGCTTTTTGGAAACGTTTATATTGTGTCTTTGTTAGCGTTCCTGATGCATTTTGAAGCACTCCAGTTGCACCAATTATATGGTCGCTAGGAACTTTTATTTTTACATCGAAATCTCCAAAAGGAAGTGCGAATTCACCTCTTCCCCAGAATTGTTTCGTCTGCCATCCTTCTACATCGTTGTATACAGCCATTCGTGGGTAGAACTGAGCAATGGTATATAGGCTATTATCTTCTTCTGGGAAATATTCAAATCCAGATCTTCCGCCTACTTTATCTCTATCATTAATATTGTACCACCATTTTATTTTAAAGGTGAATTGTTCACCCTTTCTAATGATTCTTGGTAAATCAACCCGCATCATGGTAAAATTGATAGTATGGTCAAGTGCATTTCCTCTTGCGTCTGTAACCTCAGTGATTTTAAAGCCACCGTCAAAAGTCTTATGGAAGTTTTTTAAATCTCCCATACTCATTTTGTCAGAAACTTTACTTGTGCGAATTTTATGAGAATCGGAATCTTTTGCTCTCATATTTTGATCCAACTGTACCCAAACATATCGCAATGGGTCAGATGAATTATTGGTGTAGGTAATCGATTCTTCACCTGTAATAGTATGCTTGTCATCATCCAGGGTGATTTGGATATTATAACTAGCCTTTTGTTGGTAATAGTTTGGTCCAGGAGCTCCAGAAGCAGTTCGGAAACTATTTGGAGTAGGTAATTCGGTCCCTAGTTGGCGAAACTTATTTTGATTGGTATTCTCCAACTGTGCATAACTGTATGCAAAGCCCATAAATAGAAGGGCTATGAAATAATTGAACGATTGCTTCATCTTTACAAATGGGTGATTCTGATTGTTTGTGTTCTTTTGTTTTTGTCAAAAACTTTGGATTCCATTTTTCCTTGGTGGTGAAAATGGACCATGTTTTTCTGATCTTCAAAATGCTTGTCAAGTAAAGCATTTTTTATGGAAAATTGATTTAATTTTTTGGGAACCTTGATTTCAAGGTAGCACCAAACAGACATGCCTTCGGCCTCCTTTCCTATAAAGCTTGCAGAGTAAAGTGAGTCTTGAATATTGATTTGAAAGTTTTTTTCAAGGTAATCCTGAATCAATGAATCTGCATCCGATGACTCTGTTTCAAAACCAATATCTAGGACTTTGTCTTTTATACTTTTCCTAATGCCAAGTTCCAGGTCATCTGTGAAAACTCGTATAGAAATCTGAAAGGTGTTTTTTTCTGAACTATAATGAATATCACAAACAGAGATATGCACTGGGTGTGAGAAACTTAGTAGCGGAACTAACAGTAAAAAGCTTATAAAGAGCCGTTTTATCATCTGAAATCAAAATTTGCACAATTTTACTAAAAAAAACTGAATAACAGAATTGTTTTTTAACGGAATGGTAATAAAACATTAAAAGTCTTTCCTTTGATTGTTAATTAGTTAAGTTGTTTTGTGTGGGTTTTAAGACTGTATTTAGCAAAAAAAAAAGCCATCGTAAAGGATGGCTTTTTAATAAAAGTATAGTGTAAATCAGTGTATTTTGAATTAATCTACCATTGTAGATGGACAAGCATAGGTTGATAGGGGAATAGTTGTCTCTTCCAAAGCCTTAAACCCACCTTGAACATTTACTACATTGTGAACGCCATTTTGTTTTAAGATTGAAATAGCAATCAAAGATCTAAAACCACCTGCACAGTGTACATATTGTTTTGAATCGTTATCTACATCATTACTCTTCTCAGCAATATTCGAAAGTGGTAAATTGATAACATTACCAATCACATGCTGACTGAAAAATTCTGTTTCCTTTCTCACATCAATAGTAGGTGTGCTATCAGTAAATGAGTTAGCGAATTGCTCCGGACTCATTTCTTCAATACTTTCCAGCTTTAATCCAGAATCTTTCCATGCTTGAATACCTCCACTAAGATATCCACGTGTATTATCATATCCAACTCGGGATAACCTTCTTACCACTTCTTCTTCTTTTCCTTCATCAGCAAGGAAAATAATAGGTTGTTGGATATTTGTAATCAGGGCTCCAACCCATGGAGCAAAGCTACCATTCAGTCCAATAAATAATGAATTTGGAATATATCCTTGAGGGAAAATGTCACTGTGTCTAGTGTCTAGAATAAGGGCTCCTTGTTCCACTAATGTATTGAATTCGTCAAGAGAAAGTGCTTTATTCCCTTTTTCCATTACGGTGTCAAAGTTTTCATATCCCATGATATTCATCTTTGCATTTTTTGGAAAGTATTGGGGAGGTGCAACTAATCCATCGGTAACTTCTTTAACGAATTCTTCACGAGTCATATCTATTCTCAACGCGTAGTTCGTCTCCTTTTGATGTCCTAGTGTGTCATAGGTTTCGTCACTCATGTTTTTACCACAAGAAGAACCCGCTCCATGCCCAGGATATACAATTATATCGTTTGGAAGAGGCATTACTTTATTCCTTAAAGAGTCAAATAGATGACCAGCAAGATCTTGAACAGTTAAATCACTTTTCACTGCCAAATCAGGTCTACCTACATCTCCGATAAATAATGTATCTCCGGAGAAAATGGCTTTTTCAACACCATTTTCATCTTTCAATAAGAAACAAGATGATTCCATGGTGTGCCCGGGAGTATGCAAAAGGGTAATAGTGATATTCCCAATTTTAAATACTTCGTTATCTTTTCCTAGATGTGTCTCATAATTCGGTTTTGCATTAGGACCATAAACGATAGAGGCTCCAGTTTTTGCAGCCAAATCTACATGTCCAGAAACGAAATCCGCATGAAAATGTGTTTCAAAAATATACTTGATTTTTGAATTGGCTTCATTTGCCATTTCAATATATGGTGCAGTCTCGCGAAGGGGGTCAATAATGGCAACTTCTCCTTCCGATTCTATGTAGTATGCCGCCTCAGCAAGGCATTTTGTATATAATTGTTCGATTCTCATCTCAGCAAATTTTTTCTTGTCTTTAGGCAAAAGACTTTATGTTAATCACCATGCAAATCTAAAGCAATCCCTGCTAATAAAGCGTGTCAAATGTTACAGAGGGGAATGACTTTGATCATAAAGTGATATCTACTCCAAAAATATGAACAATTTTTGTCTTTTCGGCAAATAGATTCTTTTCTATGTAGTCCGAGGACTTAATTAATGTTAATAGAGAAGGTATTTAATTAAGTTGATATTCGAACCAAATGAAAAAGTCCAACTTAATGTTGGACTTTAATGGTTTAAAATTAGTGCGGTAGTTTATGTCTTATTAAGCCATACACATAGGTTCCTAAAATGGCCGAAGCAATAACGATAAGGAATATGCTAAATCCATGTCCTACAAGTGTAAACATAGGAGCAGGGCAAGCACCAGTCAGCGCCCATCCTAACCCAAATATGGTGCCTCCGAGGATATATCTTTTGACTCCTTTATCTTTTTGTATAAATACCATTTTATCTCCATACATACTTTTGAGTTCTTTCCGTTTGGCACTTTGTGTGAATACAATTCCAACAAGAACTGCTGAGCCAATTACGCCATACATATGAAAAGATTCAAATCTGAACATTTCATAAATTCTAAACCAGGAAACAACTTCCGCTTTACTTAGGATTATACCAAAAATAGTCCCTGCAATTAAAAATTTTAATAGCCTCATGGATTATAAATTTAGGAGATAAGGAATAAATAAATAGGTAGAAATAATGCCTCCAATAAAGAAGCCAATAACGGCTAACAAGGAAGGCCATTGCAAGTTGCTTAATCCACTAATAGCATGACCCGATGTGCATCCTCCTGCATATCTGGCTCCAAATCCAAGAGAGAATCCTCCTAGAATCATAAAAGTAAATCCTTGTATTGTAAATAGATTGTCCCAAGAGAAAATTTCGGTTGGGATATAGTTTGCACCTGGATTTTGAATGCCCATTGCTTCCAACTCATTCACAACGGTCTCCGATAATTGAATAGGTTCTGGATTTTGAAGGAAGGATCCTCCAATTACTCCTCCTAGAAGTACTCCTAGCATAAAGATCAGATTCCATCTTTGTTCCTTCCAATCTCCAATAAAGAAATCGCAATGTTTACCAGCTCCTAGAGCGCTGCAAATGGTCTTAAGATTTGTAGATACACCAAAACCTTTTCCAAAGTAATGCATCAACATCATTAAGAAAGCAATCAATGGTCCGGCAATATACCAAGGCCATGGGTGGTGAATGAATTCCATAATATTTCGTTTAGTTCACAAAAATATCTGTCAATATAGGAAAGTTATGTGACAATAGTCACATAGCCTTTTTTATGAGCTAAACTAGAATTGGAAATGTTTGTTTTGCAGCGTGAAGTGTTGTTTTTTTTGTTTGTTGGTCGGAAAAGAAATCCCCATAGACCAAAGGTCAATAGTTACGCTTACGTGACTATTGGTTGTTAACTCCTCCCAAAGGGCCTTTTGTTCCACATTTTTATGTGGGTGAGAAACACTGATGAATTGAAGTTCTCCTAGATATGATTTTAATGGTATTCTATTGATGTCAGATGCTGAGCAATCAGAACAAAAATGGATAAATTCATAATGGCTACCTTCTTTGAATTCTAAATCTATTTCTAAGTCCTTAGAAATAGTAGACATTACACGCTTTATGGAGGCTTGACCTGGTCCCATTATTAGCCCTTTTTTAAAGTCGTATTTATTCAATAACTGATACAGTAATTGGGCTTCCTTTACTTGAAAATCACCATCCTTATTGAATAGTTGATCTATGAACCCGTAGACATAAAAGCTTTTCTTTTCAGCCAGAATATCGGTATATAGATCATAAACTAAGGGAGAGTGCAAGCCATGAGCATTCATGGCTTTGCTTTTATAACTGATATTTTTTAAGAATTGACTCATCCTTGCTTTTCAGATAGTTCCATCCAACGCGTCATCATTTCTTCAGATTGTTGTTCAATTTCGTGCAGGCGGATAGAAAGTTTGGCGATTATCTCCGGATCCTGGTCCTCTTTGTAGAATTCTTGGCTGATGGTGTTTTTTTCTTGTTCTATTTTCTCCATTTTACCCTCCAGATCCTCTAGCTCTCTTTTCTCTTTAAAGGAAAGTTTTTGCTCGCGATTTTGGTGAGACACCTTATCTTTTGGTTCCTCCTTCTTTGTAGTAATAGCAACGGGTTTCTCTGCCTTGCTAGTGCTTTTTGCAAGTCTATAATCTGTATAGTTTCCTGGGAAATCTTTAATTTTTCCTTCTCCTTCAAATACGAATAGATGGTCTACTAACCTATCCATAAAGTACCTATCGTGAGAAATGATGATAAGGCATCCTGGGAATTCATCAAGGAATTCTTCCAAGATATTTAGGGTAGCGATATCCAAATCATTCGTAGGCTCATCCAGAATTAAGAAATTTGGATTCTTCATCAAAATGGTTAGTAGATATAACCTTTTCTTTTCACCACCACTTAATTTTGAAACCATTGACCATTGAGCATCCTTGGTGAAAAGGAAACGTTCAAGTAGTTGGGCCGCAGTCAATTTTCTACCTTTATTTAAAGGGATTACTTCAGCAACATCCTTAACTACCTCAATAACTCGTTTGTCATCTGGAATGGACATTCCCTCTTGGGTATAATAGCCAATCCTTAGTGTTTCGCCATGAACTATTTTTCCAGCATCATATGGCTCATCTCCACACAGCATATTTAGGAAAGTAGTTTTCCCTGCTCCGTTTTTCCCTACTATTCCAATTCTATCTCTGTTGACAAAGGTATAATTGAAATCTTCTAGGATTTTATGATCATCGAATGATTTATTAAGATGGTGAAGTTCCATTATTTTTGATCCCAATCGTTGCATTTGGATCTCCAACTGAACTTCCTCCTTCTTTGTATTTTGTTTAGCTACTTTTTTGATATCTTGAAAGCTATCTATTCTCGCTTTGGATTTTGTCCCACGAGCCTTTGGTTGCCTTCTCATCCATTCCAATTCTTTTTTGAATAGGTTTTTGGCCTTACCTATGGTAACCTTCAATTCTTCTTCTCGTAACTGTTTTTTCTCTAAATAATAACCGTAATTCCCTTTGTATCTATAGATTGACTCGTCCTCCATTTCTAAAATGGTATTACAAATGGCATCCAAGAAATACCTGTCGTGCGTTACCATAAATAGGGTCATTGATGATTGATTCAGATAGGTTTGTAACCATTCAATCATACTTAGGTCTAAGTGGTTGGTTGGCTCATCCAAAACTAAAAGATCCGGTTGCTCAATCAATACTTTACTTAGGGCTAATCTTTTCTTTTGACCTCCAGAGAGTAATCCAAGAGGTTTTTTAAGATGATCTTCCAATTGAAGACTATAAAGTACGTCTTTTATTCTAGCCTCTACGTCCCATGCTTGCGTTTCCTCCATCATGTCTAGGGCCTTTTGAAAGGCATCTGTATCATCGGTGTTTTCCAGGGCTAAGCTATAGGCTTTTGAAGCTTGTACTTGCGGATGATCAGCTTCGTAGATAACTTCTTCAATACTATTGTATCCATCAAAATTACTATCTTGATCAAGGAAAGCTACACGAAGACCTTTTCTAAAAACGATAGATCCACTATCCGCAGTGTCTCTTTCTGCCAATAGTCCCATTAAGGTACTTTTACCAGCTCCATTTTTAGCTATAAGGGCTACTTTGTCTCCCTTGTCGATACCAAAAGAAACGTCTTCAAATAAGACACGTTCACCAAATGATTTGGTAAGTAATTCAACCGATAGATAATTCATAGATACAATTTGGGTGTATTTTGTCGGGCAAAAATAAGGCATTGCTTCCATTAAGTGGGCTAAAATAATAGGATAAATTTCAGATGTTATTTAATTAATTTTTCAATCCTTCTGCTATTGTTATCTTTGGGTATAAATCTAGCTTAATGAAGATAAAAGAACTTTGTGATTTCTTAGAAGAATGGGCTCCCGGAGCTTATCAAGAAAGTTATGATAATTCCGGTCTATTAGTAGGTGATCAAAATCGAGAAATTGAAGGTGTTTTAGTTAGTTTGGATTGTACCGAAGAAGTCGTGGATGAGGCTATCTCAAAAGGCTGTAATATAATAGTGTCTCACCATCCTGTTGTTTTTGGTGGTTTGAAAAGGTTGACAGGTAAGAATTATGTCGAACGAACCGTGATCAAAGCCATTGAGAATAGGATTGCTTTGTTTGCTATACATACTAATTTGGACAATGTCCCGACAGGGGTAAATAAAAAGATTGCTGATAAATTAGGATTGATTAATACCTCTATTTTAGCCCCTAAGGCCGGTAAATTAAGTCAGTTGGTGACCTATGTTCCTGAGGCTAATGCGGAAGAACTTCGTGTAGCTTTAGCAAATGCTGGTGCCGGGAAACTAGGGAATTATTCAGATTGTGGTTTCCAATCAAAAGGAGAGGGGACCTTTAAACCTCTAGATGGATCCCAACCTTATTTGGGTGAAATAAATAGTCTTCATAGAGAGAAGGAGACCCGACTGGAAATGATCTTTCCAAGTTACTTAATAGGGAAGATGGAATCAGTGCTTAAGAAGGTGCACCCTTATGAAGAGGTTGCCTATTCTATTTTGGGACTTGAGAATAAAAATAATTATTTGGGTTCTGGAATGATCGGTGAGCTTGAAATTCCCATGCCTCTATCAAGTTTTCTACCATTTTTGAAAAATAAAATGGAGATAGGCTGCGTCAGATATACTAATGATACGGGAAAAAATATTCAGAAAGTGGCTCTCTGTGGCGGAAGTGGTTCATTTTTGTTGAAAAATGCATTGGCAGCAAATGCAGATATTTTTATCACTGGGGACTTTAAGTATCACGAGTTCTTTGATGCTGAAAACAACATAATTATTGCAGATATAGGACATTTTGAGAGTGAACATTATACGATTGAGTTAATTGTAGAGAGAATTCAAGAAAAATTCCGTAATTTCGCCATTTGCAAATCGACTCATAATACGAATCCGATCAATTACTATTAAGATGAAGAAAAGTCAGGCGGCAGAATATACAGTAGAAGATAAGCTACTAGCTCTATATAAACTTCAGGAAATAGATTCTGAAATTGACCAAATCAACACGCTTCGTGGAGAATTGCCACTTGAGGTACAAGACCTAGAAGACGAGATTGCTGGTTTGAATACACGTATTGAAAAAATCAAATCAGAAAGCCAAAGCTTTGAGATGTCTATCATTGATAGAAATGAGTTGATTGCAAATGCGAATACCCTTACAGCTAAATATAAAAAGCAACAAGATAAGGTTCGTAACAATAGAGAGTACGAAGCTTTGATGAAGGAAGTTGAGTTTCAAGGTTTGGAAGTTGAATTAGCTGAAAAGCATATTCGTGAATTCAAGGCTAAGATTCAACAAAAGAATATGTCTATTCAAACCTCATCTGAAAGAATTTCAGAGCGTACAAAAGATTTGGATGCGAAGAAAGGTGAGTTGGATAAAATTGTTGGAGAGACAAAGAAGGAACAAGAACAATTGATGAAGAGTCAGTTGGATGCTGAAACAGTAATCGATGATAGATTGCTTACTGCTTACAAACGTTTGAGAGGAAATGCTCGTAACGGCTTGGCAGTTGTAAAGATCGATAGAGATTCATGTGGTGGTTGTTTTAGTAAAATTCCTCCTCAACGTCAGGTTGATATTGCAAGTAGAAAGAAAATTATTGTTTGTGAACACTGTGGTAGAATTTTAGTAGACGTTAATATCGTCGAAACGAATGACTAGTCATTAGCAAAACTGATAAATATTTTAAAGAAGGAATCGAAAGATTCCTTCTTTTTTTTTGAGTATATTTATTTCATGCGAATACTCTTTCAATTTTTTATAATAGGTTATTGTTTCCTTATTCCTTTCTCTACATCTGCAAAAGGGTCAAAGGGGGATGTGGCCCTTAGGTATGCCTATTCATTTCAGTTTCAGAAGGCTAATGCCACCTTGAATAATTTACCTGCGGGTTGGAAGGAGTTTACAGATAATAAGAACTTATTCATTCAAGTCTTATTAAATGCGGGACCAAGTGAAATCTCAGAAATAACAAAACAGGTTTCCCGTAATATCAAACAACTCAAAAAAGAAAACCTACCATTGGTTATTAAAGCTCATTTCTTGGCGGAAAGTGAACTAATGTTAGGTGTTCTTCAAATGCAAGACCAAAAAGGGGCTGCTTCTGCAGTCCATTTGTTTAGGGCATATAATAATTACGAGAAATTATTAAATGATTTTCCTGATTATGCACCTGCTCAAATTGGGTATAGATTTCTTAGAATTGCTATTGCGGTAATGCCGGAACAGTACAAGAAATTCGCAAGTCTTCTTGGTATGAAAGGTGATTTGCAAAAAGATGTCCAAGTCCTTTATAGCCTACTTAAAGAGGATAAATTGGTTGGGATATATCGCGATGAAGTTATTATTATGCTGGACTATTTGAACCTTCATTATAGTCTAAAGCAATTTGTAAATATTCAAGAAAAGACCGAGTTTAAAAGTAACTTACCTATCTATCATTTAATTAAATCCCTACATGCCTTCAAGAACAGAGAGCCAGAATTGGCATTGCAATGCCTAGAAAAAGCTTCCTCTGGGAATAAAGCTAATTTTTTGAATTACTATCTGGGAAAAGGGTATTATATTTTGCAAGATGATAGATGTGAGTCTCTGCTCAAAAAGTTTATTATTGTAAATCGTTCCAATGGTTATATTAAATCTGCGGCCTATTACCTGTCCAATTTTTCCTTGTATAAAGGCCTTGACAATGAAAGTGAGACGTACGATAGAATGGTGTTACAAGCCGGAGATAGTAAAATGGGGCCAGATAAACTGGCTCTACAAGCTGTAAAGTTAAAAAGGTCTAAGAATATGGTTGTTGCAACCCTGCTGTATGATTCTGGTAAGTATCAAGAAGCTATAGATGTATTAAAGAAATGTAATCCAGAAGGGGTTATTGAGCAGGTAGAGTTGGACTATAGGTTGGCTAATAATTATTGGGAGTTAGGTGCGCTTGAAGAGGCCATTCAATATTTTGAAAAGGTCTTTAATAATAGTAAAAAGTTAAATCTCTATTTTGCCCCAAAAGCAGCATTGAAATTAGGCTTATATTATAAGTCAATTGGAAAGAAATGGCAAGCTGTCAATCATCTAGATTCCGTTTTAACGTATTCTAAATTCCCATTCGAAAAGGATATAAAATCAAAGGCAAAGTATCATTTGGCTGTCCTAGCTGAAGAGCGGATAAATTAAAGTATTTTGAAATTAAGAATATGATAAACTAGATCCTGAAATAAAAAGCAAATTATTTGAAAGGATAAGCCAATTAGAAAACCGGAATAGATCTGCGCAGGGGAATGCGCCTTTAAGCTCAATCTAGAAAAGCCTACTAGCCCTGCAATTAGACTAAGGAGAATTAGCATACCAAACAAATTCGTTTGATAGCTTTGTGAGATGGCAAAGATGACTCCCCAAATACTTCCTATGCTTAATGTGTGGATGCTTACCTTACTATAAGGTAATAGTATTAGTGCTGTGAATATTGACAGGGCGGCACCAAAGGCCATTAGTATAAAATCGAAGGGTATAACCTGAAGTGCATTGAATAAATGCGCCATGATTAAAAAATAGGAAAAGCTTAAAAAAAGTGGAATTCTTCTTTCCGAGGAAATAGGCATTTTTAGGGAGGAAATGACCCCAGTCAATTTGAGCAAAATACTTGAAAAGAGCGGAAGTACAACTGAAAATAATACGGTTATTTTCAGTAGGAGCCCATCAACACCTTCCATCATTTGCTGTTGATACAATTGAATCAAATAGTAGGTCGTAATTGAAGGGACCCATATTGGATGAAATAGATAGGATATGATTGAGGCAATAGTCTGGTTGAATGTCTTGCCCATCTAGATTTGCTTTCTTAGTCTAGCAACTGGAATATTTAATTGTTCACGATATTTGGCAACCGTTCTTCTTGCGATCGGATAACCTTTCTCCTTAAGCTGCTTAGCTAAAGCTTCATCTGTAAGTGGTTTTCTTTTTTCTTCAGTGAAGATTAGTTCTTTAAGAATATTTTTAATTTCCTTAGTTGAAACATCTTCTCCCTGGTCGTTTTTCATGGATTCTGAAAAGAATTCTTTAATCAATTTAGTACCATAAGGAGTTTGAACAAATTTACTGTTAGCGACCCTAGATACAGTAGAGATATCCATTTTGATATCATCAGCAATGTCTTTCAGAATCATAGGTTTCAATTTGCGCTCATCTCCGGTTATAAAATATTCATTTTGATATTTCATAATGGAGCCCATAGTAACCATTAAAGTGTTTTGTCTTTGCTTTATTGCGTCAATAAACCATTTAGCAGAATCCAACTTTTGTTTAACGAATAAAACAGCTTCTTTTTGAGCCTTATTTGCTTGTCCTTTAGTCTCTTTGTAGCTCTGTAGCATATTTACATAGCTTTTGCTAATCTTTAGATCTGGAGCATTCCTACCATTTAACAAGAGCTCTAGTTCTCCTTCTACAATTCTGATTTCAAAATCAGGGACAATTTGTTGTATATTTTTGTCTCCAGATTGAGAGATTGAATTACCAGGTTTTGGGTTTAATTTTGAGATTTCACTTATTGCCTTTTTTAATTCTTCTTCTGTAATGGATAACCTTGAACAAATTTTAGAGTAGTGCTTTTTTGTAAAGGATTCAAAGTATCGAACCAAAATACTAATGGCTAGGTTAATACTTGGGCATTCTCCTTTTCTTTTAAGTTGGATAATCAAACATTCCTTTAGGTCTTTAGCACCAACACCTGGAGGGTCAAAAGTTTGAATTAGACGCAGTCCCTTTTCTAATTGTTCTAATTCAACAAATAGATTGCTTGAAAAGGCCAGATCGTCAATGATATGATTCAGATCTCTTCTCAAGTAGCCATTTTCATTGATACTTCCTATAAGGAATATGGCAATTGCGTAGTCTTCTTCAGTAACCTTTTTTAGATTTAATTGATTTTTTAAGAATTCAGTAAATGATGTCCCTGTCGCGTAGGGGATTTGTTTTTCTTCATCATCTGCACTATAGTTGTTTGCATTCAATCTATAGGCTGGGGTTTCATCATCACTTAGGTATTCATCCACATTAATTTCAACGGCTTCAATATATTGATCGTCGTCATTATTGGACTCTTCATCCTTGGTGAAATCTAATTCGTCATTCTCAGAGCCTTCCTTGCCTTCGTCTAAAGCTGGATTCTCCTCAATTTCACTTTTCAACTTCTGCTCAAATTCAAGCGTAGGAAGTTGAATCAGTTTCATTAACTGAATTTGTTGAGGGGAAAGTTTTTGTTGTAATTTTTGCTGTAGACTTTGTTTAAGCATTTTGGTCGCGTTATCAATTATTATACCAATTTAATAAAAATTGTGCGTTTTCTTAAATTCTTCTCACTGTTTTTAGTGAGAAATAACACAAAAAACTCATTTTTAGAGAGTTATTGTTATGTTATAATGATTTTCATCCGTTCCTTCTTTAAAAGAAAGGGAACTGAAAGAGTTATTCACAAATCATTTTTTATTTTTGTGCTATGATTGATAACAAGTCCAAGAAAATTCTGATTATTCGCTTTAGCTCGATTGGAGATATAGTTCTAACAAGTCCAGTTCCTAGATTATTGAAGGCGGCAGGCTATGAAGTGCACTACCTTTCGAAAAAGTCATTTAAAGGGATATTGGAATCCAGTCCAAATATTGATAAGGTTTTTACTATTGAGAATCAGGTCTCGGAAATTATTGATCTGTTACAGAAGGAAAATTATGACTTTGTCGCCGACCTTCATTGGAATATACGATCGAAAAAGGTGCTTAAAGGGCTTAATGTTCCTTACGCTAGATTGGATAAATTAAATTTCAGGAAGTTGATTTTGGTATGGTTTAAGGTGAATCTGATGCCGGTGGAGTCAATAGTAGATCGCTATATTGATGTACTAAAGCCATTGGGTATTGTCAACGATGGTTTGGGATTAGACTATACCATTCCCAAAGATGTTTCTGTTGATATTGAAAATGATCTTGGCGTGGAGAAGTTTGTTTCTTTCGTAATTGGTGGACAACACGATGGGAAAATGATGTCTCCACAAAAGATTCTAGATGTTTGTATGGAAATGCCATTGCCTGTTGTTCTATTGGGAGGTCCTGATGATGCTGAACGTGGTGAATGGATAGCTTCTAGATCTAAGGGTAAAGTTATAAATACAGCGGGAAAATATTCATTGAATGAATCTGCATATTTATTGTGGAAGTCTTCTTGTGTTATTAGTCATGATACTGGTTTGATGCATATAGCATCGGCATTAAACAAGGCTGTGATTTCACTTTGGGGTGGTACGGTTCCTGAATTGGGATTTGCGCCTTATAAACCTGGAGCGCATTCTGTAGAAATTGGAGTAAATCATTTTATGAGGCCCAGTTCAAAATTGGGTAGAAGAAAAGGAATTTATAGACTGTTCAATTTTATGGATGCTATTAAAATCGAACAAGTTGTAAATGCAGTGAAACTTGCAATTAAAGAATAAAAAAAAAGCTCTGTTAAGAGCCTTTTTTTAGTGACATTGATTTTGTTGAATACCTATTCTTAGGTCTTGTCGCATTTGATAGATATAGCCTTTTAATGCTTTTCGGTCATTTTTAAGACTGAATCTTTTGTGGCCTTCAGTGGCCTTGAAATCTTGAGATATCTCCCTTTTATATCTTAACAAATCTTTTAATTCCCATTTAAGGTTTTTTGCCTGTTCTAAGGCTGCATAGAACCTATTTGAACCATTTCTTCCGGTATAAGAGCCATTATGAGGTCCATGCCCTCTTCTGTTTTTATGATGGTGATTGTTCCTTCTGTTATAATGGTTATTTGTTTTTCTTTTTAATTGTTCAATCTCGCGATTTACACCTTGCAACCTTGATCTAGTATTTGACAGGTCTTGTCGCATTAAGGATGAAATTTCCAGTTTGATAACATGCGCTCGATGGAATCGTCTATTCATGATAGCTTTTTCAAATCTGTAGCTTAAATCTTTCATTTCTCTAAGCTCTCTTTTTTCATGTGCTACATGTATGTTGTACGTGTTATTGTCTGTGTCTCTATGATGTTTTCTGTTTTGCGCTTTCAATGGTAAGGCAAAACTCATTAGGAGAATAAACAGGCTTGTATTTCGTAAGATCGTTTTCATAATGATACCTTTTAATAATGTTAAACGTTTAGCCAAATCTATTGGCCTTTTGCACGCAATTGCATTATGAGATATTCTAAAACCGTTCCAAAACAAGCGAAAGGAATGTTAATGAATGTGAATGAAGTTTTATAGAAGGGAGTTAAGTGCTTGATAATAAGCCTCTGTTAACTATCTATTGATAGTTGATAATAGTTTATTTTTATTGAATTTTAAGTGGTATTGATCTTTTTAGAGCTACGTAAAGAGGGTGATTATAAGGTAGAATAAGATAAAATGGCCATTTTAAAGGAGGAATCTTGTGGATAATTATGATTCAATTCAAGCTATTCATTTTTCCATTTTAAAAATATCAGGTAAAAAGAAAGGAAGATCTATTGATCTTCCTTTCTTTCTTGACACAATTCTATCAGTACACCGCCAGCCGATTTGGGATGAATGAAACAAACTAATTTATTATCTGCTCCATATTTAGGTTGCTCATTTAATAATTGAAACCCCTCCTTTCTTAATCGATCCATTTCAGCATAAATATCTTCTACATCATAAGCAATGTGATGGACGCCTTCTCCTTTTTTTGCTATAAATTTTGCAATCGCACTGTTTTCATTGCTAGCTTCTAACAATTCGATCTTAGATTCACCTACTTGGAAAAAACTAGTTTTAACTCCTTCAGAGGCTACTTCTTCCATTTTGTACGGAGATGAATTGAATAATTTACTATATAGATCATTCGATTTCTCAAGATTCTTAACAGCAATACCTATGTGTTCTATCTTCTTCATAATGTGGAGTATAGTTGATTTTGGAAGGCTTGTTTTTTAGAAATAAAAAGGCGTAAAAAAAACTTTTGGAAAGTTTGCTGTCTGAGAGAAGAGATAATTTACAGAAATTCAACATTGACTTTCCAAAAGTCAAGAAATGCTTTGCATGTTATGCAATTTACTATAATATCCTTTTCTATCCAACAATTCTTTATGTGTTCCTTGTTCTACAATTTCACCTTCGTTTAAGACAAGAATTAAATCTGCCTTAATTATGGTAGAAAGGCGGTGGGCAATAACTACAGAAGTCCTATGTTCCATTAGGTGTTCTAATGCTTCTTGTACCAATCGTTCACTTTCTGTGTCTAAGGCCGAAGTCGCTTCATCCATAATTAATATAGGAGGGTTTTTTAGGACTGCCCTGGCAATAGAGATACGCTGTCTTTGACCACCCGATAATTTGCCTCCACGGTCTCCGATATTGGTATGGTATCCATGCTCTAATTCTGATATAAATTCGTGTGCATTGGCGATTTTTGCAGCAGACATTACTGCTTCCTCAGTGGTGCTTTTAACACCTAATGCAATGTTATTATAGACTGTATCATTGAAAAGAATAGATTCTTGGGTAATGATTCCCATCTGTTCTCGGACATCTTTTATTTTGTAATCTTTAATATTATGCCCATCCAATTTAATAGCTCCTTCTGTTACGTCCCAATACCTGGCAATTAAATCTGCAATGGTGGATTTACCGCTTCCTGATTGTCCAACTAAGGCTATCATTTGTCCTTTAGGGACTTTGAAATTAACATTATTCAATACAGGTCTGTGTTTTTCGTATGAAAAATTAACCTGGTTGAATTCTATATTTTCCGAAAATAGAGGTAGCGGTAAAGCGTTTGGTTTATCTTGAATTGGGTTAGGAGTGTCCAATACTTCTATTATCCTCTCCATGGAAGCCATTCCCTTTTGTAGCTTGTTATATGCCGCTGAGATGTTCTTGATAGGAGCTAATACTTGAGAGAAAATAGTAATGTATGCGAAGAAATCATGTGGTTGCATATTCTCTTCTGGATTTTCGAAGATTAGGTTTCCCCCATACCATAGGATAATTACCATGATGGTGGCCCCCATGAATTCGCTCATTGGAGAAGCCATGTCATGCCTTCTTTTTATGGAGTTGTTAATGCGTGTCCATTCAATGTTTTCTTTCTCGAATACTGCATCTACTTTCTTTTGAGCATTGAAAGCCTTTATAATCTTTAATCCACCGATGTTTTCTTCGACCAGGGAAATTAATTCAGCAATTTTTTCTTGACCTTTCCCCGATTTTTTCTTGAGACTTTTACCTACTTGACCTACAATAAATCCAGAAATTGGTAAGAAAATGAAAACAAAAATTGTCAATTTCCAACTCATGAATACCATTGTCCCAATAGCGATTAGGATGGTAAATGGATCTCGGATAAGTAATTCTAAGATGCTAATTGCAGAGAATTCTACTTCCTGTACATCGGCACTTATCCTAGTAATAATGTCTCCCTTTCTTTTCTCGTTAAAATAAGAAACAGGTAGGTCTATAATTTTTCTATGAAGTTCTGATCGGATATCTTTAACTAAGTTTGAGCGAATAGGAGCTAGGACATATTGGGCTATGTATCTAAATAAATTCTTAAGGAAGAAAGTGATAAGAACCATTATGCAAACTACCATTAGAGCCTTTGATCTATCGGAGTTTTCAATTAAAGCAGTATAATAAACCTCTATATCGTAAATCAAGGAGTCAAAATAACCAGTCGATTTTGGAGGAGTGATTATTTTTTTGATTCCTGAATCGAATAGAACTTTCAGGACATTGCTAATTAGTAATAGGCCTAAAAGTCCAAAAATGGCAGATAAGATATTACTTACAGCATTTACAATTGCAAGACCTTTATAAGGTTTTATATATGATAGTAGCCTAAAAAAATTATTCATCCCTAATGATCATTTTAAAGATTCAAAGATAGTATAAATAGGTTCTACTATCTCAATGGTGACGGAAATGTGCTGAGGATTTTTCCTAAATAATTCCAAAACGTATTGATATCTTCTTTAGTATGGTTTCGATGTATGCAAATCCTAAGTCGCTCAGAACCTTCCGGTACAGTTGGGGATAAGATAGCTTTGGTTGCTATTCCATTTTTTATTAAAAGCTTCTCGGTAGTTTTAACCCAGTGATTGCCCGGTATCTCAATGGTTTGAATTGGAGATAGCTCAAAGCTTTCCTTGAACGGGAAATAGGTTTTTTGCAAATCTAAAAAATACTCGATATTTTGAAATAACTTTTGCTGAATATCAGGGGTGTCTTTCCTGTATTGAATGGCCCATTTCACTTTTTTCATGCTTAAAAGATCTGGTGCCGTTGTGTAGATAAAGCTTTTCCCAAAGTTGATTAGAAAATCTCTTAATTCATTGGAGCCAACGATACATGCTCCATGACAAGAGAGTCCTTTGCCAAACGTCATTATTCGGGCAAAAGAATCTTGCTCAAGTCCTAATTGACAAGTGTAGCCACTTCCATCGTCATTATAAACACCTGTGCTATGTGCTTCATCAATAATCAAGAAGACTCCTTTCTCTTTACAGAGGTTAGCAATTTCTCGTAGTTTTGCGAAATCACCATCCATAGAGTAGAGGGACTCAATGGCTACAAATATATCTCCTGTAGCTCTGTCTAGTTTTTTCTCTAAGTCATTTAGGTCATTGTGCTTAAAACTAAATGATCGTGCTGGACTAAGGCGTATTCCTTCTCTAATGGAGGCGTGAATTAAAGAATCGTAAATAATAGTATCTTCCTTCGAGGCTATGGAAGAAAAAAGTGCAAGATTAGCATTGAATCCTGAGCTGAAAAATAAGGCTGCTTCAGCCTTGAAATAACTGGCCAGGTAGCTTTCTATTTTTTCCATTTCTTTCCTGTTTCCACTTACAAGCCTACTACCAGTAGATCCATAGGAGGGGGTGTGCTTATTGATATAATCCCGAACTTTATTTTGTAAGACAGGACTTTCATTAAAGGATAAGTAGTCATTAGAGAAAAAATCTATCAAATTACTGTAGTCGCAAAGTTGCCTGTAACTATTGTCAGCTTTTCTTTGTGCTAGTAATTTTTGAGCCTTGTTGGGAAAAGAATTCATTTTAGCAATTTAGGCAATTACTTTAATTGATGAACACTGTCATTAGGAAGATTGTGATTACTTCAAGTTTATCTATTTGTAACTGTATGGCATCTTCTCCTCTAAATAAAGTGTGTTTGTTATATTACTTTCTCTAAATCCTAAAAGAGGTAGTCGTTTTTGTCTAGGTGAATTTTCCTTGCATTGAGATTGTGTCCTAGATTATATCCAAATTGATTGTTCAATCAAATCAAAAATATGGGCAGGAAATTTAGAGAAAATAAGATTGAGCTAAATACCATCTGTTTTATTTAAATCTAATGGTTAAGCTGGTGCATCTACTATTTTTATTGATGTAGAAAAGGGTATAGCTTATATTATGAAATAAGTGATAGGCTTGATTTTAAAGCAAAAAAAAAGGACCTCATTTGAGGTCCTTTTTGGTTTTAGTCAGCTAAAACGATGACTTTATTTTGATTCATCTCAATCACTCCGCCATTGATTTCGAAAAATTCCGTTTGGTTTTTTCCATCAATAACTCGGATCTTACCTTTGGTTAGGGTCGAGATAATAGGAGCATGGTGATTCAAAATTTCAAACAATCCGTTTGTTCCTGGAAGTTGAATAGAGGTCACTTCTCCTTCGTAAACCTTTTTATCAGGTGTGATGATTTCTAATTGCATAGTATTAAGCTTTTGCTTCAGCTAGCATCTTCTCACCAGCTTCCATTGCGTCTTCAATAGAACCTTTCAAGTTGAATGCTGCTTCAGGAAGGTGATCTAATTCACCGTCCATGATCATGTTAAACCCTTTGATGGTATCCTTGATATCTACCAATACACCTGGAAGACCAGTAAACTGCTCTGCTACGTGGAATGGCTGAGAAAGGAAACGTTGAACACGACGAGCTCTGTTTACAACAGCTTTATCCTCTTCAGATAATTCATCCATACCAAGAATTGCAATGATATCTTGTAATTCTTTCAATCGTTGAAGGATATATTTTACTCTTTGTGCACAGTCATAATGTTCGTCACCAAGAACTTCAGCAGAAAGAATTCTAGATGTAGACTCTAATGGATCTACTGCTGGGTAAATACCAAGCTCAGAAATCTTACGAGAAAGTACTGTTGTAGCATCCAAGTGAGAGAACGTTGTTGCTGGAGCAGGATCCGTCAAGTCATCTGCAGGTACATATACTGCCTGTACAGATGTGATAGATCCATTCTTAGTAGAAGTAATACGCTCTTGCATAGCACCCATCTCAGTAGCAAGTGTAGGTTGGTAACCTACTGCTGATGGCATACGTCCAAGAAGTGCAGATACTTCAGAACCAGCTTGTGTAAATCTAAAGATGTTATCGATAAAGAAAAGAATATCTCTACCGCCACTACCTGCTGTAGATGTACCATCTCCATCACGGAAGTATTCAGCTAGCGTAAGACCAGAAAGTGCAACACGAGCACGAGACCCTGGAGATTCGTTCATCTGACCGAATACCAAAGTAGCTTGTGATGTAGCTAATTCTTCTTTGTTAACTAGGCTAAGATCCCATCCACCTGCTTCCATGGATTTTTCAAATTCTTCACCATATTTTATTACACCAGATTCGATCATCTCACGTAAAAGGTCATTACCTTCACGAGTACGCTCACCTACACCGGCAAATACAGAAAGACCATTGTGTCCTTTTGCTATATTGTTAATCAACTCCATGATCAATACAGTTTTACCTACACCGGCACCACCGAATAAACCAATTTTACCCCCTTTAGAATAAGGCTCAACTAAGTCGATTACTTTAATTCCTGTAAATAGTACTTCCGCAGAAGTAGTCAATTCTTCAAATTTTGGAGCCTCTCTGTGGATTGGAAGTCCGTTCTCTTTTTCAAGATTACCGATTCCATCAATAGCATCTCCAACTACGTTGAAAAGTCTTCCCTTGATTGATTCCCCAACAGGCATTTTGATTGGTGCTGCAGTATTAACTACTTTGTCACCACGTTTTAGACCGTCACTTGAATCCATTGAAATTGCGCGGATAGTATCGTTCCCAACATGTTGTTGACATTCCAAAATGACTTTTCTACCGTCATTTCTTGTGATTTCAAGAGCGTCGTAAATATCAGGCAGTGCTTGCCCTTCTTCAAAACGTACATCAATTACCGGTCCGATAACCTGTGCTATTTTTCCAACACTTTTTAACATCTTCTTCTGTATTATGTTATGTGAAATAAGCTCAAAATTTTGCTGCAAATCTACCGCTTTTTATTGAAAAGAAGATGGATATAAGTTATTTTATTTTTCTATTTTTGACATGTCTAGGAAACATTATACTTCCTAGACGTAGTTTTTTGATTTTAAATTAAATCCAAAAAGAAATTTGAAGGTTTATTATCACTTAGACGAGTTTGAGAAACCGGAAAAAACGGTTGTAACTACAGGGACTTTTGATGGTGTTCATGTAGGGCATCAAAAGATCATTAGTAGATTGGTAGATGTTGCCAATAAGACGGGGGCAGAATCGGTTATTTTAACCTTCTTCCCGCATCCGAGGATGGTATTACACCAAGATCTAGATATCAAGCTTATTCAGACCCTAAAAGAGCGTATACGAGAATTGGGTAAAACCGGATTAGATCATCTAATCATACATCCATTCAGTAAAGAGTTCTCGAGGCTCAGTTCCCTAGAATTCGTTCGGAATATTTTGGTGAATCAATTGGGAGTGGAGTCACTTGTAATTGGGTATGATCACCATTTCGGGAGAAATAGGGAAGGAACGTTCGAGCATTTGAAAGAGTTTGGACCGGTGTATGGATTTAAAGTAGAAGAAATCCAAGTACAGGACGTTGACCAAATTTCAGTAAGTTCTACCAAAATAAGAAAAGCTTTGAATGCGGGCGATGTTATTTCAGCAGCAACGTTTCTAACCAGACCATTTGAATTGGAAGGTGTAGTAGTGAAAGGAAAACAATTGGGTAGGAAATTGGGCTTTCCAACTGCTAATATTCAAATTTCGGAAAGCTATAAAATATGCCCAAAAAATGGCGTATATGCTGTAGATGTCCTTCACGATGAGACCTATTATAAGGGAATGCTAAATATTGGATATCGTCCTACGGTGGATGGTGAAGATTTAAGTATCGAAGTACATATTTTCAATTTTGATAAGCAAATATATAGTGAGACTATCCGTGTGTTCCTAAATAAGATGATCAGAGAGGAAATTAAATTTGATAGCATATCAGAATTAAAGAAGCAATTAGAAAAGGATAAAATACAAGTAGAAAATGGTTAAATATCTTTTTTCTCTTTTAATCTGTATCCCTTTATGGATATTTGGTCAAACGAAGTCGATTGAAGAAGGGATGAAAGCCCCTTTGGAGGTGCGTCATTTGAAATTGAAGCGAGACCGATTGTCTGTTTTCCCAGAGGAGATCTTGCAGTTTGAGAATTTGGAAATATTGGATCTAAGCAATAATAGATTGATAACCTTACCATCTTCTATTGCTCAATTGAAAAAACTCAAAAAAATTATACTAGCTAAGAATAATTTTGTGGAGTTCCCAATGGTTCTTTTAAGCCTAGACCAATTAGAATATATCGATTTATGGGATAACTTTATTGAGAACCTTCCAGCTGAGGTTAAAACCAAAAGGAACTTATCCTTTTTAGATATAAGGGGCGTTTTGCTTATGCCAGAAGTATATAATGATCTACGTACTTGGTTTTCTGAAGATACCTTAAAGATTTCACCACCCTGCGATTGCATGTATAAATAAACTATTATGAAAGAGTCACCATCGGGGATTACCCAAATTATAAAGCTTGTCCTACTTTTTATATATGGGTTTGTGTTATTAGGGCTTTTACGAATTTCTTTTATTTTTAGGTTTGGAGAGATTAGCGATATTTTTTCGGATTATAAATCAGACTTCTTTGAAGCCTTAATCGTAGGTGCTCGTTTTGACTCTGTGGTCTTAGCCTATTTGTTTTTTCCTTTGGTTTTAGTGTATCTACTAGGTCGTTTTATAGTGGTGTTGAGAAAGTATTTATGGAAATTCACCTTTCCATATCTGAAGTTTATGTACCCGTTATTGGTTTTTATAGGGATCGCTGATCAACAATATTATTCTTTTTTTCAGAGTCATTTCAATGTGCTAATGTTTGGATTGAAGGATGATGACACTCAAGCAGTAATGACCTCCATGTGGACAGACCATCCATTGATTAAAATTCTCTTCCTGCTGCTATTATTCATCTGGATTAATAAAACAGTGATCAATAGAGTTGCTAGGCTCAAGTACGATATTTCTGGAAAGGTGAAGCGGTTTTCACTTGGAGTCCTCTGTATGCCAATTTTTGCATTAGCTGCTAGAGGGTCAATTGGCGTGTTCCCCGTTCAAGAAGATGATGCTTCGTTTTCTGAACTACGCTTTCTAAACGTATCTTCCATAAATGCTATATTTAGCTTTAAACTAGCTATTCGTGAGTATAAAAATGCATTGAAAGTTCTTAGTCAACATAAGTTGAATAAGAAATTTGGTTTTGAAAATCCTGCAGAAGCGTACCAGGTACTTTTTGGAGAAGAACCCAAAGAGTTGTCTATTGAAAAGATGCTTTATAGAAGGACTCCAGTAGATACCTTTTTAAAGGAGAATCCTCCAAATGTGGTATTTCTACTGATGGAAAGTATGGGGACTCATTTTGGTAGCTTACACTCAGAGCAATTAAATACTTTAGGTAGGCTAAAGAAACATTATGAGGAAGATTATTATTTCGAAAATTTTCTATCTGGGGAAAATGGAACGATGAAAAGTATTGAGGATTTAACAACCTATAGTCCGTTACATATATTATCGCAATCCCCCTTCAGGTATCATACCTTTGAATCAGCTGTTACAAAGCCATTTTTAGAAAATGAATACGTTGCAAACTTCATGTTCGGAGGGAAAAGAAAATGGAGGAATTTGGACAGTTTTGTAACCAATCAGAAATTTGATAAGGTTCACGATAAAACATCTATATTGAAAAAGTATCCAGATGCTCATACCTGCGAATGGGGAGTTCATGATGAGCACCTGATAGATTATATTTGGGATCATCTAAATGAAAACAAAAAGGATCCTCAGTTCATCTTTAGCATGAGTGTAACAAATCATACTCCATTCCAAATACCTGATGACTATGCCGCTTTGCCTTTGGTAATGTCTGATAGTGTTAAAGGAAGAGTGAAGTCAGAGGAGGAGATTGCCATTAAGAATATGAAAACATATCAGTATTCTGCTGATAAGGTTGGAGAGTTTATGGATAAACTAAAAGCTTCTGAACTTGCAGATAATACAATTGTGATCCTTACTGGCGATCACAATAACTGGATGGCGTTTGACTACCCTGCTCAAGAGCTTGATGTGAAATTTGGGGTTCCATTATATATGTATGTACCCGAAAAATATAAAAAGAACCTAAATTATGATCCGTCTAGAATAGGTTCTTTTAAAGATATTTTCCCAACAGTGAATAGCTTAGCTTTTTCTGATCAATCCTATTTTGGATTGGGGAATAACTTATTTAGTCCTGATTCTTCAGATGTTTTTTATTTCGGAGTCAATGAAGGAAGGTATTTTATGGCGGACAAAAGCATGTCAATTTATTCAGGTACATGGACCGACAAATTTAAATTGGTGGATCAAATCAAATTTGAACAAGCTGAGATTGATGGTTCTAATGATAGAAAGTTCAAAGCTTATCAATACCTTATTAGGAGCTATTTTGATGCCGAATTAAGAAGTGAAACTAAAAAATAACCCTTAAATATTGGGGTCTATTTGTGGATTTAGGTTAAATAATTAAGTTTATCTTTGCCGATTATGGAAAGTACAAGACAAAAGAAAATCAGTAGATTAATTCAGAAGGATTTAGCCGGTATACTTCAAAAAGAAGGAGGAAGGTTATTCCCAGGACAAATGATCACTGTAACAGATGTAAAGGTAAGTGCAGATTTAGGGGTTGCGAAAGTTGCTGTTAGTGCATTTCCTGCTGGCGAAAAAATGGAATTTTTGGGGAAATTGAAAGATTCTTCAAAAGAGATTAGATATGCTTTAGGTAAATTGGCTAGACACCAACTTCGTATTATCCCTGAATTAATATTCTATGTGGATGATTCTTTGAACCGAATGGAAGAGATTGATGAATTGTTAAAGTCTTAATATTGAATTTTCCATTTTTCATAGCTAGACGATATCTATTCTCAAGATCAAATAGAAATGCTGTAAATATTATTACAGGTATTTCTGTTGTTGCTATTTCTGTTGTGGCAATGGCAATGGTTATAGTGCTGTCAGCCTTCAATGGAATGGAATCCTTGATTTATTCCTTTACAGATAATTTCGATCCAGAGGTGAAAATTGTCTCCTCGGAGTCTAAGTTTTTCACTTGGAATGATCAGCTGAGTGAGCAATTAAATTCACAAGCTGGTATAGAAATGTTTTCTAAAGTTTTAGAAGAAAAAGCATTGATAAAGTCTGGAGAAAGGAATTTGATCATTACCCTGAAAGGCGTAGACTCTAATTTTGTGAAGGTATCAGATTTAGGCAAGCATATTGCATCTGGTAACTTTTCTCCAACAGAAGATGGAACAGCTAAGTTGTTTCTAGGGTTGGGAATTGCAAATAGGTTGCAGATTGCTGCAGGTGATTTTATGCAATACCCTGAGATTTGGATACCTAAAGTATCTAAGAAAACCTTCTTGGATGCTAGAAAGGCTTTTCATCGTCAGAAATTTTTTCTGGAAGGAACTTTTTTGACAGGTCATGAATATGATAGTCAATACGGTATATGTGAGATATCATATGTAGAAAAGCTAATGGAGCGGGAGGCCGCTATCAGTGCAATTGAGATTAAATTAAAACCCGACGCCGACGAAAATGAGGTAATAGAAGCTTTAGCTCTGGGATTAGGTACTGGCTATACCGTTTTGAATAGGATTGGTCAGCATCCAGAAATTGATAGCTTTATAAAGTTGGAAAGATTGATGATCAATTTGATCTTTATTCTGATATTATTGATATCTATTTTCAATATGATTGGCTCATTAACATTGTTGATAATTGAAAAACAAGCCAATCTAAATACGCTTTACGCTATGGGGGTTAACCTAGATAAAGTGAAAGCAATATTTGGCTATGAAGCATTGCTAATAAATGGTTATGGTGCTGTAATAGGACTTTGTATGGGCTTGTTGGTTTGTTATTTTCAGATGAATTTCAACTTTATCAGCATGCCAACCAATGTAGGGGCTATTCCTTATCCGGTAGAAATTAGATGGTTTGATATAGTACTTATCTTTTCATTGGTATTAAGTCTAGGAACTATCACTTCCTATTTTGCCATTCGAAAAATTAAATTATCTTAAAACAATTAAAGCCTATCCATTGGCTTTATTGAATTTGTTAATGATTAAATAGCTACCCTCTAGTGGTAAGGCTTAGTATATATGGCTACTCAAGATAATATAGAAAAAATGGCTGTTCGAATTGCTGATCTTAAATCCTATCTAAGGATTAAAGAGAAGCTTCGTCAAATTGGTCAGGAAGAAGAAAAAACTCAAGATCCAGATTTTTGGTCCAATAATAAAAAGGCCGAAGTAATCCTGAAAAAGATTAAAGGGTTAAAAAACTGGGTGAAGTCATACGAGGAAATCGTTGAAGGCCTAGAGGAGGTTCAGATCCTGTTTGAGTTTTATAAAGAGGGGGAAGTTGAAGAAGAAGAGTTGGATAAGAAATATGCTAAATGTCAACAACAGATTGATGATTTAGAGTTTAAAAATATGCTATCTAATGAAGAGGATGCCCTTTCTGCTGTTGTCCAAATAACTGCCGGTGCTGGAGGTACGGAGAGCTGTGATTGGGCTATAATGCTCATGCGGATGTATATGATGTGGGGAGATCGGAATGGTGTGAAAATTAAAGAGCTCAACATGCAGGAAGGAGATGTTACTGGTATAAAAACAGTGACACTTGAGTTTGATGGGGAATATGCATTTGGCTATTTGAAAGGAGAAAATGGAGTGCATAGATTGGTTCGGATTTCACCCTTTGATTCCAATGCTAAAAGGCATACTTCTTTTGCATCTGTTTATGTTTACCCTTTGGTAGATAATACTATCGAGATTAAAGTTGGTTCAGCTGATATTGAATGGGATACCTTCCGTTCAGGTGGAGCTGGTGGTCAAAACGTAAATAAAGTTGAAACAGGGGTTCGTTTAAAACATAAGCCTAGTGGAATTATAATAGAAAATACCGAGACTAGATCTCAGTTGGGAAATAAGGAGAAAGCTATGCAATTATTGAAGTCTCAGTTATATGAGATGGAGATGGCAGCAAAATTGGAGAAACGTGCTGAAATTGAAGCTGGAAAGAAAAAAATTGAATGGGGATCTCAGATTAGAAATTATGTAATGCATCCCTACAAGCTTGTTAAAGACGTTCGAACAGGGACGGAAAGCACCAATGTCGAAGCTGTAATGAACGGCGATATAGACACCTTCTTAAAAGCGTATTTGATGGCGCAGGGAGAAAGTGCTCATGATGAAGACGATAACCTGTAAAAATAAAACGGCTAAGATGAAAATATATCATAACCCAAGATGCAGTAAAAGTAGACAGACCTTACAATTGATTGAGGAAAGAGGAGTGTCTGTTGAAGTGATTAAATATTTGGAAGAAGTTCCAACAAAGGAAGAATTAGCAGCTATCATTTCTAAATTGGGAATTAAACCATCCCAGTTGATTCGAAAAGGAGAAGCAATCTTTAAGGAAAGTTTTAAAGGAAAGGAATTATCAGATGATGAGTGGATTGAAGCTATGGTGGCCAACCCTAAATTGATCGAAAGACCAATTGTGGTAAAAGATAATAAGGCTGTTTTAGGAAGACCTCCTGAAAATGTAATAGAGCTGCTGTAAGTAGTAATTGATTATTCAAAAGCTGTTTAAGTTTAACTTAAACAGCTTTTTTTATGATTTATATTCTGACTTTCGTTAACTTATAGTTATGATAATTAATGAGTTGGTATTGTATTCGAATGATCTTTTAAAAGTGAAGGACTTTTACGCAAAGGTGCTAGGGATTCCAATAATTCATCAAGATTTAATATCAATTCAATTTGAATTGGGAAGCACAAAATTGACTTTTGAGTATAGGAAGAAGGAAGTTTGTCCCTATCATTTTGCAATGAATATTCCTTCAAATATGGAAAATGAAGTCTTAAATTGGTTGTCTGAAAGATCTATGGTATTGCCCTATTTAGGGAAGTCAATAGTTGATTTTAGCGATTGGAATGCAAAGGCAATTTATTCTTTAGATTACAATGGGAATATAATTGAATTTATTGCTAGGAAAAACTTAAACATTCAGGGGAGTGGAGGCTTTGACGGGTCTAGTATTCAATGCGTGAGTGAAATAGGCTTATCTTGTGATAATATAGAAGAGATATTCTTTAAGTTGAAGAAGGTTTGTGGAATACCCTTTTATTATGGTTCCATGGTGAGTTTTTGTGCGGCAGGGGATGAGTTGGGTTTGTTTATATTAGTCGATAGTAAAAAACGTTTCTGGTTCCCAACGAAAACATTGGCGCTTGCTGAAAATTTTAAAACAATAATTCAAGAAGGAACTAAGAGATTTCGAATAGAATATGAGAATAAACTACTGAATTTAATAGAATTATAAGCTGTTGGCTTAGAATGAAATGAGAAAATAAGGTGATCATGCTTATGATTTAGTCTGATTAAACTCATATTTTACTTTTTGGAGATGTCTTAATATTGCAATTATAAATGTATTTTTGCCAATAGGACTAGAAAAACAGATACGTGGAGAATCAAGATTCTTATCAATTTGTTGTTGTGGGTATTAGCCACTGGAATGCACCGCTAGATGTAAGAGAGAAATATTCTATTTCTCAAGAGCATCAGCAGGAGATATATTCAACCGCCAAAGAAAATGGTGTTGAGTATCTATTTGTGCTTTCAACCTGCAACAGAACTCAGTTTTTTGCCAGAGTAGAAGATATAGATACCCTAATAGAGTTCTTTATCAAAATGACTGGTACGGATGAAGAAATGTTTCATAGATATGCTTTCGTAAGAAGGGGTCATGAAGCAGTGGATCACCTCTTTGAATTATGCATGGGATTAGATTCCATGATTCTTGGGGATTTACAAATTGTTCACCAAGTAAAGGCTTCGGTTAAAGCTGCTGGAAAGCTTGATTTAATTGATTTCTATATGCATCGACTGATGCAGTTTGTATTGCAGTGTTATAAAAACGTTGTAACAGATACAGAAATCAATAGCGGACCTGCATCTATCGCACATGCTGCGGTATTGTATGTGAAGGAACGAATTCCCGATCTGTCGAATAAAAATATGCTCCTTTTTGGTATGGGTGATATAGGGGAAACTACCCTTAAGAATCTATACGAAAATTACAAGACTGGACCAATTACGATTATTAATAGAACAAGGGCAAAAGCAGATAAGCTAGCACTTCGAATGAATAATCTAAGGGTTTCAGATATTTCCGATCTAGGTGAAGAAGTTAAAAAGGCTGACATTGTAATTGTTGCTACTGGTGCTCAGCATGCAACACTTAAAGCTGATCACTTAAATGGAAATAATCGTCCAAAAGTTTTATTAGATCTTTCTATTCCACGAAATATTGATGTTACTATCGGGGATATGGCTGATGTAGACCTTGTTGAAATGGATGCGTTAAGTGCCATTCAGGATTCTACACTATCTATGCGTAAAAAGAATATCCCTAAAGTGCGTACTATCATTAACCTTCATAGATATGAATTTTATGATTGGTTGAAAATGAGGGAACTGTCTCCCGTGATTATGAATCTTAGAAATAAGTTACATGGAATTAGAGAGACAGAGGTTCAACAGCAACAATTTAGGTTGAGTGCAGAGGAGCTTCAAAAAGCGGATGTCTTGTCAAAGAGTGTAGTCAATAAAATTGTAAACCAAACTATTGAATACTTGAAGAGTCGTTATAGAACCGATGAGGAAATAGTAGATATCGTAAAAGGTATGTTCCAACTTCAAGATCCAAAAAAAATACATTAAATAAATGCTTCGAATAGGGACTCGTAAGAGTATGCTGGCTCTTTGGCAAACAAAATTGGTTCAGAGATTATTGCTTGATGAAGGGCAAGAAACTTCTTTGTTGGAAATAATATCAGAAGGAGATAAGGTGTTGGACACTCCTCTTCCGCTTATGGGAGGTAAAGGTGTTTTTACCAAAGCTTTGGATGATGCATTATTTGCTGGAGAAGCAGATTTAGCCGTACATTCATTAAAAGATATTCCAACAGTGATGCCGGAAGGTTTGATCGTTGTAGCTATCTTGGAAAGAGCTAACTGGCGAGATGCATTGGTCGTAAGAAAAGATACTGAGTTTTTATCGAAGGAAGATTATCCGGGTATAATTGCAACAAGTAGTAATCGTAGAAGAGCTCAGTGGTTAAATCATTTTGGAAGTCATGATACTACGGATATCCGTGGAAATGTTCAAACCAGAATAAAAAAATTGCGCGCTAGTGATTGGGATGCTGCAATTTTTGCCGCCGCAGGATTAGAGCGTATGGATTTACATCATGAGATTGCAGTATATTTGGATTGGATGATACCTGCTCCAGGTCAAGGTGCTATTGCAATAGTTTGTAGAGAAGAAGATCATACAGTAAGAGCTATCTTATCAAAACTGAATCACGAGGAAACTGCTAGATGTGTAAATATTGAGCGTGGATTTTTACATGCGCTTAATGGTGGTTGTTCTGCGCCTATCGGTGCATTAGCTGAAATTAAGGATGGTAAAGTGCATTTTGAAGCTGTTTTATCGAGAATTGATGGTGCTGATGAAATTAGGTTAAAGTTAACGTCTAATTATGATGAAAGTTTGAACTTGGTAGAAATAGCAGCCAAAGAAGCCTTAAGAAAAGGAGCTGCAGCTATTCTGGATGATTTACCTACTCAAAAAAGACTACATTAGGTTTTTAACATAGTTATCAACAATGAGAATATTGTTCACAAAATCATTATTAAATTCGCAAAAGGCTCTTATAGAGTCTTTTGGTGTTTTTGATGTGGTGAATGAGGTTGCTTTAATTAACACGTCGTTGATAAGTTATCAACAGTTTGTTGATAAGTATGAACAAGGTGTTGATAACGATTTACCGGCAGTGGTATCCAGTTTACGATCCAGTGATTGGATTGCAGAAAAATTCCCATATCCTATAAAAGAATTATGGGCAATTAGCAAAAGGACAGCCCTTCCTTTATGGGAAAAGGTAGATAATATTCACATTGCTTCCCAAGCCTCCTCTGCGATTTTAGCAAAGGAAATCTTGTTGAGAAAATATGTGGAAATAAATTTCTTTTGTGGTAATTTGCATCGCCCTGAGATTCCTCAACTATTAGCTGAACAGGGTATTAAGGTGAATGTTTTTGAAGTGTATGCTACAAGCCTTATAGCTATTGAACTGAAGGAGGATTATGATGTTATTTGTTTCTTCAGTCCCAGTGCAGTAACTAGCTATTTTGAGGCAAACACTTGGAAGCAAGATTACCTAGCTTTGAGTATTGGAGCTACAACAGCCTTAGCACTTGAAGAAAAAGGTGTTGAAAAGATTATTTATCCAGTATTACCTGGATTTGAAAATATGTTAGATCGTCTGAAAAGACATTTAGAACTTGAGAATGGAATTTCCAGAATTAAAAAATGATTTGCTCTTAAGAGCATTACGTGGAGAAGAGGTTGAACGTCCTCCGGTATGGATGATGCGTCAAGCAGGAAGATTTTTACCAGACTATAGAGTGCTTCGTGAGAAGTACACATTTTTTGAAAGATGTAAGAATCCAAAATTGGTTTCGGAAATAACCACTATGCCAGTATGGCAAGTAGGTGTTGATGCAGCAATTTTATTTTCGGATATATTAGTTGTACCAGAAGCTCTAGGTTTTGAAGTGCAGATGATTCCAGGTGTTGGACCACTTTTACCTAGAACGGTAAAGACATTGGAAGATGTTCAGGCAATAGAAATTCCAGATGTTGAAGTAGCCTTGGATTATGTTATGAAAGGTATTCAGCAAACAAGAATGGACCTTAAAGGGGAAGTCCCTTTAATTGGTTTTGCTGGCGCTCCATTTACCTTATTGTGCTATATGGTACAAGGTAAAGGATCTAAAGATTTTTCAGAGGCAAAAAGTTTCTGTTTTAGTCAACCAGAAGCTGCTCACCTTTTACTTCAAAAAATCACGGATATTACAATTTCGTATATGAAGGCTCAAATAAAAGCAGGTGCTCAAGCATTTCAACTTTTTGATTCTTGGGCTGGATTATTAGGTCCTGATGCTTTCATGGAATTTTCATATCCATATTTAAAGCAGATCATGGCGGAATGCACAGAGGTTCCTTCAGTTGTATTTGCAAAAGGAGCATGGTTTGCATTGAAAGAATTGGCGGCTACTGGAGCAAATGCCGTAGGTGTGGATTGGAATTGTAAGCCTGGTTTTGCAAGAGAACAAATAGGATCAGAGAAGACCGTTCAAGGTAATTTTGACCCTAGTATGCTACACGCTCCTATTGAAGTAATAGAAAGAGAAACAAAGAAAATGATCGATGCTTTCGGAAAGGATAAATATGTTGTGAATTTAGGACATGGAATCTTACCGTCTGTTCCTGTAGAACATGCTAAAGCATTTGTTAATACAGTGAAAACCTATAGAGCAGAATAGTGCTATGCAGGATGTGAAAGAGAAATTCCAAGCCCATATTCTTCAGTTGCAGGATAAAATTTGTGCAGCCTTAGAGAAAGTAGATGGAAAAGGAAAGTTTGAAGAAGATCTTTGGAAACGTGATGGCGGTGGCGGTGGTAAAACACGTGTCATTCGAGATGGGGCTGTATTTGAAAAAGGCGGGGTTAATACATCCGTTGTTTTCGGTGATTTGCCAGAGGCTATGCAAAAACACTTTGGGGTAACTGCTCCGAAATTTTTTGCTTGTGGATTGT
Organism: uncultured Flavobacteriales bacterium; assembly: GCA_913063375.1. Classification (GTDB taxonomy): domain Bacteria; phylum Bacteroidota; class Bacteroidia; order Flavobacteriales; family CAJXXR01; genus CAJXXR01. The sequence continues at coordinate 1,649 of CAJXXR010000024.1, read as the reverse complement.
CTCTCGTTATTCACCCAAAGAGTCCTAAGGTGCCAACGGTTCATGCCAACTGGAGATACTTTGAGATGTATGATGCCAATGGTGATATCGCTGGTTCTTGGTTCGGTGGTGGTACAGATCTTACTCCTTATTATTTGGATGAAGAGGATGCTGTTAATTTTCACACTACCCTAAAGAATATGTGTGATGAACACGATAGTTCTTTTTATTCAAAATATAAAATGGCATGCGACAAGTATTTCTATAATTCACATCGTGATGAAGCGCGTGGTTTGGGAGGTATATTTTATGATTACCTGAAACCTGATGTAGTATTACCCGCTGAAGAATTATTCAATTTTGCATGTGCTGCTGGGGAATCCTTTATTCCTTCTTATGTGCCGATTGTTGAAAAACATAAATTGGAAGAATTTACAGAGGATCAAAAGGAATGGCAAGAAATCCGTCGTGGACGATATGTTGAATTTAACTTAATTCATGATAAAGGAACCTTGTTTGGTTTGAAGACCAACGGTAGGATAGAATCTATATTGATGAGCTTACCGGCGCAGGTGAGATGGGAATATAATCATCATCCAAAGTCTGGGAGTCCAGAAGATGATTTACTTCAAGTGCTTAAGAATCCAAAAGATTGGATAAAATTATCATAAAAAAAACCGCTAAATAAATTAGCGGTTTTTTTTATGTTTATAATAAAGGATCTAGTAAGCTTTAGCAAATAGAACTCTTTTGTTTGAAGGATTACCAGAGTAAATACAAACACCTTCTTCCTCTACGGCATCAATAGGGATACAACGTATAGTAGCTTTTGTTTCCTCTTTGATTTTCTCCTCTGTTTCTGCAGTTCCATCCCAATGCGCTAAAACAAATCCACCTTCTTCACTATTGATGACCTTTTTAAATTCATCATAGGTGTCAGCTTTGTGCGTATTTTCGGCTCTAAAGTCTTTTGCTTTATTAAGTAAAGTAGACTGAATGTTTTCTAGCATTGCTGGAATAACATTTTGAACATCATTCTGATCAACAGATTGTTTTTCAAATGTATCTCTTCTAGCTAATTCAACAGTTCCTTTCTCTAGGTCTTTTGGTCCAATAGCAATACGTACGGGAATACCTTTTAGTTCGTATTCTGCAAATTTCCAACCTGGCTTATGCGTATCTCGCTTGTCAAAATGAGTACGTATATTTTGACTTCTTAGTTGAGCAGATAATTCATTTACCTTTTCGGTAATTTGTTCTAATTGCTCATCCGTTTTATAAATAGGAACGAATACAACTTGGTATGGAGCCAATTTAGGAGGAAGTACCAATCCATGGTCGTCAGAATGCGTCATGATCAATGCGCCCATCAATCTAGTGGAAACACCCCATGAGGTAGCCCAAACATGCTCTACTTTTCCTTCCTTAGATTGGAATTTCACGTCGAATGCCTTTGCGAAATTTTGACCTAAGAAGTGAGAAGTGCCGGCCTGTAATGCTTTCCCATCTTGCATCATTGCTTCAATACAATAGGTTTCCAATGCTCCTGCGAAGCGCTCTGATTCAGTTTTGAAACCTTTTATAACTGGAATAGCCATGAAGTCTTCAGCAAAGTCAGCATAAACTTCTAGCATTTGTTCAGCCTCTACAATTGCCTCTTGCCTTGTAGC
>CAJXXR010000023.1 GCA_913063375.1 uncultured Flavobacteriales bacterium | reverse complement strand
ATATATAGATGGAACTATTAAGTGTAAACGAGGACGGTCAAATGTTAGCCAAAACATTCTACGGAATGGAAGAGGTATTGGCCGAAGAATTGAGAAAGCTAGGTGCCAAAGAAGTAAAAAGATTGAATAGAGCCGTTTCCTTTGTTGGGGATTTAGGCTTTCTATATAAAGCAAACTTTTGTCTTAGGACTGCATTAAGTATTTCTGTTCCTCTTTTCGATTTTCGTTTCTATAATGAAGATAAGTATTATAAAAAGGTAAAATCTTTTGATTGGACAACGCTTATCGATATCGATCAAACCTTTATAGTGGATGTTGTAGCTGATGAAGCTTCATTTAGCAATACACATTTTGCAGCTTTACTAACCAAAGATGCAATCGTTGATTGTTTCCGTGAGAAAACAGGAAAACGTCCAAATGTTGGGAAAGAAAACCCAGATATTAAAATCTTTGTTTACGTAAAAGAGAAAGAAGCTATTGTCTATTTAGACTCTTCAGGTTCTCCTCTATTTAAGCGTGGTTATAAAACTGAAGCCTTCAAAGCACCCATCAATGAGGTCATGGCTGCAGGTTTAATTAAACTATCTGGATGGCACGGAAGAGGGAATTTATTAGATCCAATGTGTGGTTCAGGAACCATTTTATGTGAAGCAGCAATGCTTTCATGCAATATTCCAGCGGGAATAAACCGTAAAGAATATGGATTTATGAACTGGAATAATTTCGATAAGGAATTGTGGGAGACTATCCGTGATGCTGCCATTGATAGAATACAAGAAATGCCCTGCAAAATTTTCGGATTTGATATAGATTCAGATGCTATTCGACAGGCAAAACAAAATTTAGCCAACCTACACCTAGAAGATAAGGTGGAAGTAATTGAAATGGACTTTCTAGAATCCGACGCCAATGATGAATCCTATTTCATCATCTGCAATCCTCCGTACAATAAGAGAATTGTGGCGGACATTGAAAGCCTATATGGTGAAATTGGAAATACATTGAAAAATTATTACCAAGGATCCAGTGCTTGGTTCATCAGTCCCGAAACAAGTGTCTTAAAAAATATTGGTCTTAAACCAGACAAGAAAATTGACCTATTTCAGGGGAAAATCCCGTGTAAATTTGTTGGTTATTCTATGTATGCTGGTTCCAAAAAAAGAAAACACAATTAGTGGCTTTGCCATAAATCATATATTATTATGAAACCATCCATACCAAAAGGTACCCGTGATTTTTCACCGGAACAAATGCTGAAGAGAAATTTTCTTTTTTCAGTGATGCGTGAATGTTTTCAAGCTTTTGGCTACGACCCTATAGAAACACCTTCCTTCGAAAAATCTGAAACCCTTATGGGTAAATACGGAGATGAAGGAGATCGATTGATCTTTAAAATCCTGAATAGCGGTGATTATCTTGCTAAAGCAGATGAATTAGCTTTAACAAATAGAGATTCTAAAGCCCTGACTAAAAACATTTCTGAAAGAGCACTTAGGTATGACCTAACCGTACCTTTCGCGAGATATGTTGTTCAACACAGAAATGATATTACATTTCCTTTTAAGCGTTCACAAATCCAACCTGTTTGGAGAGCTGACAGACCGCAAAAAGGTCGCTTTAGAGAATTCTTCCAATGTGATGCAGATATCGTTGGATCAGACTCTTTATGGTCTGAAGTTGAATTAGTACAACTCTACGATACGGTTTTCACAAAATTGGGTCTAAAGACAGCCATACGTATCAATAATCGAAAAATCTTATCTGGGCTAGCTGAAGTAAGTGGTGTTGAAGATAAATTAATCGATTTCACTGTTGCGCTAGACAAACTAGATAAAATAGGAAAAGACGGCGTTACCAAAGAAATGTTGGAAAAAGACATTTCTCAAGAAGCCATTGATATAATTAGTCCACTATTGGATTTTGAAGGAGACAATCAAGACAAATTGAATGTTCTTAAATCCATGTTTACCAATTCTGAAATTGGCCAAAAGGGAGTTGAAGAATTAGAATTCATTCTAAATTCTACAGATAAATTGGGATTAGGAAGTGCTACTTTAGAGGTAGACCTTACCCTTGCCCGTGGACTCAACTATTATACAGGTGCCATCTTTGAAGTCATTTCTAAGGAAGTGAAATTAGGAAGTATTGGTGGCGGTGGGCGCTATGACAACCTTACTGAAATATTTGGATTAAAAGATGTTTCAGGTGTAGGTATATCATTTGGATTAGACAGAATATATTTGGTACTAGAGGAGTTAGACAGATTTCCAAAAATGAATAAAACTTCAACTGAAGTATTGTTTATTAATTTCGGAGAGATGGAAGCCCTATTCTGCCAAAAGGTTTTAAAAGATCTTAGATTAGCTGGAATATCATCAGAACTATATCCTGATGCCGCTAAGATGAAAAAACAAATGGGATATGCTGATAAAAAAGAAATCCCATGGGTTATTTTAGTTGGAGAAAATGAAATGAACTCCAATGAGGTAAAACTAAAAAATATGCAAAGTGGAGACCAAGTCACACTAAGCACAAACGAACTTATTGACCATTTAAAAGGCAACTAAATTATGGAAGATTTTCATGTTATTTCTTCAGATGGATTAACACTAAAGCACGTGTATGCCATCATCAATGAAGGGAAAAAATTAAAACTCTCAGAAGAAGCCGAAAAAGCAATTCTAAAATGTAGAAATTACCTAGATGAAGAGATTAAAAACTCTGGGAGAACTATCTATGGTATCAATACAGGTTTCGGATCATTGTGTAATCACAAAATCAATGATACCGATCTAGAACAATTACAACGTAACCTAGTTATATCTCACGCATGTGGGACTGGTGATGAAGTACCTCAAGAGATTACAAAAGTAATGCTCTTCCTTAAAATTCAATCACTTTCTTATGGACACTCAGGTGTGCAATTGGAAACGGTAAATAGATTGATGGACTTCTTCAATGAAGATATTCTACCCGTAGTATATCAACAAGGAAGTTTAGGTGCTTCTGGTGATCTTGCCCCATTGGCGCACCTAGCACTACCTCTTTTAGGAGAAGGTGAAGTGTATTTTCAAGGTGAAAAAATGATGTCCAGTGAAATGTTAGAAAAAAACAACTGGTCGCCTATCAGCCTTAAATCTAAGGAAGGTTTAGCCTTACTGAATGGGACTCAATTTATGAGTGCTTATGGTTATTGGTCTTTAGTTCAATCTTATAGAATCAGCTACTTTGCAGATATGATAGCAGCTATTTCTTTAGATGCTTTTGATGGATTGTATGCTGCCTTTGAAGATTTCACACATTATATAAGACCTCACAACGGACAGCTAAAAACAGCAGCTCGCGTTCGTGAATTCTTAGAAGGAAGTGAACTTATTCATAGAGAAAAAGAACAAGTACAAGACCCTTATTCGTTCCGTTGTGTACCACAAGTACATGGAGCAAGTAAAGACGCCATTGACCATGTGAAAAGAGTATTGATGACTGAAATCAATTCTGTAACAGATAACCCAAATATCTTCGTTGATGAAGATCGTGTTATCTCTGGTGGAAATTTCCATGGACAACCGCTTGCCTTGAGTTTTGACTTCTTAGCAATTGCTATTTCAGAATTATCTAGTATTTCAGAAAGAAGAACCTATAAACTGATTGGAGGGGAAAGAGGATTGCCAGCTTACTTGGTTGCCAATCCAGGATTGAATTCAGGCTTTATGATTCCTCAATATACCGCTGCGTCCATTGTTTCACAAAACAAACAATATTGTACTCCAGCATCTATTGATTCAATTGTTTCCTCTAATGGACAAGAAGATCATGTAAGTATGGGGTCAAATGCAGCTACTAAACTTTATAAGGTAGTTCAAAATACGTTACAAGTTCTCGGTATTGAATTGATGAATGCATCTCAAGCTTTACAATTCAGACCAGAGAAAACTGGAGAGGTTTTAGAAAGCTTCCTTAGCTTCTATAGAGCTGAAGTTCCTTTTATAGAAGATGATGTTTATATGCATCCATATCTTCAAGCAAGTAAAGACTTTTTGTCAGGTATCGAAATTGACCCTGACATATGTTTCTAACAAAAAAAACCCGATACATTTGTATCGGGTTTTTTTATTTAATTAACATCTAAGGTATCCAGTGTAGCAGGATCTGGCTCTACAAATGGTGTGTATTCAAATTCAATACGCTTAAACGGATACATTAAATCATCGTAATCATTTAAGTATTGCTTTAGTACCATTTGGCTATGTTCCAAATAATATACTTCTAAAATATCCTCTCCTAATACCAATTCATTGTCTGCTTTTCTTTCCCAAGCAACTCTCTCAAAATCAAGTGTATCATATATTATTGAGCCATCAGCAGGGTCAATTAATGGAGTTCCTATAAACCTATTAATAGAATCATCGGTTCCGATTTCCAGCAAATGAATAATTCCTTCATCTAGATCATCTACAAGTATAGTATCCAAAATATCATCTCCTAAAAATAAAAACGAACGTTGAGTATTTAATTGCCAATTGTTATGAATCTTTTGCCCAAAGGTTGGGATATCATCTTTAACACATGCACCTAATGAAAAGATAAAAAATAATAAACCGAAAATACGGATGAATTTTTGCATAGCTTTATTTGAGTTTAACATAACTGTCTTTGACAGTTATCTGTAACAAATATAATAAATTTCACTATCCAAAAAAGACAATATGCCTAAAGCACAAAAAAGCTTTCTATATAAAATACTTAAGGCTGCCATTATACCCTTTTTATTATGTGCTATAATGATCGGTATAAAACTTTTGGAAGAACACTTTAATACCTCATGGTATCAATACGGACTTTACCCAAGAAGATTTGAAAATTTACGAGGTATCATCTTCTCGCCCTTTCTACATGGTGACTATAACCACCTATTTAACAATGTTACTGGGTTTTTTAGTCTTTCCTTCATGGTATTCTTTTTCTTCCCAAAAAATGGTATTAAAATAATGCTTTTATCTTGGTTCATTACTGGAATGATGGGCTGGATCGGTAGTAGAACCAATTATCATATTGGAGCAAGTGGTTGGCTTTATGCTTTGGCGGCCTATCTAGTATTTAATGGGATTTTCACTAAAGACAAGAAAACATCTGCACTAACCCTTATTGTATGTATGTTTTATGGAGGTCTTATTTGGGGAATTTTCCCCATGCCAGATAGTCTAAGAATATCATGGGAAAATCATCTTTTTGGAGCAATAACTGGGATCTTTTTAGCCTACCAATTACCATCAGTAATAACCAAAATTCAGACCAAATATTCCTGGGATAAGGAAGCTGAAATTTTAGAATCTTTGCATGGAATTGATGTAAACTACGAAGAAATCATCCCTCGAGAACAAGATGAAATTACATATTTTATTAAAAAATGATCAACTATCATAACAAAAGTTAATAAATAATTAAAAAAAACACAACCATACAAACTACTATATACAAAAGGATTAAGCACAAAACACACCTATGTGAAAATGTGGTTTTATAATTTTTTGAAACAAATAATTGCTTTTGTCAATAAATAAATTCTACATTTGTAACCTACAAAGACACAAGATGATAAACAATGTGGTAAATAATAATTGGTGGTGGTGCTACACAACGAAAAGTTGGTGGTAACACGGCCTATTATATAAACCCAAGATCTTATAAATACTTGATTGTTTAATTCTAAAGCCTACCGCACCAGCGGTAGGCTTTTTTTTTTCCAAAAAACTCATGTTTAATAAAAACACACCTAGTCAATACTGTCTATTGGCTGCAGACACCTTAACACCTGTTTCAATTTATCTAAAATTACGAGATCAATTTGCAAACAGCATCATTCTGGAAAGCAGTGAATACCAAAGTAAGGAAGGCCATTACAGCTATATCTGTTGTGATCCTGTTGCACATTTTAAGGTTGAAAAAAGCCAATTAGAAATTCAATATCCAGGTCTCCCAATTGAAAAAACAGAGATCAAAAACAGTGACATGTCTACTAGACTGAGCTTGTTTTTAAAATACTTTGAAAAAACAAAAGGCTCATCAGAACTACTAAGTAATGCCGCATTTGGATATATGAATTTCGAAGCATTCAGATATGCTGACACACTAGAGCTCAAGCAGATAAAACCAAGTAACAAAAACATCCCTGATGTATTTTACCAAGTTTTTCGCTATGTATTAGTGTTTAATCATTTCACCAATGAATTGCATCTTCATAAACATTTCTATGAGGATAATGCGCCAGATTCTAGTCCAGAATTAAAGGATATTATAGCCTATATACACGGTCCAGAGAAAAACATCTACCCATTTAAAGCAGGGATGGAAATTACAAGTTCCCATTCCAATGAAACATTTGAAAAACTGGTAAAAAAAGGAATTGATCATTGTCATAGAGGGGATGTATTTCAAATTGTTCTTTCAAGGTCATTCAAAAGAAATTATCAGGGAGATGACTTCAATATTTACAGATCCTTGAGACGGATAAACCCCTCACCTTACCTCTTTTACTTTGATTTTGGAAATTTCAAATTGTTAGGCTCTTCACCTGAAGCACAGATAAAAGTAGTAGATAATGAAGCGATCATCTATCCAATTGCAGGAACGTGTAAAAGAGGAGAAAAAGCAGAAGACAAAAACTTAGAGTCTCAACTAAAATTAGACCCTAAGGAAAAATCTGAACATATGATGCTAGTCGATTTAGCCAGAAATGATTTGAACAGGGTGAGCAAAAAAGTACAGATTTCTTCTCTATTTGAAGCTCAATATTTTTCTCATGTAATTCATATGGTTAGCAAGGTTAAAGGAGCACAACTCACCAAAAATGTAGTGGATGTTAACCTTAAAACATTTCCTGCTGGGACCCTTTCTGGCGCTCCAAAATACCGAGCAATTGACTTAATTCATCAGCTTGAAAAAGAACCAAGAAGTTTTTACGGAGGATGTATTGGATTCTACACATTCCAAGGAGAAAGTAACCATGCCATTATGATAAGGACAGCGCTTTGTAAAGGGAATCAAATAACTATTCAAGCTGGAGCAGGTGTAGTTTCCATGAGTCAACCAACGAATGAACTGGAAGAAGTAAATAACAAATTGGCTGCAATGAATTCAGCCATAGAAAAGGCAGAAACAACATGAAAGTACTAGTTATAGATAATTACGATTCATTCACTTTCAATTTAGTTGCTCAATTGGAACATTTTGGAGCAGATATCAAGGTAGTCAGAAACGATAAGATAACGGCCTTCGAGGCCATGGAATATTCTCACATACTGCTTTCTCCAGGTCCTGGCATTCCCGATGAGGCTGGTAATCTAAAGGATATTATTCGTCACTGCTCACCTAATAGTAAAATCCTGGGAATATGTCTTGGCCATCAAGCGATAGCTGAAGTTTTTGGTGGTGAAATTGCTCAATTAGAAAAGGTTTACCATGGCGTAGAATGTGAGATAAACATAAATCAAAAGGAGAGCATTTTCAAGGATTTTAATCGAAAGACAGTTGCCAGGTATCACAGTTGGTTTGTAAAGAATTTGTCAGATGAATTGATTGCCATTGCCGAGGATCATACCCAAGTTAACATGGCTCTAAAACATGTAAAATACGATGTTTATGGCTTTCAATTTCACCCTGAAAGTATTCTCACTCCAGAAGGAGATCAATTGATAAAAAACTGGTTGAATTTACCTTCTATTCGTAAGGAGCCCATCTTCAACATTAAAGAATTCTTAACAAATCCTTGATATGAAAAACTATCTAAAAATATTGGCACAAGGTAAACACCTAGACCAAAGCGAGGCAAAATCTTTGATATTGCAAATGACAAATGGAAAAACTGACCCAAATCTAATCGCTGCTATTTTGATGGCCTATCATTTAATGTCTCCGAATTTAGATGAAATAAAAGGATTCAGACAAGGGCTTTATGAACGAACAGAAATTATTGACCTCTCATCCTATAACCCTATGGATATGTGTGGGACTGGTGGGGATGGCAAGGATACCTTGAATATCTCAACCTTAGCTTCATTTGTAGCTTCATCTTGTGGAATACCCATAGCAAAACATGGAAATTATGGTTCGAGTTCTGTTTGTGGCTCGTCCAATGTTTTGGAGTATTTAGGGTATAAATTCAAGAAGGATTCCGAAGCGCTTAATGCTGAAATGGATGCAAACCAAATATGCTTTATCCACGCTCCACTGTTCCATCCATCACTAAAAAATGTGGCAACAATAAGAAAGGCATTAGGCATAAAAACCCTCTTTAACATACTTGGTCCACTGGTAAATCCATGTCAGCCAAAAATACAATCCAGTGGAGTCTTTAACCTAGACACCATGAGACAATACCATTATCTACTTCAGGATACGCATGAAAAACATTGTATAGTACATAGTATGGATGGTTATGATGAAATATCGCTTACAGGTAAATTCAAACTACTCAGCTCAGGTGGAGAATTTGTTTTTCATCCAAATGATTTAGACCTATCCATTGTTCAACATCAGGACATAAGAGGAGGTACATCCATCAAGGACTCTGCAGCTATGTTCATCAAAGTTCTAAAAGGAAAAGGGACCACAATGCAAAATAGTGTAATTGCTATTAATGCTGCAGTTGCCATGCATTGTTATGACCCTAGTAAAACAATTCAAAGCTACCATGAAAATGCCCTTGAATGTATTTTAAGTGGTAAGCCATATACACAACTTACAAAAACGATTAACCAATGAATATCCTAGATAAAATATGTCAGCAAAAGCAAAGTGAGCTAATAGAAAAGAAATTGCTCTACCCTACTGCTTTATTAGAAAGAAGTAAATTTTTTGAAACAAGTCCTGTTTCCCTTAAAACGTATGTGCAAAGAGAGGATAAAAATGGAATTATTGCAGAAATAAAGAGGAGGTCTCCATCCGAAGGTTGGTTAAAACAGTATGCTGATATTGAAACATTGAGCATTTCTTATATGCAGGCAGGAGCCTCGGCATTATCCATTTTAACGGACAAAATAAATTTTGGAGGTTCCAATGAAGATCTATCTACAGCACGAGAATTCAATTACTGTCCTATCCTTAGAAAGGATTTTGTACTAGATGAATATCAAATTATTGAAGCTAAGAGCATCGGGGCCGATGCTGTATTGCTCATTGCAGCAATACTCTCTCCAAAGAAAACAAAAGCATTGGCCCAGTTCGCTCGATCCTTAGGGTTAGAAGTACTATTGGAAATTCATACTGAGGAGGAATTAATTCATTTAAATGAATACATATCCATAGTAGGTGTAAACAATAGAAATCTGAATACTATGACTACGGATATCCGACAAAGTATTCAGCTTGCTCCACTTTTACCGAAGGAACTATGTACCATCTCTGAGTCTGGGATAAATAATGCGAATGATATCCAATTACTGAGAAAGTATGGATACAATGGTTTTTTAATTGGAACATCATTCATGAAACAAAATGAACCTGGATTCGCCTGTAAACAACTTGTCGAAAAACTAAAATCTACAAACAATGTTCATCAAAATATGCGGGCTTAATCAGCCAAAAAATATAGGTCAGCTTGCAAAAATGAACTTCAACCTTTATGGATTTATTTTTGTAGATAGTTCTCCAAGAAATGCCAAGGCCTTACTAAAATCTGAAATACAACAGATTGATAGAAACAAAAGAGTAGCTGTTTTTGTAAATAAACCAGCAAATGAAGTACTATCCATTTGTCATCATTATGGGATAGACCACATTCAATTGCATGGGCAAGAAACCCCATCGGATTGTCAATTATTAAAGTCAGCAGGGCTAAAAATTATTAAAGCATTTTCTATTTCCCGAGAATTCGATTTTAAAGAAACAACGCCCTATGACGGTAAGGTAGATTATTTCCTATTTGATACTGCTGGAAAATCAGCTGGAGGGAATGGCTATAGTTTTGATTGGAACCTAATTGAACAATATACCGGTACTACCCACTTTATATTATCCGGAGGACTTGGGCTGGAAAACCTATCAGAGGTTCAACGTTTCCAACATACGTTATTAGCAGGATTTGATTTCAACAGTAAACTTGAAATTTCACCTGGACTGAAGGACCTTGAAAAGTGTCAACAAATTAAATTAAAACCCTAAAATATGAAAGCAGATAAAAACGGGTTCTATGGTGAATTTGGCGGAGCCTTTATTCCCGAATTATTGTACAAGAATCAGCAAGAGTTGATGGAAGCCTATATCCCGATACTAAATAGCGCCTCCTTTAAAAATAAATACGAACAATTACTTAAGGACTATGTAGGAAGACCAAGCCCACTTTATTTTGCTCAAAACCTATCAAGCCATTTTGGTTTTAAGATTTACTTGAAAAGAGAAGATCTTAACCATACAGGATCCCATAAAATAAATAATAGCCTGGGTCAAGCGCTTATGGCTAAGGAAATGGGGAAAACCAGAATTATTGCAGAAACAGGAGCCGGTCAACATGGGGTTGCTACAGCAACAGCCTGTGCTTTGTTGGAATTGGAGTGCATTGTGTATATGGGGGAAAAAGATGTCTATCGCCAATCTCCTAATGTGAAAAGAATGCAAATGTTGGGAGCAACAGTTATCCCAGTAAAAAGCGGGAGTAAAACACTAAAAGACGCGACAAATGAAGCAATTAGAGATTGGATAAATAATGCAGAAAATACCTTTTATATAATCGGATCTGTTGTAGGAAATCACCCCTACCCAGATTTAGTTGCAAGGTTGCAATCTGTAATTAGTAAAGAATTAAAGGAACAAATAGAAGATCCTGATTTTATAGTTGCATGTATTGGTGGTGGTAGTAATGCTATGGGTGCATTTTACCATTATATAGACAATCCAAAAGTCAATCTAATTGGAGTAGAGGCGGCAGGTCACGGCTTGTATTCTGGGAAAACGGCTGCTGCATTAGCTGCTGGAAGACCCGGTGTTCTACACGGTAGTTTAACCTATTTGATGCAAAATTCAGATGGCCAAATTACCGAACCTCATTCTATAAGTGCTGGATTAGATTATCCCGGTATCGGTCCCCAACATGCGGAGCTATATGAAAGTGGAAAAGCTAAATATTACAGTGTTACAGATAAAGAAGCTATTCAAGCAGCTTTTCTATTGATGTCTAAAGAAGGAATTATTCCTGCATTGGAATCAGCACATGCTCTGGCATATTTGGAAAAAATGAACCTAGCACCCAATCAATCCGTAATAATTAATCTAAGCGGTAGAGGAGATAAGGATCTTGATACTTATCTGAGTCACCAAAAAGACGTCCAACATGAGTATTAAAAACGCACTCGATCAACTTTTTAGTCATAAATCTGAACAGATTTTGAGTCTATTTTGTACTGCTGAATATCCTCAAAAAGGAGATACAAGAAAACTTCTAGATCATTTATATAAGGCTGAGGTAGATATGATAGAACTAGGTATCCCTTTTAGCGATCCAGTAGCAGATGGGAACACCATTCAGGAAGCCAATGCTATAGCGCTATCGAATGGTGCAAATCTGAAAATGATTTTAGATAGTTTATCTAAGCAAAACCTGGATTCAAAGCCGATACTTCTAATGGGATATTTAAATCCTTTCCTACAATATGGTATAGAAGAACTTTGTAAAAGATGCAATGAAATTGGAATTGCAGGCCTTATCATTCCCGATTTACCACCAGAACTATTTTGTTTAAAATACGAATCAATCTCTGAAAAATATGGGGTTCATTTTATTCATTTAATTAGCCCAGAAAGTAGCGATGATAGAATTCGTTTTATTGATGCTATTAGCACCGGATTTATCTATGCTGTTTCATCGAATAGTACGACTGGCAATGAACAAAAAGGAAATAATCAGGCATTTTTAGAGAGGATTAAAGCGTCTAAACTAAAAAATAAAGTCCTGCTTGGTTTCAATATCAGAAATCATTCTGATTATGCTTTGGCTTGTCAATATACCAATGGTACAATCATTGGAAGCCAATTTATAAGACACCTGAACGATAATGGCCTATCAAAAGTATCTGTAGACCAATTTGTTAACAGCATAAAATATGCACAAATCCATTCTCTATGATAATTCAAGTTCAACAACAAGCCACTGCTTCACAAATTGAAGCCATTACATCAGCGTTAAAGGAAATGGATATTAATGCAAAATTTCTTAAGACTCAAAAGGCAAAATATATCATTCCTTTAAGCAAATCATTCCCAGATATTCGGAAAATTGCCCAATTACCATATGTCCAAGATGTACATAGATTAACAGATAATTACAAATTGGTTTCAGCCAAATGGAAGATAAAACCATCCATTGTTAGTCTCAATAATGGAACTCAAATTGGAGCAAATTCAAAGGTCCTGATTGCCGGTCCATGTTCACTAGAAAATGAAGCACAAATTGAATCGGTAGCCCAGCAATTAGTGAAGTCCAACATTACAATTATGCGTGGTGGGGCATTCAAACCAAGAAGCTCTCCGTATTCATTTAGGGGCCTAGGATTGGATGGATTAAAAATGATGCATGAAATATGTGCTCCAAAAAATATTGCAATCATTACTGAGATAATGGACGCCAAGCACATTGAAAAAATGTACCCTTATGTTGACATTTTTCAAGTTGGAGCCAGAAACTCTCAAAATTTCGATTTACTAGATGCGCTAGGGAAAACGGATAAACCTGTTATGATAAAAAGAGGAATAAGTGGAACCATTGAAGAATTGCTTCAATCAGCGGAATATGTCTTTAGTGGAGGGAATGAAGAAATAATATTGTGTGAAAGAGGTATTAGAAGTTTTGAAACGGCTTATAGAAATACCTTCGATATAAACGCGATTCCCATATTACTTGAAAAATCACACTTACCAGTAATTGCAGATCCATCACATGGGATAGGAATACGAAGACATGTTCCTGCCATTACAAAGGCTGCTTTGGCCGCTGGAGCTCACGGAGCAATTATAGAGGCACATCCACAGCCAGAACTTGCTGTTTCAGATGGTGCACAGTCATTAAACTTGGAAGAGCTGGAAGATTTAGCCAAAGAGATATCCTTGATCTTTTGACTATTACTAAAAAAAAGAGGCTATATCCCCAAGATAAGCCTCTTTTTAATTTAACTGAAAAAATTCAGCTAAATAGAAATGAAATCACCTTCATTTCAACCAAATAATTTATTATTAGGATTAAAATTATTTTATTATAAACAACTATTAATATTAATTTTTAACTATTTTTCACATAACTATATACATATATCATTCCAAACTATGTTTTCTGGATAATCCTTATCTTGTAATAAGAATTCAAAACCCCATCAAGTCAGGTATAGCAAAGAATTAAAGCAATAATAAATTATGAAATTAAATTTTTCTGGTGTAAGCATTTTATTTCTATTCTCATTCATTTTGTGCAGTTGTAGAATAGACCCTTTAGTCTTAGAAGATTATAATGAAGAAGGTATCCCTTGCGATCCAGATATCGTCTACTTTGAAAAGGAGATACTTCCCCTACTACAATCCAATTGTGCTCAAAGTGGCTGCCACGATGAAATAACGGCTGAAGATGATGTTATTCTTACAAACTATAAGGATATTATTGAAACAGCAGATGTAGAAAAGTTTGATGCCAATGAATCAGATCTCTTTGAAGTTCTGATAGATGGTGAGATGCCACCAGCTCCGGCTAATTTATTATCCTCTGAACAAATTGCATTAATAGGGGATTGGATTAACCAAGGCGCTAAAAATAATAACTGCGATGATTGTGACACCACCAATACATCCTTTATGGTAGCTATATACCCTATTATTCAAACACATTGTGAAGGATGCCATAGTGGTAGTACTCCACAAGGAGGAATTTCTATCACTAATTATAATCAAATAGAGGGTCTAGCCGCAAACGGACATTTATTGGGGGTAATTGATCATGAACCTAGCTATACTCCGATGCCCTATAATTTACCAAAACTTGGTACTTGTGAGATTAATAAAATTAAAACTTGGATAGCGAATGGAGCGCAAAATAACTAAGCCAATTTAGTACGCGAATAAATAGATCGAGGATAACCCAATAACGTCAATCCAGATTTTTCCAATTCTCTCAAGGCATCTTTGGCTATCCATTGAGCAGCTGGATGATCAATTTCTAGTATTTGTTTTGAAGTTTCTATAGCCTTAGCATGAAGGTCTATATTGCGTTTTCCTATATTTCGTAAAGCCCAATTAACCGCTTTCTTTACATATATTCGATTATCATTAGATCCTTCAATCAGTATCGGTAAAAATTGTTCAAATAGAGCATTACTGGCCTTTTTGTCTGCAAAACCATAGGAAGCCATAAGCACAAAACCGGCTCTTTTCTCAAATTCATTAGTTCGATTAACCCATTCCAGGGCCTTTTCTACTGCACAATCACTTTTAGATATTAAGCCCATACAGAAGGAATCACAAATTTCCCAAGTATCGAATGCTTGGATCCATTTATCAGCCAATTCACTGGTAATAGATTTAGGAGAAAAAACTTTACTGGCTAAAATCCTAGCTTCATAAATACCCGAGTCGAAAAGTTGCAAAGCTAAGGTATCGTTATTTCCTATTTCCTTAGCCAACACCTTTAAATCCGAATGATAGATTCCTAAGGAATTGGAGGTATTAATACCAAATTTTTTAGCCTTGAATTCAACCTTCTCTGGATTAGCCAAACCTTGTAGGCGCTCCATCACTCTTCTATAATCCATCCTCTAAAATCTATTTAACAAAACCTGTTTTACCATCACTCTTTCTAGGGATTGTTGAAGCATTCCCATCCCTATTAGCCTGATAGTGCGGTGACAATATTTCTATTTCTGCCTGATTAAAGGAATCTTGTAAATTTTTATTCAAATTCGAATAGATCTGAGGTAATTTCCCCGCCTGATCCGTATAAGCATTCACTTCATAGGAGACATTGAAATCGTTCAACGCTTTTTGTAATACAAATGGTTCAGGTTTTTCCAATATCCCTTCAGTCGCTCTTGCAGCTGATAACATGGCCCTATGTACATGCGGCCATGGAACATCATAACCAATCGTTAAGGTTATATGAACGAACACTCCTTTTTGTAAAGCATCTGAACTATAATTAATTATTTTACTTTCTACAATGGTCTTATTCGGTATGGTGATATCCTCATTCTTTGCATTACAAATTCTAATGACTAATAAATTCTTTCCGATAACTTTCCCTGTAGTATCTCCAACCTTTATTACATCTCCAATAATAAAAGGTCTCATATAAATAATCATAAATCCCCCTACTGCATTTGCAACAATGGAAGTTGAACCAAGAGATAAAAGAACACCTAGGAAAATAGATACCCCTTGAAAGGCAGCCGATCCTGACCCTGGTAAATAAGGGAAAATTATTACAAGGGTAAACAACCAAATTGAAAAACGTAATAAATTAAAAGTTGGTTTTGCCCATTCCGTATAAAATCCTGGAATTCTTAATTTCTTTTTTTCTACCTCTTTGGTTAAAAATCCAAGAACACCGATTAATTTTCGAACTACAAAAACAATCAATACAACCATGAATAAATCTGGAAGATAGGCTAAAAGAGAAAAGGCCATATGCTGCAGGGGTTCAAGAATAAATCCAATAAGCTGCTCAGCGATTCCTTTTGTCCAAGGGAAAATGCTAAAAAGTAACGGAAGCCATAGATAAACTATCACTATAAGGATAAAAATCCTTATCACTTTTATAGCTGCAATTATTACACGTTCGAGATATTCAGGCGTTAATAAATCGTAATTATTAATTCGAATTCCTTTCACCTTTTGCGAAAGAAGAACACCTGCTTTTCCATAAAGCCACTTGAAAAATCGATTGACAAAATAAATTACCATTACCAAGCCCAAGATTGCTAGTAAGGCTAAAAGTCCATCGTAAATATATTCATTGATATTAAAATCCAAATCATCCATAGTATCGAATTATTACGATTGTAGTCAATTAAAAATAATAATTAATTAAGGAATCTACACTACTATTTCAATGAGTTTCGGAAAATGAAAATATAATAGAACACAAAATAAAAAGGCTCCATCATAAAATAATGGAGCCTTTAGGAGTAAATCAATAATACGTTTTATATGCAGAAAACAAATATGTATAATTTAACAACCCTTTAAAGTTATTTACTCCCAGTCCAATAATCTCTTTTGTCCTTCTAACTGTTGTATTTCAGTAATATCTTGAGACATCTCCAAAACGCCTTTATAATTATTTTCCTTATCTCGAATGGCAAAATATCGAATGTGTATTTTCCGATCCTTGAAATTAATCCAAAACTCAGCAGTATCTTTTGTTCCCTTCTTAAACTCCTCAAGAATGGTCAGTACCATTCCTACACTTTTTGGTGGATGACAAAAACGAACTTCTCTTCCAATAATCCCAGCACTCCTAGGGAATACCCTATCCTCTCCTCTATTGTAAAAAACCACTTTATCATTCTCATCTACATAGGTTAAATCTAGGGGGATAAATTTTAACATCCAGTTCACCTGTTCAGGGGACAAATACCCTTCATCATAGTGGAATTTTCCTTCAGTTTCAAAAGGTAAAGTTCTTGCCACTTTGTCCTTCGACGGATGGATATAATCTTCTTTTGCAGGATAGGTAACGGGGGCATCTATTAATGCCCAACCTATTTCTTCATCACCAGAGCGCATATCCTTCCAATCTGATTCAGTAAGTAATGAAAAGGAAGTAGGAAACAATCGAATATCTTCTATGTGCATTAATCGATTTATTCCTTGAATTAAGAAATCCAATAACGGAGGTAAATCCGCAAATTCTCGACTGTTTATTTTATCGTGAATATTTCTAATCTGCTCTCTTAAGGTATCATGAAAAGACCACATTCCCTGGCTTGGGCCATGCCAATCATGTTTTTCTAGATAAGGGAACAATTGATTTTCTTTCCTTCGAAACCTCTTTTCAATTTCACAAAGTTGATTGAATAAATTATAAAATTGCTGGTAATCTTTTAAAATATTCACCCCTTGCAATTCACCCAATACGTCATGAATTTTCTCTCCCTCTTCGTAATACACTTTTAACGGATGACCAGCTTTCAACTCGGTCACCTTTTCCATAAATAATTCCATACTATGCCAAGACTTTTTCATCAACCAATTCCAATACCTCCAAAATCTCTTCTTGAATGGCTATTCCTTTATTCTTATTGTACCACTTTTGTAGGCCAATTTTAAAATTTTCATCTATCTTTCCGTGCTCCGCTTTATAGGCTTTCACCATCTCTACAGCTTCCTGTGGACGTGCTCCCCACTCCCCAACTATACGGTCTTCATCCCTATCAATTATTAATAATTTAGGAATGGCTCTACCTCCATTTGACAGGAATTCGTCCATTAAACCTAAATTTTCATCTCTAAGAAGAATTTTCAAATTTATTTGATAAGAGTTTGCAGCAATCTTCGCAATGACTGGAACTATTTGTGATGCATCAGCACACCAGCTTTCAGCCAATAATAAAAAAGTATAATTACCTGATAATTCCAATAAACGTAAATTAATAGTCTGTAATAAATCGACCTTCTTATCGATTCGATCCATCCTTTTTACATTTAATGAAGTATAGTGAGCTCTTTCTTCAGTATCCTCAACCGCAGTAGATCTACCTTCCAATTGTAAGGTATCAATCAGATTTCTATATGATTCGTAGCTTATCCCTTTCGATATAAATTCTTTCAAAAACTCTCCTGTAATAGCCATATCTTTCTTTTTGCGTTATGATCTAATCATCTTGTTTAAATGATAGGACAAATTTACACAGGGATAATGAGTTATAACATGATAAATGTTACATTAAAAGACCTTTTTATCCTTTATTAACAAAGAATTTCATTTTTAGGCAAAAAAAAAGCCGTTCTAAAGAATAGAACGGCTCGATAAATTATTTGGTAATTAAATACTTAACAACTGTTTATGCCAACTATTTTGAACTGGAACTTCCCAGTTATAGTCTAAATCTTTCTTACTTTCAACCATATTATTAAACACAATGGTTTCTTTATTCGCAACACCGGAAGTCAATAGTGCCTTAAACTCGTTAATTGGACAAGCATCCAATTTCCCGTTCAATCTGTAAGCAATATTCAATCTATCAAATAGACTTACAGCAAATTTTTGCTCAATTTCTTTAATCAATCGAACAGAACTATCAATAGAACAACCGGATGCCTTCAAGTTAGATTCATCAGCAGACAGCATAATAAATTGACCATATTTGATTTGAAAAGAGGTTGGTAAGGCTTGACCATGCACTTCCCACACTTCACAAAAACGTTTCAATAAATCATTAATTTCTAGCTGCTCTTCTTCAGTGAAAATTCTATTTGCTTGGTAAATCCAAAGCCTACTTTCACTATTTAGCGATTCAAATGGAATATACATAACTTATAAGTCTTGTGCTTGGGCGATCATTTCAGCAAGATCCAATACCTCAACATCTCCTTCTCTTTCTTTACTTTTTATACCATCTGTCATCATTGTATTACAGAATGGACATCCTGTAGCAATGATATCAGCTCCGGTTGACAATGCTTCTTCAGTACGTTCAACATTGATGTCTTTAGCTCCTTTTTCAGGTTCTTTAAACATTTGAGCTCCACCTGCACCACAACATAAACCATTGGTACGGCAACGCTTCATCTCCACCAATTCAGCATCCAGCTTCTGCATTAAGCTTCTAGGGGCATCATAAACATTGTTTGCTCTACCTAAATAACAAGGATCGTGGAAAGTGATCTTTTTACCTTTGAAAGCACCGCCTTGAATTGTCAGGCTTCCATTTTCTATCAATTCCTGGATCAATTGTGTATGGTGTACCACTTCATATTCACCACCTAATTCAGGATACTCATTTTTGATGGTATTAAAACAATGTGGACAGGTTGTGACTATTCTTTTTATTTCATAAGCATTTAGAACTTCAATGTTCATCATAGCTTGCATTTGAAATAAGAATTCATTCCCTCCTCTTTTCGCGGGATCTCCAGTACAGGATTCTTCAGTACCTAAAACAGCATAAGATAAACCTACTTGATGAAGAATCTTAACAAATGCCTTTGTAATTTTCTTTGCACGGTCATCGAAACTTCCTGCGCACCCTACCCAAAACAACACATCTGGTTGCTTTCCTTCAGCGGCCATTTGGGCCATTGTTGGTACTATTATCTTTTCTTGCATCTTATTTCAGATCTAAATCAATTATTCTTCTTCAGCCCAGTTCAATCTATCTGCCGCTGGCATTTGCCATGGAGCACCATTGTTCTCTACATTCGTAAACATCATGTTTAGTTCAGTAGGTGCAGAAGACTCCTCCATTACTGCATATCTTCTTAAATCCAAAATGATTGATAATGGATCAATATTTACTGGACAAGCCTGCGTACATGCATTACAAGATGTACATGCCCATATCTCTTCTCTAGAAATATAATCATCTATCAAAGATTTACCATCTATATAATCCGCTCCATGCTTGTCTAAGTTTGAACCTATTTCTTCAATTCTATCACGCGTATCCATCATTATCTTACGCGGAGATAATTCTTTACCCGTAATATTAGCAGGACATTCTGAAGTACATCTACCACACTCTGTACAGGTATAAGCATTAAGTAACTGTACCCAGTTTAAGTCTGTAGCATCTTTGGCTCCAAAGACACCAGCATCCTCTTCTCCTCCAGCATCGGCTGCGAAAGGATCTGCAGTAGGATCCATCATCATTTTCACTTCTGAAGTTACTGCTTCCATATTTGTAAACCTTCCTTTAGCCTCTAGATTACTATAGTAGGTATTTGGAAAGGCAAACATTATATGAAGGTGCTTTGATACTATTATATAGTTTAAAAATCCAAATATTCCTATGATGTGGAACCACCAAGTAATTCGCTCAACAGCAAATACAGAATCATCCGTCAACCCTGAAAATATAGGCTGAATAAATTCACTTACAGGAAAGGAACCTGCAGTCACATAATGCCCAAATCCTCTTGCCTGAAGAACAGCGTCAGAGGCATTCATAGTCAACAATGCAGACATCAAAACAATTTCGAAAATAAGGATTAAATTGGCATCCGATTTTGGCCAGCCACTCATTTCTTTCATTCCAAAACGTTTGATATTGATAACGTTTCTTCGTACCAAAAAGATAGCACAAGAAACCAACACCAATAATGCCAGCACTTCAAAACAAGCTATTAAAGTATCATAGGTGCCCCCTAAAACAGAAAACAATCTATGCGTTCCAAATAAACCATCCAAAACGATTTCTAATACTTCAATATTGATAATAAGAAAACCAGCGTAAACCAATATATGTAAAAAGCCAGCGATAGGTCTTGTCACCATTTTCCCTTGTCCTAGAGCAACTCTAAACAAGGTGTACCAACGCTTACCCGCTTGGTCTGTTCTATCAACATCTCTTCCTAATAAAATATTCCTCCTAATGCGCATTAAATTCTTACCAAAAAGACCGAATGCTCCTAAAAGGATAACTAAAAATATAAGGTTAGGTACTCCCATAAATTGTCTATTACTTTTTACTTATCTTTTTTTCCAAATACAGAAAAATGAACATAACGCTTAGGGTTTTCTTGCAGATCAATCAAGAGCTTCTCAAGCTCCTTAGTTGAGTTCAGCATGTTCTCATACAGACCTTCATCTGTAATTAACTGCCCCATAGTTCCATCTCCATTACTAATCCCTTCCAATAAGTCATTCAGATTCCTTGAAGAAGTTTGAAATTCTGTGACTAATTTATTCAAGCCGTCTGCATTTACAGAATCAACTTTCCCTTGAATACTTTTAAATACTACATTAGCACCTTCTGCTGTCGTTTTCAGAGCAACACTTAGATCATTAAAATTATCTAGTGATTGACTTATTTTGCCATTCATCCCAGCCAATTCAACATTCAATCTATCAGAAGTTATTTTAATAGATTTGAGAGTTTTATCAAAACCAGCAATAAACGCTTCCATTTTTTCTGAAAATGGCATAAGATCATTTTTCAAATCAGCCAAAACGCCATTCGCCACTTCCGACTTTAACGTATCTCCCAAAGACAACATTTCTTTAGAATCTCCAAGCTTTAAATCAATCCCCTTAGAGCCCATGAAATCCATATCTATAATTTGAGCACTTGAGTTTTTAGGGATTTGAAACTTAGTCTCTAGATTTATGCTAACCAATACCTCGGCTTTGGAATTCCCCATTAGTTCAACACCAACAACTTGCCCTACACTCAAGCCACTTATCCGTACTGGATTCCCTTCCTTTAAATTATCTACACCATCATAGATAGCATAAACTATTTGGCTATTTTTAAAAGGGTTGTTCCCTTTTACGAATTTAATTCCAAAGATTAGGCCTACTAGGGCTACCAAGGAAACAAAGCCAATTAACATTTCTTTCTTAAATCTCACTTTCTATAATATTAGTTCGACGTACAAATGTAACCAAAAATACCCTATTTATTCAGTAAAGCTCTTGCCTCACTTAGTGTCTTTTTTTGCCCCTTGTACATCCCAACAATGAAACAATCCATAAATCCTTTATTTTTAGCATCTTCCTTTAGCGTATCCGCTTCTTTTAAAGAATTTGTTTTACCATAAATGTACTTTATTAATCCATTTTCCATAAAAGGAACAATTGGATTTAGGCCTGCAAATTCACTAGAATGGGCTTTCCCCTGCGATGAAAATATTTGAACGCCGTAGAATACACCTAAATCATTTCGATCATCATAGGTAACGGCTGTTGCTTTCGGTGTATTCGGTGTAGGTTCCTCCTCCTTGATAACAAGATCTTCCGGCTGGATCTTTTCAATTGTTTTATCGGTATTATCTACGGCTGGTCCTATTACCAACTCAGATTTAGCTTTCACCTGCTGGACTAGTGCATCTTGTTCCACTTTATAATCTCTAAAAGCCCTAAAAATAGCGGAAGCCATATAATCTTGTCCCTTTTCTGTATTCAGAAAATCTTCTTCCTTCTTATTCGTTAAAAAGCCCAATTCAACCAACACTGCGGGCATACTCACACGTGCAGTCACCCAAAGAGGTTGCTGCTTGACCCCCCTATCAGTTCTACTTACCCTTCTACGGAATTGATCTTGAATCTTACTAGCTAAAGATAAACTTTGTTCTCTGTAGGTGCTTTGATACAATAATAAGGTGTAAAAGGAATCTTCATCCTTCGGGTTAAAATTGTCATAATTGGTTTCGTAATTCTCTTCTTTTAGGATTACAGCATTTTCTCTAATTGCAATTCTATTTTCACCTTTCTTCTTGCCTCCTCCCAAAACTAATGAGGAACATCCATGTGCACTTTCTTTTCCAAAGGCATCACAATGAATTGAAATAAACAGATCCGCCTTAGCTTTATTAGCCATACGGGTTCTTTCACCTAAAGTAGGATACACATCCGTTTTCCTGGTATAAATCACCTCTACATTCTCAATATATTTCTCAATATATCCACCAACTTTCAATGCGACTTTTAAAGCTATATCCTTTTCATTACTTTTATACCGACCCGTTCCCAAATTCCCGGGGTCTTTACCACCGTGACCTGGGTCAATTACAATTCTTTTTATTGTTGAGCTTATTTCCTGCGCTTCTGAATAGAAAACAATGAATGTGAAGATCAAAAAATAAGGAAGGAAAAAATTTTTCACAATAAGATGATATTTTTAGTTAATTTTGGGCAAAATTTTGCTTACAATATACTGAAATTACAGCCAATCCGTTGAGAGAACTGTAATAGCTAGTATAAAGTAACCTTTGTTTTAGGTATATAACAAAAATAGCATATTTCAATTTGTACACAAATTTGATTAAAAGTCATTTCTATATCAGACTCCTTTTAGGAGTATTCTTTCTGAATTCCGCTTTCTGCCTAGCACAGGAGACGGAGAAAAAGGGAACTTCAAAATCTGGGGTTGAAGAAAAAATCAACTACGATGCTAAGGATTCTATAATTAGTTATCCAGATCAAGAAGTTATTCACCTATATAATGAAGCGGAAGTTACCTTTGGTGATTTCAAACTAAACGCTGGATTTATAGCTATAGACCTTAAAACAAACACCGTTTTCGCGAAAGGCGTACTTGATACCAACTTACAAATCGTACAAAAACCTGTCTTTATTCAAGGACAAGATGAATTTAAAGCTGACTCATTACGTTTTAACATCCAAACTAAAAAAGGGAAAATCTATTCTCTAAAAACAGAGGAAAGTGATGGCTTTATTGTTGGGAAAGAAATTAAAAAACTCCCTAACAACTCTTTATATTTAAAGGATGGAACATTTACCACCTGTAACTTAGACACTCCACATTTCTATATAAAAACTAACAAGATAAAATACACCTCAGATAAAAAGATCATAACTGGGCCGGCTCATCTTGTAATTGAAGATTTACATACCCCCTTATTCATACCTTTTGGTTATTTCCCATTAGGAAATGAAAAATCCGTTGGTATTGTTTTACCGAATTATGGATTCAACGCTAGGCAAGGGTATAGTTTGAATAATCTTGGACTTTATGTTGGAATTAGTGACTATTGGGACAATAAATTAACAGGAACATTTTACACCAACGGTAGTTATATTTTAGAGAACAACTTCAATTATGCCAAGCGTTACAAATATAACGGGGATTTATTTTTGAAGTATGCAAAAAATATAGGAACTACAAATGGCACTGATCTTAATTACAAAATTATTTGGAACCATAGACAAGATACAAAAGCCAATCCTTTCGGAAGACTTACAGCGGATGTCGACTTTGGATCAAGTAATTTCAATTATTTCAATTCAAGTAACTTAAATACACAGTTACAAAATGAATTAACCTCAAGTGTAAATTATACAAGAAACTATTTTAATAATTTCTTAAAAACTTCCTTGACAGCCAAACACAGACAGAATACAGGTAATAAAATTGTGAATTTAACTATTCCAGAATTAACTGTAAATACACAAACCATCTACCCTTTTAGGAGTAAAACAAAGAAAACGACAAAGGGGAAATTTTGGAATGACATCCGTATAACACCACAACTAACAGCTAAAAGCACCTTGACTGCTACAGATAGCACCTTATTTGAGCAAGACACTTGGAAGGATCTTAAAAGCACTGTAAAATATAAAGTACCAGTTGGACTAAGTTTAAATTTATCTGATAAATTCTCAATATCCCCTTCTCTTAATTATAGTGGGTATGCCTACTTTGAGAAGTTCGATTATGAATGGAACAGCAATACCAATAGTTTAGATACGACTGTTAACAACGGTTTCTACCATTTGTATGACCTTAAAGCAAACATTTCCTTTCGTGTGCACCCAACCATCTATGGGATGTTCCCTGTAAACAAAGGAAGAGTTAAAGCAATCCGTCATGTCATGACACCAGAAGTTTCTTGGAGTTACTCTCCAAGTCAGTTATTGGATAATAACAGATATTACCAGTATGTGCAAACAGACAGCACTGGAGAAAACTTTTCCTTCTTAAAAGATTATGGAAATGCTCCTGGAATCACAACGCCTGGAATTGCTTCTTTGGATAAAAAGCAAAATTGGGGCTCTATACAATTTGGTTTAGGGAACACCCTTGAAATGAAAATTAAGGAAAAAGGAGATACGACAAACACCTACTCAAAAGTTAAATTGCTTCAGTATTTGAATTTCAATTCTGCCTATGACATAGATGCTGATTCAATTAATTTCAGTTATATTCGTTTTGCTCTGCAATCGAAATTAGGTAAAAATTTCACCATAAACATGGATGGGAATTTTGACCCCTATCAAGTGAAAAATGGAAAACAAATAAATGAATTTACATTTGAAGCTGGTAAACTACCCGCACTAAGGGATATCGGTGCATCAATTAACTTTTCTATCGGATCTAAAAAGGCTAAAGAGCGTTTAGATGAAAAGGTAGAGAATATGGATCAAGAAGACTTGAGCTTACAAGATAGGATTGAACTGGAAAGAGTGAAATTAAGACCGAATGCCTATCTAGACTTTAATTCTCCATGGACACTTACTACCCGGTTTTCGCTTAATTATGATAATAATTTAGACGGCAGTTCAGAGATATCAAAAACCTTGAATTTCAATGGAGACGTTAACTTAACAGACAAATGGAAAATCACCTACAATAGTGGGTATGATTTCGATAATAATGATTTCTCCACAACCTCTCTAGGTTTCGTAAGGGATTTGCATTGCTGGCAAATGACCTTCGACTGGATACCAGTTGGAGCGATTCAACGTTTCAATTTTACAATTAATGTCAAGGCCAGTGTACTACAAGATTTGAAACTAACAAAAAAGAGAGATTTCTACGAATTCTAGATACAAAAAAAAGACGGTCACTGTATAGTGCCGTCTTTTTTTTGTATGATATAGTGTACCTTATGGTAAATCAAAATTATAGTTATCACTAACTCTAGGTCGAATACTCATTACTGGAATTTCCGAATTATAAATAATAGATTGAGCAGAAGATCCAACAAAGTTAGGAGTAAACTCTAACTCCTGTTGTGTCATAATTACAACTAGATCAGCATCCTTTGCCTTAGCATAATCCAAAATGGTCTTAACCAACCTGGTTCCTTTAGATCGTAATACCAATTCAGAAGAACATTCTAATCCTTTATCCGTAATATACCTCTGTACTTGACGAACAGTTCCTTTTAACCTTCTCATTTCCTCGTCATCAGAGCTATTTACTACGGATACGATATTAATTGTTGCATTCCATAATTTACCTAGCTGAACTGCATATTTTACTTTCTCCTTAGTCTCTTTCTCTAAATCCAAAGGTAAAATGATACGTTTACAACCATCGTAATGCGTTTGCCCTTTAATTGTAATTACTGGACAGTTTGCGGTACTTACAACACGAAAAGCATTAGATCCAATCAATTTTTTCTGGAACTCTTTAGGTTGTCCATTTGTCCCCATTACGATATAAGAAGCATTAATCATTTCTGACACCTCAACAACCTTTTGGTAAACTTTTCCTTTAGAGACTAAAGTGGTTACTTCTAAGTTTTCTTTCTTACGTATATTTTCTGCTAACTCTTCAAGTTTAGCTTGAGCTTTCTTCTTTAATTCAAACATTATCTCATCATTCGTGTCTCCAAAAACACGAGCAAAAAAACCTGATTCCTCAATAACACTTAAAAGTGTTAATTCTGCTCCTAACATTTTGGCCACATTCACCGCCTGTTCTAATGCAATCAAGGATTGAGAAGAAAATCCGACAGGAACTAATATTGTTTGATTTATTTGCGACATAATTTTATTTATTTTTACGGTAAAAATATACGAAAGCATGGATCAATTTGCAAACTCTGAGTTAATTTTAAATGAAAATAACAATATCTATCACTTAAACCTATCTCCTAAAGATATTGCCCACAAAATAATTACTGTAGGTGATCCAATGCGCGTTAGTCAAGTCGCTGAATTCTTTGATGAAATACTATTTTCAACTCAAAATAGAGAATTTCATACAACAACTGGAATTTACAAAAATGAGAAAATATCCGTAATCTCAACAGGAATTGGAGTAGATAATATAGATATTGTGCTTAATGAACTTGATGCACTTGTTAATATTGACTTAATCAATTGTAAACTTAAAAGTAATAAAACCTCCCTTACTATAGTGAGAATTGGCACGAGTGGCAGCTTACACCCTAAGGTACAATGTAATGATTTACTTATATCAAATTCTGCTTTTGGCTTAGATGGTTTTATCTACCATTATAGAGAAACAGACGACTTTTACACCGAAGAAGCGATCGAATTTGAGCGTTTAACAAAATGGAAGGCAAATTTTGCAAAACCCTATTTCGTTCAGGCGGATTATTCCTTATTGCAACATTTTAACAATCCAATTTTCAAAAATGGAATTACCATCACATCAAATGGTTTTTATGGTCCACAAGCTAGGTCGCTAAGAATGAAACATGATTGGAAAGTAAATTTGGAGGAATTGCCAACATTGAAAATTCACAATACTGAGATTACAAATTTAGAGATGGAAACAGCTGGAATTTATGCTTTGGCAAAATTAATGGGACACAAAGCTATTAGTTGCAATGCCATCCTTGCAGAAAGAACATCTGGTAAATTTTCATCTAATCCAACCATCACAATGAATTTACTAATCGAAGAAGTATTGGAATTACTACATTCTTTTAAAGGCTAAAGAACACGTATCAAACCTTCAAACTTTATGTAGTAATTACTATCTGTAGATAAGTCTGATTCCATATTTTCTGCATTGGCCAACCCAACGCCTGCGAAATACAATTCAGCTTTTTTAGTGATTGCATGTTGTTTCATACTTTCCATCCAAATAGCATCATATCTGTTAGGGTCTTCGGGATACTTAACATTTTTCACTATAACGAAAGATAGCTGTTTTTCTTTATAGCACACATATTGTGGATTTGTTCCCAATTCACTATTAATGGCTATAAATTCATAGCCGTTTTTTTCTAGATATTTCCCTACAATATTCATTGCAAGCCTATGCTGTTCTTGTGCTGTAATAGTTGCCATTTATTGATCGCTTAATAGGTGCAAAGTTAATCTAAACTGATGATAAAATTATACCAATAGCCAAACTTTCTCTTGCACCTATTTAATAGTAAAGATTACTTATGCAATTCTATCCACCTGTCTTTTGATTTATGATTAATATGTAATAAGTGGCCATCAAGACTATCAGGGAAATCAAGTAAAATTTGTGACTCATTTTCCACGGAATCTAGTAGTTCTATTTCGCCGTTAGGATCAACTATACTATACTTAACCAACCCTTCTAATCTTGAAATATCAATATGGATCTCATTATTCCATTTCCCCGGAGAATAATAAGCGCTTTGATTTGGTGATTCTTCCAAATTCTTTCCCATGGACACTTGAATATTCGCAATTGCAAATTCATCTCTGGAACCAGTACCTGCAATATCTCCGCTTTCCCATTTTAGAAATAAATAGGAATTTGGCTCTATTTTTAGATCATCTAGGTTTTCTTCAAAGCTAGACAAGACGAAACCATTCAAATCCCCTCCTTGATTTGATGTGTCACACATTGTAGGTATTAAGATTAATGAGTCCAAATCTCGTCCCACTGAAGTATTCCAATAGCTCGAGCGATTTTCATTGTTATTAATCCATAAATCAAATGAAAACTTTAACCCGTCAATCCGCATGTTTGAAGTGTTTTGTAATCTTAAAATAACAGCTCCAGGGCTAAAGTCTGAAGAGGTAGCCTGAACACCAAGTCCTATTTGATCTTCATTGACTTGAAAGGCATAAATCCCTCCTGAACCGACACCCCCTACAGAATATCCTCTTGCAAAATCACCAAGTTCAATAGCACAATCATCAAAAAAAATATTTCCAGAACTCATTCCTGTAACCATCCAATTCTCGGAATTCAACGCTCCCGAAATAGGGTTATTGCAAATTCCATCTCCCATAAAATCTTCAAACTGGATAAGGACATCATCACCATTTAATTTGACCTGCGCCGATAAACTAGTCCCCATTACAATGGCAACTAGACATAGTACATTTTTCATACTTTGAATTTTAAATTTAACTAGCTCAATTATTATATTAATTCACTCTAAAATTATAGGTGTATCACCTCATAATGGTCTTTAAATTAAGAAAAAAAGATTACAGATGCATCTAGAATTTTGCAATTATTAATCCTAAATTTTTAGATAAAAAAAAGGCTATTGATAAATCAATAGCCTTTTTTTTCCTTTTTATTCTAATCATTTTTGGTATTATAATACCCTTCCTTAGGCACCTTGATTGAATACGGTTTTTTCACCTTATTGGTAAGAAAGTTTTCCCTTAACCAAGGGTTATACCTTTTAAGTATTTT
Organism: uncultured Flavobacteriales bacterium; assembly: GCA_913063375.1. Lineage (GTDB taxonomy): Bacteria > Bacteroidota > Bacteroidia > Flavobacteriales > CAJXXR01 > CAJXXR01. The sequence goes on along the minus strand of CAJXXR010000023.1, from coordinate 14,857 downwards.
ATAGTTGACTTGATGATCTTCTGCAAAGTCAGCCCAAAAGGTAACAGCTGTATCAACTTGTACCTCATAGGTTGGAGCAAAGGAATACATTTCTCTAGCCGGTACATAAAAGCCATAATATTTCGGACTTGAAATTATTTCTTTAGCCGCTAAAATTCTAAATAAATATCTAGAAGTTTCTTTATTTAACAATAGATCAAAATAATGCGTTGAATTTTGTCGCTTAATCTGCTTCTTCATTCCTGCCAATCCAACATTATATGCTCCAACAGCATTTACCCATGACCCCAACTCTTCCTTGCATTTCAATATATATTGACAAGCCGCTTCAGTTGATTTTTCAATATGGTAACGCTCGTCAACTTCCTTATTTACCTCTAGTCCCAATTCCTTTGCAGTACCCTTCATTAGTTGCCAAATCCCGGTTGCTCCGGCAGGAGAAACAATTTGATCTAATCCACTTTCAGCAATTGCCAAATATTTAAAATCATCAGGCACACCATTTTTCTTCAAGATAGGTTCGATAATAGGGAAATACTTATTTGCCTTTTTTATATGAAGAATACTTTGAGACTGCCAATAGGTATTTACTGTAATTTCTTTATCAAAACGTTCGTAGATATCTGGTTGATCCAAGGGGATTGACTCCCCGGCGAATGAAAGGGCATCTGGTCTAGATATTGAATGAATTTTATAATCCTTATTGAATGTGTACTGCCTTTCCACCTTTTCTGTCCCCTCGTTTTTTGAATAAACAAAAAGGATATTAATTCCTGCAAAAAGTAAGGCTAAACAACCACCATATAACCATTTATTCATTTTAGTATATTTTGAGGATTTATTCCTATTATAGAAGGAATAAAAATGTTGAAAAATTAAATTAAAATAGAATCTCTCCTAGGCCTATAAATTTACCCAATAATTTTACATCTTTTAACTTTTTTTGGACAAAAAGACAATAAAAAAAAAGGATAGATAGTATACTTTTATACCCTGTTCCAAATAATATGGCAGCTATTACGTTATTGTAAAATAATAAAGGATTCTAATATCAATTTCTTCATGCAAAAAACACTCTTTCTTACAGGTATAGCATTGTCAATAACATCCTGTCAAAACTTGGATTCATCAAACTTTCATGAGGAATTAGATTGGATTACAGGGAAGTGGGCTATTGACACCCCTCCTATTTATGCGGAAGAAAATTGGGAATGGAGTGAAGACCGATACATTGCAAATGGATTTATGCTAAATGCAACGGATACCATTTTTATTGAAACATTGACCATTAAACCAGTAAAAAACAATCTTTTTTTAACCGCTCGAGTTAAAGATCAAAATAATAACAAAGAAGTTTTTTTTAAATTAATTTCAAACTCATCTGATAGCCTTCTCTTTGAAAACAAAAGGCACAATTACCCCAACTATATAGAATATGTTCTAGAATCTGACAGCACCATAAGAGCCAAGGCATATGGTATTATCAATGGTCAAAAAAAGGAAGATGTTCTCTTCTACAAAAAGCAAAAATAAGCTGTTTATTCTTTAACACATTCCATTTTTAATGTGTTTTTTTTCAAGGGTTATTGGTTCTGATTTTTCCTAACTTGCAAACATCACCACTGCCTCTATTTGAGCAGGTTAAAATGTTTTGAAATGAAAAATGGAACAATCGCCCTTTCTGAGGTCAACAAGTTAGACATAAGAGTAGGGACCATTATTGAAGTAAGATCTAATCCTGAGTTAACAGCCGAAAAATTTCAAGTTTTTGTAAACTTTGGCGGTGATCTAGGTATCCTTAGAACAAGTACCGATAATTCAGCCAACGATAAAAGAGAACAACTTATTGGAAAGCAAGTTATGGCTGTTGTCAATATTGAACCATCAAATACTCAGAATAATGATTCTGAATGTTTGATTTTGGGTGCTTCAGAAAAGGAATCAAAACCACCTATTTTGATTCAACCTGAACAGTCAATAAAAAATGGACTCAAAGTCTGTTAACACCAAACTAAATCCCTAATACTCGATAATGCAATAAAAAAGCCTTACTCAATTTGAGTAAGGCTTTTTTATTTTAAAGTTATTTTTTATCCCATTTATAGGTCAAACCTAAACTTATGATCTCCTTGAATTGAGTCTTAGGCCCTCCAGTATCATCCGTGTCATCATCATCATCCAGAATATTGATATCATCATCATAAATCAATTCAGTGAGTACGTTCACGTTTAAATACTTATTAACCTTCATGGTTAATAAATTCATCCAGTTCACATCCACATTAAAAGGATTTTTAAGATAATTGGAATATAGATTTACTTTTGTTTCATAATCTACATTTTCAATTAGTGGCGTTCTATAGGACATACTTAGATAGGCTCCCAATTCAGACCTAAAGGTCTCTGAAGAATCCAACCCATATTGTACTTCATCTACACTATCATCTAATACAGCTGTAGTTTTAGTAGATACAGGAGATAGGAACAAAGAAAAATCTTTGTTAGGCTTATAATCCATTCCTAAAGAGAAACTAATATAACCTGGAGCCATAAAAGAGGATACAATATCAACTTCCTTTTGAGGGTCCTTAAATCCTTGATCAAACTGGGTCTTTAAGTTAAACAAGGCGCTATAGTACCATTTAGATTTAGTCTTATATCCGTATTTTGACAATATATCTAAAACATCTTCACTCTTTACCGTTTTTAAATCACCCTGTTTTATGATTCCATAAGCAGTTTTTAATTCATTTACCCATTCAGACCTGTCCTTTTTTCTATTTAAGTACATGTGAAATAACGCCGTAGCAGAAAGGGAATTCTGTCCACCGGCAGACCAATTCGTTAGATTAACTTGAGAAGCATTTAAGGTAGACTTAAACCCTTTTTCCCAAGAAACAGTATCTACTTTGACTACTGAATCCACTTTGACCTGACCAAAAGCACTTACTGCCAGCAAGAAAGTGAATAAAGGTAATAATGACTTTATTTTTTTCATTTTCAATTTAAATTATCCTTGATGCATATGAATATCTCTCTGTGGAAAAGGTATCGATATTTTTTCCTTATCAAATTCCTTCTTAACAGTTTCTTGCATATAGAAATATACATCCCAATAATCTTCGGTTTTCGCCCATACTCTCACTACAAGGTTCACAGAGCTATCTGCCAATTCTGAAACGGCAACAAAAGGAGCCGGGTCATTCATTACTAGTTTATTCTCTCCAATGACTTTAAACAAAACAGATTTTGCATGGTCAATGTCATCGTTATAACCAATTCCAAAAGTGAAATCTACACGTCGCGTAGCCTCCTTTGTATAGTTGGTCAAAGATTCGTTTGCCAACTTAGCGTTAGGAATGATGACTATTTTGTTATCCAAGGTTTTTAATACGGTATTAAAAACTTCAATTCCTTTTACGATACCTTCATATCCCTGAGCTGCAATATAATCTCCTTCAACATATGGTTTGAATATTAAGATCATGGCTCCCCCTGCAAAATTCTGAAGTGTACCAGATAGTGCTAAACCAAAAGCCAAACCCATAGCCCCTAATATGGCCACGAAAGAAGTCATAACGATTCCAACAATCGACATTATACTAATGATCAAGGCAACTCTCAATAACCATAAGATCAAGGTTCCAAAATACTTCCTTAGCGCAGCGTCCATTTTGGATTTCTTCATTCTTCCAGTTATACTATTGGCAATTTTTTTGGTTAACCACCAACCTATAATATAGGTAGCAAGTGCCAATAATAGTTTTGGAGAATAAGCCATGGCCATCTCTATCAGCAAATCTGAATATTCATTCAATTTTTCCAAAGCAATATTTTTTACTACAGTTAATACAGTATTAAACCAGACTGTAAAAAAATAACAATTAATCTGAATAAAAAATGAAATTCGATGATAAACGAAGATACCCGGTCAATTAGCACTATGAGAAGGTTTGAATAAAGCCTTTACCTAAAAGAATGGAACCTAAAATGAACAAATAATCAACCATTTAGGTAAAAAACCGGCTTAAAAAGTCAAAAATTCAATTAACACCAAAATCCTACAACTGAACTACGAAAAGTATTCATTTAAATAATAATTCTCTAACAAAATATAATAATAGATAAATTCGTAGATAAGGTTAAGAGAACAAATAAATATAATGACTTATGGTAAGCAAAATTAACAAAAAGTGGAACCACAGGTTCAACCAACTAAAAAGGTTCTTCGAAAAGCAGGGTCATAGCAATTTATCTGCACGTTATAAAAGGAATAAATCGTTGGGAACATGGGTTGTTCGTCAACGTGTTATAAAAAATACGTTATCTGAAGAACAGGTAGATAAGCTAGACAGTCTTGAATTCGTATGGGAACCAAGAACAAATTCTTGGAATCAAAATTACGAAAAACTGGTTGAATATTTCGAGATAAATGGAAACACTAATGTACCTGTAAATTTCAGGTCAGATATTCCATTCGGAAGATGGGTTCAAAAACAAAGGAGAATAAAAAACTCTTTATCTGAATCTAGATTGAAACAATTGGATTCATTGAATTTTATTTGGGATGGAAACAGTTTTATTTGGCAAAATAATTTTTCTGCATTGGAAGATTATATGCTTAAAAACAAATCAACTCCTTCTTATAAAACCAATTTAAAATTATACAATTGGCTAAATCAACAGAAGAGAAAACTGTTGAATGGAAAATTGACAATGATTCAAACAAATCAATTGGAAAATCTGATTCCAGCATTTAAGAATTAAGTGAAATAAATATATTAGGCAAATTGATAAAGTCAAACGAATTTTATTAATTTTGCCTAGTATGAAATTTTTACATCCAGAAATACTTTACGGGCTATTTTTACTGGCAATACCAGTGATTATTCATTTATTTCATTTTAAGAAATTTAAACCCGTATATTTCTCACAAATTGAATTTCTTAAAGAATTAAAAAAGGAATCAAATACAAAAAACAAGCTAAAGGAATGGCTATTACTTTTATTAAGAGTTTTAGCCATAGCTTGCATTGTAATCGTATTTGCACAACCTTATATTCCTACGTCAAAAAACACTATTGATTCGTCTAATAGTATTAGTCTATTTATAGATAATTCCTTCAGTTCAGAAGCGAACAATGAAAAAGGAACTATAGTAGATCTAGAAAAAAATATTGCTAGAGAAATAATTCACTCTTTTAAAGAAACAGATGAATTTCAAATAATCAGCAATAATTTTGAACAGAAAAATTTAAAATACTATACTAAAGAGACAGCGCTAAGTTTAATAGATGAAATTCAAGTTTCCTCCTCCAGCCTTAGTTCAAAGGATCTGAGATCTATCCAAAAAAACTCAGGAAAGCTACATGCAAATTTCCCAGTCTCTACATTTTTCATTTCCGATTTCCAAAAAAGTCAATTTAAGTTAGAACATCTAAAAAAGTCCCATGAAAAAAAGATCTTTCTAGCTCCCGTACACAATCAAAACAGGAAAAACGTTAGTATTCAAAGTGCCTACCTTACAAAACCATTTTTCCGAAAGAATCAGCAAATTGATTTAGAGGTTATTCTAAAAAATCATAGTTCAGAAAATTATGAAGGTTTGAATATAAAGCTCTTTAATAATGGAAAAGTAAAATCAAGCAGAAGTATAAGCATTCAATCCAATGATAGTAGCAGAGTTGCACTTTCGTTTACTGCAGACGATAGTGATTTTCAAGAAATCATTATTCAAATTAACGACTCCCCTATAGGTTTTGACAATAATTACCACCTTAGTTTAGCTGGAAAGGATAAATTAAAAATTGCTTATATATACCGTACAAAGCATCAGTATTTCACAAAACTATTCAAACAGGAGGAATTTGAATTCACCAGCTTTCCAGAAAGTCAAATTCCATATTCTGAACTAGGAACATACGACCTCATAATTTTAGATGAATTACTGAATCTTAAAAGTGGTTTTATTCAAGCCCTATCTAAATCGTTTAAAGAAGGAAATAGCAATATCTGTATCATTCCGTCTGCAAATTCTGATGTGAATACCTACAATCAATTATTCTTAAGTTTAAATCAACGTATTACCTTCCAAAACAAACGTACACAGACGCTTGATATCTTAAAATTAAAATTTGATCACCCAATATTTCAGGAGGTTTTCAAAACAGAGAACAAGGATATCAATAAACCAACTACCAATCATTACTTTCCTCTTTCTGAAAATTTCACCCAAAAAGGCGCTTCCCTAATTAGTCTTCAAAATGGGAATCCATTTTTGTGGTCGAATACTGAAAATGGTAATTTCTGCTTTGTACTTACCACAGATATTTCTACAGGAACAAACCTAGAGCAACATGCCTTATTTGTTCCAACGTTTTATAATATGAGTTTCATAAAAGAGAAAACTCAAAAATTACAATATACCTTAGGTTCAGAACAATTGATTCGCCTAAAAGGGAATAATAACACAGAAAAAATAAGCCTAAACATAGCTGACAAAACGTATTATCCAACTTTCAAGCAAACTGAATCTGGATTTTACATCGTAATAGACAACAACCTAAACACTGAAGGAATTTACACGGTTCTTCAAGAAAACAAACCTATTGCGAAATTAGGCTTCAATTACCCAAGAAGAGAAAGTGATTTAGAATATTTTTCTACAGATGAAATAAATACATTTATTTCCGAAAATGATGATTCCGAAATTCAATTATTAGATTTTTCAAAGGATTCATTCATTCAAAAAATCACAGAACAATTTGAAGGAAAAATATTGTGGCCCTATTTTTTAGCCCTAAGTTTGTTATTCCTTATTTTTGAAATTGCGCTTATTAAAATACGCCCCTATGAAAATAGTAATTCGTAAAGCTAAAATTGTAGATAATCAGTCGTCATTCCACCAAAAGACGGTAGATATATTGGTTAATAATGGCATTATCGATCAAATTGGAGGAGAAATTTCTGATGCGAATATCGACCATGAAATCCACCTTGAAAACCTACATATATCTCAAGGTTGGTTTGACCTAAGAGGTAGAATTTCGGAACCAGGACTAGAACATAAAGAGGATTTTGAAACAGGTATTTCTGCAGCTATCAAAGGTGGATTCACAGATATTGCAATATTGCCTTCTACTATTCCAGTTATACAGTCAAAATCAGATGTAAGTTTCATTAAGAATAAAGCATTTAGCACTGCTATTAATGTTCATCCTATAGGAGCCATATCAAAAGATTTAGCTGGAAAGGAAATCACTGAAATGTACGATATGCATAAGCACGGAGCTATTGCCTTTTCAGATGATCAACAATTTATAGAAAATCCAAACCTGATGAAAATTGCATTGCTTTATAGCAAGAACTTTTCAGGTACCCTTATGAGCTTCCCCCACCAACTTTCATTAAATAAAGGTGGACAAGTGCATGAAGGAATTACATCTACCAGAATGGGATTAAAAGGTATTCCTTCTTTATCTGAAGAAATTGCAATTGATAGAGACCTAGCATTAGCTGAATATTGCGAATCACCAATCCATTTTTCTTGTATATCTACAGGTAAATCGATTGCTAAAATTCAAAATGCAAAAGCTAATGGGCAAAAAATTACAAGTTCCATACCTGTACATAATTTATATTTTATTGATAGCGACCTAGAAGGTTTTGATACCAACCTGAAAGTAATGCCTCCATTTAGAACTTCAGCAGATAGAGAGCTACTTATTGAGGGAATACAAAATGGGCATATCCAAGCAATAGTTAGCGACCACCAACCACAAGAAATAGAATTAAAAAAATGTGAGTTCGATAATGCTGAATTTGGAATCATAGGTTATCAAACCTGTTTTGCAGCTGCCTATTCGGTTTTAGAATCAAAGTTGGATCTATCACAAATTGTTCATTTATTTACTGATGGACCAAGAGGAATAGTTGGATTACCTATCAATACCATCGAACTAGGTGCTAAAGCAAATTTCACCCTATTTAATCCTGCAAAAGAATTCACTTTAGATGTAAATCAAATAGCTTCCAAATCAAAAAATTCACCCTTTATTGGAAAAGCACTTAAAACAAAGGTTTACGGGATTATTAACAAAGGTCAATTTGAACTAGTTTGAAACTGATAAAACCTGAAATATTCTTTGATTTCGGAAGCCTTGAGCTACTTGCTAGGCAAGTAGTTGAGGGATTCATTACTGGTAGACATAAAAGTCCATTCCATGGTTTTTCAGTGGAATTTGCAGAACACCGAATATATAATCCTGGTGAATCCACTAAACACGTAGATTGGAAACTATACGCCAAAACAGATAAATTGTTTTCTAAAAAATATGAAGAGGAAACCAATTTACGTTGCCAGATTATTATGGATGTATCTGGCTCAATGTACTATCCCATTAAGAATAAATGGACAAAGGAAGATCCGAATAAGTATCTATATAGTTGTTTTGCTGCGGCTTCTTTAATCAATCTACTTCAAAGGCAACGTGATGCCGTAGGGTTAAGCTTATTCAATGAAGAAATCCTACTTCATACACCAGCCAAAAGCTTAACTAAACATATACATCGCCTCTACCAGGAATTGGAAAATAATATACTCAACTTTGAGGTGAAAAATTATGCTAAAACTAAGATTGCAAACACAATCGATATTATAGCAGAAAATATTCATAAAAGATCATTGGTAATCCTATTTTCTGATTTACTCTTTAATACCGATAAAGAAAAAGAGGATTTCTTTTCTGCCCTACAACACTTGCGATTTAATAAACATGAAATCCTCTTGTTTCATGTACTTGACAAGGATAAGGAACTAGATTTTAATTTCAACAATGATGCTTTGAAATTCATTGATCTCGAAAGTGGTGAAGAAATGAAGTTACGACCAAAACAACTTCAAAAAGAATATGTCCAAAAGATGGAAAAAATGCAAAAAGAAATTGCTATCCGATGTGGTCAAAATAAAATAGATTATCAATTATTAGACATAAATGACTCCTTAGAAAAAGTATTGTGGTCTTATTTAGCTAAACGAAATCAAGTCAAACAATTGTAATACCCCTATTTCTTTTCAGGCTCTGAAGTCTTTTGGGGCTGCTTTTGAAGATTCTTTTTACCTGCCTCCTTTTTCTTTTCTTCCTTTTTCTTGCCAGAAAAGAGCGAGTTAAATTGAATTCTGTAAAATAAACCTATTCCCTGCGTATTGATATTGGTAGCATCACCTTGGTCGATATCCGTTCCAGATCTATTAAACACCTTTAATTTTAAACGTCTATCTTTTCGTAAATCGTATTCAACATCCACATCTCCAGTCATACCAGAAGTATTTGCTCCAATTGGAGTACCAAAATTTCCATTAATTCTCAATCTATCGTTCAATAAATTTTTCGATAATAGAAATTCTATTTGTTGTGGGCTCAATTCTGTACCAGTACCTGGGTTAAATTTTACTGCTACCTCAAACTCATCTTGAGCTTTGTTCAATAGGTTATTTAATTGTCTCGTAATTAGACTTGCTCCAGTTGAAAGTGCAGTATTTTCAACATAATTGATATTTCGCTCCGTGACATAAAAATTATTTGTCGCTAAAAATGAAGCAAATTGAAGGGTCATTTTTTCTTCACTGTTGGTCAATTCCTTTAATCTAATTTTGGCTTGATCCGAAGCTTTTGGTATCTCTATTGAATAATTCACATTTGGACGCATAATTTTACCATCCATATTTATTTTACAATATACTATTGCTTCATTTGTAGTAGTTGCCCCTATATCTATGTTTTCCGGTTCTAAGGAGCTTAATTCTACTTTTTGCTCATAAACGGCTTCTATATTCATAACTCCTTCATAAGGGTCACCATCCCAGCTTAAAGTTCCTCCTTCAGTGATCTCAAAGTTTTTCTGATCCAAAAGATTGTACTGGACTCCGAATAAATAATCAGCCTTTTCTACAGTATACATTCCATTGATACTAAAATCATCAAAGGATTTCATCATGATTCTGAAATCCCCTTCACCTGTCCCTGTTAAAGTCGACTGATCAATATACATAGTTACTTTGGTACTAGGATCTACCTTCAAATTCAAATCCAAGTAGAACTTTTTACTTATTAGCTCCTCATCTACTTCAAAGGTCTCTTCTTCACTTCCTACAACCTTTGGACTCCTAAATTGGAGGAATGACGATTCTTCAATTTCATATTCATCAGATAACGGAATCACAATATTGGAACCCTCTTCTGTACTTGCGTCAATCACAATTCTTGGAGCTCCCCCCTCCCCTGTGATTCCAACATGTCCTGAAGCATAACCATCGCCATAATAGAGGTTATTATCATCTGAACTAGTTGCTAAACAAAGAAAGTCGTCCAAATTTATATCCAAGTCATACACGAAATCTGTAAAGGTATCATGAAAAATATCCCCTTTAATCACAGCTGTACCAGTTCCTGATCTATTGGGTTTCCCAGTCATTCTATCAACATTGACTTGTAATTTTGAGAAGTGCATTCTATCTAATTCCATCCCCACCGTAGGTGTTCCCTGAATGGAATACCTGGTTCCAAGATATGGGATTGAAAAACGTACCTTTTGCAAATTCACAAATCCTTGAAGTCCTCTGTCATCAAATTCCAATTCTCCAGTCATTCTTCCTTTCAGGTCAGACATAAACGTATTTAAATAGGGTTCTAAATAGTCAAACTTCAACCTATCCATTTTTATATCTGCAACAATTTTATTTTCTGATAACCTTGGAAAGTAATGCCCAGATGCTTCCAGACTTCTAATAGTACCACGCATTAAAACCCCATCTAAACTTAGATCCTCATTGCTAGAATTCCATTTACTTTTTAGATATAAGTCTCCCATCCACATATCGTTAAAAGCCAAAGTATCTATCAATAAGTCCATGACAAAATAAGGCGCATCTAAAAATCTATATATGGCTACCTCTCCATTAATATTACCCGAAAACGCAGAGTTCATTTCACGCAAGGAAGCTTTCACATTCTCAAGTTCAAAATGGCTCAAATCAAGCTTCAATACATCCAAAGAATCGGATGAAATATCTCCAGATACTTTTATTGATTGGTGACCAGTATTTATATCCAGATTTGTAATCGTACAGCTATGCGAATCCAAGTGAATTAAATTATCCTCATTAAACCCCCAAAGACTATCCATCATATAAAACTGAGACGGAAGTAACCTCAAATCATAATTACTATTTGGAATATCTAAATTCGCAAGGGCAGAAAAAGTACCATCAAAGTTTGTTTTAGTCCCTACCTTCCATTGGGAATTTAAAAGTAAAGAATCCGAAAGTAAACTAAAATGAGCATTCAATTCTTCTACCGGAAAATCATCAAACATTTGATATCCATTAATACCAACATTTAGGCTAAAAGCGTTTTCCTTACTATCTCCATGGACTTTTATTTTTTGGAATACATTCTCGCCATATCCAACAGATGGACTCATGAAGGCTAACTGTATGAAATTGGCCTTTTCATTCATTTCTACTTTTAAATGTGAACCTGTAGCTAAGGTAAATTTGGGGAAAAATAATTCAGAGATTGCCTGCGTATTTTTAAAATCCATTTCCAGATTAAAATGTTGGTCACTATGAATACCCACACTATCATCAATCACTATATATGGACTAACAGTATTCTTAAAGGCGTCCCAAACCTCCGAAAGTCTATATTCCCCTTCTATTGTACCTTCAATCATATCAGAAAAAAGAGATAACCTCTTTCCTGATTCAAGGAGCTGAGATTCTAATGAAATGGTATTGAAATAATAATAATTATCTATGGTTTCATAATTGGTTCTGTAACTGTGAAGCTCCCCACTAAGGTTATCTAAGTTATCCCCTATAAAATTCATTTTCATTTGAGTGCTAAATATTGCAATACTGTCCTCCACGATATTCAACATTGCTAAATCTGCATAACGAATGTCCGCATCGAAATTCATTACGGGCATTTCACCTGATAAATCAACCTTTCCAGAAAAATCAAAATTTAAACTTGTATCAGCAACCTGCATTTCACCAATAAAAGAATTCTTTATAAAGCTTCCCGTTATAGACGCATCCTTATAGCTATATTTATTTATATCAATATAATCTATTACTGCATTCATTTTTAAATCTAATCCCCTTCTATTCAAGCCTTCCCCCACTAAATTAGTTGTCAGACTTGTTTTACCAAAAGTTTCTAGATCTAACATTTTTCCCAAATCCACATCAATTAGCGTCAAATCTCCTTGATAATTTGCATCTGAATAATCTGCCGTAAATAACAATTCAAAATCTGTTTTTAAAGTCCCAAACTCTGTATCTAAGACCCCACTGACCTCATTAAACCTAAAATCGCCTTTGTATTTTCCTTTAAATTTTAAAGGAGCACCCGCTATCAATTTATTTTTTAAATCCTGATTAAAATCCAATTTAGACATATAGTCTTCTAATGGGCTTTTACTCAAGTACATTTTTTTGAAGTCGAAGTTGAAATTCCGCTTCTCATCCAATAAAACATTAGCTATCCTACCTTGTCCTTCTAGGTAAGAATCGGTACCAAACTTAATATCCATTTCATCAATGAATAATTTCTTCATGGTACCATGCACATTTCCTTTAAACAAAATATCTTCTTTCAACCATTGATCAAGAGGAGAATCCTTTAGTTCACTGGCAAATACGATAGCTTCCTTTATATCTAAATTGAATTTTGTAGCTATATTCAAAAAATCGTATTTACCATTTTCAGGGAATTTAATACGAATATCAGAGCGAAAGGCAGATTTATCAACAGCTATATTAAGACGATTTAAATTCATATTTAAAGAATCCCCTCTATACTCCGTTGAGAAATTATTGATGCAAAATTTGGTATCATAACAAACCGAAAAATTAATCAAATCAAAATGTTCTCGTTCTGGTCTTAATAGAATATCCTCTACCAAAAGGTTTAGATTATCAATTATATGAATTTCATTTTTGGTATCATTCCGTTGTTTTACAACAGCATTATTAAGCATAAGTTCATCCAGCGTAAATAAATAACTACTGGTGCCTTGTGCTGTGTCTCCTTCAAATTTTGATAAAAATAAGGCGAGGTTAGATTGGTCCTCATCCGCTAATTGAACAATATTCAAATAAGCGCTGTCTATGCTTAATTTTTTAAATTGGAATTTATTTTTCTTTGCGGCCAAATTTCGAACGCCAACTTCAAACTTTGGTATATAAAGCAGTGTATCTTTGTGATGATCTTTTATCAAAACACCTTCCAAATTCAGTTTGGTTAAAAAATCTAGATCTAACTCCTTTATACTTACCTCAACATCATAATTTTGAGCAAAGTAATTACTCACCTTATTGGCAATAAAAGTCTGTACAAAAGAAAGATTCACCAAGATGGAAAGAAGAACCAAAAGGATCGTTCCAAAAAGAAGTAATCTAAAAAATATTTTTTTTATCCTAAGCAGCATTCAAATTACTATTTTTGTGTCATGAATAAAGACATCTACATATTAGCCATAGAATCTTCGTGTGACGACACCTCTGCATCTGTCATTAAAAACAGAGAAATTCTGTCCAATGTTGTTGCTACCCAAGACGTTCATAAGGCCTATGGTGGAGTTGTTCCTGAATTGGCTTCTAGAGCGCACCAACAAAACATTGTACCAGTTGTACATCAAGCACTGGAAAAAGCTAATATAGCTAAAGAATCCTTAAATGCCATAGCATTTACGCAAGGACCTGGGCTAATGGGATCATTATTAGTTGGCTCTTCATTTGCCAATTCTTTAGCCATGGCTTTAAATATCCCATTGATTGCTGTAAACCATATGCAAGGACATATTTTGGCTCACTTTATAGATGATGGCAAAGATCATCCCAATTTCCCCTTCCTATGTCTTACTGTCTCTGGGGGACATACACAAATAGTAAAAGTTGAAGACCATTTTGACATGACTATTTTGGGAGAAACCCTAGATGATGCTGTGGGTGAAGCCTATGATAAAACGGCAAAAATGCTAGGTTTGGATTATCCCGGAGGTCCTATTTTAGATAAGTTAGCCCAAAAAGGAAATCCGAAAGCTTTCAAATTAACCAAACCAAAAGTTGGCGAACTTGAGTTTAGCTTCAGTGGTTTAAAAACTAACATCTTGCAACTTATTCAGCGTGAAGAAAAAAAGAATCCCAATTTTAAAGTTGAACAATTAGAGAATATTTGTGCATCTGTTCAATACACCATTATTGGAATTTTGATGGATAAACTCCAGATTGCAGCACAAAAGACAGGTCTAAAGGAAATTGCAATTGCTGGAGGAGTATCCGCAAATTCGGCATTGAGGGAGCAGCTACAAAAGAGAGAGAAAAGCCACCAGTGGAAAGTTTTTATTCCAAAATTTGAATTCTGTACAGACAATGCGGCCATGATAGCTATTGCGGCTTATTATAAATACCAGAAAAATGAGTTTGTCAATATTAGTACAACAGCTAATTCAAGATTGAAATTCTAATAGCTAGAATTATTTGGTTTATCAAAATTTGATTATTTTAGAGACAAAATTTGATGAAAATCCAATTTTGAAAGAGGTAGGAAAATTCAGATTGATGGTTAATATTTCTCATATTTGAAATAAAATATAAAATCAATCTTATTGAGTATATGGAGCTTATAAAATTCTTGTATTTTTTTTGCTCCAAGCTATTGTTAATTCAAATTTCCCCCCTATATTTGCATCGCTTTTCAGGATAAGAAAGGCACAATAAAATGACTTGGTAGCTCAGTTGGTAGAGCATCTCCCTTTTAAGGAGAGGGTCCTGGGTTCGAGCCCCAGCCAA
>CAJXXR010000022.1 GCA_913063375.1 uncultured Flavobacteriales bacterium | reverse complement strand
TGCTTCGCTTACGTCCACGCCTAGCTTATCTACAATGATAGCTCTTACTTTAGATGCAATATCAGACATATCTTCTCTTATTTAGTTAATTTACACTGCAAATAAATATATAATCTGAAACATAGACAAATTTTTGTAACATTTGCATGTGTATTAGTGAGCGATAAAATTACAAATATTTCACGTAAAAAGATATCAAGATGAAAAAGATTGCAATATTTGCTTCCGGATCTGGTTCAAATGCTGAAAACATTGCGAACTATTTTAGGGGGAGTGATCAAGTCAGTATTAGTGCTGTACTTACCAATAAACCAGATGCGTATGTGCTTGAGCGAGCGAAGAAATTAGGGGTTCCCAGCCTGGTATTTAACCGAAAAGATTTTGTTTATTCTTCAACCGTAATTGACTTTTTGAAGAGCTTAAATGTGGACGCAATTATTTTAGCAGGTTTTTTATGGAAAGTCCCAATTGAGCTAATAAATGCATTTCCTGATAAGATTTTGAATATTCACCCAGCTTTACTTCCTTCATATGGAGGAAAAGGTATGTATGGAATGAATGTTCACAATGCAGTTATTGAAAATAAAGAGAAAGAAAGTGGGATTACTATTCATCTCGTAAATGAAGAATATGATAAAGGTGCTATTCTATTACAAGCTCGTACAGCAATTACTGAATCGGATAGTTCAGAAGATTTAGCTAAGAAAATTCATGCTTTAGAATATGCTTATTTCCCTGTTGCTATTGAAGCCTGGTTGAGTGGTGTAAAATAATTGGAAATAAAAAAGGCTCATTCTTCAGAATGAGCCTTTTTATAATTTTATCTAAACAGGTTTATAGTGCCTGCATACTTTTCATCTTTACCAGTGACATGGTTGGTAAGATTCAATGTGTAGTAATAGATACCTTCTTCTAGGTCATCTCCATTGGAACTGTCTTTACCGTCCCACCATGAATTGGATAATCCGTATTGTCCGTCATGGAAAACTTTCTTCCCCCAACGGTTGAATACCGTAAACTCTGATTTACTATAGAATCTAGTATCCAATCTAGGAATGCTGAAAATAGTATTTACACCATCTGTATTTGGACTAAATACATTCGGTATTTCTAACTCGCAATAGAATACTACAACTGTAGAAATTGATGTATCACAAACCTCATAGGTAATATGGTATTCGTCATATCCATCCGCCTCTAGGCTTGCAGTATGATCGTCTATGATGTTTAACGAAACTTCTTCATTAAGTCCATTATAAGCCTCCCAAGTACCAGGACTACCTATGTAGCTCACTTGCAACAATGCTTCAAGTCCGCATTCTACGAACATTGGAGCAGAAATGGAAGGTGGGTTCTTAGAAAATTCTACATCAATGGAATCTACACCATCACATCCGTAGAAATAAAAGGTATACAGCCCATAGTCAGAAACGGAGGCACTTGTAACTGTACCTTCGAAATCAGTAAAGTTTACTGTTCCAGGTCCTGAGGCTTCCCAGTGGTCACCCTGTCCAGCAACCAAGGCGGTAAGGTTCGAGACAGTTTTATCACAAACAATATGATCTTCTAAAACGGAAACTACTGGAGCTTCGGAAGTAACTTCTACTTCTTGTGAAAAACTTCCTTCACAAAAATCGAACGTAAAGGTAAGTGTATAGGTTCCGTAACCATCAACAGTAATTCCTGTGTTATAGTCCTCTGGATCCTCAATTACTACTGTATTTCCATCCGCTGAGCTTGCTGTCCATTGTCCAGTTTGTATTTGATTGGTTACATTAACAGTAAACTCAAAGTTACAAGTCAAAATAGGTGGTACCGTGATTTCTGGTGAGACTTGTACGACTTCAATCGTTTGTACGTCACTTCTTCCACAGCTATTATAATACGTAAATTCATAGATCCCTAATTCAGGAACGGTAATCGTTGGGCTCAGTACATTATTACTGGGAAAGAAAGTTACATTGGTAGGTCCTCCAGGAGGTGCTACATATTCCCAATGTCCAGGTTGCTCCACAAAATTCGAATCACCAACGCTTATTACAAATGAATTCTCGCAGCTAACGGTAAAGTCCTCTCCTGTAGCGGGAATTTCCCAAATGGATTGTTCTACTGTAACAATTTGACTAACTACATTTCCACAGTTACTATGGTATTCAAATTCATAAACCCCTGTTTCATAAACTTCAATGTTTGGGATTTGAGAATTATTGTCTGGGTAGAATACTACATCAAGTGGATTTAAGGTATCCACTACAAATTCCCAAAAACCAGGGTCATCCACATTGGGATCTAAAACGCCAATTTGAAACATAGAATCACAAGTAACGGTAAAGTCTGATTGTGTTACAGGGCTATCCCAAATATATACGCCAATCTCTTCAGACCATTCACAACCATTGTTATCAATTAAGTGATACTGGTAATATTGAGTTTGATCTCCTTCCATACCTGTAATCTCCGTTTGTGAGCCATCTACAGTTGGGTCAACAAATGAATTTGGGTAGTTTGGGCTTACCCAAAAGGAATCTACATATGAAACTGTAGCGGATTGTTCTGCGCAAAGGTCGAAGTTCCATCCGAAAATATAGCCATCATCTGATCCCCATGTATCAATTACAATAATTTCCCAATCACCATTTATAGGGCTTCCCACGGCATTAGAAAATGAATTAGGGTAGTAGGATGCATAATCATTTGTGAAAGTTCCATCACCGTTATCTACCGTTTCTGGAAATGTTCCAACTATAGAAGGATATTGAATGTGCATGGTTTGGGTGGCTAATGGCGTCCAGCAATATTCATATCCAACTCCAGGATCTGTACCACCAAGTGGTTCTCCGAAATCGGTGCTGCCTAACCCATTCCCAGAACCTGTTCCATTTTGATCTTCTAAGAGGGTAATAGTATCTCCATTGGGAACAACAAAATGAATGGTTAGATCTCCCATAAAGGTGTGTTCAAGAGTCAGACATATTTTCTTAATACATAGACT
Source organism: uncultured Flavobacteriales bacterium (assembly GCA_913063375.1). Taxonomy (GTDB): domain Bacteria; phylum Bacteroidota; class Bacteroidia; order Flavobacteriales; family CAJXXR01; genus CAJXXR01. Next base: position 48,969 of record CAJXXR010000022.1, on the reverse strand, counting down.
GTCATCTATCGTTTCAGTTGGAGCATATCCTCCTAAGGTGATAATGGAGCTATATTCTGCAGCTGTTTGCCCACTTCCAATATCTACATCATCTAAGAAAACAGGATCTGGTTCTTCAATTTCAAAAGGGGGTTGGCCGTTGTTCTCATATTCCGCAATGATAGTGCTCGTTTCTCCAACACAAATGGTGTCCTCTGAAACGCTCAATGTCATAATTGTATTGGCCGTGGAATTCAGGACATAAAAAGTGAAATCCATTTGACAGGCATTAGCATCTGTTGTAGTAAGTGTTACCAAATGCGGAAGGATATCATCAACTGTTAAAGCAGAAATATTCTGTCCTGGAAATGGATTGCCGTTTACTCCTGTTATATTCCAAACGAAATTGGTGCTTGCGTCAGATTGTGCATAGCTATTCCCTGAATTCGGATAATCTCCTGCTGCCATCAAATTGATATCCCAACAGAATTCTACGGTGTCACCAGGCGCTATGGTATTTACAACGCCTACTCCTGGAATAGAATAGGTCAAAGTCATATCATATTCTTGACAAGGTGCGGCAGATCCTACTAAAAAAGTATTAGAATTCACGGAGGTAGTAGGGCCAGATCCAGTTAGAACAACTGCTCCATCGGCCTTTTTTAAGCTATAACTAGCGCCATCCCAACCGTCATTTTGCAGATCTACAAGATCAAGGGAATGACTCCCATTATCTAAGCAAAAGTCAAAAGAATAGGTGTGATTGTCTATGTGGTTGATGCCAAATGCACGTATATGATTGTCCTTACCAACAGTCCAACTTACGTCTGCTCCGTCTGTCCCAGTCGTTAGGTCTAAGGTGTATTGTTCTTGATTTAATTCACATTGTGCATACGCTGCACTAGATGATATCAACGCTAAAATAAAGAGGTTTAGAAATTTCATGGGAGATTATTGAGCGTCGTTAAACATTTGTGTCAGTACATTCTTCGAATAAAATATGATGGCTTGGGTGCTATCAATTTTATAGAAGGTAAAATTGTCCTCACTCAGTTGAAAGTCGAATTTTAGCACATTAAAGGTTGCTAGCGTTGGATCTTCATTTGTTACATTGAAAGGTAACCCCGATGCTGGGTCTTTAGCAGGAATAGAGTAGATGTCTGTAAGGTCATTAGTTTTAATGCCTAGATCTGCCACATAAAAACCGTTGTCTAAAAAATAATTCCAAAACTCAATGATAGTAGAATCTTGATTCATTATTGCGGTTTGTGCATTTGTGGAAAACCTTGCTTGTAATCTACTGTCAGCCTGGGTTTGTGCCAACGAAATTGAGAAACAAAAAATAGAGAATAGATAAAAAAGAAATTTTTTCATTTTCACTGTTGTTTAGTTAGGTCAAAAACCTAAAAATTGAGCTAAGTATTGCTAGTCTTTTTCATTTTGAGTTGAAAAAAATAACATTTTAGTTCAATATTTAGAATTTATTAACTACAAATATAGACTTTTTTCGTTTTTAAAGAATCTATTTTCGTTGAAACAACTGAAAAAATTAAGGTATTAAGTATTAATTGAATAGGAGTTATCTCCATGGTAATTCATGGAGAACAAGATAATTGGCTTTGAGTCTTCCATTGAAGACTCAAAGTTATCTTTTCAAATTGATGGTTCCAGAATATTTTTCACTTTCATTCGTCACATGATTGTGCACGTTTAAGGTATAGAAATACACGCCTTCAATCAGTTCATCCCCATTGGTGCTATTTTTACCATCCCACCAGCTATTATTTAATCCATATTGACCGTTGTGGTAGACTTTTAGTCCCCATCTGTTAAAGACGTTTAATTCGGCTTTATCATAGTATCTAGTATCTAGACGACGAATGAAAAATTCCGGATTTATGCCGTCATTATTTGGACTGAATACATTCGGGATAATAAGGTCACAGAAAAAGACTACGGTAGATTCAATTGTTGTGTCACAATTGGTGTATCCCACAGTGTATTCACCAAATTCATCCCCTGAAAGAGAGGCGTTGTTGGCGTCTATAATACTCAGGTCGTAACCATCACCATAGGAATTGCTAATAGACCAAGTTCCCGGATCCCCAGTATACTCAACTTGTAGGAAAGCTTCCATACCACATTCCACAAATGATGGAACTGTAATATGTGGTGCATTTTTCACAAATTCAATTTCAATGGCATCAGATCCATTACAACCATAGTAGGTGAACGTATATACGCCATAATCTGATACGGTAGCACTTGTGACTGGAGCTTCAAAATCTGTAAAGATTACAGCGCCAGGTCCTTCAACTTCCCAATGATCTCCATGTCCAGCTATTAATGCTGTAAGATTGGAAACTGTTCGGTTACAAAGAATATATGGTTCATCAACGGAAACAATAGGGGCTTCATCTAATATTTGAACCTCTTGTGAGAAGCTAGCCTCGCAAAAGTCAAAAGTATAGGTGAAGGTATACGTTCCGTAGTCGTCAACGGTAGCTGTAGTGGACGCACTGGTCTCATCATCAATGATTACTGAGCCACCTTCTGCTGAAGAAGCTGACCACGACCCATCTTGGACATCGCTATTGCCAACGGATAACGCAATTTCGAAATCGCAAATTTGGGCTGCAACAACATTTATTTCAGGTGTTACAGAAACAACGTCTACAATAATAATTGAAGTGTCTTGACACCCATTCACATAGCTGAAAATATATTCACCTAGTTCTGGCACAATCACATCAACTGTATCTTGCATATTGTCTGGAATGAAGATTACATTAGTTGGTGCTCCTGGAGGGGCAACATATTCCCAAAAACCTGTTGACCCGGCAATAGGATCTTCTACACTAATAGTAAATTGACTAGCGCACTCAACAATATCTTCTACAGTATCTGTTAAAGATTCAACGAATTCTATTTCAATAGTATCTAAATTTTGACAATAGGCGATAAAATTAATATCATCTAGTCCAAAGTCGTTACCGTTTAAGTTTGTGTTTTGATTGGTAATGCAAATTTCAATAGTTGTGGCTGCTGCAGAATTCCAGCTTGCATTAAACTGAGACCAAACCCCCGTAGTGGTTGGAGCGTTAAATATGGCTCCTAAGGCTGTCCCGTCAATACTAAATTGTAAACTAGCAGGGTTGGTTGGTGAAATACTACTTACCCATGCAGAGAAATCATAGTCAGTATTTGGTTCTACAATAACATCTTGACACCAAACTTCCTCATTAACGGTACCGGTACCGTTAATGGCCATGAAGTTTCCTGTTCCACCATTTCCTAAACCAATTAGATTAGTGTGAACCAAGTTGGCATCCGTTGTTACAGAGTAGGTTCCTTCTCCCCAAATGGTTGTGGCGTTATAGGTATATTCACTTGAAAATCCTGTATTTCCTGATTCGAAGTCTCCATTCACAGTTAGATTCCCTGTGATAAAAGTTCCGCTAATGATGTATTCATCTTCCTCGCTAAGCCATTTTACTGAATCCATAGATCCATCCCACCATTCGAAAGAATCGTAGCCTGCGACATTTGGAGTCACAGCTACACTATCGCCTTCGCAGATAGTGAGGGTGTCGTTCAGAAGCAATTGCGGTAAATTATCGCATGGGCTTTGTTGAGCAAATGAAGTAAAAGAGAGGGTCAATGAGACTATGAGAATAGAGTAGAAATTCATCTGTTTATTTACTTTAGGACCAAAAATACAAAAATTAATAACAAGATAACAAAATTTACCCAACCCTGTTTTATTTTGAATAAATGAAGGTTAAATTGTTAAAAAAATAATTGAGAAAACTCAAAAGTGACATCATAAACAAACTGAGGTAGCATTTTTAGCTAGCATAAGAAGAATATTTTTTACTTTTGCAGCGAGTGAATTGTGTTTGAAATTTCGGAGATAGGAAATAAAAAACTTAGAATACGACTTTCTAAGAGATGAATGGAAACGGTTTTGGCAATTAATTCACTGATTTTGAAGATTAATTAGGCTACCAGCATGAAACAAAAAAATATAAGGAATTTTTGCATTATCGCGCATATTGATCATGGTAAAAGTACGCTTGCAGATAGATTGCTTGCAGATACCGGTACTATTTCAGAGCGTGACCAGCAAAATCAGTTATTAGATGATATGGATCTTGAGCGTGAGCGAGGAATCACGATTAAAAGTCATGCCATTCAAATGGAATATGAGTTTGAGGGTGAGGTATATCGTCTAAATCTTATTGATACGCCTGGACATGTAGATTTCTCTTATGAAGTTTCTAGGTCAATTGCTGCCTGTGAAGGAGCCCTATTGGTTGTAGATGCTGCTCAAGGTATCCAAGCTCAAACTATATCTAACCTTTATTTAGCATTGGAAAATGATTTAGAAATCATTCCAGTATTGAATAAAGTGGATTTACCAGGTGCCAATCCAGAGGAAGTAACAGATCAAATAGTTGATTTGTTAGGCTGTGATCCGGAAGATGTAATTCCAGCTTCAGCAAAGACTGGAATTGGAATGAATGAGATATTGTCGGCCGTTATTGGTAGAATTCCTGCTCCGGAAGGAGATGAAGAAGCGCCTTTACAAGCCTTGATTTTCGATTCGGTTTATAATCCATATAGAGGAATTGAAGCTTACTTTAAGGTAATCAACGGTAAGATCAATAAAGGTGCTAAGGTAAAATTCTTTGCTACCGATAAAGAATATCATGCAGATGAGATTGGAGCGCTTAAGCTTAAGCAGCTTCCAATGAAAGAAATAAAAGCTGGAGATGTTGGTTATATCATTTCTGGTATTAAAACAGCCACTGAAGTAAAAGTTGGTGATACTATTACCTTGGTAGATAATCCTTGTGATAATGCTATTGAAGGTTTTGAGGATGTTAAGCCGATGGTATTTGCTGGGTTGTACCCGGTAGTAACTGAGGACTTCGAAGAACTTCGTGCTTCCATGGAAAAATTGCAGTTGAATGATGCCTCTCTAACTTTTGAGCCTGAATCATCTGCTGCCTTAGGTTTTGGTTTCCGTTGTGGATTCTTGGGAATGCTACACATGGAGATCATCCAAGAAAGGCTGGAGCGTGAATTCGACATGACAGTTATCACAACTGTTCCCAATGTGTTTTACGATGCCGTTTTGAAGACAGGTGAGAAAATTTCAATTCACAATCCTTCAGAATTACCTGAGCCAAATATTCTTGAAATAGTTCATGAGCCATATATTGCTGCTCAGATAATTACCAAAGCCGATTTCGTTGGTCAGGTAATGAATCTATGTATAGATAAAAGAGGGGAGCTAAAAAATCAAGTTTATCTAACTGCTGATAGAGTTGAATTGAGTTTTGAAATGCCTTTGGCAGAAATTGTTTTTGATTTCTATGATAGATTGAAGACGATATCTAAAGGATATGCTTCTTTCGATTATCAACCAATAGGAATGAAGCCTACAACATTGGCAAAGCTGGATATCTTGTTGAATGGAGATCAAGTTGATGCTCTTTCTGCACTTATCCACAGAGACAATGCATATACAATTGGAAAGAAGATTTGTAGTAAGTTGAGGGAATTGATCCCAAGACAACAATTTGATATAGCGATTCAGGCAGCCATTGGAGCGAAAATTATTTCGCGTGAAACAGTTAAAGCCCTTCGTAAAGATGTTACAGCAAAGTGTTATGGTGGTGATATTAGCCGTAAACGTAAATTGTTGGAAAAACAGAAAAAAGGGAAGAAACGTATGCGTCAAGTAGGAAATGTGGAAATTCCACAATCTGCATTTATGGCAGTTTTGAAATTAGACGATTAGTTTAGCTTAGTATAATTGAAAAAAAAGCGCCTACGGAATTTTCCGTAGGCGCTTTTTTTATGCACTTGTAAAGCCCTGCTTTTTACTATATTTGTACTTATTCATATTCTCTAAATACTATTCTAAACTTTATGAGAAAGTTAATTTTACCCTTTTTATTGCTTACAGGGTTCTATTCCTGCGAGGAGTCTTTAAATTCAACACCAGAAAATGTAAAACCCACCATCAACCAAGTGGTGGATGGTAAGAAGGAGGGGCTGCATGAGATTCGTAAATCAGACGGTAGCTTGAGGAATGAAATAACGTATCTGGATGGTCAAAGGCATGGTTTGTCTACAGACTATTATGACACTGGTGAAAAGAGGATGGAAATTGATTATGTAAGCGGTGTGAAATCCGGGAATGTGACTTGGTTTCATCGAAATGGTGAAATTTATAGAGTCAACCCTTATGTGGATGGCTATATCCAAGGTGTGCAAAAGAAATATTATGAAAATGGGCAGCAAATGTCCGAATTGGAATTATTCCAAGATCTTCCAGGTACAGGATTGAAAGAATGGGATCGCGGAGGAAATGAAAAGAAATTTAAGCTCAAATTAGTAACCAAGAAAACAGGAGACTGGGTGCAGGTATCATTGGCCTCTAAAAAACAAAGTGCAACGTTTTATATTGGAGAATTGAAGCAAGGTAAATTCATGCATAACTCCTTAAAAGATGTAACACTAGGTAAAGGAGTTGGAGAATTTAATATGAGTGAATTTAAAGGTAAATCTACACTGGATATTATTGTAAAGTACAAGACGTATAATAAGAACCCAATAATTTTTGTGAGTACCCTTAAAAAAAGTGATCTATGAAAATTGTAAAGTATTTCTTATTACTATTTCCACTAACAATGCTAGCTCAGAAAGATGCTTGTGCTAAATGGAAGAATCAAGGAGTTCAATCTATTCAGTTGGATGATGTAGGGAATAATTCTAGGAGTGATTCTATGGATATATTATCTTATGATATCTATTTAGATCTTAGTGAATACCAATCACAACTGTTAAAAGCAGATTGTAACGTTGAATTCAAATCGAAAATTGCAGGCCAGGAAATACTTGCTTTGGACTTGTTCAATTTGGCTGTAGACTCTGTAGTCTATAATCAACAATTAGTAAGTTTTACACATGCTAATCAACGTTTAGAAATTACGTTCCCTACTAGTTTGAATTTGGTAGATACGTATAATGTTCATGTTTACTATCAAGGGACACCAGAAGTTGACGGATCAAATTTTGGTGGTTTCGATTTTGCTTCAAATTATGCCTATAACTTAGGGGTAGCGTTCCAATATGAACCACATAATTTTGGGAGATCTTGGTTTCCATGTTTCGATAATTTTGTTGAACGATCAAAATATACCTATCGCGTAATGACTACGGGAGGGAGAACGTCCTATGCAAATGGATTACTAGAGCAGGAGCAATTACTAGGAGGTGATAGTATTTATAGAGTCTGGAAAAGTGACCTGGAGATTCCAACTTATTTAGCTTCCGTGGCTACAGCAGACTATAAAGAAGTAAACGATAGTTTGCTGAGTCTTTCAGGTAGTTATGTGCCGGTAGTATTGGCAGCCTTAGAAAGTGATACTGCTGATATTGTAAATTCCTTTGTCCATTTGGATGAAGCATTTCACTTTTTTGAAGATAAATTTGGTCTCTATCGATGGGAAAAAGTAGGCTATAGTGTTACGCCCGTTGGAGCGATGGAGCATCCAGGAAATATAGCATATCCAGCCAGTTTGGTTACCGGTACTACTTCTGGAGAAGAGATAATGGCACATGAGCTTGCACACCATTGGTTTGGGAACTTGATTACTTGCAACGATGCAAAGGAAATGTGGATCAATGAAGGTTTAGCTGAATATCTATCTTATTTATTTATGGAGCATGTTTATGGATCCGAAAAATACTTAGAAATAATTCGAGCGAATCATGTTGAAATGTTAGATAAGGCGCATGTTGCAGATGGAGGTTACCAGGTTTTAGCAGATATGCCTTTGAATGTGACCTATGGAAGGCATACCTATAATAAGGGTGCGGATATGATGCATACCCTTCGTTCTGTAATGGGAGAGGATGCATTTTACGATGGTATGAAAGCAGTGCTAGATTCATTTGCCTTCAATGATATCAGTTCAGAGCAATTCAGAGATAAGTTGATAGCAGAAGGAAATGATGTTAATGACTTCTTTGAAAATTCAATTTTTCAAGCTGGTTGGTCGCAATTTGATATTGTGGATATGGACTGGAATTCTTCAGCTAGTACTGTAGATGTGCAAATAGAGCAGAAGTTGAAAATTGCAAATAATTGGTTTGAAAATGTACCCTTACAAATATCATTTAGATCAGCAGCAGGTGATTTATATGAAACGGCAATAGTCGTAGGGGGAGAACAAACGAATCTTACTATTTCTCTGTCATGGGAGCCTAAAATGGCATATTTAAATGGCGATGATGCGATCAGTCTTGCAAGTATAGGTGAGGATTTTTCTTTAATGGAAAATGAAATGGAAGTGATAGAAGCAGATTTAGCGAAAGTTGAGTTAAGCTTGGTGAGTATTGAAGATTCTAGCTTTGTAAGATTGGAACATCACTGGGTTGCTCCCGAAGCACAGGTGAATGATTTAAAATACATCATTTCTACAGATCGTTATTGGACATTGAGAGTGTTAGATGATGCTAAAGTGAATATCAATGGGAAGTTTAGGTATAAGGGAGCGACTACTGGAAGCTTGGATGAAAACCTGATGTCAAATATAACTTCTAGCTTCAATGAGGAGCGCATGGTGTTATTGTACAGAAGGGATGCTAATTATGAATGGGAAGCATTTGATAGTCAAAATTTAGTTGCAAACACCTTAACAAATAAGTCTGGGAGAATTGAAGCAAGCCAACTAGTGTCTGGAGAATATTGCTTTGGACTTCGTCTGTGGCCAGTAGGTCAAGAGGAATTTAGTGAGATTAAGAAAATAGCAGTATTCCCAAATCCAAGTGGTGGTAAGGTTCAAATAACAATAGATCCACAAGTAAAAGTAAAAGGATTAACTATTTTTACGGCAGAAGGGAAAACCGTTGTAGATTACTATAAAGATATTGATTACAACCAAACGATCCTTTTACCGGATTCGGGATTATACCACATTATTATGACGGACTCAAAAGGTAAGATCTACCGTGAGAAAGTTGTAATAGAATAAAGAATTAGCGAACAACAATTTAGAAAAGAACAGGATGAATTTAGATCTGACAGGAAAATGGGCAGTAGTTTGTGGAAGTACTCAAGGAATTGGGAATGCTTCAGCAATGGAGATGGCAGCAATGGGAGCCAATATATGTTTGGTTGCTCGTAATGAGAAAAGCCTACAAGAAGCACTAGTGAATCTACCTGTTGTAAAAGGGCAGGAGCATACTTATTTAGTGGCTGATTTTAGCAATATTGAGGAAGTTCGTGATAGAGCTACTGGTTTTGCTGAAGGACATAACGTGAGTATCTTGGTGAATAATACTGGTGGGCCAAAAGGTGGACCGGCAAATGTTGCCCCTATTGAAGAATATCTTGCTGCATTTAATATGCACTTAGTTTGTAATCAAATTTTAGTTCAAGCCTTTGTAGAAGGAATGAAAAAGAGTGGTTATGGACGTGTAATAAATATCATATCTACCTCAGTTAAAATTCCATTAAAAGGATTGGGTGTTTCAAATACTATCCGTGGTGCAGTTGGAAACTGGTCTAAAACCTTGGCAAATGAGCTAGGTGCATTTGGAATTACAGTAAATAATGTATTACCTGGAGCAACCGCAACCGCTAGATTGGAATCTATCATTTCTAATAAAGCCAATACTACTGGCGCTACAGAAGAAGAGGTAATGAATCAAATGACTTCTATTGTTCCTATGGGAAGAGTAGCTCAACCAGAAGAAGTTGCCAATGCCGTTGCTTTCTTAGCTTCACCAGCAGCTTCTTATATCAATGGGATCAATGTTCCCGTAGATGGTGGTAGAACAGGTTGTTTATAAAATTGGGCACAATGAAGATGTTAAATTATATCAATGGGACACTTGTAGCTCCCATTAGTGGTGACTATTTGGATAATACAGACCCTTCAACAGGTGAGATATTCAGTTATGTTCCAGATAGTGATGAAAGGGATGTCCAATTGGCCTATGAAGCGGCAAATGCTGCTTTTCCAACTTGGTCTAAGATGGCGAAAAGTAAGCGATCTGCTATCATGATGAAAGTAGCGTCTTTGTTGCTGGAAAACCTAGATCGTTTTGCTAAAGCGGAGAGTCAGGATAACGGTAAGCCGGTATGGTTGGCCGAGTCTGTAGATATTCCAAGAGCGGCTTCCAACTTCGAATTTTATGCAACTGCAATCCTTCATGATTCTGCAGAGACGCATGAGATGGAAGATGTTGCCTTAAATTATACAATGAGACAGCCTTTAGGGGTAGTGGGATGTATTTCTCCTTGGAATCTTCCATTGTACCTTTTTAGTTGGAAAATAGCACCGGCTTTAGCTTCAGGAAACTGTGTAATAGCAAAACCTAGTGAGGTAACTCCATTGACAGCTTATCTACTTTCTGAAATATGTATTGAAGCAGGAATGCCAGCAGGTGTCTTGAATATAGTACATGGATTAGGCCCAAAAGTAGGGGAGGCGATGATTGTTCATCCAGATATTCCTGCTATTTCCTTTACTGGAGGGACGGCTACAGGAAAGCACATTGCTAGACAAGCTGCACCAATGTTTAAGAAATTGTCATTAGAATTGGGTGGGAAAAATCCTAATCTAATTTTTGCAGATTGCGATTTCGAAAAAATGATCAAGACTACCTTGAGATCTTCTTTCGCCAATCAAGGTGAAATTTGCCTATGTGGATCAAGGATTCTGGTAGAAGAAAGTATCTATACCCAATTCAAAGAACGCTTTGTAGAAGAGGTGCGCAAATTAAAAGTTGGACACCCATCTGGAGATGTCAATATGGGGGCTATTGTTTCCAAAGGACACATGGAAAAAGTGCAAAGCTATATTGAATTAGGGAAAGAAGAAGGTGGTACCGTGTTATGTGGAGGTAATAGAGTGTATCCTGAAGGCTATGAAGGTGGATTCTATTTGGAGCCTACTGTAATTGAAGGGTTGGATTATGACTGTAGAACGAACCAGGAAGAAATTTTTGGACCAGTTGTAACTATTATGCCTTTTAAAACGGATGAAGAGGCTTTGATGTATGCTAACAGTACAAAATTTGGATTGGCCGCTACAGTTTGGACTAGTAATTTAAACCGAGCCCATAAAGTAGCAGCAGAATTACATACTGGAATTGTCTGGATCAATACTTGGCTTTTGAGGGATCTTAGAACACCATTTGGTGGTGTTAAGCAATCTGGAGTAGGTAGAGAAGGTGGATTTGAAGCATTAAGATTCTTTACTGAGCCTAAAAATGTTTGTATTAAATTTTAGACTAGTACTAGATTTGTCCCGATGAATTACTATGGGTTTCTTTTCCATTGAAATTTAGTATCTTGAGGATCATTTTTATTTAATCAAATACCTTTTATAATGAAAAAGTGGATAACCCTCTGCTCAGCCTTTTTAATAGGATTGGGTGCATTAATAGCTCAGGAGAACAATCTTGATGAATTGACGCAAGGTCGTAAGGATATAATCGTGAAAGTCAATAAACGATTTCTTGGAAATTATTCTGTTAGAATAAATTTAGGAGATCAGTTGGATGCCATAGACGAACGATATAATTACGACAATCGATTGAAAAGTGAGGATAGAGATATTCTCGAATTTGAATCAGTCGATGGGGCTGTTCAGTATTTGAATAGTAATGGCTATTATTTCAATCCAAATATGGGGATTTATTGGGATCATCCTGATGGAGCGAAAAATAGTGATCTAAGAAGAAATGGAACTGCAAAGATCGGTGCTAAGAACCCTGATGATGCTTCAAAGATTGTTTTTGGAGAGCGAATGGTTTTTAGTAATTCAAAAGGAAAAATCGCACCAGTATACCATAAAAGAGACTATAAATATCCGTATCACAATGGGAGTCTAGCAACGGCATATTTTGAAACAAATAGTGCTGTAGTCAATAAAAAGGAGCTAGATGCAGTAGTTAAGGCATTAAAGGATAATCCAAAGATGCGTGTGAGATTGGAAGGGAATGCTGATATGCGTGGTTCCAATGAACTGAATATGCGCCTAGCTAAGGCACGTGTTCAAGGTTGTTTGGACCTTCTGATTAACACCTACGGCTTTAATAAAAATAGATTTGATACAAATGTCAAGGGAGAAGAGAATCCTGTTTCCGATAAATTGTATCTGAATCGAAGAGTAGACTTTGTTCAAGTGAAGTAAAGCTATCTTTGAAGAAATGTGAGGGAGTTCAAACTGCGGTTTGAACTCCCTTTTTTTTGGCTAAATTTTGACCACTTATTCCAATAATAAAACGGTATTCATCAATTCCCTTTTTACCGCATGGGTTGTATATTCTGCAGTCCATATATACATACCAGTACCAACGTCATTACCATTCTTATCAATGCCAAACCAAGGATGAAATGGATCATTAGTTGTAAACAATAGCCTTCCCCAACGGTCGTGAATTTTAAGACGATAAAAAGTGATATCATCCAGAGTTCTTCCTTTTGGGATAAAGCCTTCATTCAAATTGTCTCCATTTGGAGAAAATGCGTTTGGGTAGATTAACTTGTGAGGGCTTACTATAACAGACTTTGTGATTTGATCACTGCATAGTTCGTCAGAGGAAAATTGAGTGATAGTATAGGTTCCCTCATTCAAAAAGGTGTATACTGGATCGTCCCCATATACAGTGTCTCCATTACTTATTACCCAATAAGTAGACTGACTATTTAGTGATAAATCTGTTAGGAAAATTTCTTCATTTACAGGTATATCGAAATTCTTTAATGTAAAGTCTGGAGTTGGTAAAGGATAAACTCTTAGCCAATTTTCCAACAAAATCTCTTCGTGACAATCTTTTATCGGGTCATATATGTCTAGAGAAATATCATATAAACCGGTATCTTCAAATTGAATAGAAGCGGTTTCCGTAATAAATTCTTGGTTATTAATTACCCAACTATAATTTCGAGGATAGTTCACTCCCGGACTGGATGAATATACGACCGTTTCATATAGACAAACTTCTTGTGGCCCTTCTATATTATCTATTATATAGTCTATAAAAAGGGAATCCTTATATGTTTTTTTACAATTAGCAAAAAAGATCGTTAAGGAAACTTCCTGGCTTTCTTTGGATGTGAAATGGATGTTTTCTGGTTTCATTTCAGTGGAATTCGCTGGGATAGCATTGGGTCCAAAATCCCAAAAATAAGATAAGCCGACATCCAATAAGGAAGGTGTAAATTCATAAATATTATCATCCAAGCAATATTTCCCTACATGATTATATGTGAAATCTTGTACCTCTAATACTTCCAGATCGTATGTTAGTGTGTCGGAACAAGCCAAAACATTGTTATACGCAATTAACAAAACCGTATAGGTTCCATAATCGGGGTATATATGAGACGGGTTAACTAAGCTACTGGTATCATTGATTCCAGAAGATGGGTCTCCAAAATTCCAATAATAACCATTACCATTAACGCTATTATTGATAAATTGGTAATCAAGATCATCACAATATTGATCTACACTTATTTCAAGAAGTGCAGCACCTAATGAGCAATCTGTGATTAAGTATCGGTAAACCCGCATATATTCTCCAATCTTTACCCCACCTCTATACTCCTCAATTTTAATACCCACCACATAATTCCCTATTTGGGTGGGTGATCCTGATAAAGCGCCAGTTATGGAATCTAAAAATATTCCATTTGTTGTACTCATGGGAGATAATACATCATAACCCACTTCCCATACATATTCCACAAAGGGTGGTGGACTAATATCAAATACACTGGTTGGGTCACTGGTAGCAAAAGGAGTAAAAAAAGAGTATACCAGGCTATCACCATCAGGATCGTTCATAGATAGGTCTAAATTCAGATCGTCATACATGCAACTCCCCAAAGATGGTTGGGAATTAAATGTTGGGCTGTTATTCTCTTCAGGAGTAACAAGGCAATAAACGGTTAATCCTTGAGTCATTGAAGAATTCGTGGTATTTTCATTAAAACAACACAACTGATATGTAAATGTAAAATCTCCTGAATTGGGAGGAACAATTACATCAAAATAGTATTCTCCTCTTTTGACACATAAATCGGGTGGTAAAACAGCACAGGGATTTGTATAGGTGTTTAAAACGGAGTCTTCAATCAGGTTTGTATTTATAAAAGTTGCAATGGGTGTAGCTTGGATATTATCCCAAACATTTAATTCAGCTACATCCCATAAGCCTGTTTCTACTGTATTTGTAGGACCACAATCTATATACATGGTTAAGTAAACATCGTATCTATTTGTGTCCGTTTGTATGTAGGTTAATTCTCCACCTAAAATATGGGTTGCTTTAAGTTTTTGAGGAATCCCCAAACAGAAAAGAACCAATAAAAAAGCTATATTATTCTTAAATTCAAATACCATCCGGTGAAATTATACATTTTTTAAGTAAAATGATGAAAATTTAACTTTTCTAGTAAGTATAAAAGTAATTATTGTTTATCAGTTGATTGACCAATTGGGTTGATATTGCACGGTAAATGAGAAGTCTGAAGTATGTTTTCATTTTTTCAATTAGGTATCAGTAGGAATCATAAATAATACCATGTGATAAGGTAGAGCTTGCATTACTACATAAGACTTGTTGTTAGATTGGATACAACGTTGAGAGATTTGTAGATTCATATTTTCCGTTTAAAACAAATTACGGTTGGACTCATTTTTATTGATTATTAAAAACAGGATCCCCGGATAAATAGGTTGCTTCAATCTTTATTTTGGAAATCTCATCCATTGGAATGGTCATTATGTCTTTGTCCAAGAAGATAAAGTCGGCTAGTTTTCCCACCTCAATGCTCCCTTTTATTTTCTCTTCGAAGCCGGCATAAGCTGCCCAAATAGTCATTCCTTTTAATGCTTGTTCTCTTGTCAATGCCTGTTCTTTATAAAACCCTTCGGTAGGTTGTTGAGCAGTATTTCTCCTATTTACTGCCGCATGAAAGGTTTGCCTTGGGTCTACTTTTTCTATTGGGAAGTCTGTTCCTAGAGCGATGATACCATTACGGGCTAAGAGATCTGCATAGGCGTAGGCATGCTGCATCCTATCTGAACCAAGTCTTTCTTCTGCCCACAGCATATCTGAAATAGCATGGGTAGGTTGGACAGATGGAATTATATTTTCATTGAATAGGGAGTAGTCAGAATGTGCCACCACTTGGGCATGTTCAATTCTCCACCGCCTATTTGGTTTCTGGTCTAAGTATTTTTGATAAAGTTCTAAGATCACCTTATTAGTGGAGTCTCCAATTGCATGGCAATTCAGTTGATAGGGACTATTTGCAATGTTGTTGACAATATGTTCTAATTCTTCGACATTTGACAGTAGTTGTCCATAGTGTCCATCTTGATCTGAATACGGTTTTTTCAGGCAGGCACCTCTAGATCCCAAGGATCCATCTGCATATATTTTAAAAGAATTTACTTGGAGTTGGTCCGTTACTATAGGTGTTCTATTGATATAGTAGGCAAAATTTTCCGGACTGTAATTGACCATTGCGTTTACGCGAATATGCAGTGCGCCTACTTTTTGGAGGCTATCAATTAAGAGGATGATTTCCTTGTCCAATCCTGCATCCGTTACACTTGTTAATCCATTGGCAAAACAGATTTGTTCTGCTTCTTTAAGTGCCTCGATTTGGATTTCTCTAGTAGGCTTCGGTTGACTATTGAAGATCAACTCCATTGGCTTGTCGATGATGATGCCGGTTAATTCTCCATCTTCTTGGAGTATTTTCCCTCCTGAATAGTTGGTCTTAGGGTTTATCTTCGCCAAGTCCAGCGCAGCTTGGTTCACTAAAAGTGCATGTCCGTCAACTCTGCGAAGTGCTACAGGCGTTGTTGGGAATAGGTTATCTAAAAGAGCTTTGTTTGGGAAATGGTTGTCTTCCCAAAGATTTTGATCCCATCCTTCCCCAAGAATATAGTCATGTTGGTGTATTTTTTGAAATGCCACAACCTTTTGAAGTATGTCATCAAAACTCTGTATTCCTGAGAGGTCAACCCTTTGTCGCATGAGCCCAAGTCCGTAGAAGTGACAATGGGCATCGATCCATCCCGGTAGAATAGTTTTTCCTTTGGCGTCTACTTTATGCCTGCTTTGATAACTAGATAGCACTTCATCTTTACTACCAATAGCTACAAACCTTCCATCCTTAATTGCTAGAAAGGTTGCTTGCTTAAAGCTACTGTCTACGGTATAAATATTTGCATTGTAAATGATGCTGTCGACAGGTATTTTCTCAAGGCAAGAAAAAAGCAAAAAACTTAGGAGTAAAATTGGAAGGCTGAATTTCATTTATTCTCTTTTAGCTAAGATACGTTTTGACAATTGAAATTCCTCGAATTCGCGCAGGGGCTTAAGAATTTTGGAGATGATGCTATAAATAATTACGTATATTGGCTAAAAATAATTCAACTGTATTATGGAATATCAAACACAGAATCGAATGCCGAAAATGTTTATGCCTGTTATTTTAATAATTGGCTTAGCAGTAATTATGATCGCTAGATCCGCTGTGATCATCAGATCAGGGAAGGCTGGAGTATTGTATAGAATGACTACTGGGGTAGATACGACTCAGGTGATTGATGAAGGATTTCATCTAATAGCACCGTGGAACAACGTTATAGTGTATGAAGTACGTCAGCAAGATTTATTCGAAAAGATGTCAGTTCTGTCTCTAAATGGTTTGGAGATCGCGATTGAAGCAACAGCTTGGTACCAACCTGTTCAAAGTAAATTGGGGTCCTTACATAAAGAAAAAGGTCAGGATTATTTGGAAACAATTGTAAAGCCCGCTATACGTTCAGCAACAAGAAGTGTGTTGGGTAGGTATACTCCAGAGCAAATTTATTCGTCTAAACGAGATGCCATTGAAAATGAAATCTACGAAGAGACTAAAAAGATATTAGATCATCAATATATCGAATTGAGAGAGGTATTGGTTCGTGATGTAACACTTCCAAAGAGTATCAAGGCGGCTATTGAACGTAAGTTAGGGCAGGAGCAAGAATCTTTAGAGTACGAATTTAGATTGCAGAAAGCCAGTAAAGAGGCAGAGCGTCAAAGAATTGAAGCTGAAGGGAAGGCAAATGCCAATAGAATTCTAAACGCTTCACTATCTGAAAATATTCTTAAGGAAAAGGGAATTGAAGCAACACTTGAATTGGCAAAGTCGCCTAATGCTAAGGTAGTTGTTGTAGGAGGTTCAGATGGATTACCTTTGATTTTGGGGAATAATTAATCCGAACATATTCTAAGTGAGATTAACTATTTTTATAGGTAATGAGAAGTCTGTAGAGGCTGAATTTGTATATTTGTTTCATCAAAAGAGACAGAAATGCAGAGGATAATTAGTGCTTTTATTTGTGTAATGTTAATGGCTTGTGCAGCTGTTAATTCTCCCAATGGTGGTGAGAAAGATACGGTGGCTCCAGTGGTGGTGTCTACCGAGCCAGCCAATGCATCGACAAATTTTGATACTAAGCAAATTATCATTCAGTTTAATGAATTTATTGCACAGGAAAATTTCGAACAGAAGCTTATTGTTTCGCCACCTGTAAGTGATGATTTCAAAGTGATATATAAAGGGAAGAAGTTAAAATTGATTTTACCCGACTCTCTTGATCCGAATACTACCTATTCTTTTCAATTTGGGAATAGTATTAAAGATTTTACAGAAGGAAATGAATTGGCAAATTATCAGTACGTATTTAGTACTGGTGATTTGCTTGATTCACTTAGCTTAAGTGGATATGTATTGAATGCCCAGACTGGTCAGTCGGTTGAGAAATCATGGGTATTACTATTTGAAAAGACGGAGAATAGTGATTCGTTATTGTTAGCTG
Source organism: uncultured Flavobacteriales bacterium (assembly GCA_913063375.1). GTDB lineage: Bacteria > Bacteroidota > Bacteroidia > Flavobacteriales > CAJXXR01 > CAJXXR01. The sequence goes on along the minus strand of CAJXXR010000022.1, from coordinate 31,066 downwards.
GGAATGCTAAATATATCAGCCAAACAAATAGTAAAGGTGCTTTTCGTTTCGATTATTTGGCGGAAGGTGAATACCATCTGTTTGCCTTAGTGGATCAAAACGGGGATTTGAAATTACAGCCCGAACTAGAGATGGCTGGGTTTTATTCAGGACTTGTGACGCCAGATACATCGGCCTCTTATCTAATACATTCCTTTGTAGAAGAGGAGCCGTTTAAATTTAATGGGGCTTCCTATTCTGAATATGGTAGAGTCCAGGCTAAATTTAAAGGGAACAATGAACCCTTCGAGATGGTTTTAGAATCGCCGGAAATCTATTATCAAACATGGAATAGTACTGTAGATTCATCTTCCATTTGGTTCAATCCGGAGGCCGTAGATAGCATGGTAGTTTTTGTACATTCCATAAACAGTGTAGATACTGTGTCCTTAAAAAAATTGCCTTTTTCTAAGCGCTCGTTTAAACTAAATGCCTTGAAGGCTTCTTATTCTAGCAATGAGAAGATCATCTTAAGTTCAAGATATCCCTTCGAATTAAAAGATAGTACAGGTATGCTACTTACAAATTCAAGTAGGGATACCGTTCCTTTTAGGTTGAAGGTAGCAGATGGTGAAGGTTTTGAAATTGGATTTGAGAAAAAGGAAGCAGAAGTCTATAACTTGCAAATCAATCCAATTTGTTTCCAATCTTTTTTGAGTGAACCTAATGATTCTATTCAATACTCTTTTAGAATAAACCCTAAAGAGGAGTACAGTTCTGTAGTATTAACCTTGCCAGAGGATTATCTTGGCGAGGAAAGGCTACTTGAATTAGTAAGTAGTAAAGGACAGTTGGTAAAGGAATATTCTATTGCTGCGGGTGATTCAAGTTTTGTGATGAATTATATAAACCCTTCTGAATATACTATTCGATTGATTGTCGATGCCAATAAAAATGGAAAGTGGGATGCTGGCTCTATTCAAAGTGGCCTGCAACCGGAATTGGTACTTCGCCATCAGGGAGTACTAAAGTTAAAAGCAAATTGGATGGTTGATATTACTTTTCAACGCACCAATTCAAAGTTGTCAGAGTCTCGTAAGAAAGGTAGTTTCTCGCGATAGTTTATTAATTCATTTTTGGATAATGAAGCTTGGATAGATTGACTTTCATTATCCTTTGCGCGTATAATTTGGGCACCCTTAGGACTGATAATACTGGAGGCGCCAATATGATTTACACCGTTTCCATCGATTCCAACTCTATTTATACCCGCAACGTAGGCTTGATTTTCTATAGCCCTAGCTATTAGTAGATGCTCCCAAGCATAACTTCTTCTTTCTGGCCAATTGGCTACGTAAATAAGAAGATCGTAATTAAAATCCGCTGTGTTTTTTGACCAGACAGGGAATCTAAGATCATAACAGATTAAAGGGGCTATCTTCCAACCTTTATAGTCTATTAGTACCCTCTCTTTTCCAGCTTTCATAATAGCAGGCTCGTCACTTAAAGAAAATAGATGTCTTTTGTCGTAGTGTTGAATTTCGTTATTTGGACTGATCCATAATACCCTATTTCGGATAGTCCCTTTTTCGGTAAACCATACTGATCCACAAAGCGCTGTATCTGTCCTATTGCTCCAGTCTTGGAGTTGTGTCAGATGGTCAGATTTAAAATTATAGGCTAGGTGATCCGCCTTCATGCTAAAACCAGTGCTAAAAGTTTCTGGAAGAATAATGAGGTCTACCTCCTTCAATTTTGTCAATTGCTCGAAAATATTTTCAATATTTCTTTGAGGAGATTCCCAATGAAGATCAATTTGTAATCCAGCTACTTTTAAAATATTGTCCATCGTTTCTGTCTGATTTTCTGAGCTCTAATTTAAGTATTCTTAACTTATTTATGCGTTTTAGGATTAAAATTGTCCTGTTGGTTTCGATATGTTAAAAATATAATTTAGTTTTGCCTAAATCTCAAAAAGCAAAGTAGTGAAAAATAGTTTTAAAATAACCATAGGAATGAGCCTTTTGGTGTTGGGGATGGTCTCTTGTGAAAAGGTATTACCTGGAGGACCAGTGGATAATGAGTTATTGGATGGGCCAATGTCAGGCTTGACTATAGAACAACAGAATTTATTTTTGAAGGGAGATGAAGCATTTGGAGAAATCTATACCGTAGAAAAAGGTTTAGGTCCAACCTTCGTAGCTACTAGCTGTAGTTCCTGTCATACAGGAGATGGGAAAGGACATCCAAATAAAGCCTTGATACGATTTGGTCAAAGTGATCATACTGGAAATCAATTCTTGCATTTAGGAGGGCCTCAATTGCAAAATAGATCAATTCCTGGATATGCCCCAGAAGAATTACCAGCTGGAGCACCTCAAGCTAAGTTATTGGCACCTGCAACAGTAGGTCTTGGGCTTTTAGATGCAGTTAGCGATGAGACATTAATTGCCATGTCAGATCCTTCCGATCTGAATAATGACGGTGTCAGTGGTAAAGTTGCATGGACGGAAATACCTGATTATGTACAATTGCGCCCTGGAGCTATTGAAAATGAGGGTAAATATATCAGCCGATTTGGAAAAAAGGCAGCAGCCTATAATATCCTACACCAAGTTTCTAAAGCGCTAAATCAAGATATTGGAATTACCTCTGTCTATGAACCGATTGATCCATATAGTGGGATGGAGATTGATCCAGAGATTGAGACTGTGAAAATTCATCACTTAGTGTCCTATCTAAAAACAGTGAAGGCGCCAACTCAACGGGATGAAAATAATCCAGATGTACTGGCAGGGGAGGAATTGTTTAATACTATTGGTTGTGCTAATTGCCACATGCCAAGTTTAACGACTGGATATTCTCCAATAGCGGCTTTAAGTGAAAAAACATTCCACCCATATACGGATTTGTTGTTGCACGATTTGGGGCCTAGTTTTGATGATGGCTATACAGAAGGAGCGGCAGAGAGGTCGGAATGGAGAACGCCACCGCTTTGGGGATTAGGCTTGGTTAAGGATGCTCAAGGTGGTGATTATTATTTATTACATGACGGGCGTGCACATAGTATAGAAGAGGCTATTCAATCTCACGGAGGGGAAGCAGAGAATGCCAATAGTAATTTCAGTTCTTTATCTGAAGAAGAAAAGGGGCAATTGATCAGTTTCTTGGAATCCCTATAGGATGATGGAAAGGAGAAAATTTGTAAAGGATTGCTGTACGTTGGCAATTGGTCTCCCAGTTGCTGGGGCCGTTTTTGCTTCCTGTACTAGTAGGTATTTTGCGCAAATCCAAATGTCTGGAAATAGAATCCTGGTTCGGAAATCGGAATTTTCATTCCTAAAGAACGAGAAACGTCAAGAAAGAAATTTTGTCTTTATAAGAATTGAAGATGAATTTCCAATTTGTCTAATCAAATTGGACGACAGCAATTATACTGCATCACTTATGTATTGTAGTCATCAAGGCTGTGAAACGCAATTGGAGGGAGAGATATTTGTTTGTCCTTGCCATGGAAGTGAATTCACTAAAAAAGGGAAATTAATGAAAGGCCCTGCAGATAGTGATCTTAAAACATATAAAACAGAATCAGATGATGAAAACATCTATATATACCTTTAAAATAAAACTGTTCGCAATCGCTTTACTAATGTCTGCCTTTGCGACGGCTCAAGATAATTCAGACAGTACAATAGCGAGCCTAAATATGGATGCGGTGTATGAACGCCCTTTTATCACGCAGGGTAAATTACCCGTGGCTATAGGTGGTTATTTGGAGGCAAATATGATCTATGCAGGAGAAGAAGGAGTAAACGAAGGACTTTCCTTCCAAGCTAGGAGGTTAACCATGTTTATGTCGTCTTCATTCGGTAAAAATCTTTCATTTTTATCTGAAATTGAATTCGAAGAAGGGGGGCATGAAATCAATATTGAATTTGCAGCTATGGATTGGTATATCAATTCAGGACTTAAATTTCGAGGGGGAATTATCATGAATCCAATCGGTGCTTTTAATCAAAATCACGATGGACCGAATTGGGAATTTATTGAACGGCCGAATTCTGCAACACAATTATTGCCTGCTACTTGGTCGAATGCTGGTTTTGGTCTTCATGGTAAGTTCTTTAAGAAAGGTTGGACCCTTGGTTATGAAGCATACCTTACGAATGGCTTCGATAACAGTATTATAGACAATGAAGAGCACAAAACATTTTTAGCGGCTTCTAAGGATAACTCTGAACGTTTTGAAGAAAGCTCAAACGGAAAATCATTATTTACTGGAAAATTGGCTTTGAAGCATCCTAAATACGGAGAGCTTGGATTCTCCTATATGGGAGGGGTTTATAACAAGTTTGAGGAAGAAGGCTTGACCTTAGATCAAGAAAGAAGTTTAAGCGTATACGCCATCGATTTCAATACAGAGATTAAGCGAACTGGAACAAGGTTTATTGGTGAATTTGCATGGGTTGAAGTAGATGTACCAGATACGTATCTTCAGGAATATGGAGAGCGCCAATTTGGAGGTTTTCTAGATATTATCCAACCTGTATATACAGGTAAGGTTATGGATTGGAACAAGGCCGTGATAAATATTGCGGCAAGATTTGACTATGTAGATTGGAACGATGGAACCATTATAGAGACAGGTGGAAACATAGGCGATGAATTGATAGCCTTTACACCAGCTATAAGTCTTAGGCCAACTAAACAAACGGTATTTAGAGCAAATTATCGTTACCAAATACAGAACGATTTTTTAGATAACCCAGGGGCTAAAAGTGCTGCTTGGATGTTAGGGTTCAGTACCTATTTCTAATTCAGAATTTACATCAATAAAAAAGGCAGTCTCGAAATTTTCGGACTGCCTTTTTTTATGTGAATAACACTAGTTAGTATGCGCGGACATTTCTTCCTTCAACATAATTAATAAGTGCATTGTTTACAACTCTTTTACCTCCTGGTGTTGGATAGTTTCCAGTGAAGTACCAGTCTCCAGAATTTAGTGGACAAGCATCATGTAGATCTTCAACAGATTGGTAAATGATATCTATGTCAGCGTGCATTCCTTCAGGTCTCAATAGTTCAGTGATCTTACCAGATATTTGCTCATCTGTAAATGGAGCATAAATATCTTTTACATAGTTAACGATCTTATCATCGTCTAGACCTTCTTGCTTTTTACACTTTTCATAAACGTCACTTATGACATGTGCCATTCCTTCTTGTTTCAATAGAGCAATTGCAGCTTTAAAGGCAATAAAGTCTCCAAGCTTTGCCATATCGATTCCGTAACAGTCTGGATATCTAATTTGAGGAGCAGAAGAAACTATGATTATCTTTTTAGAGCCTAGTCGGTCTAAAATCCTAAGTACAGATTTCTTCAGGGTAGTACCTCTTACAATACTGTCATCAATTACAATTAGGTTGTCAGTATCTTTGACTTCACCATACGTGATGTCATAAACTTGACCAACGAGTGTATCTCTGTTTGTGTCACTGGTAATGAATGTTCTAAGTTTAGCATCTTTCAATACTATCTTTTCAATACGAGTACCTCTTTCAACAATTTTGGTGATAGTCTCTTCGGTAACATTATCTCCCAAGGCTAAAATTTCCTTGATTTGTTGTTCCTTTAGATTTTTCTCCATTTGCTTTACCATTCCGTAATAGCAAGTTTCTGCTGTGTTTGGAATGAAGGAGAAAACAGAGTTGTTGATATCTCCGTCAATACTTTTCATGATCTTTTTACAGACCAATTCACCTAGCTTCTTACGTTCTTTATAAATTTCAGCATCATTTCCTCTTGAGAAATAGATACGTTCGAAAGAACAAGATCTTTTTTCCGCCTTTTCAGTAATACGGTTTAGAGATGTTTGTCCATTTCTTTTGACAATTAAGGCATGTCCAGGGTCTAGTTCCTTTACATCCTCAAACTTCACATTGAAGGCAGTTTGAATAACCGGGCGCTCAGAGGCTACAACGGCAATTTCATCGTCTATATAATAGTAGGCTGGTCTAATACCATTTGGATCTCTCAATGCAAATGCATCACCATGTCCAAATAAACCAGACATCACATATCCTCCATCCCATTTTTTAGCGGAATTGATAAGGATACCTTCTACATCAATATTTTTTTCGATCAAAGAAGATAACTCTCTTTTGTCTTGATCGTTTTTATGTTCGTTGTAAAGGTCCATTACATTTTCATCCAGAAAATGTCCAATTTTTTCAAGAATAGTTACCGTGTCCGTCTTCTCCTTTGGATGCTGACCTAGATCAACCAATTGGTTGAAAAGTTCACCAACATTGGTCATGTTGAAGTTTCCAGCTAAAACTAAATTTCTACTTTTCCAATTGTTTTGTCTAAGGAAGGGGTGACACTGTTCTAGACTATTTCCTCCATGCGTACCATAACGCAAGTGAGCAAGGAATAATTCACCGGTGAAAGGTGCATTTACCTTCAGCCATTCAGGGTCATTCATCTTCTCAGGGAATTTCTCCTCAAGTTCGGCAAAACGGCTTTCAATGGATTGACTAATTTCCTGTACAGAATTCGATCCAATAGCTCTTTTACGGCTTATGTATCGATAACCTGGAGGTAGGTCGAATTTGATATTTGCAATACCAGCTCCATCTTGACCTCTGTTCACCTGTTTCTGCATTAGCATAAACATTTTTTGAAGTCCATAAAACGGTGTCCCGTATTTCTCTTGATAGTATTCAAGAGGCTTTAAGAGCCTAAGCATGGCAATACCACACTCATGATGCAATTCTTCTGTCATAATATTGGGCCTAGAATTTTTACAAAAGTAACTAAAATGTTCCACTTGTGGCATTAATTGTAAAGTTGCGTCGAAATGGAGGCTAATTTGGTGCTTTTAAGAGTGTTTTTTTAGTATCAAGTAGTTGATTGTAAGTCGTATGATTGTGAGATTAAATGGGAATTGTGTAACTTGAATAGCTACTCAAACATTATTCTAGGTACTAGAAGGTGTGAATTTCACATTATTCATAGGGTGTAAGGCCATTAAAAGTCTTGATATTATTATTATTTTATTACAACTTTCAGACTGTATTTGGAAGTATTTATTTCTTGAATTATTACTGTATTCATTGATTGATAAAGGATTGGCCTAGTATTTGAAGTAGTATTTTACTAGAACAAATTATTAACATTATTAAGATTTAAAAACATGAACTATACAGAACATAGACCAACGTTGATTGAGAAGGAGAATATTAGAGGTTTAAAGTTTAACTATGGTAAAGGAATTGATCAATCGGACAATTTAAGATTGAAATTAGACCGAGCAATGCGTCTTGGGAATGCATTACACAGTAAAGTGAAAATTTATTTTGAGGATAAAGAAATGATTTACGTTGTGGAGACAACGATTTGGGCTGTGGGTGATCGAAATATTGTCTTAAAACAAGGGATTACTATACCAATTGCAAGTATACATGATGTAGAATATTTGTAATACTGGCCTTGCTTAATAAAAAAAGCCTCTCCTGAAATTCAGGAGAGGCTTTTTAAATTATACTGTAGCAATAACTTTTAATTCAATTCCAATAGGAGTAGGTAAACAGTTAATTTCAACTGTGGTTCTACACGGTTGATTGTCTTTGAAATACTCTGCGTAAATACGGTTGTATGTTTTGAAGTCATCAGCCATATTTGTAAGGAATACTGTAACATCCACTATTTTATCCCATGAGCTTCCTGAAGCCTCAAGGATTAATCGTATATTTTTGAATACTGAGTGACATTGAGCCTCTATATCATAGGATACAATTTCTCCGGCCTCATTCAATTCTACTCCTGGAATTTTTTTCGTTCCTCTTTCACGTGGTCCTACACCTGATAAAAATAATAAGTTACCAACTTTTCTGGCATGAGGATACAATCCTACCGGTTCCGGAGCTTGCTCCGAATTGTATTTTTCCTGTTGCATGGTTTAGCTTTTGAGCAAATATAGCTCCTTTGGTGGAATCCATCAAAATTGATGGCTTAGTAAAGTATTTTTTCTAGTGCTATCTTACAATTATTCCAATCTTCAATATGAGACATATGTCCAGCCTCCTGTAATAGATAGAACTTGTTGTCTGGAAATTGAAGTTCCATTTTGTCGAAATCAGGAATCAAGCTATCATGCTTCCCAACTATAAATGAAATGGGAATGGTTGTGCTTTGGACAAAATTTGTATAATCCTTTCTTGCAATCATTCCTCGGATAGCTGCTTCAATTCCTTCCTTAGTCATGTTTAAGGCATTTTGAATCAGGCTAAGAATTTCTAATCGATGTTCCTTTTGGTGAAAGAATAGATTTGGAATCAATAAGCGACAATATCGATCTTTATCTTTTTGAACAACGGATAGGGCTACTTCTCTTTGGCGAAGTTTGGCTGAATTGTCTGCATAAGGATGCGAATGAAAAAGTACGATTTCTTTACAGTATTCTGGATAAAAATTGGCCATAGCCAATGCAATATAGCCTCCCATAGAATGACCTATAATAGTCGCATTATTAATATGCTCATATTGTAAGATTTGTTGAACTATATGTGCCTGTAAAGGCATGCTGTGTTTTTGGTAAATAGTGTCTGAGCTACCATGACCGGGAAGGTCAATTAATAGTAAACAATATTTCTCAGAGAGATAATGGAATTTATCCCACATGGAAAGGTTTTCCAAATAACCATGAAGGAATACCAAACAGGGAGAATCAGAATTTCCCAGTAATCGATACTGTATATTTTTCCCTTTAAAGGTAAAACGCTTCATTAGAATTTGGCTCTAACTGCTACAATGAAATTTCTACCAGCGGCACTCAATCCAGAACCAGCAGTTTTATAATGTTGATCCAGAATATTGTCCAAGCCAGCTTGAATATTTAGGTTATCGTTTAACTGGTAAGAAGATTTTAGATTAAAGGTGTACCATGCTGGGGTTCCTTGATATTCAAATATTCCGCCACCTAGATCTTCAATAGGGGTTTCATCAAGATTATCTACACCTGCAAGGTCAAAATCTTCAGCTTCCTTAGCGCCGTTAAAGACAAAGCTCACAGAATTTTTCCATCTACTATGGTTGTAGGAGAGCGCTACTTTTCCAAAGAGTGGCGGGATGTGAGCCAGTACCATATTTTCTGGAGCTTCCACATTCTGATAATCTTTATGTCGATCAGTAATTTCACCCTTATTATACGTGATATCAGCAAGTAATTTGAAAGAGCTATTCAGCTTGGAAGCAATGGAGGCTGTAAAACCACCAATATAGGCTCTCTTCTCATTGATATTTGATTGGATATGACCTGCAGCAAGTATCTTGAAGTCTTCAGGAACTACATAATCATCCACCTTTACAATAGGATTCTTCAAGATTGAATAATACATATTCAAGCTTAGGAGGTGTTTGTTATTTATGTTTTTGCTAATGCTAAGCTCAAGATTTTTGGAATATTCCGTTTTTAATGAAAAATTTGGAATAACGGTGTTGGTACCTTTCTCATAGAATTTGGAAACATCGTCAATATTTGGAACGTGGAATCCAGTGGAGAAGATACCTGCAATTTTCCAGCTTTCATCTGGGTGATATACAAGGCTGGCATTGAAATTTAAGGCATCGTTGTCAATAGAGTATTCATTGGCGTCTAGTTTAAATAGATCAGGGTCGTACGTATATTCAACTTCCATATTTGTATGCGTAAAACGTAGTCCTACATTGGCATTCAGCTGCTCATTGAGTTTGTGATTGTATGCAGCGTATGCAGCGTAGGTATTCATCCTCGCATTATCACGAGGGTACCGCGTTCCATTGTAATTTGCAGTAGAATCATTTTCAGCAAAGTACTGATTGGCTCTAGAGATTACGTTATTCCCGATAATTTCTAAGCCATATTGTAGCCTATCTTTTTTAAAATTGGCATTTAAACTGAGTACTTCAACTTCTTCAAATCGATTGGTCTGATAATCTTCACTAAATTTTTTACTATGTCTTGATTCCTTAAAGTTTTGATAACCACTTATAATTTCCATTCTATTGAATAGCAATCTTTCTTTTGTGTCCAGAAAACTAATGCTGTTGAAGGTTCTTTTTTGAGGTCCATAATACCATTCTTGGAATTTTAGAGTACCGTCATGTATAACATCATTCAACTGGTCAAAACGATTGATTTTACTTGATGATGAATATTGAAAGTTTGCGATTAGCCTACTGTAATCATTTACCTTAAATACTATCTTTTGGAGTAGATCGGTTTGTTCATATCCAGTTCTCTTTTGAATGTTCTTATCTGGATTTGTTTTGAACCCGTTGTCCCAATATTTGGTAACAATACCCCAGTTATCATAACCATGTTCTCGATTTGCACCCATACGCAAATCCTTGAAATCACTTTTAGTCATGCTGGATAAAAAGGCCCATCTTTTGTTCCCAAAACTGAGGTCAATATGGTTCACTAATCCTTTGTTTGCCGTAGAGTATGCGCTTGAATAATTATATTTTACACCTTGGTTGAATTGTGGAACCTTTGTTCTGAAATGTACTACTCCTCCCATAGCATCACTACCGTAAGCAACCGAGCTAGGGCCAAATAGGATTTCGGAATTGTTTAGGATAGCAGGATCTATAGATACAGCGTTTTGTAGATGTCCACCTCTGAAGATGGCATTGTTTAGACGTATGCCGTCAATAACCAATAATATTCGGTTGGCTTCAAAACCTCTAATGTTTGGGCTTCCTCCACCTTGTTGACTTTTTTGAACAGCCACGCCGGGTTTATGAGCCAAGAGATCTGCACTGGTCTGCGGATTTATACGTTCTATTTCTCTTTTACTTATGAGTATGCTTCTTTCTGCTCTGTTCTGAAGATTGTCTTCATTCACATTAGTAGATACTACAATTTCTTCTAAGAGCTCTAGGTCTTCTTTTAAAATTATTACCGTTGTTTTGTGCTTATTGAAGCTTTCAAATTTTCTACTAATGTCTTTATAGAACATATGTGTAAAAACAAGGGTGTCGGCTTTGTTCCAGTTTTCGTGAAATTCTATTTCACCATCTACTGTACTTTCTACATAGTCCAGACTATTGCTAGAGGGGTAGACCAGTACATCCTTAATAGGGTTGTGGTCTTGGTCCAATAATATTATCTGTGCAAATAATGGGGATAATCCTGTAAGTATGAATAATAGTCCAAGTAGACTATTTTGTATTCGCTTAGTAATGGATATTTGCATAGGTTGTTTCAATGGTTAAATAACTGTTCCAAAATATCCAAAGACTTTAAGTCCTTGAAATGATCCATTTGGAAATGAATGTATCTTAATAAAGATCTTAGTAGAGCCAATCTAACCGATTTAGTGGCTCTTAAATTAGATAATGCATCAAAATCTGTGCCCAAAAGCGTTTTTAATAGCTCCAATTCATGGCTGCAAATATACTCTTTATGTTCAGGTTTACAAGTGGAGGGAATTCCATGTAAATAGTCAAAATATGTCGCGTCACTGAACTCAGGGATACCTATCCCAAGGAGCTTGCAAACCATTAGGGTGTAGTAAAGTGGGAAGAGTGCTAATTGTTGTTGGTTGGAATGATAAAGTTGAATTCCACTTTTACTACAAAAAGAAAATAAAGGCTCATTTGGATAGCTAGGGTAGAGTGCATTCTTTAGCAATTCTGCCATAAAGAATGTCAATGCTCCTTTGACGGGATCCATATATAAGTCTAGTCCCAAATCGTGAAATGGGCTAGCTTCACTTATATAATGAATATCTCTTTTTTCTCTGTAGTTAAATTGTATGCTCAAGCAAGCCATGGGTTGAAGAATAGCAAGCAAGGATTTATTTCTTTTAGAATTTTTGACAAGAAAGCTCAACTTACCTTTCTCTTCCGTGAAGATATGTATAATGAAATCTTTTTCTAAGTATCGAAATTTATGCAATACGATACCTCGAGTTTCTAATAACATAGTTTATCGAATTATTAAGAATCGACCTACCTCAGAGAGTAGGGCCTCATCATCAGCACTTAAAACTACATATACTCCAGACTTCACTTTGTCCCCGTCTAAGGTTTTGCCATCCCAAGTGGCTCTTCCTCCTTGTGACCTTGTCTCGTACACGATGTTACCACTGATGTCCGTAATTTTAACGACAGAATTCTCTAATAATCCATCGATACTAAGTGATCCGTGGAAATTTGGAGGAACAGGGTTAGGGAAGATTTTTACATCATTTGCATCTAAGTCTGCATCTACAGCATCAGTCATTAGGCTAATTAACCCTTGTTCTGTACCGATAAATACCTCTCCAGTAGCTTGGTTAATGGTAAGGTCCATTACGTTGTTGGATAATAGAACGGAGTTTTCAGTTGTGAAATGATGGATTTGATCAACCCCATCGTCAGAAGTTAAATACACCCCGTTGTTCGTGGCAAACCATTTTCTATTTCCTCCATCAACTACAATATCATTTATTTGCTGGCCATCGAAAAGTTCTTCCCAGTTTCCGTCAAAAAATATTAATACACGGTCCGCATCATAATTCCCACCTGTAAATATATTTCTTGGATTGTGAATGATGGAAAGTCCTTCGCTGGTTCCCATCCAAATTTTTCCATTTTGGTCCTCAGTCATGCAAAGGATGTCGCTGGTTTTTAAATTCCCAGATCCATTTGAGTTAGATAATTTACGGAATTTGCTGCCTGTGCTGTTTTCGTCATATACTACAATTCCATTGTCTTTAAGACTGAACCATTTTTGACCTCTTGAAGTGATCATTAGTTCTTTTGTAAGGGTAATGGTGGAAACGGTTGATCCAAAGCTGATTTGTTCCCAATTTCCATTTTGATCTCGGCTAACTAGTGGGAATGAACTTTGTGAGCTTAGGATCCACATGGTTCCTTCATCATCAAATTCCAAGCCTGCAATCCAAGCATCCTCAGCATCCGCATCGGTACGTTTTGGTATATCACTATTTAATGGAGTAAGGTGTTCTATGGCGATATTATTCTCAAATTTCACAATTCCTTGCCACCATGTAGCTCCCCATACAATATTCGGGTCAACGGGGTCCTGACGGAGAAGTTCAATATCATAGAGCTGAAAATCTCCTTTGTCTAGGGTTGTCCAAGATTCATTTCTAAATACAGAGCCCAAATCTGTTCTGTACTGTGGCGTGAAACCAGTGCTTTTTCCCCCATGAGCCATAAATACGGTCTCATCTTTAAAACTAAGTCGAGACAAGTTGTTGGAGTTTGGACCTTCTGGTTTAAATGTCCATGTATGCACGTTCCAACGAATGAGACCATAATTGGCGTCAGATGCCCAGTAATTTCCCTTTTCATCAAAAATTGCACAGGTAAGATTCCAGTCTGAATTATTGAAGCCTTTAACTTTGATTAAATTTTCGTTATAGTGTTGGCCCCATGTGTTACCATTTATTACAAACTCATTGTTGATAATATTTATATTTTCTGGCCTGAATGGGCTAGATCCTGATAGCTCGTTGAAACTTGTTCCGTTGTAAGTGTACTGAACATCATTATTGTAATAGGCACTCCGATGATTGAATACTAAGTAGTTTTCATTGGCACCAATAGTATTGATAAAGCTATCTCTAAGGTTAATAAGGCCACTGTCCGTTGGAACTATAAGGTCCACTTTGGTCCATGAATTATAATCAATGATTAAAGGGTCGTTTACTGCGGCCTTATATACACCTTCTGGACTTGTGGTGTAAAGGGTGTCTTGGAAAATGGTAGTTTGAAGAAGTTTTAAATTTGTTGCTTGATCTCCTATGAAATAGGTCTCCGTAAATTCTTTATCAGCTAGGTTTAGCTTTACCATCCCAAACCCACAACTCAAGAATGCAAAATCTTCATGAATTAAAATATGGTTAATTCCTTTGTCTCCTAATATGTTAGTGTTTCTCTTGATGTCTGATAGATTGAAAATCTCTCCATCTTGGATTAGATCTATATTTCCAGACGAGTAGGCGATGACTATGATGTCCAGGTTTTGATGGTAATCAATGGTGCTTATTCCAGATTCTGAAAGGCCATCAAGTGTAGAGAAACGTTCCAATTCATCTGTACTGGAATTTAGAATAAATAGTGCTTCACCTGAGGCTACAATAATCTTATCTCCTTTTTGGATTAAATCAGTAGCGTTTTTATATGATAAATGTTCTCTCCATTGTCCAATTCCGGGTTGTGCAAAAAGGGAGGCTGAAAATAATAAGAAAAGAAAACAGGCGCTGATACGTCTCATTGTAATGTGCTTTTATAAGGTAAATATACGATTCACAGCTGGAATACGTCGATATTGGGAGCTTAATTGAAATCTAAAGATAATGGAATTTTACCGCTAAAATCAAAAGAATTAAAATCCTATCTACATATAACGCAACTGTTAAAATATATTATATATTTGCCCATATACGACTGGCCTCGTAGTTCAACTGGATAGAATATCGGATTTCGGCTCCGACGGTTGCAGGTTCGACTCCTGTCGAGGTCACAAGACTTTTAAGTAATTGATTTTCAAGACTTTAGAATTTAATTCTGAAGTCTTTTTTATTTTCTGTAAATCTCAGTTTGTTGATTTTCATGTAGTTGCTGGAATTGTGATTTGATTTTTTGCCTATAAACGTCTCCAGCTTTTTTTGATCAATTGTGTTTGGGCAACAGTTTTTTATTATTTCGTCAAAATTACGTCTCCAAGAAATTTTGTGGTGTCGTGGATGGTTTAAAATACCTGAATTCAGTGATTGAAATTCATAATTATTAATTGTAGTTTGTACAACTACTTTTTATTAATTAGATATCAAATTTTAATCACGTGAAAGAAATAATTTTAGAAAAGATGGTTGGATTGCCATATAAGGAAGTGTTGCTACTTCTTTTTGGAACACTTAGTACATATCTAATTTGGAGAATTAAGCATCAAAAGGAGAAAATTAAGAATGTAGAAAGTCAATTATCGGATAGGAAGTACAAAATGTATTCTGATTTAATTTACATTTTATTTGATATATCAGATGGAGATAAAGTTGGAAAAAAAGTCACAGAAAAAGAGTTGTTGAAGCGGCTTTTGGATATTAAGAAGGATATGTTTATTTACGCGCCCGATGCTGTTTTTTTAATGTTTACTAAATGGATGTTAGCCATTGATAACGCAAGCAATATGACTAGTCATTTAAAAGTATATTTTGAACTTTTGAGATTGGTTAGGAAGGATATGGGACATGTTAAAACTAAGATTTCCTTGGACGATTTTATGATGTTCTATATGCAGAGTGAGTCGGAATATGAAAAATTTAAGGTTGAAAATGGTTGGTAAGTCATTGTCTGGTTGTTTAAGTTATATTTTGTGAGTACGGATTTAGGACAAGATGATTATTAATAAAAAAATAGTAAAATGACACCTAGGCAAATGGTTATGGATTTATACAATGGATCGAGAGACCGATTGAGAAGTCCACTTTTATTTTCATTTATAGTTTCATGGTTGGTGATTAATTGGAGGGTAGGGTATATTACATTATTTCCAGATGAAAATTTCCTTATTGGTTGCTCACGATTGGAATATTTGGGTGACTATTTTCATTATTCGAATAGAGGTAATTTACTTGTAGTTCCTTTACTCTCAGCGATAGGGATTGTTGTTTTATTACCGTTGTCTAATATATTAGTGAATTTAGTTCGTCATAAGCTAATTGATTTAGATATGAGAGTTAAACAGCAAACTCCAGCAGATTCAGATGAATTGAAAAAATTACGTGATGATTTTATAAAGTTAGATTTTGAAAAGGGCGAAGGAGATAGATTGTTGAAGGGGAAAATAACAAAGCTTGAGGAGTCAAAAGATGCAGAGTTGAATAATCTCGCAATAGAACATGAGCAGGAAGTAGGGATCTGGGTAGAAAAGATTGAAGGTTTGGCAACAGAAAAAATAGAGTTTGTTAATGAACTAAGTAATCTTAAAGAGGAGTTGTCTGCTTTGGAAAAGGATCGTAATCAAGTTCGTAATAGGTTGGAGAATTTATATAGCAAGGAACATATATTTAGTTTAGCAACTCAAATATTGAAGTTTTGTTATAAAATGAATATAAATCCAAAGGAAATAGAATCCATTTTAAATGGAGAGAAGGCCAAAGAAATGCATTCCTCTATTAGGCGTGATTTGTACTATGAGTTTATTGGGTCAAAATTGATTAATACAAATAATAATGCGGATAGTTTTGTGCCTACGGAATTAGGATACGCAGTATTCCGATCGATGGGGTTGGTGATTAAATCGGATGAGGGATCTGTTCCTAAGTTTAAAGAACTATTTCCATTTCTTGACAGAGATCCTATTAAAATTGATAATACCTCCAATAAGTAGTCGAATTTATCGGGAGGAGTCTCTAGTCTTTTGGTTATAAGTACTTTAAATTCATTAGGTAAGGCTTGTTAATTTTTGACGACACCAAAACGTCGCCAAATAAAGTATAGAAATAGTTGTGAATGGTGTAAGGTGTTGAAAGTTTGTATCTTAAATTGATGAATGATTGTAGGATTCCCTACCCTGTCGAGGTCACTTTTCAGCTCCACTGTTTTATACTTTGGGGCTTTTTTTATGCCTAAATGGCGTTTTTTTAATTAGAAATGAAGTACTGTATTTAATCCTATACGCAGGCCTAATCTATTCTAACGTATGTATTCATTGTAATATTTCATGTTTCAATATTAATTTTAGTCATAGTTTTTGATTTTTTCATTGTAAAAAGCTAATTTAGAGACATATTAGCTATATCTTATGATCTTATTAAAAAATGACGGACCAACTTCAATGGTCCAAAGCCAATTGCAATGGGCAATTTGTAGAGGCTTCATTATCCTTATTTTTTTATTGCCCTTTGTCACAATTGCGTCTAATAATTCTACAGAACATCTTCTGGGTAGTTCTGCAAGTCCTTGTAATCAAGCTCCTACAGCAGATGTTGTTTTATTGCCTGATTTGGTAGCTGCCTGTGATTTGTTGGTTGCTAATTATCCTACAGCTACAGATAGTTGTTCGGGTAGTATTACGGCGACTACTACAGATACATTGTTTTATGATACGCAAGGAACCTTTGTTATTACTTGGATGTATGTAAATGTGAATGGATACGCTTTGTATCAATCTCAGAATGTTATTATCCAAGATTTAACGGCTCCTGTTCCAGATGTTGCTTTCCTAGATACTATTTGGGGTGATTGTGGTACAGATTTAAGGGTGAAGGATATTCCAACTGCAACAGATAATTGTTTGGGGACAGTGATGGGGACAACAAATGATACCCTGACATATACAACTATTGGTTCTTATTCCATTTCATGGAGTTTTGAAGATGCTAATGGAAATGTTTTTATTCAAAATCAAACTGTCACCATAAGTGATAGTGATTACCCAGTGCCAGATTCTGCAGTTTTAGTAGGTGTTTCAGGGTATTGTGATGTCACTGTTTCTTCTGTCCCAACTGCCATGGATACCTGTGTAGGAATGGTGCTTGGAACAACTACCGATTCCTTGTTTTATGATACTCCAGGTGCTTATATAGTTACATGGGCATTTGATGACGGTTCGGGAAATATAACCTACCAACAGCAGAATGTATTGGTAATGGATAGTATTGCGCCGATTCCGGATGTGATGTCTTTGCCTATAGTAAGTGGGAATTGTGATGCGCTGGTACCATCGATCCCTACGGCGACAGATGATTGTGCGGGTACTGTAATCGCGACTACATTAGATTCAATGTATTATGACGAGCAAGGAACCTATATGATTTCTTGGGCCTACGAAGATGAAAACGGAAATACAACTATTCAACTTCAAACGGTTATTGTTACGGACAGTATTGCTCCAGCTCCAGACAATGTATTGGACACTGTATATAATGAATGTGAATTGACGTTGGATTCTATTCCAACTGCCACAGATGAATGTATTGGTTTGGTGAATGCCACAACCAATGATTCGCTTCATTTCACTAGTTCGGGGACCTATTTAGTTACATGGTTGTATGAAGATGGGAATGGGAATGCTAGTACGCAATCTCAATATATTATTATAACAGATACATTAGCTCCTATAGCTTATATTGATTCTTTGGATGTGCTTACGGCAGAATGTTCGTATACTATTACGGATTTCCCTACAGCCTATGATGAATGTGAAGATACCATTACAGGTACTACGGATTCACTCTACTTTGAAGGATTGGGACAGTATCAAATATTGTGGACTTATGAAGATGGAACAGGAAATAGTGAGAGTCAATGGCAAACATTGAACATTATTGATACCACTGCTCCATTGGCCGATGTAGACTCGCTTCCAGAATTAATAGCAGAATGTGACCTTACGGTAGATAGTTTTCCAACAGCAACAGATAACTGTGAGGGAGCTATTATAGGTGCTACTTTAGATAGTTTGTATTATGATGAACAAGGTAGTTATACTATTACTTGGATCTATGATGATGGGAATGGAAATACCAGTACTCAGGACCAGATAATTACAATTGATGATAGTACTGCTCCAGTTCCGGATGTTGATTCTTTGCCGATATTGTCTGCTGAGTGTGATTTGACTGTGGATTCTATTCCAACAGCAACGGATAATTGTGAGGGACAAATTATAGGGACAACCTTAGATAGTCTTAATTATGATGCCCAAGGTACTTATCTTATAACATGGTCTTATGATGATGGAAATGGGAATGTTTCTACCCAAGATCAAACAGTACTTATTCAGGATATTACAGCACCTGTTCCTTTAGTTGACAGTTTACCAATTCTAGAAGGTCTTTGTGAAGTAATAGTGGATAGTATTCCGGAAGCCATGGATAATTGTGAGGGCTTAATACTGGGTGCTACTGCGAATAATTTGACCTATTCGGAACAAGGCACCTATATTATTACATGGGTATATGATGACGGTAATGGGAATTCTTCATTTCAATATCAGACAGTTATTGTAAACGATACCATTGCGCCAGTACCGGATTTGGATTCATTGATGGTTTTGACTTCTGAATGTGATCTTATAGTGGATAGCTTCCCTACAGCGACAGATAATTGTGAAGGTCAGATTGTAGGAGTAACAACAGATTCATTGTATTATTCTGAGCAAGGAACGTATACCATTATTTGGACGTATGATGACGGGAATGGGAATAGTACGACTCAAGAGCAAACAATAGTAATAGATGATCAAACTGTACCGGTTGTTGATGTGGAATCACTTCCGCAAATTACAGCTGAATGTAGTATAACCGTAGAGGACGCTCCATCAGCAACAGATAATTGTGAAGGAAGTGTAGTGGGGACAACAGATTCAGATTTAAGTTTCGATTCTTTAGGAGCGTATACTATTAACTGGGTTTATGACGATGGAAATGGGAATGTATCGTATCAAGATCAACAAGTCTTAATTCAGGATCTTACTGCTCCAGTGTTCAGTCTAGATACAATAATATTAGAATTGTCTTCGTCAAGTATATCCTTAACCATAGTGCCTGCAGCTATAGATAATTGTGAAGGTTCGGTGAATGGGAGTACGGAAGATATTTTACTATTTACTATTCAAGGTGTGTATTCTATTACATGGACCTTTACCGATGCTAGTGGGAATACTTCCACAGGTGTTCAGGTGGTGGTAGTAAATGATGTGAATGCTGCAATGCCTGATGTAGATCCATTACCTGTATTGTATGGAATGTATTCTGTGACCGTTACTGTTTTTCCAACGGCTACAGATAATACTTCGGGTACAGTAATTGGAACCACTACAGATCCACTTTATTATGATCAGCAAGGGTCTTATATTATCACTTGGATTTATGATGATGGGAATGGAAATGTTTCCACTCAATTTCAGCAAGTAATAGTGAATGATTATTTGGCGCCAGATCCGGATACAGATAGTCTGGAGGTGTTAACCGATTTATGTTCCGTGACTGTGGATTCTTTCCCTACTGCAACCTTTAATTTGTCCTTGTCGGCAACCGCAACAGTTATAGGGACTACCACAGATCCGTTGTATTATGATATCCAAGGAACCTATAGTGTTACCTGGTCTTATGATGATGGTAATGGGAATATCTCAACGCAGCTTCAGGTGGTTATTGTAGCCGATACAATTGCGCCAATAGCAGTGGTAGATACATTATATGTTGATTTAGCTAATTTCAGTGTTACCGTGAGTACTCCTCCGGAAGGGCTAGATAATTGTGAAGGTCAAATTACAGGAACTACTTCAGATGCACTTACTTTCAGTGGTCAGGGTACCTATCCAATCAATTGGACCTTCGACGATGGAAATGGAAACATATCTATCTATACTCAAATCATTATAATAATTGATATTGGGGATCCAGAGCCAGATGTAGATTCATTGCCAGATTTAACTGGAGAAATTCAGGTGACGGTGGATTCTATTCCTACTGCAACAGATAATAATGATGGAGTGATCATTGGGACTACAACCGATCCTTTAATTTATACCGAACAAGGAACGTATGTTATTATATGGACCTTTACAGATTCAACAGGTAATTCCACTACGCAAGATCAAACAGTAATTGTAGATGATGAGACATCGCCAGTATCAGATGAAGATACTTTAGATGATCTTACGGGTGATTATGAGGTTACCGTTGATACCATTCCTACAGCAACAGACAATTATTCTGGTGTTATAGTTGGGACCACTACAGATCCATTGGTGTATACTGAGCAAGGTGTTTATATTATCACTTGGGTATTTACAGATGCTAATGGGAATACAACTACACAAACGCAAACAATAATAGTAAATGATAATCAAGCGCCAGTACCGGTGATAGATTCTCTTCCTGTACTTACAGGGGATTGTTCGGTTTCTGTAACTACTTATCCAACTGCGACATTCAGTTTGACAGCAAGTTTAACGGGTACGGTAGTGGCTACCACTACAGATCCATTGTACTATGACGTTCAGGGATACTATACGATTACTTGGACCTATGACGATGGGAATGGAAATGTTTCGACTCAAGAGCAAACGGTAGTTGTAGAGGATAATACTGCACCTGTTCCAGATAATGCTGTGTTAATTGATTTTACTGCTGAAGTTAGTTTAACGATAACTACTTATCCTACAGCAACAGATGCCTGTGGAGGTAGTATTGTAGGGGTGACAAGTGATCCACTTTCCTATACCTCTCAAGGTACTTATTCTATCACTTGGATATATACAGATGTCAATGGAAATAGCTTTAGTCAAATTCAAATTGTTATAATTAATGATGTGACTGCTCCGGTTCCTAATGTGGTTCCTTTACCGGATTTAGTAGGGCAATGTGGATTGGTTATTTCTGTCGCACCATTAGCAACAGATAACTGTGTAGGGGTAATATCGGGAACAACAACCGATTTATTGACCTTCTTTATTCAGGGAACATTTACCATTACATGGACGTATGATGATGGGAATGGGAATTCAATTACTCAAATTCAAAATGTAATTATTTCAGACAATATCGCTCCAGTACTTGATGTGACAGTATTAGTGGATTTAGTTGAGGAATGTGAACTTACAGTAGTAGATATTCCTACGGCAACAGACAATTGTGCTGGAGTACTATCCGGTACTACAACGGATCCTTTAAATTATACGAGTCAGGGAACCTATCAAATTACATGGACCTTTGATGATGGTCATGGGAATAGTACTGATCAAATTCAGAATGTAATTATAGCAGACATTTCTGCGCCAGTCGCATTGGTAGATAGTTTACTAGATTTGACTGGAGAATGTACCGTTATTGTAGATAGTATTCCTGAAGCAATGGATAATTGTGAAGGTTTGATTCAAGCAACAACAACAGACTCATTGACCTATACTATTCCAGGTGATTATATTATTACATGGACCTATGAGGATGGAAATGGAAATGTATCGGATCAGACGCAATTAATTTCTGTTATCGATACCACGGCACCGATTCCTACAATCGATACCTTACCTGTATTGGTGGCGGAATGTGATTATATGGTAAATAATATTCCTTCTTCTATAGATAATTGTGGTGACACTATTTGGGGAACCACAGTGGATAGTCTTTATTATTCGAATCTAGGAAGTCATTTTGTAACCTGGTCTTATGACGATGGTTATGGAAATATAAGTTCTCAAGTACAAGAGATATCTTTAATAGATACTACGGCGCCGTTAGCGTTAGTGGATCCATTGCCTGTTGTTTTTGGGGAGTGTGATGCGTTAGTGACGTTAACACCTATAGCGATTGATAATTGTATGGATACAATTTATGCTACTACTTCAGATTCTATGTATTATGATGCGCAAGGGAATTATACCATTGTTTGGTATTATGATGATGGGAATGGGAATGTAGTTAGTCAGCAGCAGACTGTAACTGTGCAAGATACTATTGCGCCAGTAGTAGATAGTATTGTGTTGTCTACTGTTGTTGGCGAATGTATGGTGGTGGTTGTAGATGTGCCAACGGCAACCGATGCTTGTTTCGGGCAAGTAATAGGAACAACCAATGATCCATTGACGTATAATAGTTTGGGTCAGTATTCCATCCTATGGAGTTTTGATGATGGATTAGGGAATATTACCACGCAAACACAGGTAGTGGAAGTGGTAGATACTTCGGCGGTAAGTTTTGTTTGTCCGATGGATATTGTAACCTGTGAGTCATCCGTTGGTGGGATAGCCCTTACTGGCTTAACAGATAATTGTGGAACCCCAACAGTTACTTATCTATTGACAGGTGCAACTTCTGGTGCGGGTGCAGGTGATGCGGGTGCTGAATTATATAATCCTGGAATTACCCAGGTCACATATACTGTTGATGATGGCAATGGGAATTCTGCTAGTTGTAATTTTGAAGTGAACTTCGCGGTAGTTGATACTTCGGTCACTTTTGTTGGAACTACCTTTACTGCGAATGCAGTTAATTCAACTTTCGAATGGTTGGATTGTGTTGCTGGTTCTGTAGTTAGTGGAGAGACAGGGTCTACCTTTACGCCACCTACTTATGGTGATTATGCGGTAATTGTTACAACTAGTGGTTGTGTGGATACTTCATCCTGCTATAAGGTGAGTAGAGAGGATTTACAATTGCGTTATTATCCAAATCCTGTGGTGAGTAATATGGTGGTGGAGTTTGGTCTGAATGAGACCGATGTTTCTATATCAGTTTACAGTACAAAAGGAGAGCAGGTATATCGTAAAGTGGATATCGATGGTGTTCAGTTTGATGCAGATCTTTCTCACCTAAGTCGGGGATTGTATTTTATGCATGTAAGCACAAATCACAATAGTTATATCCTGAAGTTAACGAAAGAATGATGAGAAAATATTAAAATATAAAAGCCCCTATGATTGTCATCATAGGGGCTTTTATGTTCGTGGTAGAAGCTCCGCGGTTAGTACGTTCCTATTGTATTATTTCTTTTTTTGATCAATTCCTTAAAAGGAATTTCTTCTTTCAGAACAAATGATAATGGGAAGTCTTCTTTAAGAATTTTCAATTGCTTTTCCGCTTCCATTTCAGTTCTATAGGCACCAACTTTCGTTTTGAAGTTGGGTTGATCATAGGTAACATTCGCATATTGATTACCAAGGATTGATTTTATTTTATTCATGCTTGCCTTTGATCCAGAGCGAGTTCCAGAATACAATTGGATTCTGTATACAGCAACCATGTTGTTTTCTTTGTTGATGGCTAGTTTTTTTGCCAGTAGACGCTCTAGTCTAATATCACTATGAATGGTGATGTCTTTGTTGTTTTGATCCTGTTGTTCTTCTGTTTGTGCCGATAACCCAAGGTGTGCACTGCTCAGAATAGTCACAATCAACAATATTAACTTTTTCATGTTTCTGTATTTAGATAGAAGCAAAGCTAAAATAAATCTGCGAGCTTAGGAAATTGAATTACACTACTATTTAGAATAGGTATAAACTGATAAAATATGAGCGGTTAATAATTGTTAAGATTTTTATTGTTTTATTTTTGCAAACGAGTGAAACTAGGCATTCGGAGCTAAATAGAAGCGATTGAGTATAACTACTTGATTTACAAATTATTACAGTTTCGAATATAAAAAACTTATACACCAGGTAGAAATGACAAACTTAAAGTCGTTACGTCTATTTTTTGTGAGCTTGCTGTTTACAGGGCTGACTTTGGTTCTGGGAACATCAGAATTGAAGGCTCAGGATGTTGCAAATGGAGCTGATTTATACAAGGCGAATTGTGCTTCTTGTCACAAATTAGACAAGAAAATGGTAGGACCTGCATTGGCAGGAATTACTGAGCGAAGAGAGCAGGAGTGGTTATTGAGCTGGATCCGTAATTCTCAGGATCTGATCAAAGCCGGAGACGAGCAAGCTGTTGCAATTTTTGAAGAATACAACAGTATTCCGATGAGTGCATTTATGCATTTCAAGGATGAGCAAATCCTTGATATACTAGCGTATATCGAGAATCCTCCAGTAGTTGTAAAGCCTGGTGCTGAAGCAGGAGGAGTTGAAGAAGTAGTTGAGGCCCAAGGGTCAAGTACTTCAACTTTGTTTATTGCAATTTTAATTTTGTTGGTTTCTCTTTATGCTGTCGTGAAAGCGAAAAATGCATTGAAGAGTGCTTCAGATGAGGAAGTTGTAAGCCTTCATGTTGCATTGAAGAGATGGCTAAAAGCTAATCCAGGTGTAATGATCGTCTTGGTTGTATTAGTTGTTATTGGAGGAATCAAAGTTACATGGGCTGGAGTATTTGATACTGTAGGTATGGCGCAAGGTTATCAACCAGAGCAACCAATTGCATTCTCTCACAAGATTCACGCTGGTGAGAATGGAATTGACTGTAACTACTGTCACTCAAGTGCGAGACACAGTAAGACGTCAGGTATTCCATCTGCAAATGTTTGTATGAACTGTCATACATATATCAACGAAGGAACTCAAACGGGTACTACAGAGATTAACAAAATATATGAGGCTGTTGGTTTCGATCCAGAAACTAGAACTTATATTGAAGGATACGAAAAGAAGCCAATCAAATGGATTAAGATTCACAATCTTCCTGATTTGGTTTACTTTAATCACTCTCAGCACGTAAATGCAGGGAATCAAGAGTGTCAGACTTGTCATGGCGCAATTGAAGAAATGGATGTTGTTGAACAACATTCTCCTCTTACTATGGGTTGGTGTATAGATTGTCACAGAGAAACTGAGGTGGATACTGACAATCCTTATTACGAGCACATGAATGAGAATTGGGCAGATAAATTCAATGGTGAAAAAATTACTGTTGAAAAGATTGGTGGAACCGAATGTGGTAAGTGTCATTACTAATTCCAAATAGTTTTTCAGAAAATGGCAAAAGAAAAAATATATTTCCAAAGTATGCATGAGTTAGAAAATAACTCAATACTTAAAGAGCACGCTGAAAAGGAATTCGTGAACGAAGTTTCGACGAATGAATTCCTTGGGAATGAAGAGAATTTGGAAGGTAATTCCACTTCACGAAGAGATTTCCTAAAATTTTTAGGATTCAGTACTGCTGCAGCAACTATCGCTGCTTGTGAGACTCCTGTGCAACATGCTATCCCTTACGTTGTAAAACCAGAAGAAGTAATTCCTGGAATTGCAAACTGGTATGCATCTGCTTATTTTGATGGACACGAGTACGCTTCTGTACTTGTTAAAACAAGAGAAGGTAGACCAATCAATATCAAAGGGAATACTGATGCTCCTTATGGATCTGGATTAAGTCCACGTATCCAAGGGTCAGTACTTTCATTGTACGATTCTAAAAGATTGACTGCTCCAATGAAAGATGGTGCAGCTACAGATTGGAATTCAGCAATGGCAGATGTGAAAACTAAATTAGATCAGTTTGCTGGTTCTAATGAAAAAGTTGTTTTCATGACTTCTACTTTGATCAGTCCATCTTCTAAGGTGTTGATTGAAGAATTTAAAGCTAAATATTCAAACTTCGAGCACGTAACGTATGATGCAGTTTCGCATTCTGCAATGCTTGAAGCAAATGCATTGAGCTTCGGGAAACGCGTAATGCCAACTTATCGTTTTGATAAGGCAGACGTAATCGTTTCTTTGGCAGCTGACTTCTTGCAAGATTGGACTGAGTTAGATCACAGAAAACAATTTGCAAAAGGAAGAAATGCAGATACTGGTATGATGTCACGTCATTACCAATTTGAATCTAATATGTCTCTAACTGGTTCTAATGCGGATTTCCGTCACCCAGTTAAAGCTTCTCAACAAGGAATGATCGCAGTTGCTATTTATAATGCAATTGCTAAGAAAGCTGGTCAACCAACATTGACGGTTAACTTGGATTCTAAGTTGAATGCACAGATCGAAAAGGCTGCTAATGATCTTTGGAAAGCCAAAGGTAAATCATTGGTTGTTGCTGGAAGTAGTAATGTAGCACTTCAGTTGGTTGTTAACGGGATCAACGAATTGCTGTCAAACTATGGTTCGACTATAAGTATTTCTACAGCTTCTCACTTGAAACAAGGAGATGATGCTGCAGTGAATGCATTGATTAAAGATATGAAAGGTGGAAAGGTTGCAGCTATTATGATGCACCAAGTAAACCCAATGTATACATTGGCAAATAGTGCTGACTTTGCTGCTGGATTGAAGAAAGTAAAACTTTCAGTTTCTTTCTCAGGAAAAGCAGATGAGACAGCTTCAGAATGTCAATATATTCTACCAAATAATCACTTCTTCGAAAGTTGGAATGATGCTATGCCAATAGATGGTTTCTATAGTTTAGCACAGCCTACAATTGCTCCACTTTTCGATACCAAACAATGGCAAGATGTATTCTTGGCATGGATGGGAAGTGAAATGGACTTCTACAGCTATATTAAGAATAACTGGAAAGCAAATGTATTAGGATTGGCTTCATGGAGCTCTGCGCTACATGATGGATTCTTCAGTTCTGCTGTTGAGGCAACTGAAATGACATTCAATGCAGATCTTAATAAGTATGCACAAGAATTGAAAAAAGAAGCTAGTTCTGCAAAAGGAACAGAGCTTACTTTTTATACTAAGTCTGGTATTGGTATCGGAACACATGCAAACAACCCTTGGTTGCAAGAGTTACCAGATCCAATTAGCAGAACTACTTGGGATAACTACTTGACCATGTCAGTAGCGGATGCAAAAGCGAATGGTTTTGCAAATCCAATGCAGTCGAATGGTGGTGTGAATGGTAATTTGGCAAAACTTAGCTTGAATGGAGCTGAGGTCATTGTACCGGTTCTTATCCAACCAGGTCAAAAAGCAGGTACTGTAGGTTTGGCCTTCGGTTACGGTAGAATGAATGAAGGTAAAGCAGCTGACAACGTTGGTGTAAATGCATTCCCATTCTATCAAAACTTCAGCAATACACAATATAATGTGTCTGTTGAATTAGTAGACGGAGAGCATGAGTTCGCTATGACTCAAGTTGCAAGTACAATGATGGGACGTGATAAGATCGTTCGTGAAAGTACTTTGGAAGAGTTTATTGCTAACCCTAAGGTAAGCAATGCTCCAATGACTTTGGCTACACACAAAGGAATCCAACCATTAAGTAAAGTTACACTTTGGGAAAATCACGAAAGAGATGTCCACTTCTGGAACTTGAGTATTGACTTAACAAAATGTACAGGATGTTCTGCTTGTGTTGTGGCTTGTCACGCTGAGAATAATGTGCCTGTAGTTGGTAAAGAAGAAGTACGTAAGAGTAGAGATATGCACTGGTTGCGTATTGACCGTTACTATTCTTCTGATACTACAAAAGAAAATGCGACTGCTGATGCTGGATATGAAGGTGTAGGTGGTGCTATGGATATGTTCCTTGAAATGGAGATTCCTTCAGAAACTCCAGAGGTAGTATTCCAGCCTGTAATGTGTCAGCACTGTAACAACGCTCCCTGTGAGACTGTTTGTCCAGTAGCTGCTACTTCACATTCTATGGAAGGTTTGAACCACATGGCGTATAACCGTTGTATCGGTACTCGTTACTGTGCAAACAACTGTCCTTATAAAGTAAGACGTTTCAACTGGTTCCAGTATTCTGATAATAACAAGTTCGATTTCAACATGAATGATGATCTTGGAAAAATGGTATTGAATCCAGATGTTGTTGTTCGTTCTAGAGGGGTAATGGAGAAATGTACGATGTGTGTTCACATGCTACAACGTGCTAAGCTTGATGCCAAGAAAGAAGGACGTCAATTGAAAGATGGAGATGCATTAACTGCTTGTGCTGCGGCTTGTGACACAGGAGCGATGGTCTTCGGAGATGCCTTAGATAAAGATTCAAACCTTTCCAAAGTTAAGGAAGGACCTAGATCTTACTTCTTATTGGAAGAGGTTGGTACAAACCCATCTGTGGTTTACCAAACAAAAGTTAGAAACAAGTAATCCTAACCGGCAAATTGATATAAAATATATATTATGCATTACGAATCTCCTATACGTGAGCCACTTGTTCTGAACGATAAAACGTACAGTCAAATTACGGAAGATATTGCTGCTCCTATTGAAGGACGAGCAAATAAACATTGGTGGACGTTATTCATTATCTCATTAGCCACTTTCCTTTGGGGAATGGGTTGTATCGCTTACACAGTAGGTGAAGGTATCGGTGTTTGGGGTCTTAATAAGACTGTTAACTGGGCATGGGATATCACTAACTTCGTTTGGTGGGTTGGTATCGGTCACGCTGGAACTTTGATTTCAGCAGTACTTCTACTTTTCCGTCAGAAATGGAGAATGTCTATTAACCGTTCTGCTGAAGCGATGACTATTTTCGCTGTAGTTCAAGCTGGTTTGTTCCCTATCATTCACATGGGGCGTCCATGGTTGGCGTATTATGTATTACCGCTTCCAAACCAATTTGGTTCTTTGTGGGTAAACTTTAACTCGCCGCTTCTTTGGGATGTATTTGCCATCTCTACTTACCTTTCAGTTTCTTTGGTATTCTGGTACATGGGATTGATTCCTGATTTTGCCATGATCCGTGATAGAGCTAAAACTGGTAAGGCAACTCAAAAAATCTATCAGATTCTTTCTTTTGGATGGAGTGGTAAAGCAAAACACTGGCAAAGATTTGAATTGATTTCTTTGGTATTGGCAGGTTTAGCTACACCATTGGTACTTTCTGTACACACGATTGTATCTATGGATTTCGCTACCTCGGTAATTCCAGGTTGGCATACTACTATCTTCCCTCCTTATTTCGTTGCTGGAGCAATCTTCTCTGGTTTCGCAATGGTACAAACGCTGCTTTTAGTTATGCGTAAAGTTATACCGGGACTACAGTCGTATATCACAATTCAACATATCGAATTGATGAATATCGTAATCATGGTAACCGGATCTATAGTTGGGGTTGCTTATATTACAGAGTTGTTCATCGCTTATTATTCAGGTGTTGAATATGAACAATATGCATTCTTGAATCGTGCAACTGGACCCTACGCGTGGGCATACTGGTGTATGATGTCATGTAATGTGTTCTCTCCACAGTTCATGTGGTTCAAAAAACTAAGAACAAGTATCGCTTTCACATTCATTATTTCAATTATTGTAAATATTGGAATGTGGTTCGAGCGTTTTGTTATTATTGTTACTTCACTTCACAGAGATTACTTACCATCTAGTTGGTCGATGTTCTCACCATCATTTGTTGATGTGAGTATTTTTATCGGTACCATCGGTTTCTTCTTTGTATTGTTCTTATTATACTCTAGAACATTCCCTGTAATTGCACAGGCGGAATTGAAATCAATTGTTAAGTCGTCAGGTTCTCAATACAAAAAAGATCGAAAGGATGAGCACTAAGATAGTTTACGGATTATACGATGATGATGATGTGTTGATGGACGGTGTAAAAGCTATCCGTAGTAAAGGACATCATATTGATGAGGTGTATACACCTTTTCCAATGCACGGTCTTGATCATGCAATGGGATTAAAAGAAAGTCGTCTTGCAATTTGCTCTTTCATCTATGGTGTTATTGGAGCAGCATTCGCAATATGGATGATGTGGTACATTATGATTTATAACTGGCCACAAAATATCGGGGGTAAGCCAAACTTTACTTTGATTGATAACCTACCGGCATTTATTCCAATTACATTTGAGATTACTGTATTGTTTGCAGGTCACTTGATGGTAATTACTTATTTGATCCGTTGTAAACTGTATCCTGGAGCTAAAACATCTAGTCCAGATCCAAGAACAACAGATGATAAATTCCTTATGGAAATTCATGTGAACGGTGATACTTCTGAGATCAAAGATCTTATGAGAGAAACTGGTGCTATTGAAGTAACCGAAAAAGAAGAAAACCATTAATTCGCAAGAATATGAAGATGATGAAAAAATTAAGTCGTACCCTACTTGCTTCGTGCACGGCCGCATTACTTCTTAGTTCTTGTGGTGGAAATGGAGAGAATACTGGATTTGAGTACATGCCAAACATGTACCGTTCTCCTTCTCTAGAGACATATGCAGGTAATGCTGTATTCGCAGATAGTTCTGTAGCAAGAACTCCTGTGGCTGGAACTATCCCAAGAGGATTTACTCCATTTGAATATGGTGCTTCTTTGGAAGAGTTTAAACGTGCCGGTCTAGAATTGACCAATCCATTGGAAGCGACTTCAGCAAACCTTGCAGAAGGGAAGGAGTTGTACCAAATGTTCTGTGCACACTGTCACGGAAAAACAGGTGATGGAAAAGGGACAATTCAAAACCCTGTTTATGGTGGAATACCATCATATGCAGATGCTGCCGCAATTAGACGTTCTGGTGGGACTATGAGTGAAATGAATGATGGAGAAATTTATCATACAATTACTTTCGGTCTTAACGCAATGGGGCCACACGCTTCTCAGTTGATGTCAGACGAGAGATGGAAGATTGTACAGTATGTACATGAGTTACAACAAGGGAATAAGTAAACGAAATAATAGCCTAAGAAATGTATACATTTACACCGAAAGCTAGGATGATG
>CAJXXR010000021.1 GCA_913063375.1 uncultured Flavobacteriales bacterium | reverse complement strand
GTAATTTTTTTCATAACAGGTATATATTGTGTTGTGTGTTTATCGTTGTTCTACACTACAAGAATACGGCAGTTTTGAAAAGTATGGGACTTTGCCTCGATGAGTGGAAGATATAAAGGGTTAAATGTAAAAATAAAGATAATATAACGATAGCTTTTTCACAAACACGCAATATATACAAGGATATAAATACAGAAATTAATTAAACCAAAAAGTCGAACCTAAATCTAGATTCGACCTCAAAATAATAATTGCATGCTATTTCTAAGCGTTTCCTTAACTCACAACCTGCTTGTTTTTCTTAGAAACCTTGGGGTTTCCAATCTTCAATTGCAAAGCAGCATCTGCTAACTCAAGCAATCCACCAAACTCCATATTCTCCTTCATTTTTGCAGGATTACTAAGGACGGATTTATAGTATTTTTGACCAGAAGCAATTACCAAGCATCTAGTATTTAAAAAGAGTCGTGAGGTTATATTTTTCTTTTTTCCATTGATTGAATTACTTAACATCATCTCAAGAAACCTTGTATCCTCTAAGCCCTTTAGTCTTTCATTCAAAGTTTTTCTAAATGCTTCAATGGAGAGTACTGATCGTTTAGATAAATAATATTTAGCACGCTCTAATACTTTTCCGTCATCTCCAACGTGATTCCAATCTAACATGGCAATTACTTTCCAAAACTCCCTCTCACGAAAATAGTTAAAACTCTCTAACATAAAATCTGTTTATAAAATTAAAAATGTATTTCTATTTGAAATACCGAAAATAAAAAATCCCTCAAAAGGCCCATATTGGTTATAGGCCCAACTCGACTGCCTTAAGCAATAAGCATGCCAATATTCTAACACACATGACTCTACAATTATTTACGGGTGAATTTGGCTCCCAAAGAACCATAATTAATCTGCAATAAAGACCACATATATTTGTACCAATCAAGGACTATACATTTAAATTGTTATTTCATAAAGTTTTTTGTAACTTATTGAAACATACAATCTTAAAACAAATACTATGTTAATATTCCCTACATTTCTCTTATCAATATTTGTTGTATTCTTTTTATTAGGAATCCGAATTGTCTTTGAGTATAAAAGAGCGCTAAAATTTAGATTTGGAAAATTTGTTTCTATTCTAAATCCTGGGTTCAGATGGATAATTCCTTTAGTAGAATCCACTCAATTTGTGGACATAAGGGTAATAACTATTAATATTCCTTCCCAAGAAATAATGACAAATGACAATGTGCCATGTAAAATTAATGGGGTATTATTCTTTAAAATTATTGACCCTGAAAAATCAGTATTAGAAGTAGAGGAATACCATTTTGCAATTTCTCAAATGGCCCAAGCCTCATTGAGAGATGTCTGTGGTAAGGTTGAATTAGACGTAATCTTATCAAAAAGAGAATCTATTGGAGATAATATTCGGAAAATTGTAGATGACCAAACAGATCAATGGGGAATTTCAATAGAAGATGTTAAGATAAAAGATATTGAACTCCCAGAAAACATGAAACGATCTATGGCCAATCAAGCCGAAGCCGAAAGAAGTAGACGGGCAAGAATCATCCTTGCAGAAGCTGAAAAGCAAGCAGCAGCAGCTTTATTGGAAGCAGGGTTAATGATAGATAAATCCCCTTCGGCGATAAAGTTAAGATTATACCAAACTTTAGCTGATATTGCCTCAGAAAAAAATTCAACCATAGTATTCCCGTTCCCAGAAGAAATATTACCAGCTAAAACAAAAAAAAACAAAAAAGAATAGTAATAAAAATATGAAAAATGCTCTAATAATGGGAGCTACAGGTGAAACTGGACGCTCGTTAATTCTCTTGTTATTACAATCACCTCTTTATAAAGAGATTCATATTGTACATTATAAGAATACAGGAATAGCCGCTCACCCAAAAATAATTGAGCACATTCTAAATATGGATCGATTACAGGATCAACTATCTATAGATAGTGAAATTCATGAGGTATTCTGCACTATTGGTACCACTAGAAAAAAGGCTGGATCAGCAAAGGAGTTTATACGAGTCGATTTGGATTATGTAATTGAACTCGCCCATTGGTCGAAAAGGAAGGAAGTAGTTCAATTTAATGTCATTAGCAGTACAGGGGCAAATAAAAATTCTTCATTTTTATACCTAAAAACAAAAGGGAAAATGGAGGAGCAGCTTAAAAAAATTAACTTTGAGCAATTAAATATATTTAGACCCCCATTATTATTTGCACCAAATAGAGTTGAAGTCCGGCTAGCTGAAACTTGGACCTTACCAATACTACATTTTCTAAGTCAAATATTTCCAAAATTAATGATAAATCAAACACCATTAAATGTTAACGCACTAGCTCAAAAAATGGTATTAATAGCCCAAGAAAAAAAAGGGTCTATACGAACCTTAACCCCTATAGACCTACATTAAACTTCATTAACAATATGCTTTAATTCTTAGTCGACCTCGATGAGTAAGCCGTTCTAAATTCATCCAAAACATCTGATAGGTTTTCTGCCTTTTCAGATGGTAAAGCCAAATCCAATTTCTTTTGAATTTCTTCCATGGCCCTGTCTATTTCCAATAGCAGATTTAATCCATTTTCAGTTATAGAAATTAATACCTCTCTTCTACTTTGTTGGGATACTTCTCTTTGGACTAAATCCTTCAACCTCAACTTTTCTACAAGTCTAGTAGTATTTGAAGTTCTATTTATCATCCTATGCTGGATATCCTTTAGTCGATACGCTTCTTCTTTATTTCCGCGAAGAATGCGAAGAACATTGTATTGCTCACCAGACAAACCATGAGGTTTTAAGGTGTGCATAGTCATTCTTTCATACCAATGAGCAGTAAATAAAATGTTTATCAATGCCTTTTCTTGTGGTGATTTGAAAGACTTTTGAGTGATTTCTTTACCTATATCCATTACTCAGTGTTTTAGTCAAAATTGAAAATTGATTGAACATCTTGAAACGATTTCATATCAATCATTTGATTTTTTTTCAGCCTAATTCAAAAATACTAATTATAATTGACTATTCAATTGACCAACTCCAATAATCCAACTATTGAATAGTCAATTATTTTAGTTCAATAAAACAAATTCCTTACCTTAGTGAACATAACTACCTTATCTTCATATAATTTAACACCACAAATCATGAAAATCGCTGTTATTAGTGGATCAACTAGGACTGGAAGGATGACACCTAAAATTGCTCACTTCATATCAAATTCTTTACGAGAAAATAAACGTATAAGTGAGGTGAACTTATTGGATATAGCCAAATACAACTTCCCTGTTATGAAGGAGCGACTGCAATATTTAGAAACCCCTCCAGAAGGAATGGTTGAATTTAGTGATTACCTAAATCAAGCAGACAGCATAATAATTGTAAGTCCTGAATACAATGGCGGAATTCCAGGATCGTTAAAAAACACCTTAGATTATTTCTATAAGGAGTACAACAGAAAACCAATAGCAATAGTTACAGTGTCCGCTGGAAAATTTTCAGGCGTCAATATGTCCCATGATTTACAGAAGCTAATACTAAAATTAAAAGCATTCCCACTACCTTCAACCTTAATGATAGGAGAAGTTTACAAAGCTGTAGATGATATGGGAAATGTCCTAGATGAACGATTTATTAAATCCTCAGAGAAATTCATAGAAGAGCTACTCTGGTTCACTCAGGCATTAGTGAGGCAAAAAGAAGCCACAATTGAATAAGCCAATTAATACATACCAAGTATGCAAAATATCATTTTTGAACAAAATATAGTTTTCAGAAAATATACTTTAGACCTTGTCTCAGATCTAGACATTGATAAATTACACCTTGTACCGCCAAAAATGACCAATTCCATAATTTGGAATGTTGGACACCTACTCTTGAGTCAGCAAATGTTAACCTACGGACTAAGTGGACTACCACTACATACACCAATGCACTGGCTAAAATTATTCAAAATAGGGTCGAGTGGTACTCCCCTAGTCAGCCAAGTTGATATCAACAGTTTGTTTGAATCGATGGTACCACTCATTGAACAAACCAAAATAGATTTCTACGATAATACTTTTCAAAATTTCAAACCATTTCATACAGGGTATGGAGCTCATATTACCAATATTAACGAAGCTTTGGCTTTCAATAATTATCATGAGGGCAACCATATAGGCCACATTATTACTTTAAAAAAGCTGGTCTAATGCATGTTTAATTCTTCAAAATATATACTAAATTAGCCTTCATCAAATCTACGCAGCATGAAAAAGTTATTTACGGATCAAAAGGCCGTTCGAAATTTAGTATTGAAATCTATTGAAAACCTAGATACAGAAGCACTCAATAAAATCCCTGAAGGATTCAACAATAATATTGTATGGAATTTCGCTCATATCTTGGTAACTCAACAATTACTAGTTTATAAACTAAGTGGACTAAATCCAGATATCCCAAAGGAGTGGATTTCAAAATTTCGTATAGGAACCAAACCAGAAGGATTAGTAAGTAGTCAAGAAATTACTCAGATAAAAGACCTTTTTATATCCATCATTGAAAAAACTGAACAAGATTACAACCAAGGCATATTTAAAGAGTTTACACCATACACTACCAGCTATAACATTGCCTTAGAAAAAGTAGAGGACTCCATAAATTTCAACAATGTTCATGAAGGGGTTCATTTAGGGTATATTCTTGCGCAATGTAGATTAGTTAAACTTTAGAATACTCAATATGAAAAAAACACTATTATCAATATTGGCCTTAACTGCCACTATTTTAACAAGTCAAGCACAAGAATCTAGTGCTATTTTGGATAAAATATCCTTTGGAGCTTCATATGGAATTGTAAAGCCAATGGGCAAATTTGGAAATCATCATTTCAGTGCAATGAACCCTTCCAATATTGACGTTCTAACTGAAGGTGATTTAGGAGCTTTGAATCTTGCAGATTTTTTAGATAATAGTTTTGCAAAACAAGGTAACCAGTTCAGCATATTTGCAGAATATCAAAGGGATGATCACTTTGGAGCATTTCTAGAATGGAACAATGCTGAATTCAGCCTTCACCAAGGGCAAATTAGTAGTATGGAAGTACTTTTCAATCAAGTTTTGGAAAGTCAAGGAGGGATAATCCCTACCATCGGATTCAATGTAACTCAATGGAAATCCAACTCCTTTCTTGCAGGACCTACAGCAAGGCAGTCCTATGGGAAATTCACTATCCAAACTAAGGCTGGAATTGGCGTTTTGTTACTCGAGTCTCCAACATTCACTGCCAGTATTGAAGAGTTATTCGGTTTCCCAGTAGCCTTAGACATACTTAGCTTACCGCAAGAGGAGGAACTGGGATTTGTATATTCATTAGGTCTTTCTGCACAGTATGAGTTTATAAATAAAACAAGCTTTAGAGTTGCCATGGATTATTCCAAATCAATGGTTAAAATGGAAAATATAGCACTTCAACTGCTTTCTTCAGATTTACCTTTGGACATACCAGCAGCGCTTATGGAACCAGTAGAAATTGAAGTCGATTACCAAACTTTGAATTTTTCATTATCCCTTATTAGACAATTTTAGAATCTCAATAACGCAGATTATACTCAAATAATCTGCGTTTCTTTCCTTTACCCTACACATTAAAAACACACTCTATTCTACTCAAAAACAAACCAATACCCCAATAATAAATATTAATATATTTCGATTTATTATTTTCTCCTTGTTTTATTCAAAAAAAAATAGTCACCTTTGCAGAAGTAAAATCAAAGAGATGAATTTTAATACGCTACATCATTTGCATCATGATACTCCTACTTCAGACGATCTAGTTGTGGCTTTGCTATACATCTAATTATCAATCTACCGTCTGAGTAAATCAGGCGGCAGATGCATATTCAATATCTCTTTTCCCAATTTACTCAGACTGTATCCAAAACAGTACAATGAGTAATCTCAAAATTGCAATTCAAAAATCAGGTAGACTAAACAAAGGCTCCCTTGAACTATTAAAAGAAGCTGGAATTTCTATATCAAATGGAAAAGACCAACTTAAGGCCAAGGCCAATAACTTCCCGTTAGAAATTCTATTTCTTAGGAATTCTGATATCCCAAAATATATTGAGGATGGTGTAGCTGATATTGCTATCATCGGTGAAAATATTCTAGTAGAAAAGGAGAAAAATATAGACTTATTAGAACGTTTAAATTTCTCTAAATGCCAACTTTCCATAGCCATTCCAAAAGGGGAGGATTTTACTTCCATCAATTTCTTACAAGGAAAACGTATCGCCAGTTCCTACCCTAATACCCTCCGAAAATTTCTCAATAAAAACAATATAAAAGCCGAGATCCATGAGATTTCAGGCTCTGTTGAAATTGCTCCAAATATAGATTTGGCCGATGCAATTTGCGATGTAGTAAGCAGTGGGAATACATTATTCAAAAACGGATTGAAGGAAGTAATCACCATTTTACAATCTGAAGCCTGTTTGGTCGCCAACCCAAATATCAATGGGAAGAAAAAGCAAATTCTAGACAAACTAATCTTCCGTGTACAAACAGTTTTAAGAGGTAAACAATCTAGATATATACTTCTAAACACTCCGAATGACAAAATCTCAACCATCAGTAAGATTTTACCTGTCTTAAAAAGTCCAACCATCATGCCCTTAGAAAAAGAAGGTTGGAGCTCCCTTCACTCAGTTATTCAAGAAGGTGCATTCTGGGAAAAAATTGATGAACTCAAGGAGGCTGGAGCAGAAGGAATTTTAGTTATGAATATAGAGAAACTGGTAATCTGATGAAGAGTACATATCAACCAACAAAAAACACATGGAGCAAGGTATTGCAAAGACCTTCTCAATCAATTACAGACTTAGAATCAATAGTTCAACCCATTTTTGAGACCATTGCACAAGAAGGAGACCGAGCAGTAACCAAATATGGAAAACAGTTTGACAAACTTAACTTAAACAACTTTCAGGTATCAAAAAGTGAATTTGAAAATGCTTCTACACAAGTGTCCGATGCTTTAAAGGAAGCCATTCAATTTGCAAGTAATAACATTCGAATCTTTCACGAAAAACAGAATTTCATATCAGAGAGAATAGAAACTTCTGAAGGGGTTATTTGCTGGCAGGAAAGGTTTGGGATTGAAAATGTAGGGCTTTACATTCCTGGGGGATCTGCCCCCTTGTTTTCAACTGTACTTATGTTGGGAATACCTGCAATTTTGGCTGGATGCAAAAACATTTTTCTATGTAGTCCTCCAAATAAGGATGGAACTATTCACCCAGCGATTTTATATACAGCTAAACTAATTGGTCTTAAAAACGTATATAAAATTGGTGGAATCCAAGCTATTGCCGCTATGAGCATTGGAACAGAAACTATAGCCAAAGCAGACAAAATTTTTGGGCCTGGGAATCAATTTGTAACTGCAGCCAAACAATATGCTCAAAAATTGGGAACCGCTATCGACATGCCGGCAGGACCTTCAGAATTATTAATTGTAGCAGATCAGTCTGCTAAACCAAGTTATATAGCTTCTGATCTTTTATCGCAAGCCGAACACGGCCCAGATAGTCAGGTAATCTTGATTTCAAAATCAAGAGAATTAATAAAACTCGTTGAAGCGGAATTAAATAGCCAGCTTATTCAATTGCCAAGAGCTGATATAGCAGGATTAGCAATTGAGAATTCCAATCTAATCTATTTAGAAGAGGAGGAGGACATTATTGAAATGGTGAATGAATATGCCCCAGAGCACCTTATTCTAATGGTACAAGATGAAAGTAATTACCTAAAAAAAATCTATAACGCAGGCTCGGTATTCATAGGACAATATAGCCCTGAAAGTGCTGGTGATTATGCTTCTGGAACCAATCACACATTACCAACATCAGGTTTTGCTAAATCCTACAGTGGACTGAATGTAGATGCCTTTTGCAAATATATCAGCTATCAAAAGATCTCAGCTGAAGGGCTCAAAAACCTTGGCCCTGTCATTGAAATAATGGCCGAAGCCGAGGGATTAATGGGACACAAAAACGCTGTAAGCATACGTCTTAAGGACTTAAAAAATAATCCATGAACCTCAATAAATTAGTACGTGACAATATAAAGTCGCTAACAGGATACAGTTCCGCAAGGAGTGAATTTAACCAGCAGGGCAAAATTTATTTAGATGCCAACGAAAGCCCATTCCAGAATGGGGTTAACAGATATCCAGATCCTTTTCAAAATGAACTGAAACAACTGCTAGCAAAAAGGAAAAATAGTACGAACGAAAATATCCTACTAGGAAATGGGAGTGATGAAGTATTGGATTTAATATTCAGGTGCTTTTGCGAGCCCAAAAAAGACAATATCTTATTATTTACACCAACCTATGGGATGTATGAAGTGCTAGCTGCTATTAATGAAATTGATATAAGAAGTTATGCATTGGATGAAAAGTTTGATTTTGACCCCTCAGGGGTACTCAAAAAGACAGATGAAAATACCAAACTAATTTTTGTTTGTTCTCCGAATAATCCTAGTGGAAATAGGATCGATTCTGATAAAATAATAGCACTGGCCAACAGTTTCAATGGGCTAATCATCCTGGATGAAGCATATATAGAATTCACTAAAGAAGGCAGTTTAATGAAGGAACTAAATAACCTTCCCAACCTAATAATTTGTCAAACTATGTCCAAAGCTTATGGAATGGCAGGTATTCGGTTGGGAATGGCTTTCGCGAGTAAACAAATAGTGGCAATTCTCAATAAGGTTAAACCTCCTTATAATATCAATCAACTAACAATCAACAAAGCCATCAATGTTCTCAATGATCCAAACAAGTTAGAAAGGGAAATTTCCACAATCATTAAGGAGCGCGAAAAACTAGCATCAGCTCTTAATAAACTAGCTATAGTAATCACGGTATTTCCATCTGATGCCAATTTTCTCTTGGTAAGATTTACAGATGCCTATTTTGTGTACCAAAACTTAATAGCTCAAGGAATAGTTGTCAGAAATAGGGCTAAGGAATTCAACTGTGACAATTGTTTACGAATATCCATTGGTACTAAAAATGAAAATGAACAACTACTTAAGGCACTAAAAACCATAATATGAAAAAGGTATTATTTATAGATAGAGACGGGACCCTGGTCATAGAGCCCCCTGTTGACTTTCAACTAGACAGTTTGAGTAAATTGGAATTCTACCCGAACATATTTACATACCTCGGAAAGATTGCTAAAGAATTGGAGTATGAATTGGTCATGGTTACCAATCAAGATGGATTAGGTACAAGCTCATTTCCGGAAAATACATTTTGGCCTTGTCAGAATAAAATAATTCAGGCATTCAAGAATGAGGGCATTGAATTCTCTGAAATTTTGATCGACCGAAGTTTTCCAGAAGACAATTTATCAACAAGAAAACCAAAAACAGGCTTACTGAATAAGTATTTTTCAGACGAATATGACCTTTCGGCATCCTTTGTAATTGGTGATAGAAGGACAGATATTGAATTAGCCAAAAATCTAGGCGCAAAGGGAATATATATTGCGGATAAAAAAGATCCTTCTTCCTCTGTTGACGTTCAGGTTCTACAAACAAAAAGCTGGAAAGAGATCTATCACTTTCTTCGTACGGAACTTAGAACAGCTACTATTAAAAGAAGTACTACCGAAACTAATATTGAAATAAACCTAAAACTAGATGGTTCTGGTATTTCAAAAATTGATACGGGAATTTCATTCTTTGACCATATGCTGGAACAAATCTCCAAGCACGGCTTAATAGACCTTGACCTAAAATGCAAAGGTGATTTAGAAGTGGACGAACACCACACCATTGAAGACACAGCAATTGCGTTGGGTGAGGCCTTCTATCTTGCATTAGGTGATAAAAAAGGAATTGAAAGATATGGATTTTGCCTTCCTATGGATGACTGCCTAGCACAGGTAGCCCTAGATTTTGGAGGTAGAAGTTGGCTAGTTTGGGAAGCCCGTTTTAATCGTGAAATGATTGGTAAAATGCCAACTGAAATGTTCTTACACTTTTTCAAATCTTTCAGTGATGGAGCCAAATGCAATCTAAACATTCAAGCTACAGGCCAGAATGAACACCACAAGATTGAGGGTATTTTCAAAGCCTTTGCCAAAGCCATAAAAATGGCCATAAAAATAGACCCATTAAATAACCAAATCCCTAGTACCAAAGGGATTTTATAACGCAAAAAATGAAAATAGTAATCATAGATTACGATGCAGGAAACACCCAGTCTGTTCAATTTGCACTTGAACGGATGGGGAAATCTGCGATAATCACAAGTGACAAAGAAGACATTCTCTGCGCAGACAAAGTTATTTTCCCAGGAGTAGGTCAAGCAAAGGCTGCCATGGATTCTTTAAAAAAATATGACTTAGATATATTAATTCCACAACTCCAACAAGGTGTTTTAGGGATTTGCCTAGGCATGCAACTTTTGTGCGAGAATACTGAGGAAGGGAATATAAAAGGCTTAGGTGTATTTGAAAACAACATTTCTATCATCCCTGAAGGGAATATAGTACCGCATACCGGTTGGAACCAAATCAGCGGTACTAAAAATCCTCTTTTCGAAGGAATAAAAGAAAATGAATTCATGTATTTCGTTCATAGCTATTATGCAAACCTATCAAGTTGCACTATTGCCACCACCCATTACCATGAACCATTTTCGGCAGCTTTACAAAAAGACAATTTTTTTGGCTGCCAATTCCACCCTGAAAAAAGCGGTGAACCTGGACAAAAAATCCTACAAAACTTTTTAAACATGTAATTATGAAAATAATCCCAGCCATAGACATCATTGATGGGAAATGTATCCGACTAACTAAAGGAGACTATTCCACCAAAAAAATTTACAGTAATTCTCCTGTAGACATTGCTAAATCATTTGAAGATCACGGAATCGAATTTTTGCACTTGGTAGATCTAGATGGTGCTAAATCAAAGGGTATTAAAAACCATCGAGTACTAGAAAAGATTGCCAGATTCACCAATTTAAAAATAGATTTTGGAGGTGGTATAAAAAAGGATTCTGACATTCAACAAGCCTTCGATTCCGGAGCGAATCAAGTGACAGGCGGCAGCGTTGCAGTTAGCCAACCAGAAAAAATGTCTAACTGGATGAACAGCTATGGAGTAGATAAAATCATACTTGGTGCAGATGTCAGAGGAGAAAAAATTG
Source organism: uncultured Flavobacteriales bacterium (assembly GCA_913063375.1). GTDB lineage: Bacteria > Bacteroidota > Bacteroidia > Flavobacteriales > CAJXXR01 > CAJXXR01. The sequence goes on along the minus strand of CAJXXR010000021.1, from coordinate 41,033 downwards.
CCATTAATGGATGGATGGATAATTCAAAAATTGACTTATTGCCCTTTTTAGAAAGCTATACCACCCAAGACTTAAAGTACCTCATTTGTACAGACATCAGTAAAGACGGTATGTTAATGGGGCCCTCTTTTGAATTATACCAAAAAATTCAAAACAAATTCCCACAGATAAAACTAATTGCTAGTGGAGGAGTTTCTTCAATGGGTGATTTAGAACAGTTAGCAAAAATGGATCTAGAAGGAGCCATAGTAGGAAAGGCAATATATGAAGGACGTATATCCCTCAAGGAATTGGAGAAATTTATCATTCAAACAAATTGAGCTATGTTAGGAAAAAGAATAATTGCTTGTCTAGATATTCAAAATGGAAGAACAGTAAAAGGCATACAATTTTCAAATATTATTGATGCTGGAGACCCTGTAGAATTAGCTGATAACTATTCCAAATTGGGTATCGATGAATTGATTTTTCTAGATATTACAGCAAGTTGTGAGCATAGAGAACTGCGCTATGAACTCATTAGAAATATTGCCAAAAGGATAAATATACCATTTACGGTTGGTGGAGGAATTAGCTCAGTCAACGATGTCCGAAACCTCTTGAATGCTGGTGCAGATAAAGTAACCATAAATTCGGCTGCTCTAGATAGACCTGATTTAATTAACGAGTTATCAGAAAAATTTGGAAATCAATGTATAGTTATTGCCATTGATGCCAAATTGGAGGATGGTATATGGCAAGTATATAAATACGGAGGTAAGAAAAAGACTGATTGGGAATTAATGGATTGGGCGATTGAAGTGCAACAAAGAGGTGCTGGAGAAATTATGTTTACTTCCATGAATAATGATGGTGAGAAAAATGGTTTTTCAATTCCTGCATTAATTGAACTCAAAGCTAGTTTAAGCATACCAATCATTGCATCTGGTGGCGCTGGAAACATAAATCACTTTGAACAAGTTTTCAAAGAAAGTAATGTTGATGCCGCTTTAGCCGCCTCCATTTTTCACTTTAAAGAGGTTTCAATACAAAAACTAAAAGAACAATTGTATAATAATGGGATTCCCATAAGACTATAAACTAAACATGGAAAACATAGATTTCAACAAAGGTCAGGGACTGGTTCCTGCAATAATTCAAAACCCAATAACTAAAGAGAATTTAATGTTGGGTTATATGAATGAAGAAGCCTTAAGAAAGACCATAGATGATGGAAAGGTTTGCTTTTATTCTAGGTCGAAAAAAAGGCTTTGGACCAAAGGGGAAACTTCTGGGAACTTTTTGCTTTTTCAATCTTACAAAATTGATTGTGATAGAGATAGCCTTCTTATTTTCGCATTGCCTACAGGGCCTGTCTGCCACACTGGAAAAAACAATTGTTGGGATACAGACAACAACAACAACAACAACAACAACCCCAATTTTCTAAATGAATTAGAAAGAATAATTACTGAGCGTAGACTAGACCGCTCAAAAGCATCCTATGTACATTCTTTATTTCAAGAGGGCATCAACAAAATTGCTCAAAAGCTAGGCGAAGAAGCTGTCGAATTGGTTATTGAAGCAATGGACAATAATGACGATAATTTTAAGAATGAGGCTGCAGACCTTCTATTCCATTATCTAATTTTACTCAACGCCAAAGGTTTCCAACTTAATGATATTATTCAAATATTAAGTCTAAGGAATAATAATCGGTAAAAAAGCCTCCCAATTGGGAGGCTTTTTACTTTTATCGGCTTACAACATAAATCCTCTTTGTTAAAATTTAACAAAAATTATATAAGTTGTTTCTCCCATAACCAATAGCCCTTTTAGCCTTATATTATACCTTATATTTCTTATCTTTTTATATATTGTGACATCAAAACTCTCTTACCCTCTCATAACTTTAAAATAAATCTGTTTAAAACCAGTAGCTACTTACAAATTATGAGTAAAATTTTATCGATATTTCTAACGGGTTTCATTTGTTTCTTTTCCACAAATTCTTTTGGGCAATGCACTAATTATGAGGAAGTACTAAACGAAGGATTCGAAAACAGTGACACGGTCCCTGGATGGGTTTCAGGTACTGTCTATCATACTACACCTCAGTCATTTTGCCCACATTCTGGCTCCAAGGCACTCTATCTAAATTTTGTGAATGGATATACTGGAGTAGCGTACGATTGGAGCATTGATGCCTGTGCAAGTGTATCCTATAAATTTTCCTTTTGGGCAAAAGACTGTTGGAGCAGCACCAACAATATAACGGTTAGTGTAGAAGATGATAATGGTACAGTAATTACCTCTACGAATATCATAACAAACAACCAATGGAGCCAATACACGCTTGGACCTTTCACAACGTCCGTAGCTCCTCTTCATTTCATTATTAGCACCAATTCTGCTGGTGGTGGTGGAAACGACCTTAGTATAGATGATATTATTCTTGAAGCTTGTACTCCAGAGGCAGAAATTGTTGTAGACCCAATAGCTGCTATTACAGGTGGTGTATGTATGGATGCACCTATCCACCTAGAGATTCCAACTACTGGAATTAGCTATAACAACCCAGTGTACCAATGGCAATCAAACTTAAATGGTGATGGTGCTTGGATAGATATCCCAGGTGCAACGACCACTTTTGTTGATTTGGTGAATTATGAAAACAGTACTTGGATAAGATGCTTAATTGCGGAATCTGGGAATATAAATGATGTAAATTGTAGATTCGAGACCGAACCTATTATCTTAGTTACTTTCCCAGTACCAATAGTAAATCCGCCTGTAGATTGGCACCTATGTAGTAATATAGGTAGCGTAGATTCTGCCTCCTTTGACCTGCATTTGATGACAGATGATATTCGTACAATTCCAACTGATATCGTACGTTATTTTAAAACGTTAGCCGATGCAGAAGCAAATACCAATGAGTTAATTCAGGTAGGATATATAAATGAAACAAATCCAGATTCAATTTATGTTCGAATTTTCAACAATTTTGGATGTTATGTTATTGAATCTTTTGAAATCACGGCCTATGAACAACCTACGGTTGATTTAGGAGCAGATACGAGTCTTTGTGAAGGGCAGCCAATTATATTAGACGCTACTTATAGCAATACCGACGCAACATACTTGTGGCATGATGGAAGTACAGAGCCTACCTTTAGTGTTACTGAACAAGGCCTTCATTCAGTTGAAATAACACTAGGTCCCTGTTCTATTTACGATGAAATTCAGCTTACATTGTATCAATTACCTAACTTCGAATTTGGACCAGACATAGATAAGTGTATTGATGATACAGTATATTTAGACCCAGGTATTTCTGGAGCTAGCTACACTTGGAATACAGGTAGTACAGATGAAATACTAATGGTTACTGAATTCGGGGAATACGAACTGGAAGTTGAAACAGAATGTGGAACACATAGAGATGTAATTTCTGTAGATCCAATATTCTGTGGTTGCCCGATAGATTTCCCAAATGCCATATCACCAAACGGTGATGGATTGAATGACTACTTCCTATTAGAACCAGAATGTCCATTCCAAGTATATGACTTAATGATTTATGACCGATGGGGAAAAGAAGTATTCAGGTCGGTAGATCCTACAGAAAAATGGGCGGGACCTACAGATGCTGATCCGCACCAAACGATGTATGTTTATTATCTAAAATATACTTTCCTTTACTCTCCTGCATTTGAAAAGAACGGAACGATCACTATATTTCAATAAAAACCATAAACAACAAAAAGCCCCGCTTCAATTGAAGCGGGGCTTTTTTATTTTAAAAACCTTTAAGGCTTAGTAATCCAATAAATCTTGAATAGCAACTTGAACCTTATCAGCATTTGGCATCAAGGTCGCTTCCAAAACTGAATTCAATGGAATAGCGGGTGTTTCTACAGAACCAATCAATTTTATTGGAGCATCCAAATTCTGGAAGCAATTTTCCTGAATTCGTCCAGCCAAACTTTGTGCAAAACTACATTCTATAGCTTCCTCAGTAAGTATCATACATTTCCCATGACGAGCTACAGCATCAAACATAGCTTGCTCATCTACCGGAGCTAAAGTTCTAAGATCTAATATTTCTACTTGACCTGGGAATGATTTAGCAGCTGTTTTCGCCCAATAAATCCCCATACCGTAGCTAATAATACAAAGGCTATTTCCTTCCGTTCTTTTAGCTTCAGAAGCTTCTTGAACAATACGAGCTTTTCCAAAAGGAATTACATAATCTTCATCTGGCTCTATACATTTCGCTTCTTCTGTTCCTTTAATTTTAGACCAGTACAATCCTTTATGTTCCAACATAATTACTGGGTTTGGATCATAATAGGCAGCTTTCATCAATCCTTTCATATCCGCTCCATTAGAGGGATAAGCAATTTTGATTCCTTTAATACTCGTCAGAACAGATTCAACACTTGAAGAGTGATAAGGACCTCCACTACCATACGCACCGATTGGCACTCTTATTACGGCACTAGCAGCCCATTTCCCATTAGATAGGTAATACGAACGACTAAGCTCTGTAAACAATTGGTTCAAGCCAGGCCAGATATAATCAGCAAATTGGACCTCAACAATCGGTTTACAACCAGCAACAGCCATACCTACAGTGGAACCAATAATAAATGCTTCCTGGATTGGCGTATTAAATACACGGTCGCTACCAAATTTCTGTGCAAGGGTTGCAGCTTCACGGAAAACACCACCAAGTCTACCTCCTACATCCTGACCATATAACAAGGATTCTGGATGTTTTGCCATCACCTCTTGTACACCAAATAATGCACAATCAACCATTAACGTTTCTTCCTTTCCTGCGCCTTCTCTATTCCCTTTTTCTTCAGTGATAGGTGTTGGAGCAAAAAAATGATCCGTCAAATCTTCTGGTGTAGGATCTTCAGCGGCTTGAGCCTCAAAAAATTCTGACTTAGCATACTCTGCTGCATCCTCCCGGATGGTGTTAATTTCCTTTTCAGAATAACCAGCAGCAGCCATTTGTCTTTCCAAAATTGGCATTGGATCACGCTCTTGATGTTCTTCCAAATCATCACGGTACCATTCTTTACGTACACCAGAAGTATGGTGACCCAATAATGGAACCTTAGCATGAACCATAAACGGCCTTCTTTCCTTTCGAATAATCTCAAGCACTTCCTTAATGGTTGCGTAGGATTCTTCAAAATCATTTCCATCTATGCTTCTTACTTCAATATTTTTAAACCCACGTGCAAAATATGCAGCATCATTGGATCTTATTTCTTTTGCATTTGCAGAAATATCCCATTCATTATCTTGGACTAAATAAAGAATTGGGAAATTCTTTAAAGATGCCATATGCAATGCCTCAGAAACTTCTCCTTCTGTCATTGCTGCATCTCCAATAGAACAAACTACTACAGGCTTCTCATCGCCAAAGTCTTCTGCGAGACCTTGATTCTCTAAATACTGTACCCCCATTGCAACTCCAGTAGTAGGAATAACTTGCATTCCTGTTGCTGATGATTGATGTGGAATTTTTGGAAAATCAGGTCTATCAAGACTTGGGTGACAATAATAAGTTCTTCCGCCAGAAAATGGATCATCCTTTTTTGCAAAAAGCTGTAACATGATCTCATACGGACGCAATCCAATTCCTAACAAAATGGAATCATCTCTATAATATGGAGAAACATAATCCTGATTTTTCAATTGCATCCCTAGAGCCAATTGAATAGCCTCATGTCCTCTTGAAGTAGCATGAACGTATTTAGCAGTAAGCTTTGCGTTATCTTCAAAAAGATCTGACATAGCCCTTGCTGTACACATTAACCTAAAAGCTTCTCCTAAAGTTTCTTTAGTAGGCTTCACGTTCACTTCTGCGATATCTTTTGTTTTTGTAGACATTACTTTTGTTTGAATTTGTTAATTGCCTGAATAGTAAAATCAGACAACACCAATTTTCCACTCATCGCGGCTCTCTCTGCCAATAACTCATCCCAATGTTCTGTACCTTCCCAAATGGCTTTTTTCAACAAAGCCATTGCCTCTGGGTTTGACGACGCCAACCTAGTAGCCAATGCTACTACTTCTGCATCCATCTCCTCAACATTGTCAAAAATCTGAGTATATAATCCTTTCTCTCTTGCCCACTCTGCCGTTTGCCATTCTGTAGCATTTATAGCCAAATGACTCATTCCAGAGGTTCCAATTTTACGTGCTACAGCTGGTCCAACAACAAATGGTCCAATACCAATTGCCAATTCACTCAATTTTACCGCTGCAAACTTTGTAGCTAAGCAATAATCAACAGCTGAAGCCATTCCAACTCCACCACCTACTGCTTTACCTTGTACTCTACCAATAATAAATTTTGGACACTTCCTTGCTGCATTGATTACTCCAGCAAATCCAGAAAAGAAAACAGTCCCAGTTTCAAGATCTTCAATAGAAATTAACTCATCAAAAGATGCGCCAGCACAAAAGGCTCTTTCACCAGCACTCTTCAAAATGATAACACGCACCGCCTCTCTTTCTCCTAATTCCGTAATTGTACTAGCCAATTTACGCAATACCTTTCCTGGAAGTGAATTGCTTAAAGGATGTTGAAAAGTAATCGTTGCAATATTATTTTCTATTTGGAACTCTACCGAGCCCTGATCAATAGCATTCTTCATGTCTAATGTTTTGTTTTTCAAAATTAACCAAAGTCTAATTAGCTAAGTATCATTTTGACAACTATTTCAATAATCGAGTACACTCTTTACTCAATTCAATTTTCCGATCTTTATACAGCGTTCCCAAAGCTCGTTTGAAAGCTTTTTTACTAATTTGAAGAACCGCATAAATATCATCAGGATTCGACTTATCAGTCAACTCCATCTTTCCATCATTTTCCTCCAAATAGGCCAAAATTCGCTCAACATTATCAGGAATACTTTGCCATTTATTCTTTTGCAAAGTAATATCCAACCTGCCATCTTCACGTACTTTCTTCACAAAAGCCTTTCTTTTTAAACCTTGGTATAGGTCTGGAGTAAAGATGTCATTATTATAAATCAATCCCCAATAGGTGTCGTTTACAATAACTTTTATTCCAAGGTCTGTTTCTTTTACAAGAAAAATATCGACTTCGTCTTCCTCTTCTAATTCCTGACATTGCGCTTGAACATATTCCTCTACACGACTACTAGCATACAAACGTCCTCTATCATCATTTGAAATAAAGAATAAATACTCTGCGTCCTGATGTAATTTATCATGTTGTTCCTCAGAAGGTACAATCAAAGGAACAGACAATCCCCAGTCTAGCTCTACCAAGTCACCAAAACTATTTAAGACTTGTAAAATGGCAAACTCACCTGACTTAGCCAACGGCGTTTTTCTAGTTGCCCAAGCCTTTCCTTCTAGATCTTTCCAAATAAAGAACTCAGCACTTGATCCTAATTCTGGTGTAACTTCGTCAGCTGGCATATCTACCAATAGATCCTCACCCTCAGAAAAACCTAAGGTTAGGGTATTGCCTTCTATTACTTTTATTTCAGCTTGATTGATATTTCCAAATTTCATAACTAGTCTCTTAAAAAAATAATTTCTTGTTTCTTTTCATCCACACCACTGAAATAATAGCCATCTGAATTGAAAGCTTTCAAATCTTCCAATTGATCTATTCTATTTTCCAGAACAAATTTAGCCATCATTCCCCTTGCCCGTTTCGCAAAAAAACTAATAACCTTATAATTACCATTCTTTTGATCCTTAAAGACAGGTGTCCAAATAGTTAGCTTTAAGGCCTTTTTATCAATGGATTTAAAATACTCATTAGACGCCAAGTTAAGCAAAGTATTCTCCCCAAGTTCGACTCCCAACTCATTGATTTTTTTGGCAATTTTACTTCCCCAAAATCCATATAAGTTCTTATGCGTACTAATAGTAATCTTGGTGCCCATCTCCAAACGATATGGATGAATGATATCATAAGGTCTCAATAGGCCATATAACCCCGATAACATCCTAAAATGATCCATTGCATATTTCAATGTTTCTGAAGAAAAATTCTCAGCTTCCAAACCTTGATATACATCTCCTTGAAAAGCATATATTGCCTGGTTTACCGCTCCAGAATCATGACTCATTTCCCAATCTTGAAAACGTTGATAATTCAATTCAGCTAAATTATCACTTACAGACATCAACTTAGAAATAGACTTAGGTGATTTTTTTTTCAACTGATTTATAAGCCTTTGAGATTCTTTTAAAAAATCAGGCTTAGTATTTGAATCACTAGGTTCATACTTGTCAAAACTCAAAGATTTCGCTGGTGAAACGATGCAAATCATTATGGAAATTATTTTGATTATAGTGTAACTTAAGGGGGCTCCCTAAGGATGCAACAATGTACGAATTAAGACTATATTAGTAAAAAAAAAACGCCATGAAGAATTCTATAAAAATGGTATTCACCATTCTATGCTTAGCGCTTGTATTTCAGGGATGTGGAGCAAAAAGAATGGTAAAAAAGGCAAGCCAATTCGAGGAACAAGGACTTTATACTGAAGCTGCCAATTACTATTTCAAAGCCTTAGATAAAAATCATAAGAATGTTAAGGCGCTCATCGGTTTACGAAAAAATGGCGAATTAGCATTTAAAGACCTTATAGATGAATTTGAATCACAACATCATCAAAAGAACTATAAGGAATCTGTGTACTCCTTTTTAACCCTCAGTAATTACCTTTCTAGTGCAAAACAATATGGAATCCTATTTAAGATCCCAGCTGCTTCAACCTTTCATTTTAAAAAGGATAAAAGAATATATCTAGGAAAGGTTTACGATGAAATCACATACCTTCTAGATAAGGATCAATTTACAAAAGCCGCAATTCAACTCGAAGAAGTTGAAAAATTTGACGCAAACTATAAAGACATTCAAGACTTAAAACTATATGCTCAATTTGAACCCCTATACAGAGAAGCAAAGGAGGCCTATAGAACTGGAAAGTATCGCCTCGCCTATCAACAATATACATCACTGGGAAATTACAGAGACAGTGAAAATCAAAAAGATAAAGCACAAAAAGAGGCGAGCCTAACCATTTTAGTATTGCCATTTTACAATTACAGCAATGAATATAACGTACAATTTGATATTGAAGATAAGGTGGTCTCGTCAATCATAGGTCAGCAAAATCCCTTTATTAAAATAATTGAGAATAGAGATAATATTTCACCACTAGATAGAGATACTTATCATGCCAATAAAACAGGGAAATACCCAAACTACAAAAACAAAAGGAAAAGCCTTAAAGCTAAAGCAGTCCTTATTGGAGAGATCATCCATTACCACAAGTCTAGTGATAGAGTTAAGGCTGAAGAAGTAAAAGGCTATAGTTACAGCTGGACCGACAGCACAATCAAAGAGGACAAATCAACTCGTAAGAAAATTTTCAAGAAAGTTATATATAACGAACACCAAGGTTCATCGAAAGTCGAAGTTCATTTTTCCTATAGGTTAATTTCTACGGAAACCGGGGAAACCCTACTTGCAGATGTCATTGAGTTAGGAGAAAGAGATCATATTCATTATGCTAGTTATGACGGGGACCCATTAACATTGGTGCCTGGGAATTGGAAAAAGATAAAAAAGGAAGATGACTCAGACTATATTCTAGACAATGAAGAGGACATCAAAGAATTGAGGCTATTGTTTGAAGGGAGGAAAAAACTAATGTCTATTCCAGAATTAAAATTAGGGGCCATCAACCGAGTTGCTGATGAAACAGCATTTGGGATTACAAATTTCAATCCTGAATTGTAAAAAAAAACATCCCTCCATAAATAGAGGGATGTTTTTTAAAATGTTATTTCGTCATCATTCTTAGTAAAGAATGTGTACTGAAGTAAATGATATGAATTGTTAGGTCTAACATTCAACCATTTTTTATACTTCAAGAACCATTTCATACGAACAGAAATAGGCCCTTTTGTGATAAATGCATACAAAATAGGATGTACACATAAAGTAGGTTTGTTTACTTGAAGATCTTTAAATACAACTTCAAGACGGTCCTCTATTTGATCTACAATCAATACTGAAGCTTCTACTTCACCAGACCCATTACATGTAGGGCAGGTTTCAGCTGTTTTAATATTGACTTCGGGTCTAACTCTTTGACGCGTGATCTCAATAAGACCGAAACGACTCGGCGGCAAGATTTTATGCTTGGCCCGATCATCTTTCATGAAACCAACAAGGGCTTCATATAATGCTTTTCTATTTTCGGCAAGGTTTAAATCGATGAAATCTACAACGATAATTCCTCCCATATCACGTAATCGCAATTGTCGTGCTACCTCTTCAGCAGCGAGCAGGTTAATTTTTAGAGCATTTGCCTCCTGAGATTCCGTATTATTGGTTCTATAACCACTGTTTACATCTATTACGTGAAGTGCCTCGGTATGCTCTATAACCAAATAGGCGCCTCTTTTCATAGAAACGGTACGTCCAAATGAAGATTTAATCTGTTTTTCAACGTTAAACTTTTCAAATATAGGACTTGCCTCAGAATAATGTTTTATCAGTTTATTCTTCTCGGGAGCAATGGATGTTAAATAGGCTTTCACCTCATCATACAATGCTTTGTCTTCAACATGAACTTGCTGAAAAGAATCATTTAAAACATCCCTTAAAATAGCGGATGCCCTTCCTAATTCACCTAACACCTTTTGTGGTGGTTTAGCTTTTTTTAGGATTCCAAACAGTTTGTGCCATTTTTCTAAAAGTTGAGTTAGATCTGAATCTAAATCGGCAACTTTTTTTCCTTCAGCTACTGTACGGATGATTACACCAAAACCTTTTGGTTTGATACTTTTCAACAACCTACGAAGACGACTTTTCTCCTCGGGAAGTTTAACTCTTTGTGAAACCGAAATTCGGTCCGAAAACGGTACTAAAACTAAGTACCTACCTGCAATTGAAATTTCTGTACTAATACGTGGTCCTTTAGTAGAAATAGGTTCTTTGGACACTTGGACAATTAAATTTTGTCCAACTTGCAATACATCTTCGATGGTTCCATCCTTATTTATATCTGATTCCAGATTAAATTCAGACAACATCCAACGTGCTTGCTTTCCAGCCATTGTTCTTTTCACATACTTGTTCAAAGAACGAACTTGAGGTCCTAAATCGTGATAGTGAAGAAAGGCATCCTTCTCATATCCGACATCTACAAAGGCAGCATTTAGACCGGGAACTAGCTTTTTAACCTTCCCAAGATAAATATCACCAACAGCATAGCTGTTGTCTTGTTTTTCTTTGTGAAGTTCGATCAAACGACCTTCACGTAGAAGTGCAATATCTATCTCATGTGGAGTCGATTTGATTACCAATTCGTTACTCAACACATAAGGATTAAAGGTTTATACTAAAGCCAAAAGGCTCCCTAAATTCAATGCGAAAGCACCTTTCTTTCGAAAGGTGCTTAAATTCATTACAAGAAAATTATTTATTTCTTCTTCTTGTGACGGTTCTTTCTAAGACGTTTTTTACGCTTGTGCGTAGCCATTTTATGTCTCTTTCTTTTCTTACCACTTGGCATAGCTTAATGTTTTATGATTTAACAAATTCGTGTTCTAATTCCTTCAACGTACTTTTAATACGTTTAAGTCGTTCTTCATCCGTCTCTACTTGATACAGGTTCTGCAAGCTTTGAGTCCAGTTAATGGTATCCTTAGTCACCTTATACAAGTCAACTAATTTTTCCAAAGCTAAGTAATTTTGTGAATCAATATCAACAATTTGCTCAAAACGTGCAATTGCCTTCACAAGTTGATTCGATTGGATGGAAAATAATCCTAAAGCAGAAAGAGCTTTTATGTTTTCTGGATCTTCTTCTAAAACCTCGCGAAGTAACATTATACCTGGCATTGGGCTCGGTGAAGATGTCACCATATTAATTGCTCTTTCAATTTTTTGATCAACAGATTCAGTTATAACCTCTTTTGTTGGCGTGTGGGTAATTGGCAATAAAAGCATTGCTACCAACAGGCAAACAGAAACTATAATGGCTATAACGGGACCTTTTTTCATCAGATACTAGTGTAAAATTAGTTTACTCCAGCTTTCTTCTTCACTCCGTCCAAAAATACCTTAGCTGGTTTAAACGCTGGTATGTTGTGAGCTGGAATGATGATTGTAGTATTCTTAGAGATGTTTCTCCCTGTTTTTTCCGCTCTTTTCTTGATGATAAAGCTACCAAATCCTCTTAGGTAAACATTTTCACCTGCTTCAAGGGCAACTTTTACTTCTTTCATAAAAGCTTCAACTGTAAGTTGAACGTCATTCTTTTCCAATCCAGTCTTTTCAGCAATTCCTGCTACGATATCTGCTTTTGTCATTTTCCTCTGAATTTTTACTAGTTTATTTCTAATTCGGGGCTGCAAATATAGGAATATTAAATTTTTAATAATGAGATTTTTATCTTTTTTTTGCCTGTATTGTATTTTTTTTAACAAATTGACTTCCATGCAGTTAAGCATTTTTCCAGAAAATTCAATTTATGAGGGTCTTTTCTATGGTATTTGAAATTTGCAAGGAGGCCTAATGAATTTTGGCCTTACCGTCAATTAATGGAGAATAAATAGCCGTTCAAATACTAAAATAATTAGAATTAAATATATTTGACCAAAATTGCAAAATCTCAAATTAATGACCTTTAGCGAACAACTCACCAACTGGTATCTTCCCAATAAAAGAGATCTCCCCTGGAGAAACACCCAAGATCCCTATAAAATATGGCTATCGGAAATCATATTACAACAAACTAGAATAGAACAAGGGCTTTCCTATTACTATACTTTTGTAGAAAAATACCCTACGGTTGCTGATTTAGCAGCGGCTGAACTAGACGCTGTATTAAAGGACTGGGAAGGTTTGGGTTATTATAGCCGAGCAAGAAACCTTCATTTTACTGCGAATTCAGTTATGGATTCCTTGAATGGTAAATTCCCAAATTCGTATGAGGAACTATTAAAACTAAAAGGAGTAGGTACCTACACCGCAGCAGCCATTTCCTCATTTGCATCGAAGGAGAAAAGAGCCGTCGTTGATGGCAATGTATATCGAGTATTAGGTAGACTGTACAATATTGAAGATCCAATAGACGCCAACCCAGGAAAAAAACGCTACCAAGAAATTGCAGATGACCTCATATCTGATAAGTACCCAGACCTACACAATCAAGCAATAATGGAATTTGGAGCAACCCATTGCACCAAACATAAACCAAAGTGTGAAACCTGCATTTTCCAAAAACAATGCCTAGCCTTCCAAAAAAACACGATTGATTCAAGACCGGTAAAAAAGAAAAAAAACAAAATACAAAATCGTTATTTGAACTTCTACCATATAGCTGATCAAAATAACTTCTTAATACAGCAAAGAACAGATAAAGGTATTTGGTTTCAATTGTACCAACTTCCCCTACATGAAAGCTTGGACAAAAGGGGTTTTGACAACCATATTCCAAACCTTGAATTATTAGGTGATTTCGAAATTTTTTCAATACACCCTGATAGAAATTTAATCCACTTATTATCCCATCAAAAATTACATATTCGCTTTTGGAAAATTGAAGTAAAAGAACTAAAAAAAATTGAACAGCATCAATTGGTATCTCTAGCAGACCCTGTCGCTAAAGCATTTCCAAAACCAATTTCTGAATTTCTACAAAATCAACTAAAACCAAAACTTTTTCAAAAATAAAATCAAGATTTTTTTACCTATATTTACCTGTAATTAAATGATTTAATAATTAAAAAATAGAATAATGGCAGGTTCATTAAATAAGGTAATTCTAATAGGACATTTAGGACGAGACCCAGAAATTAAAAGCTTGGAAAACGGTGTGAAATTAGCCAGATTTTCAATTGCAACTTCAGAAGTTTTCAAAAACAAATCAGGTGACAAATCTGAGCATACAGAATGGCATAATATTGTTCTTTGGAGAAATTTGGCTAATATAGCAGAACTAATACTCAAAAAAGGAGATCAAATATTAATCGAAGGACGCATCAGAAGTCGGACTTGGGAAGACCAGGAATCAAAACAAAAGAGATATAGTTTTGAAATCATTGGAGATCAACTAACTTTGCTTAATAGTAAAAAACAAACGGGACCAACTAAGGACTCTCATTCCAATACAGAGAATGAGGCAGTGGATGACCTTCCGTTTTAAGTCTAACTAAATCAGAAACTTTTGGATCCTGAGCCCTTGCAAAACGAATATTTCCATTCTATAAACATGGATGCTATACTATACCTAATAGCCCTTTGCATTCTATTGGGTCTTTCTGCATTAATTTCCGGATCCGAAGTAGCCTTTTTCTCTTTAAAACCAGCTGACCTTGTCAGATTGGAAATGGACGAGAAAAGGAAGTATCAAAAATTAAACATTCTTTTAGCAAAACCACGAGACTTGTTGGCAACCATTTTGATTGCCAACAATTTCGTGAATATCACCATCATTATTCTTTCCGAATATTTCCTGAGCAGCATTCTTATAATGGACAATATAGACTACAGGCTAGGCTGGGTTTTAAAAGTTGTTATTGTAACCTTTGTATTACTATTATTTGGTGAAATTCTTCCAAAAATTTATGCAAATAAAAATGCGCTAGGCTTTTCTCAGCTGATGAGTAAACCCATGCTTTTTCTCAAAAAAGTATTTGGGTTCCTTAGTAAGTTCCTAATGGCTACTAGCTCAATTATTGATAAAAAATCAGATAAAAAAGGATTACCACTCTCTGTAGACGATCTCTCCCAAGTACTTGAATTAACAAAGGAAACAGACACTACAAAAGAGGAACAAAAAATGCTGGAAGGAATTGCAAAGTTTGGAAATACAGATGCCAAACAAATTATGACCTCTAGACAAGATGTTATTGCAATAGAAATCAGCCATACCTTTAGCGAGGTGATTGAAAAAATACTGGATTGTGGATTTTCAAGAATCCCTGTTTTCCATGAAGATTTGGACAATCTAAAAGGAGTAATCTACATTAAAGACCTCCTACCCTATTTAAAATACCAAAGTGATTTCAAGTGGCAAATCATGATTCGGGATGCATTTTACATTCCAGAAAGCAAAAAAATTGACGATTTACTAAAAGACTTCCAATCCCGTAAAATGCACCTTTCTATTGTCGTTGATGAATATGGTGGAACTAGTGGCATTGTTAGTCTTGAAGACATATTAGAGGAAATAGTTGGCGATATTAGTGATGAACTCGATAAGGATGATATGCACTACTCCAAACTAGATAAATCAAATTATATCTTTGAAGGAAAAACACAGCTAATAGATTTCTATAGAGTGCTTCAAATGGATGGATCATCCTTCGAACAAGCAAAAGGAGAAGCCGATACTCTTGCAGGATTTGCATTAGAATTAGCCGGCAAGTTTCTATCAAAAGGAGAAACTATTGAATTTGAAAACTTTACTTTTACCATCGAAAGTATTGAGGACAGAAGAATAAATCGTATCAAAGTAACCATTGCGGATGAATCAAATGAAGACAATAATCAATAAATATACACTCATCATTTGTGGGATAGTTGCCAGCCTTACAGCTTGTACAGAGGACTACCAACCCAAACCAAAAGGATTCTTCAGAATTGATTTAGAAGATAAAAACTACCTCCGATACGAAAACACAGAATGTCCATTTGTATTTGAGTATCCAGCTTATACAACAATCCAACCTTCACCTAAAGATCCTTGCTGGATGAACCTGTACAGCAAAAAATATAACGCCACCCTTCATTTGACTTATAGAAATGTATCTAAAAACATGGAACAAGTCATTGGTGAGAGTATCCGTTTAACCTACGAGCATGCCTCTAAGGCAGATGGAATTGATGAACAATTTTTCTCTATTGATTCATCAAATGTCTTTGCTTTAATGTTTGACATTTCTGGAGATGCAGCCTCAGACCTTCAATTTATTGCTACGGATAGTGCTGATCACTTTTTGAGAGGCGCACTTTACTTCAATGTGAGCCCAAATGAAGACTCTTTAGCTCCACTACATAACTATTTCAAAGAAGATATTGTACATCTAATCGAAACCATAAAATGGAAAGAGTAATTATTTCAATTGATACGATTTTCTTTGAATAACCTTATCCACTGGAATGCACTCCATCTTACTTTCTAACCAAGACAGTATATCTAAATAGAGGAATGACCTACTTTCCAAAGGGTCCTTTTCTAGCGCCTTCAATTCTTTATATAGTCTATTAAATTCAGCCTTCAACTCACTCGGGTATATATTTCCAAGGTTTCGAAGGAATCGAATTAATTCCTTTTGAACCAGATGAAGGTCATTCATCTTAATCAAAAACGTATAGGTTGATTTGATCAAACTATCCAATTCATAATCAATCCCAGCCTCATAATGTGCAATCAAATTTAATATTCTGGAATAACACATTAGATCTTCACGCATCCCTAAGGTTCTGTTTTTGATAATTTTCTCCAAGAATACGATACTCTTCTCATTATCCCCAGCTCCAAAATAGATACACGCTATCTTATAATTCAATACCATTAAATGATGATCATCAATACGATCCTTATTCAATTTCATTTTATCCAAGACTTCAGGTACAATCTCCCGTGCCTCATTGAATGTACCATTCATGAAATGCAAATGAATACGATTACTATACAAGTATAAAAAAGATAGAGCTCTTGTATTATCATTTAAAGTAAATGCGCCATTTTCTAACCAATATTCAAAACGATTTAAATATTCCTGAAAAGTAGATTTCTTTCTGAGGAAAAATAAAGCCTCTAATAAATAATGATTTCCTTTTAAAAAGAAAACAGGATTTGCTCCAATCATTTTAGTATCAGAATAAAACAACTCAACCCATCGTCCAGCATAACGGTAACAATTAAGGAAGTTTTGAGTTATAAAATTGTACCATAGGCCAGCCTGATATAAGTAGATCTTTTCACGAAAACCAAGTCGACTATGATCAATCACTGGAAAATTATTTTGGTAATACTGCTGAATATATTCCAAATCCTCCGTATTTCTCACATAGCCATACTTCAAGAAAAAGCTATACAATCTTAAGGACAGATTAGACAACTTACTAGTCAAGGCATTCTTTTCGCTTAAGTTTCCAGCCTGTTCTACTAGTTCATCCGCACGGCTCTCCATACTCCTAGTAATGTATTGACCTTCAATTAATTTTTCACATTCCACTATTTCATAGGCCAGATTATTCTCACTGAATTCTAAAGCTGTATTTTTTGCTTTATCTAATATTTTCAATGCCTGCTTATACAATCCTTTATTATAAAGTACTGAGGCAAAATCTAATTGTTCCCGTATTCCATTTCTTACATTTTTATTTGCTGGCGCTAAACGCAAACTAATTAAAATTTGACGGTACAAATGTGCCTTCAAATTGGACAACTGTTGCTTCTTTACAATTCCTGATTTTAAAATATAACTATCGTTATAGTTTGAAGCTTTTTCAAGTAGATTAAATAGCGCAATAAATTTGGCTTCTGCATTTCCTTCTAAGCGACCAGCATACACCTTGAATTGTCTCTTTTCGGATTTAGACAATGATTTAATCAAATCGAATAAAAAATCTTTTCTCTCACTACTCATCGTAAAACGATCTTATTTAAAACACTAACAAACATTAAGTTACAATTTAAAATCTGTTTTTAGGCATTGTAGTGAATTGACATAATCAATACAAAAAACTCAATCTTCAATCTAAATTGCACGACCAAAGAAGACAAAATAACTGAATAATGAGCAAAGAAAGGATACATATTTTTGACACAACTCTTCGCGATGGAGAGCAAGTTCCTGGATGCAAATTGAACACAGAGCAGAAGCTTTTAATAGCAAAAAGATTGGATCATTTAGGGGTTGATGTTATAGAGGCTGGCTTTCCAATTTCTAGCCCTGGAGATTTCAATTCAGTGAAAGAAATTTCCAAACTGGTACAAAACGCAACTGTTTGTGGACTAACCCGTGCCAACAGAAAAGATATAGAAGCTGCTGCTGAAGCATTAAAGCCAGCTAAACGACCTCGAATCCATACGGGAATTGGTACATCAGACAGTCATATCAAACATAAATTTCGCTCCAATCAAGAAGAAATCCTTGAAAGAGCAACTGCAGCCGTCAGTTATGCAAAAAAATATGTTGAAGATGTTGAGTTCTATGCTGAAGATGCTGGCAGGACAAGTAATGAATACTTAGCAAGAGTTTGCGAAGCTGTGATAAAGTCTGGTGCAACCGTCTTGAACATCCCTGATACTACGGGATATTGCCTTCCACATGAGTATGGTAATAAAATTCGATTCCTTAAAGAAAATGTAAAAGGAATTGATGATGTGATTATTTCTTGTCATTGTCACAATGATTTGGGAATGGCTACTGCCAATGCATTATCTGGTGTATTGAACGGAGCACGACAAGTGGAATGCACCATCAACGGAATTGGAGAGAGGGCTGGTAACACATCTCTGGAAGAAATTGTAATGATTCTTAAACAACACGACCACCTCAACTATACAACTGGAGTGGATAGTACGCTATTGACAGACACTAGTAAAATGGTTGCAGACAATATGGGAATGTTTGTACAAGCAAATAAGGCCATAGTTGGAACCAATGCTTTTGCGCACAGTTCTGGAATCCATCAAGATGGATTCATAAAAAATAGAGAAACTTATGAAATCATTGCCCCTGAAGATGTTGGCGTAAACCAGTCTCAAATTATTCTCACTGCAAGAAGTGGAAGAGCAGCCCTCGCCTACAGAGCAAAATTGATAGGATACGAACTAACAAAACTTCAACTAGATCAAGTGTACAAACAATTCTTAAGCTTTGCTGATGCAAAAAAAGAAGTTTTAGAAGATGATTTACACCGCATCATGGAAATGTCTAGAGAACAATATGGAATCAAAATGATCTAAAATGGCAAAAACACTTTTTGGAAAGATCTGGGATCAACATATTGTTACCCAAATAGAGAACGGCCCAAATGTACTATATATCGATAGACATTTGATTCATGAGGTCACTAGCCCTCAAGCCTTCAACGAGATTAGTAATAGAGGCTTAAATATTTTCCGACCGGAAAAAATAACCGCAACAATGGACCACAATGTTCCAACGGAAAATCAACATCTACCAATCAAAGATGTTCGCTCCAAAGAACAAATTGAGGCCTTAAAGACAAATTGTGAAAAGAACAATATTGAACTATATGGAATTGGCCATCCATACCAAGGAATTATTCACGTAATAGCTCCTGAGCTAGGAATAACTCAACCAGGAATGACCATCGTTTGTGGAGACTCCCATACTTCCACTCATGGAGCATTTGGTTGTATTGCTTTTGGTATTGGCACAAGTCAAGTAGCACAAGTTTTTGCCAGCCAATGCCTCCTAATGGACCGTCCACAAACCATGCGAATCACAATTAATGGCAAACTAACTCCTGGCATATATGCTAAAGATGTTATCCTTTACATTATAGCTCAGCTGGGAACTAATGCAGGCACGGGCTATTTCATTGAATTCGCAGGAGAGGTCTTTGAAAACATGAGTATGGAGAGCAGAATGACTGTTTGCAATATGTCGATTGAAATGGGGGCTAGAGGTGGAATTATTGCTCCTGATCAAAAAACATTCGACTATATGGAAGGAAGAAAATTTGCACCTTCCGAAGATGAAATTGAAGTAAAGTTGAAACAGTGGAAAACACTGTTCTCTGATAAAACCGCCCGTTTCGATAAAGAATACCATTTTAGATCTGAGGATATCAAACCAATGATCACCTACGGCACAAATCCAGGTATGGGAATAGCCATAGACGAAGTCATTCCAACATTAAACGATGATTCTTTCAATAGGTCTCTAACCTATATGGGATTTAAAGGTGGAACCAGTTTAATCAACCTTCCCATCAACCATGTTTTTATTGGAAGCTGTACAAATTCAAGAATAGAAGATTTTAGAGTGGTAGCCAGCTATCTAAAAGGGAGGCAAAAAGCTAAAAACATTAACGCTTTAATTGTCCCAGGGTCTCAAATTGTTGCAAAACAAATCAAAGATGAAGGTTTAGATCTCATTTTTAACGAAGCTGGATTCAAATTAAGAGAACCAGGATGCTCTGCCTGTTTAGCAATGAATGAAGATAAAATCCCTAGAGGAGAATATTGCGTATCTACTTCCAATAGAAATTTTGAAGGAAGACAAGGACCAGGTGCAAAAACAATTTTAGCGAGTCCATACATGGCAGCTGTAACAGCAATTCATGGTAGGATAATAGACTATACAAAACAATAGATTTATGGAGAAGTTCAACACCTTAAAATCTACAGCCGTTCCTTTACCGGTAAACAATATCGATACGGATCAAATCATTCCAGCTAGATTCTTAAAGGCTACTCATCGTTTAGGTTTTGGAGATAATTTATTTAGAGATTGGCGTTATCATTCAGATGATAAAATCAACCCAAATTTTATCCTTAACCAACCCTCTTTCAATGGAAAAATACTTGTGACAGGAGAGAATTTCGGATGCGGATCCAGTAGGGAGCATGCCGCCTGGGCGATTTATGACTATGGCTTTCGTGTCATAATCTCAAGCTATTTTGCGGATATCTTTAAAACCAACGCCTTAAACAACGGTTTGCTACCTATTAAAGTTTCGAAAGAAATCCTGTCCAGTATTTTTTCAATTATCGAAAAGCAACCTGAAACCAGTATCTCTATAGACTTAGATAATCAAATTGTCTCTATTGAAAGCATTCAGTTGTCGGAGAAATTTGAAATCAATGACTATAAAAAAACCTGCTTGTTAGAAGGTTATGATGATCTTGATTATTTAGTGAGCATCCAAGATCTAATTGCTGAATTCGAACAAAACTGACCCCTCGAAACTATGAAATTAAAAATTGCTGTACTTCCTGGAGACGGAATTGGTCCAGAAGTAATCAACGAATCACAAAAAATCTTAGAGGCTATTGCACAAAGATTCGATCATTCCTTCGAATTTGAATCGGCAAGTGTAGGAGCCATTGCTATTGATAAATTTGGAAACCCTCTCCCTGAGAAAACACTAGCGCTTTGTAAAAGGTCTGATGCCATACTATTTGGTGCAATTGGTGATCCAAAATACGACAATGACCCATCGGCAAAAGTGCGTCCTGAGCAAGGCTTACTGGCTTTAAGGAAGGAATTAGGTTTGTTTGCAAACATTCGTCCTTTGACTGCTTACGATAAGCTAACGGATCAATCTCCTTTAAAAGAACATATAATAAAAGGAGTTGACATTACCATTTTTAGAGAATTAACGGGTGGAATTTACTTTGGTGAAAAATCGCTAAGCCAAAATGAAGAAGTCGCCACCGACCTTTGCAGCTACTCAAAATATGAAATAGAAAGGGTAGCAAAACTAGCCTTTCAGGCAGCTCAAAGCAGGAACAACAAGCTGACGTTAGTCGATAAAGCGAATGTATTGGAAACTAGTAGGCTTTGGAGAAAACAAATCGCCCTAATGGCAAAAGATTATCCCGAAGTAGCTGTTGACTACTTATTTGTAGACAATGCCGCCATGCAATTAATTCTAAACCCAAAACAATTTGATGTTATATTGACTGAGAACATGTTCGGAGACATCTTGTCGGATGAAGCAAGCGTAATAGCAGGTTCTATAGGACTTCTTGCTTCTGCGTCTATCGGTAACGATAATGCTCTTTTTGAGCCTATCCATGGATCATATCCGCAGGCAAAAGAACTAAACATTGCAAACCCTATAGCTTCCATACTATCTTCAGCGATGTTACTCGATCATTTCAATCTAACCGAAGAAGCAAACATGATTAGAGAAGCAGTGGAAATAGCTATTCAACATGAAGCAACAACGCCGGACCTAAACCAAACGAAACCATTCAGCACAGAACAGGTTGGTGAATTTATTCGCCAGTTCATTCTAGAAGAGAATCAGATAAATTTCGAATACTTAGAAATTGGGCAATCAACCATCATTTAAAAAAAAAGCTCATCCTGTTGAAGGATGAGCTTTTTTTTATTTTTTAGTTCTTTTTGCTATGGCCCTTCTTTTCAATCTCAAATTCAAGAATTCAACGAATAATGAAAAACTAATAGCAAAGTATAAGTACCCTTTTGGAATAACGCCTATATGTGTTTCAAATATGGATAAATGAGCAAGGTGAGCCCCTTCAGCGATCAGCATAAAGCCAATTAATATTAAGAATGATAATCCAAGCATTTGAATGGAAGGATGCTTATTTACAAACTTTCCTACTGGTCCAGCAAACACCATCATAATTACCATTGAAAGTACAACAGAAATAATCATCACACTTAATGAACCATCAAGACCCGTTGTCATACCTACGGCAGTCAAGATTGAATCGAAAGAGAATACAATATTTATAAGGGTAATTTCCATTATCACCTTTGATATGGAGATCTTCTTTTTTACTGTTTGCTCCTCTTCTTCTTCCCCTTCTAGCTTATGATGGATCTCACTTGTACTCTTATACAATAGGAACATTCCCCCAAGAGCCATAATAATACTTTGACCAGAAACGCCCACTTTTAGCCAGCCCAGATCAAAATCCATAAAGGAATCTTGCATTGCTATCAAAAATGAAATTCCGAATAACAAGATAACTCTAAGTAACATAGCGAGAAACATTCCAACATTTCGAGCTCGACCTTGTTCCTCTTCTTTTAATTTATTGGCTGCAATAGAAATGAAAATTATATTATCCATTCCCAAAACGATCTCTAAAAAGGTTAGGGTAAGTAAGGCTCCCCAAACCTCAGGTCTCATTAAAAATTCCATTAGTGCTTTTATTTAAAATTTAGAAAATAAAAAAGGGAATAGCACCAATGCACTATTCCCTTAATATCTGTACTAATTCTTATTCTTCTTGATTCAATTTACGAACCATTGTAAGGATTGTTGCAATAGCAACAGTCTCTCCTGTTTCATCATATACATCTACTAAGAATTTTACAATTCCTTTTGCGATATCATCTTCAGAACGTTTTTCCTGATCTACTTTTTCCTTCACTGTAAAGCGAACTCCAATGGTTGCACCAGGATAGACAGGCTTTGTAAATCTACAATCTTCCAATCCGTAATTCAGCAATACTGGTCCCTTTCTAGGGTCTACAAACATCCCTGCAGCCTTAGATAGAATATAATAACCATGCGCCACTCTACCCTCGAAAATAGTTCCATCTAAAGATGTTTCATCTACATGGGCATAGAAATTATCACCACTGACATTGGCAAAGTTTACAATATCAGCATCAGTTACTGTATGCTTATGTGTAAATACAGTCTCCCCAATAACTAGTTCTTCAAAATGTTTTCTAAAGACATGGATATGGGCTTCTTCTTGTTTTGCACCGTACTGATACACACCAGTCAATTTGGTCAATGTAGTAGGGCTTCCCTGTACCGCAGTTCTCTGCATATAATGCAATACACCACGTTTTCCACCCATTTCTTCACCTCCACCGGCTCTACCTGGACCACCATGAACCAACATAGGCATTGGTGAACCATGACCAGTACTTTCTTTAGCACAATCTGCATTAAGAATCAAAATTCTTCCATGGAATGCAGCAGCACCTAAGACAAATTCTTTTGCTATATCATCATCAGCGGTAACTATACTACAAACCAATGAACCTTTTCCCATCTGAGCTAATTCAATAGCTTCATCAATATTTTTATAAGGAATAATCGTACTTACAGGACCGAAGGCTTCAACATTGTGCACATCCGTTTTTGTAAAAGGACTATCGTTATAGAATAAAATTGGGGAAATAAAGGCACCTTTATCAAAACTGGCTCCTTTAACATCTATAGAGTCCAAGGTTCCAAATACCATTTCTTGACTTTTTGCCAATTGGTTTACCTTTTCTATAACTTCTACTCTTTGATCAAAACCAGCAAGAGCTCCCATTCGAACACCCTCTACTGAAGGATCCCCAACAACCGTTTTTGCCAACCTACCAGAAAGTGCAATTTTAACATCATCTACCAGATTCTCCGGCACTAAAATTCTTCTAATTGCGGTACATTTCTGACCACATTTCACGGTCATTTCTCTAGATACTTCCTTTATGAAAAGGTCGAATTCAGCTGTTCCAGGAACTGCATCTTGCCCTAGGACACTACAGTTCAATGAATCTGCTTCCATTGTAAAAGGCACTGCCTCTTCAGTAATTCTAGGATGAGATTTTAGCATTTTCCCAGTCGTAGCAGAACCTGTGAAAGTTACTACATCTTGAGAAGTTACATGTTCAATAATTCCTCTAGCTGAACCACAGATTAACTGCAGCGCTCCAGCGGGTAAAATATTGGAATCTACAATCTCCTTCACCATCAACTCAGTCAAAAATGAAGTAACCGTTGCTGGTTTTACGATTGCAGGTACACCTGCTAAAAAGTTAACAGCAATCTTTTCCAGCATTCCCCAAATTGGAAAGTTGTAGGCATTAATGTGAATAGCTACACCTCTTTTTGGCACACAAATATGGTGACCAATAAAAGAACCACCTTTAGACAAAGGTGCTGTATCACCATCTACATAAAATGTTTCATCTGGAAATTGCTTTCTAAGGCTAGCGTAGGCAAAAAGGTTTCCAATTCCACCTTCAATATCAATCCAAGAATCTACCTTGGTAGCTCCTGTTGCTGCACTTAGTTTATAAAACATATCCTTTTTAGACATCAAATGCAAAGCCAATTGCTTTAACATTCGACCTCTTTCCTGGAAAGTCATTTTTCTCAATGCTGGTCCTCCCACTGTTCGGGCATATCCCATCATTTCGGCAAAATCTAAGCCTTGACTTGATGCTTTTGCAATTTCCTCTCCAGTAATTGCATTATATAGACTAATTCCTTCACCTTGACCTTCCTGCCAAGAACCTAAGGCATAGTTTTTTAGATTCATTCTTAACGCGTTTAAAAGTGATCACCAAGTTATGAAATTCTATTCGTATTCATTTCATCTTCGATTTATTAAAAACCGAAGTCGAATCCTTCTAAAAGGTTGATTAGAACGAAGACAAAACTTGGCGAAATATTAGTTAATGCTTTAGTAAGTCCAAATTTTTCAATTCGAAATTGTTTACCAATTTATGGCAATATTTACTTTTCAGACTTTTTTCAATAATTGGTAAATGTCTTAATCTATGGCAATCAGTCCCCACAAAATCAATCAAATTATTATCAATTAATAATTCTGCAGTTTTCTGTACTCCTTTTCCATAATGACCAACGAGGGACATCAGGTTAACCTGAAACAAAACACCTCTATTTTTAAGGTCTAAGTATTTATCCAAAGTACCAGCAAGAAAAGCATATCGTTCGGGGTGTGCCAATATTGGTTTATATCCATTCAACATCATTTTAAAAATGACGTCATTAAGATTATAAGGCTTTTCAATCATTGACAATTCAAAAAGAACGTAATCCGAATCTCCTAAGGTCAACAGTTTCTTTTGCTCTACCAACTGCATAAACTCTGAATCAAGATAATATTCAGCAGCTGCCCTCATATCACCTGGTTGATTCTTTTCTACTAGATATGCATTCAGTTTTTTGTTTTGTTCTGTAATAGACTCAAATGTATTCTTGTAAAAATCACTGATGATATGTGGTGTGGTGATCAATTGCTGAAAACCCAAATCTTTTAATCCTTTAATAGTATTTTCAGACTCCTCTGAATCCTTGACTCCATCATCTATGCCTGGTACTAAATGTGAATGCATATCCACCTTAATACGATTCATGTCCACCAAGGGTAATTCTTTACTAAATAACTTATCAAATAAGCCCATATCACAATTATTAGAAAAAAAAATACTGCTTTAACTTTATTAAAACAGTATTCTTTCTTTTTATATTATAAAAGTAAATAAATCTTTAGTTAAAGAATTTAATTACCGCTTGTGTTATTTCATTCAAATGAGAAGCGGTTAATTCCGTATGCATTGGTAAGGAAATAACTTCATCTTTCAAAGTTCTTGTAACTGGAAGGCCGTGTGGAGAAATTCTTTCCCGTCTATATGGTTGCTGCTCATGTAGTGGCACAGGGTAATAGACCATCGCTGGAATCCCTAAATCATCCATATATTGTTTTAGAGCATCACGCTTTCCATTCTTTACTCGAAGTGTATATTGATGAAAAACATGTTTTCTATCTGAAGGAATCGTAGGGCAGATAAGCTCCTCTACTTGACTAAACGCTTCAGTATAAAATTCAGCAGCAGAATTCCTATTAGAATTATAGGTATCCAATTTTCTTAGTTTTATTCTTAAAACAGCTGCTTGTAAAGTATCTAATCTGGAATTAACACCTACCAATTCGTGGTAGTATCTTTTTTCCATTCCATGATTGACAATCTTGCGCATCTTATCAGCTAACTGGTCATCATTTGTCATGATTGCACCACCATCACCGTATGCACCCAAATTTTTTGAAGGGAAGAAAGAAGTACATCCTATATCACCTATAGTTCCAACTTTTCTATATGAACCATCAATTTGAATATCTGCACCTATACCCTGAGCAGTATCCTCTACAATTTTAAGCCCCTTCTCTTTGGCTAATTGTAATAACGGTTCCATATCAACTGGCAACCCATAAAGATGTACAGGGATTATTACTTTGGTGTCTCTTGAAATACTTGCTTCTACAGATTCTAAATCCAAATTAAAAGTATCTGGATTAACATCTACAAATACAGGTTTCAAACCAAGTAAGGAAATTACCTCAGCCGTAGCGACAAAGGTAAAACTAGGACAAATAACCTCTGATCCTGGAGCTAAATTCAAAGCCATCAAAGCTATTTGCAAGGCATCAGTACCATTAGCACATGGAATAACATGTTTTACCCCTAAGTACTCCTCAAACTCTTTTGCGAAATCCTTTACCTCTGAACCATTAATAAAGGACGCATTATCTAAAATTGAATCAAAGGCTTCACGAAGCTCTTCTTTTATTTCTTGATACTGACCTACAAGGTCAACCATTCTTATTTCTGACATCTTTTAATACATTTTTAGACCCGACAAAATTCAAATCCAATTATCCTAGATTAACAAAAATAAGAAATTTCAGTAGTTCAATAGTTATACTCGGAATATCATTTTCCTAAACTTGTCATTATCTTCTGAATCATGATCTACAAAATCAGACATAAGGATTGGATAAGTACATTCATCAACCAAAGCTTGACTAGTTCTTGTTACATTTCTAGTAATTCCTGAATCATTTTCATTTTCAAATTCAAAATTCCATACTGGTAATACGACCCTTTTACCTAGCGCATTTATTTTTTTCAATAGCGGTAGATAGGATGAATCACCTGCCAATAACACAATTCCGTCAAACTGATCTAAAGCCGCTTTAGATAAAGCATCCACTGAAAGATACATGCTAACAATAGCATCACCCATTTGACCTGTCTTTGGATTGTATTGCACTGGATAATGATGCTGAGTGATTCCTTGATACATAAATAAGTCATCCAATTTACGCTCATTAACCATCTGCTTAAATCGCTGAGCAGGATCTGAAACTTTTTTCTCCAACTGTGCCGTTGAAAACCTTCCTCTGTACCAATGTGATTCTACCATTTTACAGAACCTTGGAGGTACCTCTTCTAAAAATGCTACCTCAGCACATAAAAAGTCAAATAAGCCATTGAAGGTCATATTACTTTTTACACGGTGATGATACCTATAATAGGTGTTGATTTTAACAAAGAAGGCGCCCTCTATAAAAATGGCTAAACGAATTTGATTTGAACTCATATTTAAAAAAATTAGTTAATTGAGTAATTTGATATAAGTGTTAATTTTTCAAAGGTATGATTCAAAAGATAAAACAATAAGTAAATACGATAATTCAACAATTATCTTCGTTCAAACACCTATTTTTCACCTTTATTTTACAATATCACCACGTAAACATCCGTTTAAATCAAATGATTTAACGCCGAAACATACACTATACAACTCTTATATTCAACTACCTACACAACCCAAAATAGAAATACAAAATGAATATTATCAGGATACGATATCATGACACTCCGCCTAATCATCACACGACACAAAGGCTAACAAAGAGCTCAATCTAATAAATAATATGAAAAAACAGCTTATAAATCGCCGTAAACATATAAAAAAAACTAAACATAATAAAAAACATTATTACCAATCATTACGAACATGCAAATAAGAAAATAATTATCTTCGCTCTAAATTGTACTATTTCACATAAAAGCATGAAGCTAAAACATACTCTATCCGTTCTATTATTTTGCTCGATAGCCTTCACTATAAAGGCACAAGAAACTACCGCTGATTCTGCAGTGGCAATTTCTATATTTGAAGCATCCCTATCAATTCACGAACCAGGTGGAGACCTCAAAGAGAACTTTGGTCAAAGCACGAATATCAACGTAGCTTTCAATCGGAAATTAAAAACGAATTGGACTTTTGGAGGTCAGGTTAGCTTCATTACTGGAGGGAATGTTAAAAACGAAACCGAACTAGTAAGTAATATTATCAGTAGCTCCGGCGCCTTGGCTTCTGATGGACGTACGACTCAAATTTCGATGGATGAAAGGGGAATGAACTTCAGCCTAAATATTGGAAAGGTTTACCCTATATTCGGCTCAAACAAAAACTCTGGCCTTTGGCTTCAATTTGGAGCTGGATACCTCTATCACAAAATTAAAATTGAAGACATCGATGCAAAGTCTCCAATATTTCTAGATGAAGAAATTTTAAAAGGATATGACAACCTTTCTGCAGGACCATCTACTAGTCAGAGTATAGGTTATATTCATTTGAGTGATAAAAAAGTGGTCAACTTTTATGTGGGCTTAGAATTTATTCAGGCCTACACTAAGAATTTAAGAAAATACTCTTACCAGGAGATGAAACCCGTTTCAGGCTCAAAATTTGACAGCCTAATAGGAATAAAAATTGGCTGGGTTATCCCTACATATAAGAGAGTTACAGATAAATATCATTTTTATTAGTTGCTAAATGGGGAATCTATACAACCTTTCTATTCAACTCTATTCCATTCTCATGAAAGGGATATCTCTATTCCATCCAAAAGCTAAGTTATGGGTGAATGGTAGGCAGAATATACTAGACAGAATTACCAAGGCAAAACTGGGTAACACTCCCGTTATTCTAATTCACTGTAGTAGCTTAGGAGAATTCGAACAAGGACGACCTTTACTGGAAGAGATCAAAAAAAAATATCCAGACTATAAAATCGTCTTGAGTTTTTTCTCCCCAAGTGGATTTGAAATCCAGAAAAACAACCCTTTAGCAGATTTGGTCCTGTATTTACCAATTGATACTCTAAAGAAAGTCCAAGCATTTACCCAAGCTTTAAATATCAAAAAAGCCTATTTCATAAAGTATGAATTCTGGCCAAATTTATTTGCAGCACTGAAGAATTCGGGAAGCTCTATCTATATGATTTCAGCAATATTTAGGCCTGATCAATACTTTTTCAAACCAAATGCTAAGTGGTACAGAAATAACACACTGGGCAAAGTGGACCATTTCTTTGTTCAGAACCAACAATCAGCGGACATACTTCAAGAACATCATTTCACGAACTACAGCATAACTGGGGACACCCGATTTGACAGAGTATCAGAACTCAACCAAACTTCTTTTACAGATTCTAAGATTGAAGCTTTTACTCAATCTTCTAAAAAAGTTCTGGTTGCAGGAAGTACTTGGCTTGAAGATGAAAAATTGATTTTCAAGTTTCTAGAGAATAGTGAATCCTCATGGAAGTTAATCCTAGCTCCACATGAAATTCATGAACAACACTTGAAGCAGATTGAAAGCTTGTCTACAGGATTGAAAATAATTAGATATAGCACCACAATGGATACCCAACTGATAAAGGATGCAGATGTACTTCTAATTGACAATATTGGGAAATTGAAGTACTTATACAGATTTGGAACATTGTGCTATATAGGAGGAGGATTTGGCGTTGGTATTCACAATACATTAGAAGCAGCAACATATGGCAAGCCTGTTTTATTTGGACCAAAATTCCAAAAATTTGAAGAAGCAAAACAGCTTATTGAAATTGGTGCAGGAATATCTATCAGCACAGAAGAAGAACTTATTGCCAGTATAGCTGACTTCATAAATGAAGAAAACTACACTACTGCCTCAAAAGCTGCAAGTCATTTTATTCATCAACACAAAGGTGCTACGGATATAATAGTTCAAAATACCCTTCAATAAAAAAGGTTCAAAACGAGTGTTTTGAACCTTTATATTTTATTGACTACAAGAGCTACACCTAGTCTTTCTTAGTAAACATAGAGTTTGCTTGAGCAGTACAGGTCACTACCATATCATTGATACAAACATGATCTGGTAAGGAAACGGCAAAACCAATACAATTTGCTATATCTTCAGCAACCAATGGTTGGTAACCTGTATATACCTTTGAGGCCTTTTCCTCGTCTCCATGAAAGCGGACTTTAGAAAATTCCGTCTCCACCATTCCAGGACATAAATTGGTTACTTTTATAGCATGTTCCAATAGATCAATACGCATCCCCTTACTAATTGCATCTACTGCATATTTCGTGGCACAATACACATTTCCTTTTGGGTAAACTTCTTTACCAGCTGTAGAATCTATATTAATGATATGTCCTTTTTTTCTATTAATCATAAAAGGAACTACACCTTTCGATACATACAATAATCCTTTCACATTGGTATCTATCATTTGATCCCAATCATCTAATGAAGCATCTTGAAAAAGATCTAATCCTGAAGCCAAGCCAGCATTATTCACCAAAACATCAATCTCTTTCCATCTTTCATCCAGGCTTTCACAAGCAGCTGAAACGGCTTCTCTATCCCGAACATCCAAAGACAAAACATGAACATCCACACCAAACTCAGCTATAATGGAATTTTTCAATTCCTCCAATCTCTCAGACCTTCTTGCTGATAGAATAAGATCATATTTCAATTTAGCTAATTCTATTGCTGTGGCACTTCCGATTCCAGAACTGGCGCCAGTAATCCATGCTATTTTTGACATGCTTATTTATTTATTGCTTTTGTGTATTTCGATTCGAAAAATCTCAATTCAAAATTTGAACCATCAATTACACCATACGAATTGTAATTTATCCATTCTCCAAGATTATAATATACTGTACCTCCTTCCACTTCAACTTCCAAAGGAAGGTGACGATGACCGAAGATATAACAATCATTGACTTGGCTAATATTTGTCTCTTTAGCAAACTGGTACAGCCATTCTTCATCTCCTAGATACTTCATATCCACATCTCCATTTGCCAATCTACTTTTCCTAGAAAAGTACTCTGCAATTGAAAATGAAAAATTGGGATGAACACGCGCAAATAGCCATTGACACAAAGGATGGGTAAATATTTTTTTCAAAAACTTATAGCCACTATCACCAGGCCCTAAACCATCTCCATGTCCAATGAAGTAATTCTTACCATTTATGGTCCGAACTTGTGGTTCTCGATGTAAGGTTAAACCAATCTCTTCTTCAAGATATCCGAAAGTCCACATATCATGATTCCCTGTAAAGAAGTGGATTTTAATCCCTTTATCTGACAGTTCGGCCAACTTCCCTAACAGTCTCACATAGCCTTTTGGAACAGCCTTGCTATACTCAAACCAAAAATCCCAGACATCACCTAGCAAGTAGATTTCATCAGCATCTACTGAAACCATATCCAACCACCGAACGACTCTCTTCTCTCGAATTAAGCTCTGTTCCCTATTAGGTACACCTAGATGAAAATCTGAGGCGAAATATATCTTTAAATCTTTAGACACGTTTATTTTTTCAATCTACTTGAAATGAATAAAGCCAAATTGCTACCTCTCAAATTCTTGGCAACAATACGCCCTTCTGGACTGATCACTACAGTAAATGGTATAGATGTAAACCCAAATAGTCTAGTTACTGGAGAGTCTCCCCCTTGTAAGTCTGATAAGTGTGTCCAATCTGCTATACCATCATCTTTGATCGCATTTAACCAATCTGATTTCGGATTCTTTTGTCTAGGCCCTCCATCAATTGATACACTTACAATCTCCAAATCTGGATATTTAGTGTGTATATTCTTTAATAAAGGAGCTTGTGCTCTACATGGCTTACACCAAGAAGCCCAAAAATCTAACAATACCCACTTTCCACGGAAATCAGTCAAATTAACGACTTCTCCTTTATCATTCTCCATACTAAAGTTTGGAGCATCCGCTTGGCTGAGTAACTTATTGAAAAATCCTGTATGAGACAATTCTGGATAATCTACATATAAGCTATCCCCTACCATTTTAAACCATTCATAATCTTGATAAAGATCAAAGGCTGGTGTTTGATTTATTACATTGTAGATTGCAAAAATGGTTGAAGGTGAACCAATGTGATCTTTAATAAATTTCTCCAAATAAGCTCTGTGATTCAAACTCAATTGATTAAAAGAATCTTGAACCTCCTTATACCTATCTTGATCAACCGTTCCTGCCAATTTATAAATAGAATCTCTTTTATGAAGTGTTTCATGGAAATAAAAATCCAAGTCGCGAATTTCTTGCGAAATCTTAGAACCTGAAATATTAGCTACAGCTGAAAAATCATCTGAAGAACCATTCACCAGTATTTTATCAGTAGGCTCCAAAAACATGTTTATGATATCGCCATTAGGCAAAACAAGTGCGAAAAAATCGCCTTTATCAACATGTCCGTAATAGGTAGCTCCTTTCCCTTCCTCTCCCATAAACAAGGTATCTAAAGGAACACGACTTTCAGGTGTAATTTTAACTACGAAGATAGAATCGGCTCCAGTAATATTTGCTTCAATACTGAAGTTTTTACCCTCAGGAATAGAATTTGAATTACCACATCCAATCAATAGAATTGAGGCAATTAATCCTAAAAAAATATGCTTTATCATTTTTATGCTTTATTTAACATTTCTGCTAATAATTTACTTGTAACCTTAGGGTCTGCTTTTCCTTTTGACGCTTTCATTACTTGCCCCATAAACATCCCCATCAATTGTTTTTGTCCAGCCTTATACCTTTCCAATTCACTTGGATGAGCAGAAATAACATCAGCAATAACGGTTTCTAGGAATCCAGAATCACTTTCCTGCATGATATTTAAGCTATTGGCTAATTCCGTAACATCTGCAGTAGGATCAGCAATCATCGCTGGGAATAACTTTTGATTTGCAGAAGAATGACTAATCTTATCAGCCTCAACCAACTTAATTAGCGCACTCAATTTCTCAATAGTAATAGGTAATTCACCAATACTAATTGCTTTTTCATTCAAATAAGACTTTACCGTCCCCATCAAATAATTACAAGCCATTTTATAGTTTGGAACTAGAGCAATCAATTGTCCGTAGTAATGAGCGATCTCTTTATCTTCAATCAATAAAGAAGCATCATATTCAGACAATTTATACTCATTCACATACCTTTTATACATTTCAGACGGCAACTCAGGCATAGCGTCCTTTACAGCATCTACATCTTTTTGGTAAACGTATACAGGCTGAATGTCTGGCTCCGGAAAGTATCTATAGTCATGTGCGTCTTCTTTGGTACGCATTACTACAGTGATATTCTTTCCGGCATCATAATTTCTAGTTTCTTGGAATACATCACCTCCAGCTTCATAGACTTCAACTTGTCTTTTAGCTTCGTACTGAATAGCACGTTGAACATTCCTTAAAGAGTTCATGTTTTTCACCTCAACTCTTGTACGTAAAGTATCTTCACCTCGAAGTCGAACAGAAATATTTGCATCACAACGCATACTTCCTTCCTCCAAATTACCATCACAGATATCCAGGTATTTTACCATTCTACGTATTTCTGCTAGGAAATTATAGGCTTCTTCAACAGATCTAAAATCAGGTTCAGAAACGATTTCAAGCAGTGGCACCCCTGCTCTATTCAAATCGATCAAAGATTCGAAAGGATCAATATCATGGATGCTTTTCCCGGAATCCTCCTCCATATGAATTCGCGTAATACCAATACGCTTATCTTCACCATTTGCATCTTTTACAACGATGAAACCATCTGTACAAATAGGTGTAGTATCCTGAGTAATTTGGTATCCCTTAGGTAAATCCGCATAGAAATAGTTCTTTCTAGCATATTCATTGCGTTCACGAATAGTACAATTTAAGGCAAGCCCTAGTTTGATACCTGATTCTACCACACGCATATTGGGAACAGGAAGTGTCCCAGGATGACCTAAACTAATTGGGCATGTTTGCGTATTCGCACCATGACCATATTCATAAGCATCTGAGCTATATGCTTTTGTAATTGTTTTTAGCTGGGTATGAATTTCCAAGCCAACAATTAACTCATATTTATCGTAATCTATCGTTTCCAATACTTTAGGTATTTTTCTAAGCAAAAGTTAAACCTTGCAAAGTTAACAAATCAATGCTTCTTTATCTAGCTAAATAGCTATTCAATTTTTTATCGAATACTTCAATATCCGAATCTGACATCGCTATACTTATAGGCCAATAGTAAATCGGCAAATCTTTTAATTCCTCTTCAAATTCTTTTAGCCTCATAGCATCCTTTTCAGTCGTTATGATAGCCTTACTAGGAATGTCAATTTTTTCAAAACTTGCCCGTAATTCTTCCATATCATCCTGTTTAAAGGCATAATGATCTGGAAATTTATGATGCTGAACATGCCCTGCGATATCTTTCACACTTTTAACAAACATATCAGGCTTTGCAATTCCCGTCAACGCAATGATATGATCATATTTTGTTTCGGCAATAGCGTCTCCCCAAACTGCTTTCAATGGATTATAATCAACATGTGAAAAAACCACAGGTGACTTTGTATAGAACTTTATCTTTTTTTGAAAATACTGCTTCTGCACAGCAGTTATATCTTTTGGGCATTTTGTGACAACAACAATATCTGATCTCTTAGCACCCATCCTGTTTTCTCTCAGGTTTCCAGCAGCTAATACAAAATCTTTAAAAAACGGTTTTTGATATTCCGTTAACAGCACCTTAAAACCAGAATCTACTCTTCTATGTTGATAAGCATCGTCTAGCAAAATAACATCTGGCTTAAACTTTTGAATTAAGCATTGAATACCATTCACTCTATTTTCGTCTACTGCAACTTGAATAGAAGGATACTTTTGCTTGAATTGCATCGGCTCATCACCTATTTCACTGGCTGTGGACTCTAAGGTAGCCAATTGATATCCTTTCGTTTTACGACGATATCCTCTACTCAATACAGCTATTTTATGACTATCTCTTAACTTATCTATCAACCATTCGATATGTGGACTTTTACCGGTTCCGCCAGTACTTAAATTCCCTACACATATAGTAGGAGTACCAGAGCGAAACGACTTCAATATACCTATATAGTACAATCCATTCCGCAATGCGGTTATGAAATTATACAATAAAGACAAAGGGTAGGTCAAAAACCTTAATCGCTCCATGGGTGATATTTTACTCAAATTTAGTCATTGTAAAACGGAAACTAAAATGAATCATTCCCAAATACCTAAAAACAAAATAGGCAGATATGAATCATATCTGCCTATTTTGTATCGTGAATTTAATTTTCAACCTTATGCGTTTGCAATCGCTTTAGGTGATCCAGACATGATCTCTTCGTTAGCATATTCCTCGAACTGCTTAAAGTTCTTAATAAATGCTGAAGCTAATTCTTGTGCCTTTTTAGTATAAGCAGCTTTATCTTCCCAAGTATTTTTAGGATTCAACAGCTCAGTTGGTACACCATCACATTCTTGAGGCATATTCAATCCGAACAATTCATGTTGAGTAAAGGCTACCTTATCCAATTTACCTTCTAATGCAGCCGTAATCATAGCACGTGTATATCCAAGTTTCATTCTTGAACCTACTCCGTAACCACCTCCACTCCATCCAGTATTGATCAACCAAACGTTTACTTCATTCTCTTCCATTTTCTTACCTAGCATTTCAGCGTAATAAGTAGGGTGTAACGGCATAAATGGCGCTCCAAAACATGCAGAGAAAGTTGTTTGCGGCTCAGTGATTCCAGCTTCCGTTCCAGCAACCTTAGCAGTATAACCAGAAATAAAGTGGAACATTGCTTGCCCTTTCGTCAATTTTGAGATCGGAGGCAAAACTCCAAATGCGTCACATGTAAGGAAGAAAATATTCTTCGGTGCAGGACCACTAGATGGTGTTTGAATATTATCGATGAAATGGATTGGATAACTAACACGTGTATTTTCCGTTTTAGATCCGTCTTCGAAATCTACTTCATTATTATCGTTTTTATAAACGATGTTTTCAAGAAGTGCTCCTGGTCTGATTGCTTTGAAAATATCTGGCTCTTTTTCAGCAGATAAATCAATACATTTTGCATAACAACCACCTTCAAAGTTGAAAACAGAGTCATTTGCCCAACCGTGCTCATCATCTCCAATTAATTTACGTTTTGGATCAGCTGAAAGTGTCGTTTTCCCAGTCCCTGACAAACCAAAGAATACAGCTGTATCCCCTTCGTTTCCAACATTGGCAGAACAATGCATAGAAAGCACATTATTCTGGTAAGGAAGGATGAAGTTAAGTGCAGAGAAAATACCTTTTTTGATCTCACCAGTATAACCAGTTCCACCAATCAAGATAACTTTTCTTGTAAAACTTAAAATAGCGAAATTGTGTTGACGTGTACCGTCAACAGCTGGATCCGCCATGAAACCAGGTGCGTTAATAATAGTCCACTCTGGATCGAAAGTATTGATTTCGTCTTCAGTAGGTCTTAAGAACATGTTATTAGCAAACATGTTAGACCATGGATATTCATTAACAACTGTTATATTCATTTTGTAACTAGGATCCGCACAAGCATACGCATTTCTAGCAAACAATTCTTTTCCGTTTAAATACCCGACTACCTTATCATAAAGTTTATCGAATTTGTCAGCATCAAATGGAAGGTTAATATCACCCCACCAAACTGCATCTTTAGTTAGATCATCCTTAACAATGAATCTATCCTTAGGCGATCTTCCAGTAAACTCACCAGTATCTACAGCCAAGGCTCCAGCACTAGACAAACTACCTTGCCCTTTATCTAAACTTAACTGCACCAACTCCTCAGAACTTAAATTCCAATGAACTGTTGCATCCTTAATACCATAGTTTCCTACCGAAATGTGCGAAGCACGGGTACCTTTTTCAATCATTCTTTCAAGCTTTTAGGAGTATTTCACTCGGAGGCAAAATTATAAAATCTTTACTTAATATTTACAGTTCGTTCTGCTTTTTTCCAAATCAAAGCTTACTTTTTGGTTTAGTGCTAAAAAAAAGTAAAATCCAAGAAAAAATAATTAACATTCCTCCTATGGGAGTCACTGGACCTAAAAACCGAACAGATAAACCCGTTAAGTCACTAGTACTCAACAAGTAAATAGACCCAGAAAACAACAAGGTTCCAGCAGTCATTAATCTTAAAACTAGGGATATACGAGGAATTTCAATTTGGGTTTGTAGCAAAATAATAAGTAGGGAGGCGATATTAAAATAAAAGTGATACCTCAATCCTACTTGAAAACTATCTAAAGCATCTGGAGATAAGTGATTTTTCAAAAAATGAGCACCTAGTGCCCCAAAAGAAACTGCAATTATCCATGAAATTGCATTGGCTCGAATAACTTTATGCATGGCTATATTCATTTTCAAATAGTACTAATTCAACGAATTTTCAGCATTAAATTCCTCAAGGATTCCTTGATTTTGTTCATCAACCAAACGACCTTCTTTCACAGCCGTGAGAAAGGCTTCTCTACTTGCTGCACTCTTAAATGTTTTCAATATTTGGATCGCCTGATCACAACTCAAGCACTCCCGTACAAGAATATCCTTTGCAAAAGAAAGCCTAGCCAATTCATTGTTGTTTTTATTCAAATATTCAACTACATTTTTCAATGCCACAGTATTCATAGGACCATCGCAATTTTGAGCCAATAATGGAGCACTAAATAAAAACACACAAAGATAGAAAACCTTCACTAATCGCATAAAATAATCCTTTT
Organism: uncultured Flavobacteriales bacterium; assembly: GCA_913063375.1. Taxonomy (GTDB): domain Bacteria; phylum Bacteroidota; class Bacteroidia; order Flavobacteriales; family CAJXXR01; genus CAJXXR01. The sequence goes on along the minus strand of CAJXXR010000021.1, from coordinate 2,777 downwards.
CGATACATCACAAATCTAACACAAATAAAGTATATTAGCCATATATATAACAAATTCTCTCCACATGAAAACTATTTTGGTCATAGGCGCAGGACGTTCATCCGTCGCTTTGATTAATAACCTTCTAAATCACGCCTCTTCATCTGGATACAGAGTGAAAGTCGCAGATAAAAACCATGAATGGGCAAAGGAAAAAATCAATAACCATCCTAATGGTATTGCTCTGAGCCTAGACATTTTCAACAACCTACAAAGACAACAAGAAATTCAGGCAGCTGACATCGTAATATCCATGCTTCCCGCAAGGTTTCACTTGATGGTAGCAAAAGATTGCCTCAGCTTCGAAAAGAACCTGCTAACTGCTTCCTATTTAAGTGAGGAACTTAAAGACATGGATGAAGAAGTTTCCGCTAAGGGACTACTTTTCTTAAATGAAATAGGATTGGATCCAGGAATAGACCACATGTCTGCTAAAACCATTATTGATGAGGTACATGCAAAAGGTGGGAAATTCAAATCCTTTAAATCATTCTGCGGTGGACTTATAGCTCCTGAATCAGACAACAACCCTTGGCATTATAAATTCACATGGAACCCTAGAAATGTTGTTCTAGCAGGACAAGGCACGGCTCAATTTCTTCAACACGGAAGACTCAAATATATTCCGTACCACAATTTATTCAACAGAATTGAGGAAATGAGCATCCTTTCATTTGGTCAATTTGAAGCCTACGCAAACAGGGACTCTATTAGCTATAAAAAATACTACAACCTAGATTACATCCCTACTCTATTTAGAGGAACGTTAAGACGTCCTGGGTATTCCAAAGCTTGGAACCTATTCGTCCAACTAGGAATGACTGATGACTCCTACGAAATGGAGAATCAGAAAAACACTACTTTCCGTCAATACACTAATACTTTTTTACCCTTTGGAGAAAAGTCCATTGAGGAAAAATTCAAAGAAAACTTCAACCTTTCTGAAGATGGATTGAAAATGTATGCGTGGTTAGGACTTTTTAGTGAAGAAGTAATCCCAGTAGAGAAAGCTAGTCCTGCTCAAATCTTGCAATATATATTAGAGAGAAAATGGACCCTTGCAAATGAGGACAAAGATCTTATTGTGATGCAACACCAATTTGAATATGAAATTGATGGTAAAGAGTATTCGCACACCTCCTCGTTTGGAATTATTGGTGATGATCAAATAAATACAGGAATGGCCAAAACGGTAGGTTTACCTTTAGCAATTGCTGCTAGACTCATCTTAAAAGACAAGATATCCCTTAAAGGTGTACATATACCTGTTCATCCTGAAATTTACAATCCAGTATTAAAGGAACTTCAAAGCCTCGGAATCGACTTTGAAGAGGAGATCAATGAGATCTAAAAAAAATCACGATCATAAAAAAAGGAGCTATTATTAAATAGCTCCTTTTTTTTATGGTATAAAGTAAAACAGACTAAACTGTTCTAGTTGTATCAAATTGTTCAAGGTAGTCTGCTACTCTTCTTACAAACATCCCTCCTAAAGAACCATCTACTACACGATGATCATACGATAAAGACAAGAACATTTTTTGTCTTATAGCGATTACATCTCCGTGCTCAGTCTCCATTACGGCAACCTTCTTCTGAATAGAACCAACAGCCAGGATTGCTACTTGGGGTTGATTTATAATAGGCGTACCCATTACATTCCCAAATCCACCAACATTTGTCAATGTAAATGTTCCTCCAGAAACATCATCAGGACTTAAACTATTCCCTCTTGCTCTTACTGCTAAATCATTTACAGACTTAGTAATCCCCAATAGACTCTTTTCATCCGCATTTTTAATAACTGGAACAATTAGGTTTCCACTAGGTAAAGCGGTTGCCATTCCAATATTAATATCATTATGCTTAATGATAGTATGACCACTTACAGATACATTGATCATAGGAAAATCCTTAATAGCCTTTACTACAGCCTCAATAAATAGCGGTGTGAAAGTAATATTTTGTCCTTCTCTCTTTTTAAAGTCTCCTTTAATACCATTTCTCCAATCTACCATTCCGGTAACATCTGCCTCAACAAATGAGGTAACGTGTGGAGAAACGTGCTTAGACATAACCATATGATCAGAAATCATACGTCTCATTCTATCCATCTCAATGATCTCATCATTTGGTCCCACAGGAACCGTCGGAGCTGTGATAGTTTTTGTAGCTGCCGCTGCCTTCTTTGGAGCTGCTTTTACTGCCGCTTTAGGAGCACTCACTTTACCAGCTTTCTTATCTTCAACAAACTGAAGAATATCTGCCTTTGTTACACGCCCTTCATTTCCAGAACCAGTAATAACTTCTAATTCATCCATTGAGATCCCTTCCTGAGAAGCAATACTTCTAACCAATGGAGAATAAAATCTACCTGAATCAGACTTCTTACTTAACGATGCAGAAGTTGTATCAACCGCTTCTTGAGCTTTCTCAATTTCATTAGAAATCTCTTCAACAACAGTAGAAGTTGTAGGAGTTGCAGCTGCACCAGCAGCATCTGTTTCAATTATTGCAATGGCTTGACCAACTTGTACTACTTCATCTTCTTGAAATAGTATCTTTGAAATAACACCTTCTACTGGAGACGGCACCTCAGAATCTACTTTATCTGTGGCAATCTCTAATACAGATTCATCCATTTCAATCGTCTCACCTTCGGATTTTAACCACTTGATAATCGTTGCTTCAGCAACACTTTCACCCATTTTGGGCATGATTAATTCTACTTGAGCCAT
>CAJXXR010000020.1 GCA_913063375.1 uncultured Flavobacteriales bacterium | reverse complement strand
ACTTCAAGTCCACTTTCATCAATAATCAATTTAGCTTCTTCAGCATTTGTACCTTGAAGTCTAACGATAATTGGGATATTTAATCCATCGATGTTTTTGCAAGCGTCAACAACACCTTGAGCAACACGGTCACATCTTACGATACCACCAAAAATGTTTACCAAGATAGCTTTAACATTTTCATCTTTTAAGATAATTCTGAAAGCTTGCTCAACACGTTTAGCATCTGCAGTACCACCTACATCTAGGAAGTTCGCTGGGTTACCACCAGATAATTTGATGATATCCATAGTAGCCATTGCAAGTCCTGCTCCGTTTACCATACAACCAACGTTTCCATCAAGGTTTACGAAATTTAATCCGTATTCACCTGCTTCAACTTCTATTGCATCTTCTTCACGAGTATCTCTTAATGCAACATAATCTTTATGACGGTACATTGCGTTATCATCGATAGTCACCTTTGCATCAACAGCGATGATTTTATCATCAGAAGTTTTTAATACAGGGTTGATTTCGAAAAGAGAAGCATCAGATCCTTCATAAGCCTTGTACAAAGAAGTAACGAATTTCGTCATTGCTTTGAATGCAGCACCAGATAATCCTAGGTTAAAGGCAACTTTACGCGCTTGAAAACCTTGAAGACCTAAACTTGGGTCGATTTCTTCAGTAAAGATTCTTTCTGGAGTCGCTTCAGCAACAGCTTCAATGTCCATACCACCTTCTGTAGAATACATAATCATGTTTCTACCAGTTTGACGGTTCAATAAAACAGACATGTATATTTCAGAAGTTTCACTTTCACCTGGATAGTATACATCTTCACAAACCAAAATTTGGTGTACTTTCTTTCCTTCTGCAGAAGTTTGAGGAGTTACCAATTGCATACCGATAATGTTCGATGCAATTTCTTTAACTTCATCAAGGCTTTTGGCTAATTTTACACCACCACCTTTTCCACGTCCACCAGCATGAACCTGTGCTTTAAGCACATGCCATCCAGTTCCCGTTTCTTCAGTAAGTTTTTTTGCAGCTTCTACAGCCTCTTCAGGAGTTGTAGCAACTATACCTCTTTGTATTCCAACACCGAAGCTAGCTAATATTTCTTTTCCTTGATATTCGTGTAAATTCATCTTTGTCTTAAGATTTATGTAAGCATGGCAAAAATAGACTATTGTAATGAATTAGAAAAAATATTATTGCATAATTATTCAGTTCTCGGAGGATAAAAACCCAAAATTATAAGGACACTTTTTAAGTGACTAAATTCTTTTAGAATAAATTCTATTTGATTGTAAAGATTTATAGGTTCAATAGGAATTATTGGATATTTTTGAAATCGAATTTAAAAGCTGTGATTTTAGTGAAAAATTGGATTATTATACTTGTTTTGAGTTGTTTTTCAACTGCCTTTGCTCAAAGTAGAAAACAACTTTCGGCCACTAGGGTTGAAGGAAATATCAAAGTGGATGGTTTCTTAAATGAAACTACATGGAGTACTAAAAAAGGTGCTACTGGATTTGTGGAACAATCTCCTAATAATGGTGCTAAGGTTGCCGATGAATATCAGACAGAAGTAAAGGTGTCATACACAGATAATTCAGTGTACTTTGCTTTATTTATGAAAGATTCAAAACCCGATTCTATTTTAAAAGAATTGGGCTTCCGAGATGAATTTGGAAAGAATACTGATTGGATTGAAATTAGAATTTTCCCGTACGATGATGCTCAAAATAAATTTGCGTTTAACCTCTCCGCAGGGAATATACAAATTGATCAAAAAAATGGCGATGCCAGCTGGAATGCAATCTGGGATTCAAAAGTTAAAATAACCGATAAGGGTTGGGTTGCTGAAATTGAGATTCCTTTTTCTTCTCTTCGTTTTCCCGATTCAGATGTGCAGTCTTGGGGCTTGAATATTGTTCGTCATAAACGAAGAACACGGGAAACTAGTTCATGGCAGTTTATGGATGCTTCTTTGGGAAATGAAGACCAGCAAACAGGTATTTTAAAAGGAATTCAGGGCTTGAAGACGCCTGTTAGATTATCACTTTTCCCTTACCTAACCATTTCTCACGATGAAAATTCTTCTTCGAATCCGAATGCGGTGGGGGGAATGGATTTGAAATATGGTCTTTCAAATAGTTATACTATGGATATGACTTTAGTACCAGATTTCGGTCAATCCGATTTTGTGAATGAAGTACACAATATATCTCCTTTTGAAGTCAGGCTAAATGAAAATAGAGACTTTTTTACAGAGGGTACAGAGTTGTTCAACAAAGGTGATTTATTCTATTCACGTAGAATTGCCAATGGTAATGCGAATGCTATTGATGATCAATTGCGGATGGATGAAGAAGTAGAATCAGAAATAAAGCAACCAAAATTATTTAATGCCTTTAAACTTTCAGGAAGGTCTGACAACGGTTTAGGGACAGGGTTCTTTAATGCAATTTCTCTAGAAAATACGGCAATGGTATTGGATACATTATCTGGTGCGAAACGGGAGGTTATATTAAATCCGCTTACAAATTACTCTGTTTTTGTAGTAGATAAGGCTTTTAGGGATGGATCTAGTATCGCTATGGTAAATACCTATGTTGGTAGAGAAGGATCTTCAAGGGATGCCTATACCTATGCGCTATTAGGAAAATTATTTCTAAATAAGGACAAATATCAAATTTCTGGAGCCTGGAAGCAATCACATATTTTTGATGAACAAGGGGATAAAACTGGGTTCAATACAGGTTTTCAATTTGAAAAAATTGCGGGAAAATTAAATTATAGTTTTTGGGAGGAAATCACCTCAGACAAATTTGACATCAATGATTTGGGTTATATAGATGTAAATAATAAGTACAATGTGAATGCTGCTGTGAAATTAAAAGAATTAACAGCCAATAAGAAAAGAGTCAATGGGGAGGTTGAAGCTAAAATGCATCTAAAATATATATATGCCCCGAATTTATTTGTGAGTTGGGATGTGAATTTATCAGCCAATGAAACGACTCATAAATTTCTAAGTCATGGTGTAAATGCTAGTTTACGATTTATAGAAAAAAATAATTATTACGAATCTAGAACCGGTGGTTTTGATCATAAATTTATAACGGGAGCTTCTCAATATATTCAATATTGGGTATCTCCAGATTACAGAAAAAAAATTGCTGTAGATGCTAATGTTAGTGTGTACAATAGATCTGATCACGGACATCAAAGTGTGGGGTATAAGTTGGCTCCAAGAATACGCGTAAGTAATAATTTATCCTTTATATTGGAAGCACGACACAACTTTGATAGAAATCACGTAGGTTGGACAACCTTCTTGGATAGTGATGGAGAAACGAGTAAAAGTTTTTCGGACGATATGGCTGAAATAATTTTCGCCAAAAGGGAATTGAAAACATTCGTGCATGAATTGACTGCTCAATACCATTTAAACTCTAAATTATCTTTCAGTGTTCGAATGAGGCATTATTGGAGGGATTTAAGGAATACTTCTTTCCATCAATTGAAGAAGGGATATTTGGAGGATACAGCTTATGATGGTTTGGATGAAGAGGGGCGTCAAAAACACGATTTAGTGTTTAATAGTCTAAATGCTGACCTTGGATGTGTTTGGAGATTTGCACCTGGAAGTGAAATGAGTTTATTGTTGAGAACTTCTTATTTGGATAGCTTTGATCATTCTGAAAATAATTACCTAGAAAGTACACGAGAAGTCTTGAAGTCGGATCTGAATAATTTAGTTTCTTTGAAAGTGCTATATTTCTTAGATTACAAAAAAATTAAAAATACCTTTATTTAGTTATGATACAATTAAATAATATCCATAAATCCTTTAATGACCTAGAAGTAATTAAAGGAGTTGATTTGACCATAGAGTCGGGTAGCATTACTAGCATAATGGGAGCTTCCGGGGCAGGAAAGTCAACCTTACTTCAAATGATGGGGACATTGGATATTCCTGATAGTGGTTCTGTTTTGTTTGATGGTGTGGAGGTGACAAATTTATCAAAAAAGGACCTGGCTAAGTTTAGAAATAAAAATATTGGTTTTATTTTCCAGTTCCATCACTTATTACCGGAATTTACAGCCATGGAAAATGTGGCTATGCCAGGTTATATAGCCACGAACAATAAGGGCGCTTCAGAGGAAAGGGCTACGGGCCTTTTGAAAAAAATGGGTTTAGGAAATAGACTCAATCATAAACCGAATGAATTAAGTGGAGGAGAGCAACAAAGAGTTGCAATTGCTAGAGCATTGATGAATAAGCCAAAGGTGATTTTGGCCGATGAACCTTCGGGTAATTTGGATTCTAAAAATGCGAGAGAATTGCATGAATTATTTTTGATGCTTCGTGATGAGTATAATCAAACTTTTGTAATCGTTACACACAACGAAGAGTTGGCGAAATATGGAGATAGATTACTCTATATGGAGGATGGAAATATTACCGACCGGTACTAGAATATTTACAATTTAACGTTCGATAAATCCATGTAAGCTAAATTTTAAAACAGCTTTCATGGATTTTTTTATTTTAAAGAGAATAGGTTGGTGAAAAAAGTGAAATATTTTGAATGAAATAGAAGATTGAATTTTAATAGAATAAATATATTCGCAGTATGGAAAAATGGATGACAGATTGTAGGAAGGTGTTGAAGGATGTGTTTGGATATGCAGATTTTAGACCGCTACAAAAGGAAATAATAGAGCATGTTTTAAGAGGGGAGGACTCACTTGTGTTAATGCCTACTGGTGGTGGGAAATCTATGTGTTTTCAAATTCCTGCAATTGTTCAAGAGGGGATGTGTATTGTAGTGTCTCCCTTAATTTCCTTAATGAAGGATCAAGTAGGTAGTTTAAAAGCTTGTGGTGTAGCAGCAGAGTTCATTCACGGGAGTTTGGATTTTGGAGAACAGCAATTGATTTTATCCAATGCAATGGCTGGCAAGTATGACCTATTGTATATGTCACCAGAGCGATTTATACAATCTGATATTCATGACCTTATTTTCAACGGTACTATTAATTTATTGGCCATTGATGAGGCACACTGTATTTCTGTTTGGGGACATGATTTTAGACCAGAATACGCTAGTATTGGGAAGATAAAAAAGCATAAGCCAGAATTGCCAATAATTGCATTGACTGCAACTGCAGATGAAATTACTCGTGATGATATTTTAGAAAAATTACATTTCCCGAATAAGGAAAATGTCTTTTTAGCTTCCTTCGATAGACCAAATATCCATTTTTCTGTAGAGCCGGGGCAGCAGAAGTTTAAACGTATAAAAGCATTTATCGATGACCGCCCAGATAGTTCTGGAATTATTTACTGCTTGAGTAGAAAAGAAACAGAGCGATTAGCCAATAAATTACAAGGTGCTGGAATTGATGCAGAAGCATTTCACGCTGGAATGAGCTTTGATAAAAAAGACAAAATTCAAGACGATTTCATAACGGATAGATGTAAAATAATCTGTGCTACCATTGCATTTGGAATGGGGATAGATAAACCCAATGTACGTTGGGTTATACATCATAATTTACCGAAAAATATTGAAAATTACTTCCAGGAAGTAGGTAGAGCAGGGAGGGATGGCTTAGCATCAGAGGCCTTACTTTTATATTCATATTCTGATTTGTTATTATGGAAGAAAATCAATCAGGAGTCAAGTCAACAGGAATTATTAGACTCCAAATTAAATAGGGTTTTTGATTATGCTGAGGCCTCTATTTGCCGTCGAAAAATTCTTTTGAATTATTTTAATGAATCTTCGGAATCAGATTGTGGGAATTGTGATGTATGTGAGAATCCTCCGAAGATCTTTGATGGTACGCTACTAAGTCAAAAGGCGCTATCTGCATTAAAAAGGTCCAAAGAGTCTATTGGTGGGAATGTATTGATTCAAGTATTGAGAGGGTCGTACAATTCAGAAGTCATGGATAGGGGATTACATGAAATTCCAACCTTCGGATTGGGGAAAGATCTATCCTTCTATCAGTGGCAACATTATCTATTACAGATGATCCAATTGGGACTTATTGAGCCCAAGTACAAGGATAGAAATAATCTAAAAGTATGTGATCTAGGTGCACAAGTACTGTTCAAAAATAAAAATGTTAACCTGGTTGCCTACGAGGAAAAAGAACAAAAAGAAGTAGCTAAGAAAAAGCAGCGTAAACCGGAGAAGAAAACATTATTTGACCTCTTAAGGGTTAAGAGAATGTTTTATGCCAATAAAGAAGGAATTCCAGCCTATATGATATTTGGTGATGCGACCTTAAAAGATATGGAAACAGCAATGCCTACATCACTTCCTGATCTTGCTAATATTTCAGGTGTTGGTAACGTGAAATTGGAGAAGTATGGAGCTGGTTTTGTTGAGGTTATTCAAGCCTATTATAAAGATTTGAAAGGGAAAGGAGATTCCTTTAAACATAGTTGTGGCCTGTATAATGAAGGGAAATCGGTGGAAGAAATTGCTCAGATTCGTTCGATCAAAGAGGTAACAGTAATCTCACATTTAGCTGCAGGTATTCAAAAAGGAATGGAGGTAGATGTAGCGCATTTAATTTCATCTGATGAAAAGAAAATAATCGCTGATGCCTATTTTAGATTGGGAAAACCGCAAGCAATGAAAGTGATTTTTGAGGATTTACAAATGGCTTATTCTTATACCAAAATTAGATTGGCTTTAGCCTTTGTTATTGGACAAGACTAGTTGTCAACTTTTAAAATGAACCGATTCATCCTTTACTATGTATTAATTTTATTTGTATATTTCTATTTAATTTAAGATTTCTGTTTATTTTTGTAGACAAAGCTGTTGTTATTGATGTTAGTGAAATCCTTGCATGATTATTGTTAAGGAAGTTAAATTAGTCAATATGAAAATAAGTGTAGCAGTATTGCTATGTTTAAGATATCGCTCTGTTTATATTATTTTTTTATTATGCATGAAGAAGGAAGTGAGCCAAATGGATTTTCTGAGAAGGAAATCTCAAATAATACGAAGGAAGATTTGAATCAATCAGACTATCTTGATGCTTCTTCTTCGCAAAATTCTAGTGTAAATAGAATAGATGGCATTCGTGTATTATTGGCAGAAGACTATCTTATGAATCAGCGTTTAATAACTATGATGCTTGAATCAAATGGAGCATCGGTAGATATTGCTAATGATGGAAAGGAAGCCTTTCAAATGGCTAAACATTCAGCGTATGATATTATTTTAATGGATTTGAATATGCCAAACATCAATGGTATTCAAGCAGCTAAAATGATTAAAATGTTCTCCATTGAAACACCGATAGTTTGTCTTACAGCAGATGTAAATGATGAGATAGTTGAGAATATTTTAACTTCAGGAATGAAAGAAATTATTTCAAAGCCATGTCAAGTGGATGATTTATTGAAGGTTATATCTAAATATATTTAAATAACCTTTTTATTTCATGTTTAATGTTGGTATTTATCATGATAAATATTAGTTAATACTACTGAATACTTTTATACCTTTGACGCCATATATACGATGAAGGCGTTATCCTACATATTACTTTTTATATTCCAAATGTCCATTTTTAAGCCTGTTTGGGTTTTAGTGGACTATCAGGCGAACTATGAATATATCACAGAAGTTCTTTGTGAAAATAGAGATCAACCTGAGTTAAATTGTAATGGTACTTGTTATTTGAATAAAGAGTTGAGTAAGATCGCTAATGAAGAAATTCCTACAGAAGACTCTAAACCTTCTTTTTCTTTAAACCGAATCAAATCGGATTATATACCTATTGCAAACGACGTCCTAAACTTTGGCTATTCTGAATTATTAGAAAAAGTGATGTTCGACGGCTTTTTTGAGAACTTTAGCCCCTGGGTTTCTTCTATAGATTCTCCCCCTCCTCAATTGGTTTAATTAACATATCAGATCCTAGCCCTATCATTACGTTTTGATAGGAACTTTTTCCTACCTACTATATTGGTTGTAATGCCGTATATAGTAATTGGTCTATGTCTGATATTCTACAGCCATTTTTTAAAGAAATTTTATTGAGATATTATCCAATAGCTATTGGACTGTCTCGTAATATCCACAGAATAGGAGAATAATGATGAAGAAATCAAATCTATTTTGCATGCTGATAAGTCTATTCAGTATAGCAAACTTGTATGCCCAAAATAACGTAGAAGGATATGTTACAGATTACAGTACAAATGAGCCTGTAGCCTCTGCTTTTATCAAAAACTTGACGAATAATGAAACTACAATAACAGATCTTTCTGGTAAATTTATTTTAGCGAATAGTCAAGAAAGAGATTCTTTAGAAATAAGTTCAATGGGGTACCAATCAACCATTATAGTTGCGAGTACCCTAGTAGAAGTGAAATTAAATACTGAAAACTTCTCCTTAAATGAAATCATCCTTTCTGGAAATAAAGAAGAAGAAAAAAGAATAGAAACTCCAATTGCAATTTCTACTATTTCAGCGACTACGATCTCTGAAAATAAACCTACTTCAATTGACCAGGTTTTAAATCAGACACCGGGCGTTTTTATGGTTGATCTGGGAAATGAGCAACATACGATGAGTATCAGGCAACCTATTGCTTATGGTGCCAACTACCTTTACTTGGAAGATGGAATTCCTATTAGAGCATCAGGGATATTCAACCATAATGCACTTCTGGAAATTAACATGGCTAATGTCAAAAAGGTGGAAGTGATTCGTGGACCTGCTTCTAGTATGTATGGAAGTGAGGCGATTGGAGCAGCTGTGAATTTCATTTCATTTCAGCCAAGTATCAAACCAACTGCTGGGTTGTCCATTCAGGGGAATGACCTAGGGTATAAAAGAACTGATTTTTATGCCTCCAATACATTGAATAAGTTGGGAATCCGCTTAGCTGGTTATTATGGAGAAAGGGAAAGAGAATCTGGAGAACATAATGGCTTTGATAAACTGGCTTTAAGTTTATCCTTGAAGTATAAATTAAGTGAAAGAACGGCCTTGGTGATGGATAACGCCATTATCGATTATTATGCAGATATGAAAGGGAGTCTGGATAGTACACAGTTTTATGACCGTGAATATCAGTCAAGTCATACTTTTACAAATAGAGATGTTCAAGCTTTTAGAAGTAAACTGGCATTGAAACAATTTTGGAATAAGTCATCGAAGACTTCATTAACGGGGTATTATAGAGATAATTCAATTAAGCAAAACCCTTCTTATCGCGTAAAAGATGATTATAAACCATGGATTCAAGCTGGTAATCCAAATTTGGCACATGGTGAGGTGAATGATAATAGTTTCGTTAGTTATGGGCTGGTTGGTCAACATAAGCAAGATTATACTTGGTTAAATTCTTCATTAATAGCAGGTTTGAGTTTGGATTATAGTCCAAATACCTACGAGGCTGAGTATATTAGAATTAATAAGGATGATAATGGGAATTATGAATCCTTTGAAACTGTTGATAGTTTATTGGCAAAATATACTGCTGACTTAACCAATACTGCTGCTTATTTGCAATTTAAATTAAGCCCTTTCAAAGATTTTATACTGACGACTTCTATGCGCTATGATCATTTTGTTTATGATTATGATAATGCATTGGATAGTACCGCATTTTCAGGTGCTCCAGATAGTAGAGATGTATATAGTCAATTGACTCCAAATTTAGGATTTACGTATAATCCAATGGATAATTTTGGTTTCTACGGGAATTACAGTCGTGGTTTTGCTCCTCCACAAATAGGGGAATTATATAGAGGTGTTAAGGTGCCAACTATTGAACCTGCAATCTATGATAGTTATGAACTAGGCTTATGGTTTGCTCAAAATAAAAAAGGTAAAGGTGAGTTAACAGGATTTGTTATGAACGGTCAAGATGAAATAATATCTGTTCAGCAAAACGACGGTTCCACTGAGAAGAAAAATGCTGGTGAAACTAGGCATATGGGAATTGAAGCCGCTTATTCTTATAAGTTTAATAAAGACCTAAGTGCTAGAACAAGCGCCTTATATGCTCATCATGAATTTATAGATTATAAAGAGTCTGATGAAAGGGATTACGCTGGAAAGGATATGTTCGGTGCGCCGAATTGGATAATAAATGCCGCTATTAGTTATAAGCCTTCAAAATTGAAAGGTTTTAGATCTAGTTTGGAGATGCAACATATTAGTCCATACTTTACGGATCAGGCCAATGAAAAGGAATATGTAGGGTATACTGTTTTTAACTTGCGTTTAGGGTACGAGTTAAAGTCCTTTGAGTTTTGGATGAATATATTGAATGTCACAGATAAACTATATGCAAATGTGGTACGTTCAACGAATTGGGGTGATAATTATACCACTGGAAACCCAAGGAATATCAATTTAGGAATAGGTTATAAATTTAACTAATAAGACATGTCGACTTTTACAGAAAAGGGAAAAATGGGAATTAGTACGTTAAATAGTCTATTATTCTCATTGATCATGATCACTTCCATTGGAGTGGTTCATGGTCAGGATTTAGGGGCTATTTTGGAAATTCCAACACAAGAGGGTAAGCAATATTTGGATCCTTATTTCAGTTTGGATGAGCTGGGTAATACCATTATCTGTTTTACAGAGTATGATGTTGAAAAAGACGAAAACGTGATGTGTCTTTCTAAATATGTTTCAATAGAAAAGGGTTTTCAGAGTATTCAATATATAGAAGAATCAAGAGGGATGCAAGCGCATGCTGAGAGTATGTCAAAAATTGGAATCAAGTCAGATGGGACCATCATTGCATTATTCAGAATTAAAGAAAGCAATCCTAATAATAGGTTTGCGGGTAGTTTATATTTTGTAAAATCATCTGATCAAGGAAAGACCTGGACAACAAAGGAAAAATTGGTACAAGATCCGGCTGCACAAAGCCAGAGTTTCTTTGATATTGCCAGATTAGGTAATGGTGAATTAGGGATCGTGTGGTTGGATTCTCGGAAGGTAGAAAATCAGACTTTTGGAAGTTGTCTATATTTTGGGACTACCGGTGGAACTATTGACTTTTCAAATCAAAAAGTGATTGTTTCAGGAACATGTCAATGTTGCAGAACGGACATTCAAGTTTCACAAGATAATAAAGTCCATGTAGCCTTGAGGATGATGAACGAAGAAAATATCCGAGATATGTACTATATGAGTTCTCTAAATGATGGATTGATTTTTAGTGAAAAGGTAAATATTAGTCCTGATCAATGGAAGGTTGGTGGATGTCCACATACTGGGCCATCGATGGCTGGTGGTGAAGATAAACTAGGGGTAGCTTGGTATACAATGGGAGGTAGTCCAGGTGTGTATTTTTGTTATAATGAATCTGGATCGTTTAGCCCAAGGATTCTGATTGAAGAACATGGAGCCCATCCTCAATTGGTGAAGAGTGGAGCTGATTCGTATGGATTAGTGTATGAATTGACTTCTCCAGAAACTAAGGAATTTGATAGAGAAATTTCCTTAAGTTGGATTCAGAAAGGGAAGGAAATAAATAGGTTAAAGATTAGTCAAGGAAATAGTGATAATAGTCATCCTGTTATTGCGAGTTTATCGGATGGAAAAGTTCTAATAGCTTGGTCTGAAATTGGGGAATCCGTTAGTCGATTGAAATATCGAATAATGGAGATTTCGAACTAGCGAAAAAGCGTCAAACAAGTTTGTTTGACGCTTTTTTTTTACATCAAAAAAATGATACATTTATATAGATAGAATCAGATGAATTATACTACTGAACAATGAATGATTATTTAGAGATCTTTTTGAATTCTTTTAAACGTTTTGGGCATTATACCTGGAGTGAAATAACCTTTGGAGTAAGTCCTTGGTATATCAATTATTTTTGGTGGTTGGTTGTATTGTCAGTTGTGGTTTGGGCTTTGGAAATCATTTTTCCTTGGAGAAAAAGTCAAGCTATAATTCGTAAGGATTTTTGGTTGGATGCCTTCTATATGTTTTTTAATTTTTATCTCTTTAAGCTTATAATCTTTTTTGCATTTTCCTCCTTGGTTGAGACGTGGTTCGTAGCGTTGATTGGAGGTTTGGACAACTTAGTTGTATATGATACAAAGCAATTGAATCAAGTGGTTCAATTGATTGTATTTTTTGTTGTTTTAGATTTTATACAATGGTTTACCCATCTCAACTTACATCGGTTTAAGTTTTTGTGGAGGTTTCATAAGGTGCACCATTCGGTTGAAGAAATGGGCTTTGCAGCGCATTTGAGATTTCATTGGATGGAGAATGTACTATATACACCAATGAAATATATAGCCATGATGTTAATTGGTAATTTTGATCCTCAACAGGCTTATATCGTTTATTATATTTCTATTGCCATTGGTCATTTTAATCATGCGAATATTGACCTATCCTATGGACCATTGAAATATATATTAAATAACCCACGAATGCATATATGGCATCATGCCTATGAGCTTCCAGAAGATAGGAAGCATGGAGCGAATTACGGTATTTCATTAAGCATTTGGGATTATATTTTCGGTACTGCTTATATCCCTAGTAACGGTAGAGATATTAAATTAGGTTTCAAAGGGCTTGAACAATTTCCTAAAGGGTTCTTTGGGCAGTTCTTCTATGATATTTCCCCATTTAGAAAAAAGGAATAGGTTGATGCTGAAATGCAATTGAATGTCTATTTTTTGAACATAGACGGGAAGCATGATTTTTTTTTAAAAAAAAAAGGCAGCTAAACCAAATTAGCTGCCCCTGTTCATAACCCTAATATAACCAGTAAACAAAACATTTATTGGTCTGACTATTATAAAGTCAAATGTAGGGCTTAAGACCAGTTGATAGTAGAATTCTCTACGTATAGCAGGAAAAGCTCGTTATTTGATAGGATAGACTTGTTAAAGATGTGTTCTACAATAAAGCAGACAAGAAGTAAAAAAAAGAGCCCTACTTTACTAGCGGGCTCTTTTAGATTATAATTTTTCCTTTAGATAAGGAGCTGTTTGAGAGTTTTTCACATTCACTAACTCCTCAGGAATACCTTGGAATAGTAAATTTCCTCCTTTCTTACCTCCTTCAGGACCTAAGTCTATTATCCAATCGGCGCATTTTAATACATCCAGGTTATGTTCAATAACGATTAGACTGTGTCCTTTTTCAAGTAATGCATCGAAGGAGCTTAGTAATTTTTTGACATCATGAAAATGAAGGCCAGTGGTAGGTTCATCAAATATAAATAGGGTATGGTCATGGCTTCCTGATTTACTTAGGAAGGATGCTAATTTTATCCTTTGGGCCTCTCCACCACTTAAAGTACTCGATGCTTGTCCCAGTTTAACGTAACCCAATCCGACTTGTAAAAGTGGGTATAGCTTATTGGTGATTTTCTTTTGGTCATTACTATCGAAGAACAGATATGCTTCGTCAACCGTTAGTTCAAGAATTTCAAAAATATTTTTTCCACCAAATTTGATATCTAGAATTTGATCTTGGTATCTATGTCCTTTACAGTGTTCACAGGTGATGTGAAGGTCTGCCATGAATTGCATTTCAATGGTTACAGTACCTTCCCCTTGGCAATTCTCACAACGTCCTCCTGGAACATTAAATGAAAAATGTTTGGCTTTATATGCTCTTTGAACAGCGAGACTTTGACTTGCTAAAAGATTTCGAATGTCATCGAAGGCTTTTATATAGGTTACAGGATTTGACCTGCTAGATTTTCCAATAGGGTTTTGGTCAACAAATTCGACATTTTGGACTCTAGAAATGGCACCATGTACAGATTCATGTTTTCCTAAACGGTGACCATATCCACCTAGTTGTCTGTGAATAGCTGGGTATAATACATCCTTTATCAAAGAACTTTTACCCGACCCGCTAACTCCAGATACAGCGGTAAAACAACCTAATGGAATGGTGACGTCTACCTGTTTTAAGTTATTTTCACTGGCTCCTTTAACATAGATATAATCAATAGCCTGCCTTCTGATTTTAGGAACCTCAATTGATTCTATACCTGTAAGGTATTTTGCTGTATAGCTGCGTTCGCTTTTTGGCAATTCATCATAGGTTCCAGTAAAGACAATTTCTCCACCATTTATACCTGCTTCTGGGCCAATATCTATAATATAGTCAGCCGACATCATGATTTCTTCATCATGTTCAACAACTATTACTGTATTTCCAATATCTCTCAATTTCTTTAATACCGAGATCAGTTTTTCTGTGTCCTTAGAGTGTAATCCTATACTTGGTTCATCCAAAATATATACAGATCCCACCAAACTACTTCCAAGAGAGGTGGCAAGATTGATTCTTTGAGATTCTCCACCAGAAAGACTATTTGAAAGTCTGCTAAGTGTTAGATAGGATAATCCAACATCAATTAGGAAACCTAATCTAGAGTTGATTTCGTATAAAAGACGTTTTGCAACTTCTGCTCTGTAGGTATCAAGCTTAAGTTCATCGAAGAATTGTTTTAATTCATCAAGTGGTAAATCACTTAAGGTGCCGAGGTTTTGTCCTCCAACTTGGACATAATCTGTTTCTTTTCTCAGTTTTTTTCCTTGACAATCAGGGCAGGTTGTTTTACCTCTATATCTTGAAAGGGTAACTCTATTTTGAATTTTGTAGCTACTATTTTCTAATTCATCAAAGTAGGCGTAAATTCCTTTATAGTTACCTGAGCCATTCCAAACGATATCCTTTTCATCCTCTGTTAAATCCTCATAGGCTCTATGGATTGGTAATCCAGTATTAAACAAAGCATCTTTCCATGCTTTTCCAGAATCAGACTTCCAACAAACTATAGCGTCATCAAACAGGGATGTACTTTGAATTGGAAGGATTAAACTTTTGTCTAGGCCTATTGTTTTTCCAAAGCCTTCACAGGTTGGACATGCGCCAAAAGGACTATTAAAGCTAAAGAAATGAATATTGGGTTCCTGAAATAATATTCCATCCAATTCAAATTTATTGGAATAGGTGAAATTATCTCCAGTGGTTATGTTCTTTATTTCTAGGATGCCTTCTCCTTCGTGAAAGGCTTGTTGTATTGAATCAGCAAGTCTCTTTTTAAAAGTTGTATCATTCGATACCATCAATCTATCGACGATGATATATTTATTTTTTTTCTTTAAATCTTTTTCGGATAAATCATCTGTAGATATAATCTCTCCATCCATCCATAATCTAGCGTACCCTTGACCAAGAAGGCTACTTTTAAATATTTCAAATTCTCTATCTGTGTCAAATGGAGCACATATCAAGAATTTATCCCCTTCATCAAGGTTTAAGATGGCGTCTACAACATTTGTTACAGTATGTTTTTTTACTTCTTTTCCAGAAATTGGCGAGATGGTTGTTCCGATTCTTGAAAAGACTAGTTTTAAATAGTCATAAATCTCAGTTGAACTACCTACTGTTGATCTTGGATTACTAGTATTTACTTTTTGCTGAATGGCAATAGTAGGAGAAAGTCCTCTAATATTATCAACATCCGGTTTTTCAAGCTTCCCCATGAATTGTCTTGCATAGGAAGACAGACTTTCAACATACCTTCTTTGACCCTCTGCATATAAGGTGTCAAAAGCTAGAGAGGATTTTCCAGATCCAGATAAACCTGTTATAACAACCAATTTATTTCTTGGTATTTGCAGGTCTACATTTTTAAGATTGTGTAATCTGGCCCCTTCAATGGAGATATGTGATCTATTATTTACTGACATAGATTGGCTTTGGAAATAGTGGCGCAATTTAATCAATTCTCAAATCTTAGAGAAGTGAAGGTTAGTCTTTAACTAAAAAAAATAATCATTTGACTTCTTTTTTTTGTGAAAAAGGTCAAATACAAGTCTATTTTTACAATTGACTATTTTTATACCTCTTTTTTTTTCATAAATTTGAGAGGAATGGAATATCCATCATCGATGAAATTAATGTAGTTTTGTGTCATTCATTATCCAAATATGTACGTTAAAGTTAGTAATGGCATTCAGGTAAATGTTGCGCCTCATTTTGAGGGACGTTACCTAAGAAAGGATGTAGTGTTTTTTATTTTCACCTATAAAGTGAAAATTATGAACAAGTCAGATAGAACCGTTCAGCTTTTAGAGCGGTTATGGAATATTTCAGATAGTCTTGATAAAGATTCTGAAGTACGTGGGGAAGGTGTGATAGGTAGACAGCCTATTTTATTACCTGGAGAATCGCATGAATATAGTTCTGCTTGTCATTTGAAATCCTCCTTTGGAGCGATGTCTGGATCGTATAAATTTGTAGGAATCCTAGATGGGGAAGATTTTTGGGTAGATATTCCTAAATTCCAATTGCGAATCCCATTTGAATTGAATTAATAGCGAATCTTATCTAAAAGAGTACTGAGTTGCTCTGCCTCTTCGTCAGACAGTTGTGAGAACTTTTCTTTATAATGATTCTCTACGGCAGGGCTCATTTCTTCAAGAAGGTCGAGTCCTTTTTGAGTAAGGGTTATGTTTATTTGCCTTCTGTTATTTTCGGATTTCCATCGCTTAACCAACTCCTTTTTTACTAAGCGGTCAATTAGTCTAGTTAGATCAGGCGCTTTTTCTACCATTACCTCTTTGATTTTTCCTGGATTGATAGGTTCTGGATGCTTACCTTTTATGATTTTCAATACATTGAATTGCTGCATTGAACTACCAAAATTATCCTGAAGGAATTTATTTTCCTTTAATAAATGATTGTATGTGAAAATAAGATTGACGAATGCTTTGATTCGAACATCATAAAAATCCTTAGTTTGATTAATTTCTTTTTCTATAGTTGTCATTCACTATTCTTATAGCCTATTAAAAAGTGAAATTACTTTCTAATAGGCATTGTGATCTATAAATAAATACAATAATATAATTGCAATTTATAAAAAATTCTGAGTCAGTAGAAAATTTATTAGATATGTTTAATTATATCATCTGTTTGTCTACGTACTTTTGGTAAATTTTGATACTGATCTTCAGAAGAGCGTATTCCTAGAGGGACAACTAATACAGATTTTAATCCCATTTCATGGAATCCTAAAATTTCGTCGTAAGCGTCAGCAACAAATCCTTCCATTGGGCAGGTGTCAATTCCTTCTACGGCGCAGTAGGTCAATATATTCCCTAAGGCAATATATGCTTGATTTTTTGCCCAAGATTCCTTTCCATCTTGATCCAGATTTCCAATGCTACCTTTCATCATTGCTCCAAATTGCGTTAGGTTATCTTTTTCAACCTTTCTTGTTTCGGAAATGTTATCCAGGTAACTTTCTACAAAGTTATCATCCACGTTAGTTTCAATAGCCATTATCAAAAGATGAGATGCATCAATTACTTGTCTTTGTTTGAAAGAATAGGCTAATAATTGTTCTCTCTTTTCAACATTGTCAACAAATACAAACTTAAAAGGTTGCAAACCGTATGAGCTAGCGGTAAGGTTAAGTACCTTTTTGATTCCTTCTACTTGATGATCTGTTAATTTATGATTTGGGTCAAATGCTTTTACAGCATAGCGCCATTCAAGGGCTTTTATAGTATGGTTCATTACTTATAATTTGGGGACTACCAATGTTAGCCGTTATAACCACAAAGTTACAAAAATATTGACGTACTATTACTGAAATAACACAATAGACTGCCTTGTTTGGTTTGTATTTTTGATGTTTTAATTGTTCGGAAAAATTGCTTTTAGTGATGTTACAAATTGTACCCAAAATCTGTTTCATTTTTTGTAACTTCGCTCAAAATTTGTTTATCCACAGAACGAAAATATAGTTATGGCAAATGCATTCTTTAATGTGCCTCACGCATCATGTGAGCCGGTGAAGCCTTACGCTCCCGGATGTGAACAACGTGAAGCTGTTCAAGCACTTTACAATAAAATGATGTCCGAACAGTTGGATATCCCGATGTATATCGGATCTGAGGAAGTTAGAACAGGTAATACTGCTCAAATTACACCTCCACATGATCACCAACGTGTAGTAGGACAGTATCACCGCGGTGGTGCTGAACATGCCAAACAAGCTATCGATGCTGCTTTAGGGGCTAGAAAGTCTTGGTCACAAATGCCATGGGAGCACCGTGCATCTATCTTTTTGAAAGCTGCTGATCTATTGGCTGGTCCTTTCAGAAATAGAATGAATGCTGCTACTATGATAGCACAATCAAAAAATATCTTCCAAGCGGAAATCGATGCTTCTTGTGAGCTGATTGACTTCTTGCGTTTCAATGCTGTGTATTTGACACAACTGTATAAAGATCAACCAGAATCTGATCCAGGAATGTGGAACAGAATGGAGTTGAGACCTTTGGAAGGATTTATATATGCAATTACTCCATTTAACTTTACTTCTATTGCTGCCAATCTTTGTTCTGCACCTGCATTGATGGGGAATGTAATCGTTTGGAAGCCTTCTGATAGTCAAGTATACTCTGCTCAAGTAATTGTTGACTTGTTCAAGGCTGCTGGTTTACCAGACGGTGTAATCAATGTTGTATATGGTGATCCTGTTGAGATTTCTGATGTAGTAATATCTCATAAAGAATTTGCTGGACTTCACTTTACTGGTTCTACGCATGTATTTAAGCACCTTTGGAAGCAAATCGGTAACAATATCGATATGTATAACTCGTACCCAAGAATAGTTGGTGAGACTGGTGGTAAAGACTTTATTGTGATTCATGAGTCTGCTGAGGCGAGACCTGCAGCTACTGCTATCATTAGAGGTTCATTCGAATACCAAGGACAGAAATGTTCTGCAGCATCTAGAGTATACGCTCCAAATACACTTTGGGCGGCTATCAAAGATGTATTGGTAACAGATATGGCTACCGTGAAAATGGGTGATCCTGGTGATTTCTCTAATTTCATCAATGCCGTTATCCACGAAGGTTCTTTCAATAAATTGGCGAGTTATATCGACCGTGCAAAAGCAGCTTCTGATGCTGAGATTCTTGTAGGTGGAAATTACGATAAATCTAAAGGTTACTTTATCGAACCAACTATTATCGTTACTTCAAATCCTTACTACGAAACGATGGAACAAGAATTGTTCGGTCCTGTAGTAACGATTTATGTATACGATGCGGATAAGTTTGAAGAGACATTGAAGATCGTTGATGAAACATCTCCTTACGCTTTGACTGGTGCTTTGTTTGCAACTGATCGTTATATCATTGATAGTGCTAGTAAGGCATTGGAAAATGCATGTGGTAACTATTATATTAATGATAAGCCAACCGGTGCAGTTGTTTCTCAACAACCATTTGGCGGAGCAAGAGCTTCTGGTACAAATGATAAAGCTGGTTCAGCAATGAACTTGATGCGTTGGGTGTCTGCAAAGACAATCAAGGAAACATTTGTTCCTGCAACAGATTATAGATACCCATTCTTAGGTTAAGAATAGGATTAAAATAAAAAAAGCCGTTCCAATAATTTGGAACGGCTTTTTTTTATGCGTTATTTCATTTCTTTTATATCAGGCCTTATCCAAAAGCGTCTTGCTTCAACTGAAAACAGTCGTTTTTCTGAATAGAAATTTAAAGGGTAATTACTTTTACCTTGTGGAGAATTGATAAAGGCATTACATGCCTGAGAAATTGATAGTGATTGTCCAGTTTGTAGGAACTTATCAGCAGCTATCAACCAAAATTTCGTAATCGATTCATGGTATCCCTCTGTGTCAGTGTTGGGAGTCCCGACGGATTGGTTGTGTTGTGTAATATAATCCCTCACCAGGTCTAGTGCTTGATTCATCCCATTTTTTTGTGCATACCAAATAGCAACAACAAGATGAGCTTCATGTGTCCATTCTACCTTCGGTAGACTTCTTGCTTCAAATCGTTTGATTAAATCATCAATTTCGTCTTCACTGTAATTTTTCATAATCCAAAGTTATCAATTTTGATCATAAGGTCATTTTATTTCTAAAGTGAAATAGGTTCTTTCATTCAGTACTTACATTTTTATGCAAGAATTTATATAGATTATTTCAAATAGTGATAAGAATTTGTAATTGGCTTGGTTTGTTTACTAATTATATTAGCAATATTGCTATCGTATGTGTAAAGTATTGGATTTATTGAGTCTTTGGGCGTATTGTTAAGTCTGATGTGCGTTTGATAAGGAGGTTTATTTGAGTGATTCTTGTATTTTCACTAATTATTTTGCTAAAATATTGTGCAATTACTAAAAATTGTAGTATCATTGTGTATCGGATTTAGCAAACGGATAAATTTGAATGCTGAAATCATCAAAAAAATTTAAAAAATCAGCAGATTTTAAATAAATTAGTGGTTGTGAAGATGATGAGATTACAATCCATTTAATAGACTGATATAAAGAAAAATAAAGACATGACAAGTAGCTTTGAAAAAGTCAAGAATTTCCTCCTTGACATCGGATATCTAATCACTGTGGAAAATGAAGATGATGGTATTTTAGTGATCGAGGATGAGAGTGTTGGTATTAAGAACTTCGTTTTGGGCTGTGCAGATCCATTTTTGATTTTGGAGCAGCATATCCTAGATTTAAAAGATGCAGACCCATCTGTGTATAAGCAACTATTACAGAAAAACAGAGATATCCTTCATGGAGCTTTTGTATTAGATGAAACAGGGGAGAAGTTAATTTTCAGGGATACTTTGCAGATTCTAAATTTGGATCAAAATGAACTAGAAGGGTCTATCAATTCTTTAGGTTTATTATTATCTGAATATTCAGATCAGTTAATCACATTTTCAAAAAGATAAGGAACAGTAGTTATGAGTATATTTAGGCGATTATTTACCTTGGGTAAATCAGAAGTAAATTCCGTAGTGGATAAGTTAGAAGACCCTATCAAAATGACTGAGCAGGGGATTAGAGATATGAAAAAGGATCTTGAAAGCTGTTTAAAGGCATTGGCTGAAGTGAAAGCTTTAGAGATCAGGTCAAGAAATGATATTAGCAATGAACAAAATAAAGCCTCAGATTATGAGAAAAAAGCTATGTTGTTATTGCAAAGAGCTGAATCAGGCCAAATAGGTGCAGAGGAAGCAGATAGATTGGCAAGCGAGGCGTTAAACCGAAAGGTGGACAGCGAGGCTAATGCTACTCGTTTACAAAAGGATCAGGTTCAATTTGGTGGTAATGTTAGAAAATTGGAAGCCAATGTTAAGACCTTACGCTCAAAGATTGGTTCATGGGAGAATGAGCTAAAAACCTTAAAAGCTAGGGTGAAGGTTGCTTCCGCTACCAAAAATCTAAATAAGCAAATGGCTTCTATTGATTCTTCAGATACCATTTCTATGTTAGAAAGAATGAAGGAAAAGGTAGAGCAAGAAGAAGCCTTGTCAGAAGCTTATGGTGATATTTCCAATGAATCAAGATCTGTAGATGAGGAAATTGATAAAGCTATTGGTAATCCAGGTGCTAGTAAAGCATCAGATAGCTTGGCAGCTTTGAAGGCAAAGATGGCAGCGAAAAAAGAAGAAAATAAAGGATAGTATTTCCTAATCAAGAATTGAAAGAGGCTATTTGGCCTCTTTTGGTTTTTAGAAAAAATTATAATTGTGCGTTTCAAGAATATAATCCCATTAATCATTCAATTATTGATTATTTTGGCAAT
This sequence comes from uncultured Flavobacteriales bacterium, assembly GCA_913063375.1. Taxonomy (GTDB): domain Bacteria; phylum Bacteroidota; class Bacteroidia; order Flavobacteriales; family CAJXXR01; genus CAJXXR01. The sequence goes on along the minus strand of CAJXXR010000020.1, from coordinate 36,280 downwards.
TTGGTGGACTTTTTCACTGATTATTAGTTTGTTGTTTCCGGTAATTATAATTTTTACCATTGTGTATTTTTGGAGACGATATAAAAGAAAAGGAATAAATAGATGGCGGAATTAGGCTTACATATTTTAATGGAATTCAATGATTGTTCTTTTGATGCGTTAGATAATATGGAGGAATTGGAGGTGGATATGATTGCAGCTGCTAAGGCTTCCAAAGCAACTGTGATAAAATCAGTTTTTCACAAATTTTCACCTCAAGGAGTAACAGGAGTTGTTGTTGTTGCAGAGAGTCATTTGGCTATTCATACTTGGCCAGAGAACGGTTATGCTGCAGTGGATTTTTTCACCTGTAATCTGAAAATGGATTATTTGAAAACCTATGATTATTTGGTAGAAAAATTACAATCAAAAAATCATAGTTATCAAAGTGTAAAGAGAGGATTGGGAATAATGCAAGTATCGTAAATGAGTTACAGGAGCCTTAAAAGTCGTTGTTACGAAATTTTAGAGAAAGGGAAAAAGGGAGATGAGATAAGTCGTCGTGTAGATTTCTTAATAATCACCTTAATCCTTCTAAATATTTTAGCTGTTATTTTGGAATCGGTTTCCTGGATTAGGATTGAATTCCAACAGATTTTTTCCATTCTTGAATGGATATCTATAGGGATTTTTTCCATTGAATATTTATTAAGAATTTGGTCTATTACTGAGAAGAGTGCCTATAGTAGGCCAATTGCTGGTCGTATTAAATATTTTTTTTCCTTCTATAGTATTGTAGATTTATTGGCTATAATCCCTGCCTTCGTTCCATTATTAATAAAGGCGGATTTAAGAATTTTGAGAGGGGTTCGTTTGCTTCGATTGTTTAGAATATTAAAGTTGGGAAGGTATAATAAAGCACTTTCACATATAAAGAGAGTGATGAAAGCTGCTAAAGAGGAATTAATTATATCGCTTTTTGCAGTAATAACTTTATTGGTGGTTGCTTCAAGTTTGATGTATTTTATAGAGAATGAAGTTCAGCCTGAAACATTTTCGAGTATCCCAGCTACCATGTGGTGGGGAGTAGCTACACTTACTACTGTTGGTTATGGTGATGTTTATCCTATTACCGCTATGGGTAAAGTTATGGCCGGAGTAATGGCTATCCTCGGTATTGGAATATTTGCGCTTCCGGCTGGGATTTTAGCCAATGGATTCGGAAATACTGAAAAGGATAAAAAGGAAGATAAAGAAGATTGTGTTTGTGAGCATTGTGGTAAAACCATGAAAAATAAATAAATTATGGGAATATTTGATTTTTTTAAATCTAAAAAGGAAGAGCCGAATGTAGATTTCACCTTGAATGATATGAAATTGGGATTCCTTGTGGATTATTTCATGAAAACTTGGGAGGTGAAAAAGGTATATACCTATGATTGGGGAAATAATTTTTATAGCAAAGAATATTTTTTAGATTCTGGGACTGAAGATTGTTACCTTAGCGTCGAAGACGACGATAAATTGGTATGTTTAGTTTGGAAGAAGGTGGATATTTTTGAAATTGATGCCGACTTAGTGAATAGTATTGTTGCAAATGATGAGGCACCGAATAGATTGGTGTATAATAATAAAACGTATAAGCGTACCGAGTCCAGTCAAGGAATTTGTTATATTGAAGGTGAAGAAGAAGGATCTGAATTGGTGAATTGGATGTATGTACATTCTGAAACCAAGGAGTTGATTTCTATTGACCGATGGGGAGAAGAAGAATTCGGTGCGGCAATAGGTAAAAATGTAGATGCGTTTGAGTTTTCAAACATTCTACCTAGATAAAACATAGATGAAATTAAAATCAATTCTTTTTAGTGGAATAGCCGTAGTGTTGTTTACTATTTTGAGTAGTTGTGGTGGTCGAGAGTATAAAAAATCACCGCTTGATAGCTATATTGTCGAGTTAAGTGATGAAAAAGAATTTTCTGTCATCATTGAAGATATGGATGTAGATGGGACTTTCTTTAAGACCTATAAACACAAGTATAAGGTAATTCGTGTTGCTGATAGTATTCCTACTGAATCTACTTCTGATTGGAAAGAAGTGGAGAAAGAATTCTTTTGGAAGAATGAAGGTAATTTAGGGATGGTTGTTTTGGAAAAGGGCCCAGATGGATCCTTATCTAAAGTTGCAGTTCCTCCAGGTTATAGATATGTGGGTGATTCCAAGTATGGTGAATGGAGAACTCATAATGGTAGTTCATTTTGGTCATTTTATGGTCGATATATGTTTATGAGTCAGATGTTCGGAATGATGAACAGACCTGTTTACAGAAGCGATTATAATACATATCGTGGGGGAGGCTATTATGGAAAAAGAAGCTATTATGGTCCAAAAGAAGGAAAGTACTCTAAATATGGTACCAATTCTGCTCAAACTAAGAAGTCTAGACCATCTTTTTTCTCTAGGCGTGCTACAAAATCTGGTTGGTCTTCATCAAGAAGTAGATCAGGAGGTAGATCTCGTGGATCTGGATTTGGTAAATAATTCCCTAATTGAATTTAAACTATACTAGTATGCATTTTAATTTTTTATCATCATTAGATAATCTACTTACGGCTTTGGTTTACTTGGCTGTTAGCTTTGTTCTATTTTTAGTAGGGAAGAAAGTATATCAATTAATTCATAAGGATATCGATTTAGATCATGAATTGGTGGAAAAAGATAACCTAGCTTTTTCATTTGCTCATGTTGGGTATTATGTTGGGTTGGTTATTGTCATATCAGCCGTTTATGCGGGAGACGGAGTTGATCATATCGTAGATAATATTATAGATATTTCCATTTATGGATTATTGGCAATTGTATTGCTAAATGTTTCTATGATCATCTCTGATAAGGTTGTTTTGAGAAAGTATTCCGTAAAAAAGGAAATTATAGAAGATCAAAATGTTGGTTTAGGAGTTATTGAGGGAGCTGTTTGTATTGCAAATGGATTGATTATTAGCGGTGTCATAGCAGAGAATCAAGACAATTTTATTGGTATTTTACTATTCTGGCTCTTTGCTCAAGTCGCTTTGATGTTGGTTGCATTGGTTTATAATGCCATCACACCTTATGATATTCATGAGCATATTGAAAAAGATAATGTAGCGGTTGGAATAGGATTCGCAGGCGCAATAGTTGCTATTGGGAATTTGATAAGATTCGGTGCTCAAATGGAGGCTGAAAGTTGGATGATGGTGGGTGAGAATCTATTGTTTGAAACTGGTATTGGTCTGTTGTTATTGCCTATTGCTAGGATCTTGACAGATAAGATCTTACTTCCGAAAAGAAAATTGGTAGATGAAATCATCAACCAAGAACATCCAAATGTAGGCGCTGCTGTAATTGAAGCCTTTGCATATGTGGGTGGTTCTATGCTAATCTGTATGAGCTTTTCTTAGGCTTAAATTCTACTTGAATGCAGTTTAAAATCGACAAGGGTACTTGGTTGAAGTTGGCCATTTTTGCCACAGGAATTTCTGGCTTTACTTCTGAATTTATTTTATCTACCCTTGCCTCTTATTTTATAGGTGATACTATTATACAATGGACAGTTGTTTTGTCTATTATGTTGTTTGCAATGGGGGTGGGGAGTCGTCTAAGTCGATTTGTGACAAAAGATTTGTTGGCCACTTTTATTGCAGTTGAATTTGCCTTATCATTATTAATAAGTTTTTCTCCTTTAGTTGTTTACTCTTTAGCTTCAGCAACCAATTTCATCCATATTCTAATTTATGGTTTGGCCTTATTGATTGGTGTTTGTATTGGTTTTGAAATCCCGCTAGTAACACGCTTGAATGAGAAGCATGAAAGTTTGGATAAGAATATATCCAATATTATGTCTTGGGATTATATTGGTAGTTTGATAGGGGGATTGTCATTTGCCTTTTTTGGTCTTCCATACTTGGGTATTACCAATACAGCATTCGCCTTCGGTGCCTTAAATTTTACTGTTGCAGTCTTATTGTATTGGAACTATAAGTCCTATTATCCGCAATTAAAAAAGTGGGTTTATTCTGTTTCCTTTTTCATTAGTTTGTTGTTGATGGTTGGATTTTCGCTTTCAGAAAAGGTAGTTCTGTTTGGTGAGCAATCTAGGTATAAAGATAAGATTGTATACACGGAGCAAACTCCTTATCAGAAAATAACCATTACCCAATGGAAGGAGCATTATTGGTTGTTTATAAATGGAAATCAACAACTAAGTACCTTCGATGAGTTTTTGTACCATGAGCCGATGGTACATCCAGTAGTTGCATTGACTCCAGAGCATAAGGACGTTCTAATAATTGGTGGTGGAGATGGCTTTAATGTGAAGGAGCTTTTAAAATACGAGGATGTGGATCAAATCACCTTGGTGGATTTGGACCCTGCAATGACTCGAATAGGAATGGATTTTAAAGGCTTAACACAGTATAATGATTCAGCCCTTTTTAATCCGAAGGTTGCTATATTAAATCAGGATGGGTTTAAATATTTAGAGCAGTGTGAAACTTATTTTGACTTAATAATTGTTGATCTACCTGATGCCAAAAGTATCGATTTGAATAAGTTGTATACGCAGGAATTTTATCAGATGGCTTATCGTTTATTGCGCCCAAATGGTCATATCATTACCCAAGCTGGAAGTCCCTATTATGCTACTAAGGCTTTTAAGTGCATAGAGACTACAATGTCATCTTCCGGATTCCATACATTACCGATGCATAATCAGGTTTTGACCTTAGGGGAATGGGGTTGGATAATTGGTAGTAAGCGTCTAACTAAAGATAAAATGATTGATATAATGCGTCAATCTGATTATAGCTATTTGAATAATAAATGGTTGAATAGGGAGTCTATTCAGTTGATTACTTCTTTTGGAAAACCCTTGTTTGACACCTCTAAGGTGGAAGTAAATACTATAAATTCTCCAGTACTGTACCGTTACTATTTAGATGGTAATTGGGATTTGTATTAGTTATATTTCGAGCGATTTGCTGGCCTGTATTCCAGAATCCATTGCATCGAACATAAGTGGTAATCTTCCCGTGTCAGCCCCTGCAAATGCTAAACCATCCTTTTCCAATACTCTTTGCTTGGTTAAGTAACCCAATTTCGGAATTGGCATGGCGTGTCCCAATAGTTTTACATGGACTTGTTTTACCATTGGGCTAATATCTCTTTTAAAGTATAGGGATATGTTGTTGATTGTTTCGTTTACCAAGTCTTCTGCATGGGTTGAAATATTTTGAACAATAAAGTGGTGTATGTCCGGGAAGCAGTGGTAGGCTGTTAATACTCGAGTGTTTGTATTGTCTTGATTTTTTGAATCAACAAATCCTAGGAATGATCTATTGGGAGATAAAAAGTCATTTTGCCATTTACTTCCGTCAAGTAGTGAGTCGTCCAATTCTAAATTTATGACAATCCAAGGTGCATAATCTATGTCACTGAATTCTTGATATGAGGAAGGGTGAGCATATTTTAAAACGTGCTTTTGTCCTGCATAAATCAATTTGTCTACAATGAATTGTTTTCTTGACATGTTTAAAACATCCAATACGTCTGCTTTCCATTTGGCTCCTTCTTGCTCAATCTTAAATACTAAATGGTTGCTGTTAATGTTTTCTTCAGGAAGTTGCTCAACCATCTTTTCTATGAAGTAGTAATTTCCTTTTTGTGGCGAAAATAGTTCAATTTCCTGATGGTTGTAATAGGGGCGGCATTTATAGTAATGGATACCTGCAAGAGCAGATATTTGTTTACTTGCGGCTCCATAATCATCCAACATTTGATAGTCAATTGCTTCAAGGAAATGATTGTCAATAGGTAGATACTTCCTAAGGTAGTCTTCAAAAGAAATATGATCTAAATGATGTAATTCTGATGAGATCGCTGTACTTGGTAGGGGGAATTGATTATCGTATTCTTTTATTAAGGATAGAAAGTTTTTCTTTAATTCGGAATCTTCTAAAATGGAAGCCCTCAATTTCCCGTTATCATAACAAGCTTCTTCATTTTTTGAAGAGATCAAGTATTGTTTGTCTTTGAATTCCCAAAGGTTTTTAGTGCTGTTAAACTGGATAACGTTTAACTGTTCTAGTAGTTCTAAGCCATCCTTCCCATAATTGCTAGGATAGGCTAAATCGTAATGGGCGCCTTGTGAATATAAATTCCCATGGATAGATACGGCACTTGAGGTTCCGCCTAAGTTTGGATTCAATTCACACAGTTGAAAGTCATTTGACTTTAATGTGCATGCAGCAGATAGTCCAGATATTCCTGCCCCTACAATTAATGTCTCTGTTTTGATGGTACTTGAAATTGGTAGTTGGACGGCAGATCGTACCAAGTGTCCAATTTTATCATTGGAGTCGATGTGGATTTTAAATCTAGTATTTTTCAATTTAGATTTTTGGGTAAAATCATTGTCACAAGCAGATAGGAAAAGTAATCCTCCGCTTAACTTTAAGAACATTCTTCTATCCATTTCCTTTTGTTAAAATATTTTTAAGATGTGGATTGGAGTCATTCATTTTCCAAATAAATCCGTCCAAGATATAATGTGTAACCTGTGGTAATGATAGTGTGACTAGCAGTAGGGACTGTAGTTTTTCATTGGTAAGACTATCAAATCTATACTGGAAAATACTGTTGAAAAATGCAGTTTTTTCACGGTTTAGAAACATATCCCAAAGATATTCTTCAGAAAATGCAAAAAGGAAGGAAAAGACCAAAATACTTGCTCCAGTAATAAATGCATTTTTATAAAGAAGTGTATTCTTTGTGCTTCTTTTTGCATTTTGATAAATGATTATCAATGCGATATAAGGGATGCCGTGTGCAACTACATTGGTTAGCGTAAATGCAACATCAGAGTTGAACCAAATAATTCCTAGAAACCAATTGAAAGCTGTGGTTCCCATCCATAACATCCTCCCATATGATAGCTTTATTGCTTTTGTTTTGATTAAGTGAATCTCTTCGATAAACCAAGCTAGTAAAATCCCCCAGTAGGCAATGATTAGTACATTTTGTAATTGCTCACTTAGTTGGTAGTTGAAAGAGAAGAAATCACCAGCTAGGAACCAGTCAAAATTTCGGTCGGTGAAATGCCAGAATAGTACCGGGAATAGCATACTGGTGTAGAGAACCCATTTATCATTGAGAAATCTATGTTTGTTAAAAGATTTTGTTTTAGCACTGTAGAGTGCGAAAAACCCATATTGTTGTTTCATGAAGTGGAAAACCGCTAAATAAGCCAATGTCCTCCAAAAGTATAAAGAAGATTCTAGCGCAATTCCTAACAGGATAATGAATGCAAAAATCGGGGCTAGAATTAAAATGGTTTTGTGTCTCTTAAATTCTTGCTTGTCAAAATAGGTTCTAAAAATAGTGCTCCATACATGGCTTACATCTATTCCTAATATGAATACGACCCAAACCCATAATGGAAGTTCACTATGGAGTGTTGCGTTGGGAAGAAGGAATAGGAGTATCCAGATTATCCATACTGGTAAGTACAGAATACCAAAGTCTTTTTTTCTGCTAAATAGCCACATAGATTACAGGTATCTAGCCCAAGTTCCGTCTAGGTAATAGCGGTATAAGACAGGGTTATGAATGGTGTTTACTTCTATGTCATCTGCTTTGATAAGGTCTTTGCCAAAGGAGGTCATAAGATTAATGGATTCATTGGTGATCCATTGTACATCTAAATCTTGATAATTGGATTTCAGTAGATGCTGTTTCATTTTCTCCTTATCTTGGAATTTGGAACCTATTACCCATCCCCACTCGCCAAAAGAGTATACGTGGTTGTGAATTGGAAGTGTATTGAATCCAGAGGCAGCTAATGTTTTTTCAATGGACCTAAAGGCTTTTGTTGTATAATATGGGCTTACGGCTTGGGTAATGATATGTCCCAATGGGCGAAGTCTTTTGTTGCAGAGGGTGTAAAATTCCTTGGTATAAACTCTGTTGATATCAATGCTTTTTGGATCAGGGAAATCTAGGATCATGACATCGTAAAATTCTTCATTATTTTCTAGAAATTGGAATGCGTCCTGATTGATAACCGTTACTTTGGGATCGTAATAGGCGCTGTCGTTCATCTTAACGAAAATTTCGTTGGACCTACCAATTTTGGTCATCTCAGGATCAATGTCTACGAGGGTGATTTTTTCAACATTTTCGTATTTCAATACCTCTCGGATTGCGCAACCATCTCCTGCGCCTAGGATTAATACATGCTTAGGGTGTGTTGTTAGTTTCATTACTGGATGTACCAGTGGTTCATGGTAAAGCCACTCATCAAACGTGCAAAGTTGTTTGCTGGAATTAAGGTATAGCCAGTAATTTTCTTGCCATTGGGTGATTGTGATTTTTTGGTATTTGGTTTGTTTAGAGAAAACAACCTTGTCATTGTATCTTTTTTGCTCCCCGTATAGAACTATCTCATCTGCATTATAGCTAAGGAAGCTTAGTATAATTATTAAACTTGGAATGGTGATGGCAAAGCCAATTTTGAACCTTTTAGCAATATGATCTTTTAGTTTGATGAAAAGTAATATGGCTACTAGGAAGTTGATGGTACCCAAAATAAATGGCGTGTGGGTAAGGCCTAAATAAGGAAGACCAATGAATACAAAGAATAAACCACCTATCAAACTTCCATAATAGTCGTTTTCTAATACACCTGCAATATTGGTTCTTAGTTCTTCATTTTCTTCATTAACCCTAGTTACCAGTGGGATTTCCATACCTATCAAAAGGCCAATACTAATACAGAAGCTGTATATGATGAATCCCAGATTTTCAGCATGCCCCATAAAGAAATAGGTAGTTAGGGCGGCAGTTGAAGTAAGAAGGGTTAGTAGAAATTCAGCAATTAGAAATTTTTCTAAAATATTGGTTTTGAATTTCATGCTAAGCCTAGCTCCAAGCCCCATGGAAAATAACATGATGGAAAGGATCATGGTCCATTGGAATACAGAATCTCCAAGGAAGTAGGTGGCAAGGGTGGATAAAATATATTCAGCAACTATCCCAGATAGTCCTGTGGCGAAAAGTGCTAATTTTAGTATTCTAGATTGACTTTTTTTCAATTTGCTTATTTATTCTTTAGAAGTATAAAACTTCATATGTTATAAATACACCTTTGAAATTGATGTATTTATTTAATAATCTGTGGTTTAGATTATCTTTTTAGGGATTGTAGATAATCATCAATGCAATAAAAACCTTTTTTTTAATCAGAACAATTATATTTTGAATAATTGATATTTATTGCCCTTTAATAATCTGTTTGTTAATGAAGATCAAATGTACAAATATAGTGGGGAAAGATAAATACAAATTGTATTTATTGCTAATAATATTAGTATGCTTGGTGCTGGTATTTTTAGTTTTTATATAATTTATTAGTTTTGAGTGTGTTATTCTTTGTTTGTCCTGTGTTTTATGTGGATAAGCCGTTTTGTTTTTGAATTATATATCAATTTTGTTATAAAAACACGTTGTATTTTTTGGAAATGGCTAAAAATAATAGTATAATTGTGTATGGATTTTAACCATGCTCCTCTAAGGTTCATAGGGTTGTTATTTTTTAATGTATTCTACTTAATTTATTTTAATTCAGGGAATCAATACTAGTTAAATAATGAATTTTTTAAAACGTTTATTTAAGATTGGTGAAGCAGAATCCCATTCTGCAATCGATAAATTGGAGGATCCAATTAAACTTATGGAGCAAGGAATTAGAGATATGAAAAATCATTTAGAGAGTCACCTTAAAGCATTTGCAGAAGTAAAGGCGATGTCTATTAGAGCTAGGAATGAGCATGAAAAATTTCTTGCAAAGGCTAAAGATTATGAAGAAAAGGCTAGCATTCTTTTGGAACGTGCTAAGAATGGAGATTTGGATAAAGAGCAAGCTGACTGGTTGGCGACCCAGGCATTGATTCTTCGAGAAGAGCAGATACAATTTAGTAAGGAGTCATCTAAGAACAAGCAAAAGATTGATGCATCATTGTCCCAGCTTAATGCCAATATTAGCCGAGTGAAGTTAAATGTTGATCAATGGGATTCTGAATTGAAAACATTGAGGGCACGTGCCGTAGTTGCTTCCACTACCAAAGAATTGAATAAAGACATAGCGCAAATAGATTCATCTGGTACCATTGCCATGTTGGAGAGAATGAAAGATAAAGTACTGCAGGAAGAAGCAAGTGCTGAGGGATATGCTCAATTGAATGATTCTGATGAACTGGTACGCGTTGAAATTGACACGACTCTCAAGGAATTAAATGCGGCTACTAGTTTGGCAGCCCTTAAAGCCAAAATGGGATTGAATAAATAAGTTCAATTCTAAAGGATCAAATTTAAACTTACTAGGTATACTTCATTAATTATTAGATCATGATGGAACTTTTTCATGCCGCTTTTTCTGCGGTAAATTTCATACCAACTGCATTGCTGGTATTTATAATCTTTTATTGGCTGCTTGTAATATTCGGAGCATTGGATATCAGCACATTTGATATAGAGATTGAAATGGAGGCAGAGGTTGAAGTGGATGCCGAAGTGGAAGGTGATGGAAATCCTGATATTTCAGTATCCTGGTTAAATAATGTCCTGTCCTTTTTCAATATTGATAAAATACCTTTAATGGTTTTTCTAACCTTTTTGGTAATTCCGATGTGGCTTTTGTCTGTAACGGTAAATCATATGTTGGGAAATGGTTCTTTCTTATTTTCACTCTTATTATTGTTGCCCATTTTTATTGTGAGTCTGTTGGTCGCAAAGCCAGTGACCTATCCATTTGTTAAGATATTTGCATTGTTGGATAAGGATGCTGATGAAGTTCAGGATTTGGTTGGGGCAGTAGGATATGTCGTGGTTTCTGCCAATAGTACAAGAATGGGGCAAGGAGAGATGATCATCTCTGGTTCAAATTATCGAATAAATATCAAAACTACAGAAGGTCAAGTGAAAAGGGGAGATAGAATATTGGTGGTAAACCATATTAAGGAATCTCAATTTTACATTGTAGAGGCTTACGAAACATTGGATTAAATTTTTAAAGAAACTAATAAACAAACAAACAGATTAGATTATGGAAATGTTACAAAATGCAACTTTTATGGTTACAATAATTTTGGTTCTCGTATTGTTGGGAGTCATCGGAATGGTTGCTAAATGGTACAAAAAAACGTCTCAGGGACAGTCACTAGTTCGAACGGGAGTTGGAGGTACGAAAGTATCCTTTAATGGAATGATGGTAGTACCTGTCCTTCATAAATTGGAGGTGATGGATATCTCCTTGAAAAATATTCTAATAGAGCGTCAAGGTTCTGATGGATTAGTATGTAAGGATAATATGCGTGCTGATATTAAGGTTGTGTTTTTTGTACGTGTAAATAAAACAGCTCAGGATGTTATTCAAGTAGCTCAATCTGTAGGATGTGCAAGGGCTTCGCATGCTGCGTCATTGAATGATTTGTTTGATTCAAAGTTTTCAGAGGCCTTGAAAACAGTAGGTAAAAAATTCGACTTTGTAGATCTATACAATAAGCGTGATGCCTTTAGAGAGGAAATTCTAAATAGTTTGGGTACAGATCTTAATGGGTATATCTTGGATGATGCTGCCATTGATTATTTGGAGCAAACACCTTTGTTCAAGATGGATCAAAATAATATTCTAGATGCTGAAGGTATTAAGAAGATTATTCAAATCACGTCTCGTGAAAAAATTGAATCCAATCAAATTGAAAAGAATAAGGAGAAGACCATTACAAAACAAGATGTTGAAGCTAGGGAAGCTATTCTGCAATTGGAAAAACAATTGGCCGAGACTGAAGAAAAGCAAAAAAGGGAAGTTGCCAATATCAAATCTAGAGAAGAAGCGGAAATTGCTAAAGTTGTAGAAGAGGAAAGGTTAAAGTCTGAAAGGGCTCGTATTATTGCTTCGGAAGAGATAGAGATAGCAGAACAAAACAAGGAAAGAGAGGTTATTGTTGCTGCTAAAAATAAAGAGAGAACCGCTGCCGTTGAAACTGAAAAGGTTGAAAAGGATAGATTGTTGGAGGTAACGGAAAGAGAAAGAATAGTAACGCTTGCTCAAATTGCCAAAGAAAAGGCCATTGAAGAAGAGAAGAAAAGTATTCAAGAGGTAATTAGAGAGCGTGTTTCGATTGAAAAAACGGTTGTTATTGAAGAGGAAAGCATCAAAGATACTAAGACTAAATCTCAAGCGGATCGTGAAAAATTGGTTGCTGTAACTAAAGCCGAAGAGCTGGCCGAGGCTAATTTAGTTCAACAAATAAAAGCTGCGGAAGCCGGTAAAAAATCTTCTGAGTTTAAAGCTGAACAAATCATGATTGATGCCAAGGCAGAGCAGGAATCTTCTGTTCAAAGATCAGAAGCAATCAAGGTGATGGCAGAAGCCACTGTTGCAAATGAAGCAGCTTCAGGAATTGCAGAGGCGCAAATACTGGAGGCGAAAGCTATTGCAGAAGCAAAAGCAATTGAATTAACACAATCAGCACAAGCTAAGGCTGATGTTGAAATGGGTAATGCGGAAGCTCAGGTAATTGAATTGAAAGCAATTGCTGATGAGAAGAAAGGACTTGCAGAAGCCGCTGTAAGTAAAGAAAAATACCATGTAGAAGCTGACGGGATCCACAGAAAAGCAGATGCAATGAAGCAGTTGGATGGTGTTGGAAAAGAACATGAAGAGTTTAAGCTAGAATTGGACATGCAAAAGCAAGTTGAATTGGCTCAAATACATATTCAAAAGGATATTGCGGATGCTCAAGCTGATGTGCTTTCTACAGCGTTGAGAACTGCCAAAATTGATATTGTTGGTGGAGAAGCTGTATTCTTTGATAAAATTATTGGTGCGATATCTAACGGAAAACGTGTAGAGAGAACCATCAATAATAGTGCAATATTGACTGAATTGAAAGGGCAATTGTTAGACGAAGTAGACGGGAGAAATTTGAATGAAAAAATTAGAAGTCTAATTGATCAATTTGGGATTAGTTCAGAAGATTTGAAAAACTTGTCTATTTCTACTATTGTGTTTAGAATGATGCAAGAAAACAATAACACTTCTACTACTGGTGTGCTGAATGATCTTATGTCGGCTGTTAAGTCTGCTGGAATTGGAGATATCACGCCAAGTGCTTTAGGCATTCAAAACTAATTAATTCAAGTACCTTATGGTAGGATGTACCCTCATTGGTAGGGTACATGGTGCTGGTACTACAATTGATTAGTGTGGGTATTTTCTTTATTTCAAATTATTAAATCATTTACATGAAGGATCTGAACGAAGCTTCAGAAGGAGGAACTTCCGTTTTGGAGCAAGGGACTTATGAAATCATTCGAAGTCGTTTATTAAAGCAGGGGAAAGAACTTCAAGATAGATTAGCAGGCTTAAATACTTCTAGGAAGAATTTATTTGGCGCTGTAGAGACTACCCTAATTTCTACAGAAAGGGTTACTACGGCCAATAAGTGTATTCCTAGAGATATGATTTCTATAGGAGATAGATTTATTTTCGGGTACAATGTTCATATTGGTCTAAGGACTGGAACCAAGTTGGAAGACGTGTTTAGCGTTTATGAATATAAGGATCACAACTTTCATCAGCAGGATGAGTCCTTGCTTGGAAGTGAGAAGTTCCTAGAAGACTTTAATGAACTCTATAAATATTATAAGGAAACTCAGTTTACTAAGTTTGTTGAAATAGGACCCTTTTTATATCTGGTTTTTAAAATTGGGAAAGCTGAAAGCGATATTAAAGCTTTTAAGTGGAGGGTTGCTGAAAATGGTATTGATTATATAGATAATAGAAGTAGTCATGAGGTAGTCTATCCCAATCAATATGAGTTTACTTGGAAAAGAACCACTAGGGACATGTACCGCGATGGTTTGCATCCTCATGTATCAATTGAAGATCTAATATTTGTTGAAGCTATAGGTGGGGACTTAACTATAAAGGTTGAGGATAATACAGAAATTGGCAAAGGTATTTATAGTGAACCTGTAGTTTATCAGGATCAAACTTTGGATGATGCGGAAATGTATTATGCTGTAGTTGCCAATATGATATTCTTGAAGATCAAACCTTATAAGGAAAGTGAATTCAGGTATATTATTTACAATAGAAAAGCTTCAGAAGCTATGCGCGTGGATGCAATAGCACAATCTTGTGTTTTGCTTCCTGATGATCATGGTGTGATTTTTTCCCAAGGGTATTATTTGCAAACGGGGGAGTATAAAATCTTTGACCTTGAGGTTGGTACCATGCAGTACCAGCGAATGCTAGCCTCTCCAAATGGGGAAGATTTCTTGTATATTTTCAATAATAATGAAACAGGGGTTTATGTGCTGCTTTCCTATAATTTGATTTCTCAACAGGTGAATACACCAACGGTATGTCATGGGTATTCGTTGTTTAGTAATGGTGAATTGTGCTTTTTCAAAGGTGAAGAGGAAGCGCAAAGTCATCATGCTGTTCAAATTTGGAAAACACCCTTTGAAGAGGGATCTTTTACATTGCATCCAGATAGCTCATCCCTATTGAGTAAAATTGGAAATAAGGATATAGTTCGGGCGATGGCGGAATGTCATGAGGTCTTGAATCTTATTCAAAAAGAAGATAGTTACGATAACCTTTATCTCGATCTAGTCAAAAAAACTACAGATATTACTGATAGCTATTATTGGTTGGCAGATGAAGAAACTAATAGATTATCTGAACCTTTATTAGAGATAAAATCATCGGCTTCACTTGCTATAGATGAATTTGATAAGGTTGTAAAGGTTAAAAAGAATACAGCTGATAAGCAATATGATTTTACAGAGAAGTTCAAGAAACTAATCAGTAGAATAAAGGTTGCGAAGAGTGACCATATTGATGAATTTGTGACAATTTTAGCTGAGCTCCGTACCATTCGAGGTGAAGTTATTTCTTTAAAAGATCTTAGATATGTAGATCTAGATCTGATTGCAAGTCATGAGGTGGAGATGACTAAACACAATGAGGATGTATCCAATAAGTGTGTGAAATATTTGCTGGAGCCAAGGTCTTTACATTATTATGAGGAGAAAATAGATGGCTTCAATAATGCTGTTGAAGAACTGGCTAAGGTCATCGAGGTGAATACCCTCGAGGAACAGGTGATGACGACTTCGCAGGAATTGGAAATGTTGATTGAAATTGTGAGTAATCTGAAAATTGAAGATGCGACACAAACAACCAAGATTATCAATAATATTTCTGCCATCTATGCCCGTTTTAATCAGATCAATTCCGTCCTAAAGAGAAAAAGGAAGGATTTACAATTGACAGAGGGAGAGGCTGTTTTCCATTCTCAATTGAAGCTGATTGGTCAGGGTGCGGTTAATTATTTGGATATCTCAGATACAGCTGAGAAATGTGAAGAGTATTTGACGAAATTATTGATTCAGCTCGAAGAGTTGGAAGGTAAGTTTGGTGAATTTGATTCCTTTTTGAATAAGATCTCAGAAAAAAGAGAAGAAGTCTACAATGCATTTGAGTCTCGTAAAGTTCAACTTACAGAAAGACGAAATAAAAAAACTGCCCAGTTAGAATTTTCTGCTGAAAGAATAATTAAGGGGATTCATACTCGTCTATCTGGAATGAAGGATGTAAATGCTATCAATGGGTATTTGGCATCAGACCTAATGGTTGATAAACTTAGGAATATTATCAAAGACCTGGTTGAACTAGGTGATACCGTAAAGTCGGATAATATCCAGAGTAAGTTGAAGTCTACGCATGAAGAAGCTATAAGACAACTTAGAGATAAGTCAGAACTTTATCAAGGAGATGGAATTATATCCTTTGGGAAACATCAGTTTTCTGTCAACAATCAACTCCTGGATCTGTCTATTGTTCCAAGGAATAATGAGATGTATTACCATATTACAGGGACCAATTTTTTTGAGCAGATTGTAGATCCTGATTTCTTAAGAACTAGACCTGTATGGAAGCAGGGCTTGGTCTCTGAAAATGAAAATATTTACCGTGCTGAGTACTTAGCTTGGTTGGTGTTGCAGGTTATAGAAAAAGGTACGCAAAGCCTTTCGGAATGGCTGGAAGGAACCGATGAAGCCTTGTTGCAATTGATTGAGGAGACGATGGCTCCTAGGTATGACGAAGGTTATGTAAAAGGTGTTCATGATTTGGATGCTTTGATTATTGTAAAGGCCTTGTTGCAGATAGGTCATTTGGGTGGAGTCTTGAAGTACTCTTCTACGGCAAGAGCTTGTGCTTCCTTTTATTGGAATCTGTTTATTGATGCTGATAAGAGTTCTATTTTAAATCATCAAATAAAGGGAATAGGAAATATTTTGAAAGCTTTCCCTAATACAAAAGTATTTGATGACCTCATTCATGATTTGAGTGAGGAAATTGGTGAATTTATTCTTGAGGAAGGTATTTTTACTGAAGCGGATATTGTGGAGGTATCGAAGTATCTATTTACAGAATTGGCCTCAGATGATAGCTTTAGTATTGGTAAGGAAGCCTTTGATCTATGTGAAGCTTTTACAAATTATTTGAATAAAAATAAATTGAAAACCAGCTTTGAGGAATCGACTAAAAACTTGGTAAAAGCCTCGTCAAAATATTCCATTACCAAAAGTTGGTTGAAGGCTTACTCAGAATCTCATACTCCAACAAGTGAGGATTTAATTTCAGAAGCCTCCATGTTGCTGTTGACGTCAGGGCCAGATAAAAGGCATTTGATCGATACTGAGTTGAAAATGGATCTTGACGGTCTAAATGGAACACATTCCTTGATTCAGAAGCAGAAATTAAACCTGGATTATCAAGATTATAAAAAGAGGTTGCTTGGGTTTGTGCTGAATGAAGTTCCGGCTTTTAATCAATTTAAGACTTTGAAAAAGAGTTTTATAGATCGTTATAAGCTGGATTTGAAATTGGATGAATTGAAGCCAAAGGTAATGAGCTCTTTTGTTCGAAATAAGTTGATCAATAAGGTGTACCTGCCATTAATAGGGGATAATCTAGCCAAACAGATTGGGACAGCTGGAGCTAATAAGCGAACTGATTTAATGGGAATGCTTTTATTGATATCTCCTCCCGGATATGGGAAAACTACTTTAATGGAGTATATCGCCAGTCGATTGGGGGTGATTTTCTTAAAGATAAATGGGCCTTCCTTGGGCTATGAGACAACTTCTTTGGATCCTGAAAGTGCACCAAATGCTGGAGCAAGGGAGGAGATTGAGAAATTGAATTTAGGATTTGAAATGGGGGATAATATCATGATTTATTTGGATGATATTCAACATTGTAATCCAGAATTTCTGCAGAAGTTTATTTCCTTGAGTGATGGGCAAAGAAAGATTGAAGGTGTGTTCAAGGGGCAAAGTAAGACGTACGATCTTCGTGGAAAGAAGGTTTGTGTAGTAATGGCTGGGAACCCATATACGGAAAGTGGAGATAAGTTTCAGATTCCAGATATGTTGGCGAATAGAGCTGATATTTACAATTTAGGGGATATCATCGGGGACAGTGCCGATGTATTTAAGAGTAGTTATATAGAGAATTGTTTGACTTCAAATTCTACCCTTCGCAATTTGTCTGGTAAAAGTCAGAAGGATTTATATGCGCTTATTAAACTGGCAACAACAGATAGTCAAGAGGGAATTTCCTTTGAATCCAATCATACTGTAGAAGAGATCAATGATTATGTTGCAGTATTGAAACATTTGATTCAGGTACGTGATATCATATTGAAAGTGAATATGCAGTATATCAAGTCTGCAGCCATGGAGGATCAATATAGAGAGGAGCCTTCTTTTAAGCTTCAAGGATCTTATAGAAATATGAATAAGATAGCAGAGAAGATTATTCCTATAATGAATGAAAAGGAATTAAAGACGCTTGTGCTAAGTGCCTATGAAAACGAATCTCAAACGCTTACAACAAGTGCGGAAGCAAATTTGTTGAAGTTTAAAGAATTGGTTGGATGGATTGAACCGACGGAGATGACTCGTTGGGAAGCTATCAAAAGAACTTTCTTAAAGAATCAAAAATTAAAAGGTTTTGGTGGAGACAATCAAATGGCTATGATTGTTTCTCAGATAGAATCTGTAACAGAAGGATTGGATGGTATTAGAAATGTACTGTCTCAGAAATAGGGAGTGGCCTATTCTTTCATATTATCAAAAAAGGCGATCCATGGATCGCCTTTTTTAGTATTCAAAACCTGTTGTAGATAAGATATAAATTCAGGTATTATATAATAGGAATACAAATATCAACGATGCACTTTTTCTCCGGATGGTCATTGAAATTATTATGGTACATTTCAAAATATTCACCATCTCTAGTTTGGTATCCTTTTTCGGTAATCCAAAGGAACATGCCATTCCAAGATTGTTCAAATTCTTCAAAATTTATTTCAAACCTACCAATAGCAAATTTCCCTTTTGAGATAGTTCTTTTTCCAATGGCTCCAGAAGTTTTTATTTCTTGATGTAATGTAATGCAAGCGCTTTGTCTTAGTAGGGCGGTATCCGTTACTTTAGGATCATCGTGGTAGATAGTTAAGGTTTTTGTGTTGGGGTTACTCATTAATCCTTGTGGACCTGCCCATTGCATAAGTTGTCCGTAGGCAACTCCAATTTGATCAAAGGGTCCTTGGTGATTTACATAGGCTAGTTCTATTTTTGGCAGCTCTTTTACTTCGATATTTGCATTCATCTTTATCCAGTTGTTTAGATTAGTAATGTTGCAAATGTATTGTTCGAAGCTTATTTTTTCTTGTCCATTCTTGCTTTCTGTTTGACGGATCTTGCTAAACTGTTCGTTGCTCATATCTCTAAATCTAGAAGGGCTGATCCCATAGAATTTTTTGAAAGATCTGGATAGTGATGAGCCACTATTGAATCCGTAGTCTATAGCTAATTGCTCTAGTGGAATTGTTTTTACGCGCATTAATATAGAGGCTATTTTTTCTATGCGAAGTCTATTAATGTAATTATTGAGCGTTTCGCCTGTGATGGCTTTGAAAATACGGTGAAAGTGGTAGGGTGAATAATTGCTTGTTTCTGCAATTTGTTCCAGTGTCAATGGCTTATTTAAATTGTTGTCAATGAAAATTAGAGCCTTATTTAAGCCTTGAATATAGGTTTGTTGCAATTGGTTATCCATGCTTATTTGTAGATTAGTATTTGGGTAAATGTAGGCATAATTCACAATTTCAAGTTGTCCATTCTTGCTATTCAAAAAAAAAGAGTACAAAATTAATTGTACTCTTTTACGGTGGTAGCGAAAGGTTATTTTAAGGTTTTTTCTATAGTAGTTTTCTTTCTCTTAGCTTTTATTCTCTTCTTTTCAATTTCCTCTATCTCGTTCTCAAGGTTTCGGATCTTATTCATTTTGTTCTTGTATTCTTTCTCGGATACCTTTTTCTCTTTCTTCTGCTTTTCCAATTTCTTTTTTGCTTCCTTTAATTTCTTTTTGTTTCGATTACCTTTCTCTTCCATTTCATTAATGGATTCGTCAGCTTTGGATAATTTGTTTTTCCTTATTTTGGCAGCTGAGGAAACTGCCTTTCCAAATTCTTTTCCTTTAAGGTCTCCTTTGTTTTTTCCTAAAGCTTTGCCTTTGTTGGTCTTTTCTTGTTTTTCTTTGCCTTTGTTTTCTTTTTCTACTTTGACTTTTTGCTCTACCTTCTTAGGTTTTTTATCTTTTTTTTGAGCCCTCAATCCAGTTGGAGCAATGAGAAGTAAAGTGGCAAATAGTAGTGTGATTAGATTTTTCATAGTCTCCTTTTTTACAATTCATTAATCAGATTATCTACTTTTTTGGAGATCTCCTTTGATTGCTTATTCAATTTATCAAGGTCCTTTTCTAGGGCTTGGATATCTTGGTCTATCTGTTCTGTTTTTTCCTCTACCTTTTGTTTGATTTCTTTTACGGTATTGTCCATTTCAGTTTTGGTATCTTGATATTTTTGTTGGACTTGAGGATCGTTAGAACAACTAGTAAATCCTAGAAGTAGCACTATTAGCGTAATTTTAAATAATTTCATGGCTCCATTGTTTAGTTAAACATCAACTTAAGTTACAATAATTGCATGAAATTATTTTACAATTTCGTTATACAGTAATAAAACCACTAGCTTTGTTAAGTTAAGTAGTTGATTTTTGCTAGAATTTTATTTTGACCTATCAATCTTATGAATACGGATTCCTTATTGAATTATATTAGTAAATACATTGACCTTACTGAGGAGGAACAGGCAATTTTATTGTCAAAAATAAAATATAGAAAATATCAAAAGGGGCAATATATTCTTCAACAAGGTGATGTTTGTAAAATCAGTTGTTTTATTCTTAAGGGGTGCGCAAAGAGCTATCATATTGATAAGGAGGGACAGGAGCATATCATCAATTTTTGTATAGAGGATTGGTGGGCTTCAGATTTGGGAAGTTTAATATCTCAAGATCCTTCAGATTTTAATATTCAATGCATTGAGACTACAGAGGTTCTTCAATTTACCTACAATGATCAAGAGAGCTTGGTCAATGAGATTCCAAAGATGGAGCGCTTGTTTCGGAAAATGTTAGAGCGAGCTTTGGTTTCTTCCCAAAAGAGGATAGTGCGAAATTTCAGTCTTACTGCAAAGGAGCGATACCTGTATTTTAAAGAACAAAACCCTTCTATAGACCAACGTGTACCACAATATATGATTGCATCCTACCTTGGTATGACTAAAGAGTTTTTAAGTAAAATAAAGAGTCAGTTGATCTTGGATCAGTAAAATGTTAATCTAGTTTAACATCATTTGATAATCTAGCTTATTTTCTTCCCGGTCTTTCTTATAGACCTTTGTACCATAACAAATAAAGATAGTGTTATGGACAGATTATTAGAAAACATTTCTAATGTAAATGATATGATTCTCCAAGGTGAAGCCATGGAGGCCTTCGAGAAATATTACCACGAAGATGTGGTAATGCAAGAAAATGACCAAGCCCCGGTCATTGGAAAAGCTGCCAACAGAAAGAGAGAAGAAGAATTTTTTGGTGCTATCACGGAATTTCGTGGAGCAAAGGTGTTGAAAGTTGCTATTGGTGAAGGCAATGTCACTATGGTAGAATGGCATATGGATTATACACATAAAGATTGGGGAGTGAAAAATGTTACCCAAGTTGCGGTTCAGCAATGGCAGGATGGTATGATTATTAACGAGCGATTTTATTACGGATCATAATTTTAAAACAATAGCATGATGAAGAATACATTCAAAAACTTAGGATTAGCAACATTGATTGCATTATTTACTTTTTCTTTTACACCACTACAGGCTGCGAAGAAGGATATTAAAACAACTACTAGCTCAGTAGTTTGGAAAGGATATAAAGTTACAGGAGCACACCAAGGAACAATTGCTTTAAAGTCTGGTTCATTGGAATTTGATGGAGAGAAGTTGACAGGTGGTTCATTTATAATGGATATGTCTTCTATCAATAATACCGATATGGAAGGTGAGTATAAAGGGAAACTAGAAGGGCATCTAAAATCTGATGATTTCTTTGGCGTTGCAACTCATCCAACAGCTACCTTGAACTTTAAGAAAGTAAAAATGACTGGTAAGAACAGTTATAAGGTAACTGCAGATCTTACGATCAAAGGAATTACCAATTCGATTCAATTTGAGCTTTCGGTATACGGAAACAAGGCAAATGCTTCTTTGAAGATAGATAGAACAAAATTTGATGTTCGTTATGGTTCAACTAGCTTTTTTGATGGATTGAAAGATAAGGCTATATATGATGAGTTTGATCTGATTGCAGATTTAGAATTCTAATTAGCCGGTTATGGGTAAAAAGGGGAATCATGAAAATGATTCCCCTTTTTTGTTTTTATAACTTTTGATAAAATATGCCTAAAACTTGTAAATAATGGTAATGTTTAAAAAGTTGTTATTTCTAAATAGTAACAATAGTTAAAATTAAAACAATCAGTATGTAATTTGTTAAATTGATGCAATTACCCTTGTAATTACAATTTGTAAAATGCTTATAATCAACCGTATAGAGAGGTTAGTTTTAAATATACCAGTATTCAGTGATTGACTCGCTTTTACATTAATCTTATGTTTGAAATACACATTTATTATATAGTTAATCATTAAAAATTATTTTATGAAAATTAAATCGATTATTGCTGCTGCAGCAATTTTGAGTTCAACTATCTCAATGGCGCAGGTCATGGTGAAGAATTACACCTTCGATGATCCTTCAACTGGAGGTAATGAAACCAATTTCAATTTTGTGACTGATCAATTTGATACAGATTACATTATTTCGGGTAGTACAGAGGATAGAGGCGGGAATTTGGATTTCCACCTTACTTTACGGGACTTGAATGGCGTTATTATTTGGGATAGACTATATGATTTTGGTCCTGAAGATCATTTAAGTTCAGTAGTGACAACGAAAGGTAATGAGATTAGTGTAGTTGGGACTTACTTAAATGGTGGACTTATGAGAGGTAAGGTTTTAATAATTGACGGTAATTCCGGTAATTTATTGAATCAAACCGATGTTTATGAACCAGGAAGAGATACTTATTTATTGGGATCAGATTTTTCAAATAGTTCAGCCGATATTGCGGTATGTGGTTTTGTGGCAGATCCCAATGGGAATATGTTGACTGCACAAAAAGATTCTTATGTTGCAAATTTGAATTCAAGTCTTAACTTAAACTGGTCAAATAGTTATACTTCTAATACGAGTGGTAACGAGGTTTATAATATGTTTTCCAAAGTGAAATTTGTTAACATTAATGGAGTAGAACAAATTTACCTTACGGGATCTCAATCTTATCCAGAACCAAACTACGCTGAAACACAGGCAGTTTCAAATATCTTATTGGATACAGGTGGTGGAACTGTATGGGATAATCCTTTTATTGCAACCTTTCCTGGTCACTGGACTTTTGGTGTAGATGTAATAGAAAATACCAACACCAATGAATTGATCCTTTTATGTCAAGAAACGGAAACACATGAATCATTTATTGCTCAATTGGATAATTCAGGGGCTATAATGGCTGGGCATCATTATTATATTAGTCCAAATATGAACAATTTTGGTTGTGATTTGGAGTGGATAAATATGGGACAAACCTTTGCTGTAGCAGGGTATCAAAACCATAATTCAAATAACTATAAAGCCTATATGATGGAGGTTGATGCAAACCTAGTGGGAGGCTTAACTGTATATAATAAGGAGTATTTGAAGCACAACCTTTACAATTATGGATCGGCAACTGGAAACGTTGTTTACAAACCATATACGGCTTTAGGAGCTATCAGACCATTTATTTATAATCCAGAAATGGTTACACGTCATAGTTCGAATAGTCATTTATATTTGCTTACTGGAGAGAATACTAGTACTGTAGGATCAGTTATAAATACAAAGTTGTGGAGAACTCCGGCAATTGGAACTAATTCAGATTGTACAGATCCAATGACTATTACAGATAGTAAATTGTTTTATACACAAGTAAATCCTTTAGATCAATTAGGAAATGGAACCACTTTGGATCAACCTAACTTGATGGACTTAAATCAAAATTATTCGCAAGCAATGTATTGTGGTTATGAGTTCGGTAAGTTAAGTATGGAACAAGCTTCTCTAGAGGTGGCATATATTCAAGAGGGACTTTATCTTGAAAATGATGGATCGTTACAAAACCTAAGAGTATCTATAAGTGATATTATGGGTAGAGAGGTAAGTAGATTGGAAGTTGAGCTTCAAGATGAAAAAGTTATTTCTTTAGATGGCTTGAATGAAAATAGTATCTATTTCATTGAGGTTACAGATCTAAATACTGGTCAACAAGAAAGATTGAGTATCAGTAAATAAAAATATACCCCCATTATTTTTTATGAAACCATCTCCTGTAAAAGGGGGTGGTTTTTTTTGGTTGTGATAGTTTGAAATTATCGATCAAATAGTGACCTTGATTGTACAATAATTATATATTCTTGGTTAATTAAGAAATAGTTATAATATTTAAAAATGAAGAAATTCACAACGGGTAAATTATTATCTAAACCATTAATATTTACGGGATACTTACGAATGCTTTTGGGTATCGTTTCTTGGAATTATTATACTGCTTATAGGGGTTTTGCTCAGTTTTAGTACAACGGGGGTAGATCTTGATAACTCTAAAAATCAATTAAAAGCGTATTTAAAGGTTTTTGGCTATAAATGGGGGGCTGAAAATCTTATGAAGATTATCCGTATATAGCAGTTCTTAAGTGAATGGAAAGCTCTACTGTATATAGTAGATCGCAAATAGCCACTACGGATATCAATACCTATTACGATATCAATTTGATGAATAAGTCCCATCGGAAAAAGGTAATTCTTAGTCGACTGAAAGGAGTAGAGGAGGCAGCTAAAGAGTTGTGCTTAGAGTTAGATCTAGAATATACCAAGTACAATCCCGTGATTAGTGCAAAAACACGGGCTAGGAGGAGGAGATGATAGGTGTTAATTGTTTGCTAAATGAATCGATTTTAAAGCATGGAAAATCGGGTGATTTTCCTCCTAGAAAGGAGTGTGCTCCATTGTGGCATCAGTAATTATTTGATGTTTTAGATAATGTTGACCTTGTTTTGTTGGTGGGAAAATATGCCCAAGATTTTTTTTTGCCAAAAGTGGGAAAAAAGAATTTGACTGAAACCGTTTCAAATTTTGAGGCGTATCTGCCCAAATTCTATCCATTACCGCATCCTTCACCTAGAAATATTGCTTGGTTTAAGCGTAATGCTTGGTTTGAAAAACAGGTAATTCCAAGGTTACAGTTGTGAGTTAAGGAGGTATTGTAGTTTAATTGAATCCTATTGTGTGGTTAGTTCTATCAGTAAGTAAAAAGGTTAGTTTTTAATATACCAGTATTCAGTGATTGACTCGTATTTACATTAATCTTATGTTTGAGATACACATTTATTATATAGTTAATCATTAAAAATTATTTTATGAAAATTAAATCGATTATTGCTGCTGCAGCAATTTTGAGTTCAACTATTTCAATGGCTCAGGTAATGGTGAAGAATTACGCCTTCGATGATCCTTCAACTAGTGGTAATGAGACAAATTTCAATTTTGTGACCGATGAATTTCATTCAGATTACCTTATCTCTGGTAGTACAGAGGATCGAGGCGGGAATTTAGATTTTCACCTTACTTTACGCGATATGAATGGCGTTATTATCTGGGATAGACTGTATGACTTTGGTCCTGAAGATCACTTAAGTTCAGTAGTTACGATGCATAATAATGAGATAAGCGTAGTAGGTACCTATCTTAGTGGTGGCCTTATGAGAGGTAAGGTTTTGGTAATAGATGGTGGTACTGGTAATATATTGAATCAAACCGATGTTTTTCAGCAAGGAAGAGATACTTATTTATTAGGGTCAGATTATTCAATTAATTCAGATGATATTGCGGTATGTGGTTTTGTGGCAGATCCTAATGGGAATATGTTAAGTTCCCAAAAGGAATCCTATGTTGCAAGTTTAAGTTCAAACCTAAATTTGAATTGGTCAAACAATTATAATTCAGGTATGGGTGGAGTAGAGAATTACAATATGTTTTCGGAAGTCCGTTTTGTAAACATCAATGGGGTAGAGGAAATTTACCTTACTGGATCTCAGTCTTATCCTGAGCCGAATTCCGTTGAAACGCAGGCCGTATCAAATATTTTGTTGGATACAGGAGGGGGTACAGTATGGGATAAACCTTTTATTGCAACCTTTTATGGTCACTTGACCTTTGGTGTAGATGTAATTGAAAATACCAATACCAATGAATTGCTTCTTTTATGTCAAGAAACGGAAACACATGAATCTTTTATAGTTCAATTGGATAATTCAGGAGCTATCATGGCTGGGCATCATTATTTTATTAGTCCAAATAGTAACAATTTTGGGTGTGATTTAGAGTGGATTGACATGGGACATACCTTTGCTGTAGCGGGGTATCAAAACAATAATTCTAATAATTATAAAGCCTATATGATGGAGGTTGATGCAAACCTTACAGGGGGCTTAACTATATATAATATGGAGTATTTGAAGCACAACCTTTACAATTATGGATCGGTAACTGGAAATCCAGTTTACCAGCCGTATCTTGCTTTAGGATCAATTAGACCATTAATTTATAATCCTGAAATGGTTACACGTCTTAGTTCAAACGGTAATTTGTATTTGCTTACTGGTGAGAATCAAAGTGCTGTAGGATCTGTGATTGATACAAAATTATGGAGAACACCAGCAATTGGGACTACATCAGATTGTACGGATCAATTAACTATCACAGATGCACAATTGAATTATACTTTAGTGAATCCTTTAGATCCTTCAAATAATACAACAACTTTAGCTCAACCTAACTTTACGGACTTAACTCAAAATTATTCACAAAAAATTTATTGTGGTTATGACGAAGGTAAGTTAAGTATGAATCAAGCTTCCCTTGAAGTTTCTTATATTCAGGAAGGACTTTATCTTGAAAATAATGGAGCGTTACAAAACTTAAGAGTTTCTGTTAGCGACATTATGGGTAGAGAGGTAAGTCGATTGGAAGTTGAGCTTCAAGATGAAAAAGTTATTTCTTTAGATGGCTTGAATGAAAATAGTATCTATTTCATTGAGATAACAGATCTTAAGACTGGTCAACAAGAAATGTTAAGTATCAGTAAATAAAAATATTCCTCCATTATTTTTTTATAAACCATCTCCTGGAAAAGGAGGTGGTTTTTTTTGGTTGTGATAGTTTGAAATTATCGATTAAATAGTGATCTCGATCGTGCATTAATTGTATATTCTTGACTAATTAATAAATAGTTTAAGATTTATAAATGAAAAATTTCACAACAGGTAAATTATTCTCTAAACCATTAATATTTACGGGCTACTTACTCATGCTTTTGGGTATTTTGGGTATCGTTTCCTATGTCGGTCTTGTTTTGATTCTTGTAGGGTTTGTGGCTAGTTTCAGTACCACAGGTGTAGATCTCGATATCTCAAATAAGCGATTAAAAGAGTATTCAAAGATTTTTGGTTATAAATGGGGCGATTGGGTGTCGTATGAAGATTATCCATATATAGCAGTTCTTAAGCGAATGGAAAGTTCCACAGTGTATAGTAGAGCGCAAATAGCAACTACGGATACCAGTACCTATTACGATATAAATTTAATGAATAAGTCTCATCGAAAAAAGGTAATTCTTAGTCGAATGAAAGGAGTTGAAGAGGCAGAGAAGGCGGCTAAAGAGTTGTGCTTAGAGTTAGATCTTGAATATGCTCAGTACAATCCAGTGATTAGCGCAAAAACACGTGCTAGGAGGAGGAGGTGATAGGTGTTAATTGTTTGCTAAATGAATCGATTTGAAAGCATGGAAAATCTTATAAAGTCTATATTGAATTGCACAGTATGTATGGATCATTTACCAATGGGGCCCAATCCAGTTCTTTCAGTAAGTAAAAGTGCAAAAATTGTAATTATAGGGCAGGCGCCAGGATTGAAAGTGCATAATTCTGGAATTCCATGGGATGATTTAAGTGGTAGGAGACTACGGGATTGGATGAATTTGGATAAGGATCAATTCTATGATTCAAAAAATATAGCTATTATCCCTATGGGATTTTGTTATCCTGGGAAAGGAAAATCGGGTGATTTGCCTCCTAGAAAGGAG
Organism: uncultured Flavobacteriales bacterium; assembly: GCA_913063375.1. Classification (GTDB taxonomy): domain Bacteria; phylum Bacteroidota; class Bacteroidia; order Flavobacteriales; family CAJXXR01; genus CAJXXR01. The sequence goes on along the minus strand of CAJXXR010000020.1, from coordinate 8,480 downwards.
TGTGCTCCATTGTGGCATCAGCAATTATTTGATACTTTAGAAACTGTTGAGCTTATTTTATTGGTGGGTAAATATGCTCAAGATTATTATTTGCCAAAAGTGAAAAAAAAGAAATTGACAGAAACCGTTTCAAATTTTGAGCAGTATCTGCCAGAATTCTTTCCATTACCGCATCCATCTCCTAGAAATATTGCTTGGTTTAAGCGTAATGCTTGGTTTGAAAAACAGGTAATTCCAAGATTGCAGTTGAGGGTTCAGGAGGTATTGTAGTTTAATTGAATACTATTGTGTGGCTAGTTCTATCAGTAGAAATAGTATCCAATATTCAAGAATATAGTATAATTTAGTAGAAAGTTAATAATCAATTGAAAATAAATATAAAAGTGAAGATCTATTTAAAAATAATTGGATTGGTAGTGATAATTGTTGGTTGTTTACAATCCTGTGAAAAGGATGATTCAGAACTTTCAGATTTCAGAAATAAGTATATTGGTAAATATTTTGTTCATGAAAGTATTGTCAAGTATGGTGCGCCGCCTCCATGGTGTCCTTATAATGATGATGACAGCGAAAAGGATACTGTTATAAGTGTAACCTATGGAGGTGCAGATAATACTTTATTCGCATTAGGGCATGAGTTTTGGCTAGATTCAATCGGTGAATTTTCTATTTTCCCTCTTAAATTTCGTTTTAGGAATGATAGCATCTATTCGTCCTACAGGAATGGTGGACTTGGTTGCGGGTATTACGAGACTTATGAAGGGGTTAGGATTTCTAGTGAGCCATAATTAATTCAGTACTATTTTTTATCAACAAATTGAAATATAAGAGTGAATAAAATGAAAATCTACTTAAAAATAATTGGATTAATAACACTAATTACTGGTTGCTTAGTATCCTGTGAAAAGGATGATTCAAAACCTTCAGATTTCAGAGATAAGTATATTGGAAAATATTTTGTGCATGAAAGTGTTGAATGTTATGGGATGCCCTCTCAATGGTGTACGGATAGTGAAAAGGATACTGTTATTAGTGTAAACTATGGAGATACGGATACTACCCTATCTGCTTTAGGGCATGAGTTTTGGTTAGATACAAAAGGCGAATTTTGGTATTTCCCCCTTCTATTTCGTTTTAGGAATGATAGCATCTATTCGTATTACAGAGCTGGTGGGCTTGGTTCTGGAGCTTATCTTACTTATGAGGGAGTTCGGATCTCTACTGAGCCATAATTGAGGTAAGGTTTTCGCCTTAGTCCTTATTCATTTTTTTCCATCCTACCATTGCAGTACAAATCCCAAACAAAACAGGGCCGTAGGCTACTTCATAATTGTTGCCACTTTGAATGATATTGGTATAGGTTCCTATAGTTACTCGTAGTCCAAAAATTGTTATTAGGGAGCCTCCTCAAAGTATGTTTCGACCAGTGGAGTGGTCAGCCTTATTCTGATCGTGTTTAATGATTTTATTATCTACAGTTCTTATAATTATGGGTACCATTTTTGGTTCTAGTCTGTCGGCTTAAAGTTGAGGTATGAGATCAGAAAAAGACATTTCTCCTTTAGTTATTTTTTGAAATTAGAATTCTACGGGGACACCTGTTTTAGTAATGTTCATTCTATGTTATATTTTTAAGCTCTAAATATAGCATAATTCCCTCTGTATACTCTGTAAAATATATAGAGGCTGTCTTAATATTTAAGACAGCCTCTCTCATTTATTAACTCAATAATTAATTATCCAATGGTTGAAATGAAAATAGAATCAAGTTAGGAATACTAAGTTGACACTGGAATTTTATTGAGCTACTGCCCCTCCTGTTCCTGAACCTCCTTTGTTGCAACAAAGAAATTAATTCAACACTTGGGTTCTTGAGTGAAAAGACTAAGCGTTCATCTGCAGATTATAATCAGCTGAGTGTTTTCCTGATCCGTATACTAGGAAAAAACTGGCGACCAATAATACTGTTGTGGCAAGTATGACATTGTTGACATCCATGATACCTATAAAGTTGATGGCTACTGCTCCTACTAAAATTGGGATTTGAACTATTACAGCTAATCTGGTCAATAAACCAAACATAATCATTAAGCCACCCGTTAAATGGGTCATTGCAACATAATGTACAATGGTAATTTCAGCACCGTAGGTTTTAACCGGAGAGATTATATCCGTCAGGTATTCGGTATGCCCTATAAAATCCACTCCTTTGTAAAATAGGAAACCGCCCAGAAGAATTCTCAGAATATCTAATGGCAAATTGGTTCGGGCATTTGCCCACTTATTTAGTTTTACAATAAGCTTCATGGCCTTTTCATTTCTATGTAAGTTAATAAATTTCCGGTAGATAACCTAGCTGTAAACAATCAAAATATACTGTTTATCAGTGGTTTATGATTTAAATCATTTAATTAGAGACTTGGTTAATAAACCGATGATAAAAGGAACTATCCATTTGTTTATGTTATGCTGATAATTTTGGAACGAGAAGTGAATTTTTGAACTATCTTTGCCGACGTTTGAAACTAAAAATTTTCAATAATTCCGAACATGCGAGAACAAGATATCTTTGAAGAGTTAGAGAGTGCTTATCAAGTAGCAATAGCTAATCAAGATGCGGAGACTATCCAAGCAATTCTAAATAATCCAGTTGTAGAGTCTTTAAAGGCTTCACCGGAATATTATATGAAAGGATTGATGCTTAGAGCTTCTGGATTCACACTTTTTGGTGAATTAGATCTAGCTTCGGATGAGTATGCTTTGGGGTATGAGTTTTTAGATGAAGACGCGGATACTGCTGAATTTCTTGTGGATTGGGCGCTTATCTTTCTAGCTGAATTGTCTATAAATAGGGGAGAGGAGTATAGAGTAGACGCGATGTCCAAAGGTGTTTTGTTATTAGAAAAGGCACGTTGGGAATTGGATGATGAAGATGTCTTTGGGCAGCTAACCATTGCCAATTTGAAAGCCTTTATGTTGATGCAGAAGGGAGATGTTTCCGCTTCACTTGAGGTTTTTGAAGATGTTAGTTTCGAGCCGATTCCTATTCCAAGAGTAAATGATGCAGCAGATTTAGTAGATTTCTTCTCGCATATTCATAAAGGGTTGGCTGTGGCAATAGAAGCTAAAGATGTCAATTTACTGTTGAATATGATTCAATGTTTATCTATTGATGATGAAAGCTTATCAGAAGATCAGACTTTGTTTAAGTTGTTCAATACTACCATTGGATTTTTGTTTGAATTGAGGAATGAGTTCACAGATGAATTCAATACCCTTTTCAGATTGAAAGATAATTTGAGAGATGCCATGCCGAATTATGCACATTTTATGGATCTGATAGGGGAGCAGGACTTTGACGCTCTTACATTATTCTTTGCAAGCTTTCATAAGGATGAATTATAGTCCAGAGTTAGATTGCCCATGTGGAAGTGGTAAAAGCTTTAAGAGCTGCTGTGAGGCGCTAATTTTAAGAACTAAGTTGCCAAGTACAGCTGAGGACTTAATGCGTTCAAGATATGCGGCTTATTTTCTAAAAGACATTGCGTATATTTTGGCCACCCATGATCCTGCAACATTACAAGATAATTATAAGGATATTGAAGTCTGGGTAAATAGTATTCAATGGACTGGATTAGAAATTTTGACTTCCGAAAAAGGAGGGGTTTCGGATACAATTGGAACGGTTCATTTTAAGGCATTTTATAGCCAAGAAGGAAAGGTTGAATGCTTACAAGAAAATTCTTCTTTTAGAAAAATAGAAGATCAGTGGATGTATGTTTCTGGTATTCATAATGCACCCATTGCAACTTCAAAAAATAGGATTGGTAGAAATGATCCTTGCCTTTGTGGAAGTGGAAAGAAATATAAAAAATGTTGTGCTAACGGTGTGTAGTAGGATTGTACTTTTATTAATTTCAATCGTTTTTATTTGATTTAAAATGGGCTCCAAAACCCAATAAATTCATTGCGACATTTTTCGCTTTTCATTGTTTTTAATAGTTGATATATCATTATAGTTTACTTTAGTTGGTCCGTGTAACTATTTGGAAGTAAGGGTGCTAATGTTATTTCTTCTTGATTTTTTTGCCTTATGTTTTGCAATGGTTCCTTGATAGTAGATTATGCGCTTATATTTAATAGAATTCTACACGCTATTTTGTGGATAAGATCAGTGCAAATAGAAAGATTTGATATTTCTTGATCAATTTTCTCACAGAATTTTCGCCTTTAATTGTTTGAGTATTTAGTAGATACAAACCTGGTAGACTATTCCATTCTAGTTGGATCAGTTATGTCATTCGGTTCTTCTTTTGAATCCTTAATAACTACTCTAATTTTTTGTCAAATCATGCATTATTCTAGGCATAAGTAAGACTATTTTCAGTACTGTGTATTTGGTAAATGGATGCATAAAAAAGCCCCTTAAGTAGAACTTAAGAGGCTTTAAATATATTGGTTTTAGTAAACTATTGTTTACTCAATATCCATTCTTTTGCATTTACAAATGCTTCGATCCAAGGCGTTACTTCATCTGCTTGTCTGTTGTCTGGGTAATGTGCCCAGTTCCAAGTCAGGATAGAACGTTCTAGGTGAGGCATCATAACTAATACACGACCGTCTTTTGAAGTCATAGCCATTGTATTGTAGTCAGATCCATTTGGATTTGCAGGATAGCTATCATACGTATAAGTACCTGCAACGTCGTATTGAGACTTATCTCCAGGAAGAATAAATTTCCCTTCTCCATTCGCTACCCAAGCTCCCAATTTAGTTCCAGCAAGGGACTTAAACATAACAGAGTTGTTTTCTGGGATATCTACAGAAACGAATCCAGACTCAAACTTGTGCGAGTCGTTATGGTGCATCGTTGGGTGGTTTTCTCCCATCTCTGGATAGACCATTCCTAGTTCCATAAACAACTGACAACCGTTACAAACACCCAAGCTAAGCGTGTCTTCACGTTGCATGAAGTTCTCTAATGCTCTTTTAGCGTTTTCATTGTATTTGAATACACCTGCCCAGCCTTTCGCTGAACCTAGAACATCTGAATTAGAGAATCCACCTACAGCTGCAATAAAGTGCACATCCGTTAGATCTTCTTTTCCAGACATAAGGTCTGTCATGTGAATATCTTTTACATCAAATCCTGCAAGGTGAAGAGCATGTGCCATTTCACGTTCAGAGTTCGATCCTTTTTCACGGATAACGGCTGCTTTAAGACCTGTAGAGATAGTTCTGTGACGATCTAGACCCCATTGTGCAAATTGACCAGTAAAGTTCGCTGGGAACTTAAAGTTCAATTCGTGGTTCTTATAGTTTTCGAAACGTTCTTTTGCTTTCGCAGCACCAGATTGATTTCTATCCAATAGGTATGAACTTCTGTACCAAGTATCACGCATATCTGCTATACTCCAGTTGTATTCTTTTCCTGCAACTGTTAGGTTCATTTTGTCATCCTCACGGATAGTCCCGATTGCTTTAAAGTCGATACCAGCTTCGTTTAAGATAGCTGCGGCTTTGTCTGCATCTTGTACTTGAATTAGCAATCCAGAATTCTCTGCAAATAAAGCTTCAATAGCACCATTTCCTAAAGCAGAAAGATCTAAGTCAAGGCCAAGGTTATTGTCGGCAAAACACATTTCCAATGCTGCAGTGATCAAACCTCCTGAAGAGATATCATGACCAGCAACTATCAATTTTTCCTTGATTAGTTTTTGGATCGTGTTGAATGCTGTTTTAAAGTAAGCTGCATCTTCAATAGTAGGTGCTTCGTTCCCCAATTTTTTCATTGTTTGGGCGAATGAAGAACCACCAATTTTAAGGCTATCCTTACTTAGGTCAACATACCATAGTGGTTGTTGTGTATTTTTCTTTAATACTGGGCTGATAACATTGTTTACATCAGAACATTCTCCAATTGCAGAGATGATAACAGTTCCTGGAGAAACAACTTTTTTACCATCAGGGTATTTTTGCGTCATGGACATAGAATCTTTACCGGTTGGTACATTGATTCCTAATTCAATTGCAAATTCACTGATAGCTTCAACAGCTGTATATAATCTAGCGTCTTCACCTTCGTTACGTGCTGGCCACATCCAGTTTGCACTCAGTGAAACACTGTTAAGGTCATTTGAAAGTGGCGCCCAAATAAGATTCGTTAACGCTTCAGCGATAGAATTTCTAGAACCAGCAGTAGGATCGATGATAGCACTTACTGGAGAGTGTCCAATAGATGTAGCGATACCTTTACGGCTAGTGTAGTCTAAGGCAACAACACCTACATTGTTCAGTGGGATATGAAGAGGTCCAGTGTTTTGCTGTTTAGCAATACGTCCAGATACACAACGGTCAACTTTGTTTGTTAACCAGTCTTTACAAGCTACAGCTTCAATTTGTAGTACTTGTTTTACGTATTCTTCAATTTTACTTTCATCATAGTTGATAGCTGCATAGTTGGTCACTATCGTTTTATCCTCCATGATTGTCTTTGGTGAATTGCCAAACATGTCTTCTAGGGCTAGATCCATTGGAGTATCTCCGTTTTTAGAAGATTCGAAAGTAAATCTGTTGTCCTCGGTGATTTCACCAACCACATAGAAAGGAGCTCTTTCTCTCTCAGAGATCTGTTCCATTTGAGCAACATCTTTTGCTTTTAGGATCAGTCCCATTCTCTCTTGAGACTCATTTCCAACAATCTCTTTTGCCGAAAGCGTAGGGTCACCTACAGGCAATTTGCTCAAGTCGATTTTACCACCAGTTTCTTCCACCAATTCAGAAAGACAGTTTAAGTGTCCACCTGCACCATGATCGTGAATAGAAACGATAGGGTTGATATCTTGTTCTACCATGCTACGAATAGCATTGGCAACACGTTTTTGCATTTCTGGATTTGAACGTTGAATAGCGTTCAATTCAATTGAATTGGATAATTCTCCAGTATCAACAGATGATACAGAACTTCCACCCATTCCGATACGGTAGTTATCACCACCCATCACCACGATCTTATCTCCTTTTTCAGGAACATCTTTTAGGGCTTCAGCTTTTTTACCAGTTCCAACACCACCGGCTAACATGATTACTTTATCGAAACCATATTGTAGGTCACCCTCTTGGTGTTCAAAAGTTAATAAAGAACCTGTAATAAGTGGTTGTCCGAATTTGTTACCAAAGTCAGAAGCTCCATTTGAAGCCTTGATAAGAATATCTAAAGGAGTTTGATATAACCAGTCTCTTTCTTTTGTTCCTTCTTCCCAAGATCTTCCTTCTTCCAATCTAGAGTAAGAAGTCATATAAACCGCAGTACCTGCTAAAGGTAAAGAACCTTTACCACCTGCTAGACGGTCTCTAATTTCTCCACCTGCTCCTGTTGCTGCACCATTAAAAGGCTCTACAGTAGTAGGGAAATTATGCGTTTCAGCTTTCAAAGAAAGGATAGCGTCAATTTCTTTTTTCGTATAAAAATCTGCTTTATCTCCAGAGTTTGGAGCGAATTGTTCAATTTTTGAACCTTCTACAAAAGCAACATTATCCTTATAAGCAGAAACAATATTGTTTGGGTTTTCTTCGGACGTTTGACGGATTAATTTGAAAAGCGATACTGGCTTTTCTTCACCATCAATGATGAAGGTCCCGTTGAAAATTTTATGACGACAGTGCTCAGAGTTGATTTGTGAGAAACCAAATACTTCAGCATCTGTTAGTTTTCTTCCAATTTTAGTGCTTATTTCTTCTAAGTAAACAACCTCTTCATCTGATAAGGCTAATCCTTCTTTGGCGTTGTAAGAAGCAATATCCTCCACCTGAATAATTGGCTCAGGATTGATTTCTACTTCGAAAAGGTCTTGACCAAGTTCAGTATATTTCACCTGTAACATTGGGTCAAAATTATCACCTACCGCCAATGGTAGATACAATTCGATTCTTTCGATACCGACAACCCCCATATTTTGCGTGATCTCAACAGCGTTGGTACTCCAAGGAGAAATCATCTCTTTTCTTGGTCCTACGAAGGTTCCAGAGACTGAACTACTGGTTTGCAAATCTGCATTACCAAATAGCCAACTCAGCTTCTCAAGGCTTTCGTTTGCAATCTTTTCACTTGTTTGTAAGGCATAAACCTGCCCTTCAGCACCTTTGTAAAATGTTAACATCACGGATCTTTAGTTTGCTTTAAACGGCAAAAATAATCATTTTTCTTGGAAGTTTCTTAATATATGAAGCGCATATTTTCTGTCTGTTTATAAGTTCTTTTTATTCTATCAAAAATCATTGAAATATTCAGACCTATCTATTGTTTTGAAGATCTTAGGGTTAGTGATTACCTTGTGTTTTTTTTGAATTTTTTTGCTACAAATATTTGGAAGGTTTAAAAACAAATGTACTTTTGCATCCGCATCAGGAGAGATGGCAGAGCGGTTTAATGCGGTGGTCTTGAAAACCATTGTACGCAAGTACCGGGGGTTCGAATCCCT
>CAJXXR010000019.1 GCA_913063375.1 uncultured Flavobacteriales bacterium | reverse complement strand
CATCCTCTAACCCCTGAGTTTTCTGCTAGGTCAGCACGAGCAACCAGCTCGTTATACCATTTGGAATAATCTTCTTTCCTTGAAGTTAGTTTCTTCGCCATGCTTTACGTATTTGGTACGGATTTTGTAATTTTACATATAACAGATTCCTGTTAATTTGTATAGTAAATGCAAATCTAAAGGTTTTAATTGGATTCTTTCAAAAAAAATCGGTTAAGCATTTACATCTAAAGTTACCGCTATGAAAAAAATATTATCCTTATTCTTAATTTTCGCCGCAACTAATCTCTCCGCTCAATATTATGATGATATTTATTATGATGAAGAGTCTGATGATTCTACCACTTCATACTATGAAGAGGATCAAAATGAATACCTAAATGAAGAAGCTGAATCTGATTACGATTTTTACGAAGAGGATGATGATTATTACAGCGATAGAATTAATAGATTCGATCGAGGAGCTTATGGTTTTGGATACTATTCTCGTTACTGGGATTATGATCCATACTGGGATTTCGGTATAGCATTCTATACACCATACTGGACTTGGCATACTTGGAGATATCCTGGAGTGTATATTTTCTGGTCACCATATAATAGTTGGAATTATGGTTCTTATGGATCCTATTGGAATAGTCATGCATGGTCTTATAATAATCACCATTGTCATGATTATTGGTCCTATCATAATTATTATGATACACCAAGAGGACATACTTGGAGAGGACGAAATACAACAGGAAATGGAATTGGCAATAGTTATGGGAATTCAGGTAGACCTACTATTGCTAGGGTAGAAACTAACAACAGTAAAGGAGAAAGATCTATGGTTGTTCATAAACCTAGGTCAACCAATTCAAGATCACGTGGTATTGTTAGAGAGGATAGAGTGCTTAATGGATCCAATAAAAATGATTCGTATAGAAATGTAAACAATCGATCGAATACGAATTCTAATGGGACGAGGTCCAATCAGGTTAGATCTACAAATAACCGTTCCAATACATCTGGCACTAGAGTAAATAGTAATTCTCAGTCTAGAGATAGGAATACATCTACGCGGCCTTCAAGCACTAGAACTAGATCTACGAATAATTCATATTCAGGACAAAACAAAAACAGATCAAATTCATCAAGTACAAATTCTGGACAATATAAGAGTAGAACCAAATCTTCAAAATCTTCAAATTCTAGTAATAGAGGCTCAAGTTCTAGCTATAAAGGGAATAAGAAGTCTGGTTCATCTAATAGCTCATATAAAGGTTCTTCTAATAATAGAAGTAACTCTTCTTCTTCCTATAATCGTTCTAGGAGTTCTAGCGGAAATAGAAGTGGATCATCTAGATCTTCATCAGGTAATAGTCGTAGTAGAGTTGGACGTAGGTAATTAATAGAAGGATATGAAGAAATTTGCAATAAGTGTAATAATACTCTGTACGACTCAATTGATAGCACAAAATGATGTGGATGCATTGAGATATAGCCAGCAAGATAATCTTGGTACGGCAAGGTATGTAGGTATGGGGGGCGCTTTTTCAGCCCTTGGAGGAGATTTATCTAGTATAAAGGAAAATCCTGCAGCTACTGCAGTTTATAGAGTGAATGAATTTGGTTTCTCTATGGGGTTTCATAACAAGGATTCGGAAAGCAATTATTATAATTCAAATTCAAAACAAGATAGAACCAATTTCAATATTCCTAGTTTCTCTTTAGTAAAAGTAGATGATGACCTGAGAGATCCTGACTGGAAAAGATTGAATCTAAGTTTTGGTCTAACTAGATTAAAAAGTTTATCAGGTCAAACCTTAATTTCTGCTCAGCATAATAATCGTTCTCTTATAAATAGCTTGAAAGATAGAGCTCAGGATCATTCCATCGATGACTTATATTACGATGACCTATTAGCATATATGGCATTCAATACGCTAGGTATAGATACTACCAGTAGTGGTAATTATGTTAGTTGGATTGATGAGGACGGTCAACGTCAAAAATATCAAAGAGAGGAAAGAGGAGGGATAACTGAATTGAATCTGAGTGTTGGAGCTAGCTATAAGGATAAGATGTATTTTGGGGCAAGTCTTAATTTCCCGATTGTGAATTACGAATCAGAAAGTATGTTTTCAGAATATGACTATCAAAACCAAGGAGATATTACCTTAAATGGTGTGAATACAACTTATAATAGGTTAGGATTTCAAGAGTCTATTAAGGCTACCGGTTCTGGAGTAAATGCTAAATTTGGATTGATTGCCAAGCCTGTATTTTGGTGGCGTTTTGGACTGGCATATCATACGCCTACGTATTATACCATGGATGAAGAGTATTCCTATGATATGACAAGTTATTTTGGAGGATTTAATCCTATTGGAGATTATTTTGATGGAAACTATAGTTATAACCTGAGGACGCCTGGAAAGGTTGTGCTTGGAACTAGTATTATTGTACAGAAACAAGGAATTATTTCGGTGGAATATAATTATAGTGATTATAGTTCTATGGAGTATTCTAGCGTGGATGATTTTGCTTCTTTCGAAGAAGATGAAGCCTTGGATGCCCAAAACAAAAGGATTAATCAATTGTATACATCTGCAGGTACGCTTAAAATAGGTGCTGAGTGGAGATACGATAATGTAAGCTTAAGAGGTGGGTATAATCATGTTGATTCACCATTGAAGAACTCTGATGTCCTGGAAAGAGACGTTGTTTCATTTGGATTAGGGTATAGGTGGGAACAGTATTTTGTAGATATGGCTGTTCAGCATACTTCCTACAACGAAGAAATAGTAGTATATGAAGGAATAAATGGAGAAAGTTCAAATGCTGAATTGGCAAATGATATCAACAATTATGTATTTACCTTCGGCTATAAGTTTTAATTGAAAATTATCCTTAGATAAAAAGGATCGGAATTCTGGATAACAGCCTCAAAATTATTAAATTTGGGGCTGTTTCTATTTCCAGTCAATATATTTAAGATTGGATACTTAATACGAGAAAAATTATAGCTTATGTACGGAAAGATAAAAACGCATCTTCAAGAGGAATTACAGCAAATTAAAGATTCTGGATTGTATAAATCTGAAAGGATTATTACTTCAGCGCAAGATGCCGCAATCAAGATAAATACAGATGAGGAAGTAATTAACTTCTGTGCTAATAATTATTTAGGTTTATCTTCTCATCCTGATGTTATTCAAGCAGCAAAAGATGCAATGGATACGCATGGTTTTGGAATGTCTTCTGTACGTTTTATCTGTGGAACACAAGATATCCATAAAACTTTGGAAGCGAAGATTGCTGAATTCTATGAGGTAGAAGACACTATTTTATATGCGGCAGCTTTCGATGCGAATGGAGGTGTATTTGAGCCTTTGTTAACAAAAGAGGATGCCATTATTTCCGATTCTTTAAATCATGCCTCAATTATAGATGGTGTTAGGTTGTGTAAAGCAGCTAGATACAGATATCAGAATAATGATATGGCAGATCTTGAAGAGCAATTGAAAAAAGCGAATGAGGCTGGACATAGATTTAAAATTATCGTAACAGATGGTGTTTTCTCTATGGATGGTATTGTAGCAAGGTTGGATAAGATTTGCGATTTGGCAGATAAATATGACGCCTTAGTTATGGTAGATGAATGTCACGCAGCTGGTTTCTTAGGTGCTACTGGAAGAGGTACACCTGAGGTATGTGATGTGATGGGTAGAATTGATATTATCACGGGGACATTAGGTAAAGCACTTGGTGGAGCTATGGGAGGATATACTACCGGGAAGAAAGAGATAATAGAGATTTTAAGACAAAGGTCAAGACCGTATTTATTCTCAAATTCACTTGCGCCTGCAATCGTTGGAGCCTCTATAAAAGTGTTCGAGATGTTATCTGAAACTACTAGTTTTAGAGATAAGCTAGAATGGAATACTAATTACTTCAAAGAAGGAATGGAGAAATTAGGATTTGACATTGTGGAGGGTAATTCTGCAATTGTTCCAGTAATGCTTTATGATGCAAAGCTTTCTCAGGAAATGGCTAATAAATTATTAGATGAAGGGATTTATGTAATTGGATTCTTCTTTCCAGTAGTGCCTAAAGAGAAGGCGAGGATTAGAGTTCAGTTGTCTGCAGCGCACGAAAAAGCTCATCTGGATAAGGCAATTAAAGCCTTCGAAAAAGTAGGAAAAGAATTGGGGGTGATTAAATAATTCTCCTTTATAGAGTAAAAAAAGGGAACTGTATACAGTTCCCTTTTTTTGTGAAATGGTTTTAGCTATTTTTTTTTAAATGACCGAAGCAATAAGTAATGCTGAATTAATAGTAAATCCTAGTATGAGGCTGATTAATAGGTGTTTTCCTGAGACTTGAGCAATGTTAAGAGCATTGCTAGCCATAGTAAATACGGTACAAATTATCAAGTAAGACAGGGGTGCTTTATTAAGCAAAATATAATATAAAGCTACGGAGCCCCAAGCGGATCCAAAGACAATACTAGAAGCCATAAATGCAAAACGATTCTTTTCTACCTGTTCAATTAGGTTGGACAGAAAATAGTTTTGAGTTCTTTGTTTGCTTAATTCTTTTGTGGTGGTGATCATAACATTGCTTTTATTGTTTATTCAAAGGTAGTATAGCTCAGTAATTGAATAATATGATCTAGATCATAGTTTTAATTTTACCCCTATACTGATTTTCTCATTCCAAATTTGGTCGGACTGTTGAACATAAATCTTGAAGTTAACATGATGTAGATTGATTTTTTTCAGGAATTGGAAGTATAAAAACTGACCTGAATTAAAATGTCCATGAAAGGAAGAGATTCCGCTAATATCAGATTCGTAGAGGTAAAAGGCATCGCTGTTTTGATTGAAAAACCCCCAGCCTGATTTAAGCTTCCATCCCTTAATATTGAAATTTATTCTACTTCCATAAATCCAACCATTTCTATCACCTAATTTTACTTGAAGATCTTGGTTCCATTTTAACCTTGCTCGAATTTGAAACATGCTTTTTACCGAAAGATGATAATAGGAAGATGTCTGGTAGCTTTGTTGAATACCTGGAAGGTTTTCCCTTTGTTGTTCTCGTTTTATTAAAAATGTTAAAAGGCCTTTATGTTGAAGTTTGGTTTGAATTTGAAATCCTAACTCAATCTTTTGGTCTTGGTATCCCCAATCATTTTCTAAACTTGATCTGGATTGCTCTAGGTAAATTTTTGCCTTTTGTTTCGATTTCATCAAATCAATGGATAGGTATATGGATTGACCTGGCTTGAATCCTAAATCAGAAAAGTAATCCGCTTTTAAGGGGAGATAGTTGGGATGAATATATTTGTATAAAAGTGACAGGTAACTTTTGGAATGTATTTGTTGTTGAATCCCAATTATGGTTGTTGGATTCAAGCTCTTTGGGAGTGAGATTTCTTGAAAGATAGAACTACCTTCTTTTGCAAAACTCCAATATAGTCCAGTTTTTATAATTCCCTTTTCATAGTGGTTACCATCCAATTGAATAGGGTGGGGGTATTCCCATTTTGTAGTATAGGTAGAGAAGTTCCAGTTTCGGAATTGATAATGCAATCCTACAGAATAGGCTTTTTCAGATATAGCTTTACGTGCAGAGCGTTCTGATTGGCTTATATGCAATCCCGATTTTGGAAGGCTAAGTATTATCGGTCTCCCCTCAAATTGGCCCAATTTTGCATCTACTTTTTTGTTAGAATAAAAGGCAAAATAGCTCATCCTTTTATTTTGACCTTGCATGGATAATCCTCGATAAAATTTATTTTCATCAAAGCTTCTATAAGGCCGAAACCGATCACTTAATTTCTTGATCTGACTCAGTCCAATATTTTTATAACTGGACCAGCCTGTCCAACTCAATAAGCCTTGGCCGTAGTTTACATGAAAATCACCTACTATAAGTTGAAAGGGATTTCTAGTATATGAAAGGTAGTAACTATTGAAATCAAAGTGATTTCCATTTGAAAAGCGCATTTCTTGAGGATCATTTTCTGACTGTACTCCCACGTGTAGATTCGGTGATATATGGATGGATAATTTTTGACGTACTAGAAATTGATTTATGGATTTTGATATTTCCCAGTTGTTATTTTTGATTGCTAGGATCCATATAAATTTAGGGCTATCATTTCCAATCCTGTATTTCTTGTAATCAAGTAACTTACTTATCAATAGTGCCTTTTTTGAGTTTATTTTTTGGATAGCATTTAGCTCAAACGGGCTGACAATTGTACCGTATTCTTTAATATGAACTTGAATGGCGGTTTTGTCGTCTTGTGAAAGGAAGATAAACTTGGAAAGATTTACCTCCAGTTGTATTGCTGGAATTGGTGATTCTATAAGATGACTCAGTTCATTGTGTAATTGTTCGTTTGTGCTCGTATTTTCAATTTGAAATTGATCTAGAAGTTCCTCGTATATCGCTTCAAGTTCTGGTTGATCTTGAGCCATTCCCAATAATGGAATTAACCATGCTAAAAGAAGTATTCTTACTGAAATCATGGCCAGAATTTATTTATTTCAATACTAGAACTATAGTCTAGGCTAGGATGATGACTAAGGAGGAGGGACCAATTGAAACTAGCTTGAGATATGGATATCCCTAATGTGAAATAATTACCTAGTAGGCTATAGTTCATATAGAGGCTTTTTTTAGTGTCAACAAGTAGGAGTGCGCTTAATTTGGTATTTATAGTTGATGGGTTGTTTTGAATGATTGCTTCTAGTCCAAAATGGAGATTCTGCTCAAAGGAATATTGGAGGGAAGGTGCGATCTCAAATTTTGAGATATCCTGATTATTGATGGCGAAATTGGAGCTTTGTAAACCAAATTTCAAATTGGGATTTTGGATATATGCTATTCCAAAGGAAATGCTTGCATTAAAACTAGATGATGATTCTGGATAGGTTAAGGATTTAAAAAATAGGTTAAGGGATGGAGCGAAATACCATCTTTCGGAATAGTTCATTTGAATGGCTGTTTTCAAATGATGCTTCAGCCAATTTCCTTCTTCATCGAATTGATATCCAATTCCCAAGATTTTGTTTTCCCTCGGTTTTGAATAAGCTATGGCAATTTGATTTAAATTTTTCAGACCAAACTTATTGGTCATCGAAAGGAATAGTTGAGTGTTATTGTGGACCTTGGAAAAGGCAAAATTATTATAAATGGAAGCACTTCCAGTATTTAGTATTTCGCCTTTGTGCACTCCCAAGAATTTCATAGATTCTTGGGCATGAAGAGAAGGCATTGATAGCAGTAAAGCTAATGCAAGTTGTTTCATTATTATATTCATTTTAATATTCAATTAATAGAATTTACAAAAAAATTAATTAAATAACGGCTTAGAAATTAGTGTATTAGTTGATGTGATTATTCTTTGAATTAACTTTTAATTGAGGAAGGAATGAGGGCTCTATTCCTTTAGAAGGATTATTAAATTTCACTAAATTTGTTAAAAATATTTTGAAATGGATAAAGGAGCTATATTTCAAAGAATGAATCTATCCAGGGAAGAGTTATTGGCAAAATGTAATTTGTCGAATAAGAATACCCTAATGGAGACACTTGGAATTCATTATACCGATGTAGGTGATGGGTTTTTGGAAGCTACTTTAAAGGTTACACCTGCTGTTCATCAACCTATGGGGATTTTGCATGGAGGTGCAACAGCTGCTTTGGCAGAAACGGTAGGTAGTTTGGCTTCTATATTAAACTTGGATTCCAAGGGAAAAACAGTGAAGGGGGTTGAACTTAGTATCAATCACCTTAAGAGTGTGAAAGATGGAGCTATAAGGGCGGTTGCAAAAATTCAACATAAAGGTAGAACACTGCATCTTTGGGAGATTCGTGTTTATGATGAGTCTGACAATTTGATTGCAATTAGTAAATTGAGCAATATTGTTCTAGATAAAAAATAATTGGTATTGGATAAAAGTAGTTCGTCTTTATTGGTGAAAAAAGTTCAAGAAGCATATGCTTTCTGTATTTTCAGTGAGCCCGGAAAGTTGAGTTCTGAATTATATATTCAGGATAACCTTCAACAAGAGATACCAAAAGAAGGTTTTTGTTTTAGTCCTTTTGTAGAAGATCTCGATAGTCCAGCTATATATATATCGTCAGAAAGAAAACGGAAATTGGAGGATGTCGATTTTAATTGGTTGGCAAAAGTTAATTTACCACTTTTAGATAAAGCTATCAATGATACTTCCTTTGCAGCCTATGAATCTGCCTTCGATAAATTTTCAAATGAGTTGAATTCAGATTCCGAATTAGAGAAATTGGTTTTATCTAGAGTGAAAGATTTACCCTGGAATGGAAATCCATTTTTGTTGTTCAGAAAACTTAAAAATAGGTATCCTGAAAATTTCGTGTATTTATTATTTCATCCTGTAGCCGGAGTATGGCTTGCTGCAAGCCCTGAGACCTTAGTAAATGTAAGATCAAATATAGTGAAGACAATGGCTTTGGCTGGAACACAATTGCCAAATAGTAAAGGGGTAGTTACTTGGGGAGAAAAGGAAATAGATGAGCATAATTTTGTTGTAGATTATATTGCTGAAACCTTAAATAATGCAGGCTGTGATGAGGTTCAGGTGAGTAAAGCAGAAACAGTAAGAGCAGGAAAGGTTTACCATTTGATGACTCCTATTATAGGGGCTTTGGGAAAGGAATTAAATTGGTTAAATTTAAGTCAAGAATTACACCCAACTCCAGCGGTTTGCGGTACCCCTAAGGGGATTGCCAGAGAGTTTATTTTGAACAATGAAGGGCATAAAAGAAGCTATTATTGTGGCTATGTAGGGCCTTATTCAGAGAATGAAGTAAACCTTTTTGTAAATTTGCGTTGTATGAGTCTATTTGAAAATAAGGTTTCCTTATTTTTAGGCGGTGGGATTACCCGTGCATCGGTATTGATGGATGAATGGAACGAAACGGAGAATAAAGCATTGACATTATTAGACTGTCTAAAAGAAAATTAAGGAGTATAATTTATGTATTCAGATAAAATTGCAGTTGCCCAAATAATTGAAATTATAAAGGCTAAAGGAATACGAGATGTTATTATTTCTCCTGGTTCTAGAAATGCGCCTTTTACGATAGGGTTCACTAAAGATACTTATTTCAATTGTCGTTCAATTGTGGATGAGAGATCTGCTGCATTTTTTGCAATGGGTAGAGCTTTAAAAACAGGTATGCCAGTAATTGTGCTATGTACTTCTGGTTCGGCAATTTTGAATTATTTCCCAGCTGTTGCAGAAGCGTTTTATCAAGAAATACCTCTTTTAGTAATTTCGGCAGATAGACCTAAATCTTGGATGGACCAAGGGAATGGACAAACGATCCGGCAAGACAATACTTTGTCTTCTCATTGCGTGAAAAGCTTATCAGTAGATGGTGATGCTCAATCCAAGGAGGATCTATGGTATATGCAAAGAGAGTTGAATTTTGCATTAAATAGATTATTGGAAATGCCATATGGCCCAGTGCATCTAAATGTTCATTTAAATGAACCGCTATATGGGCAGGTAACCAAAAAACATACTCCTCCAAAAGTTATAACAAAGGTTCTTCCCGAACTAAGTGTTCCTGGTTCTATCAAGGATCAGTTTGTAAATAAATGGAACAACAGTCCTAAGAAATTAATACTGTTAGGACAGGGTATTCCAGATGATCAATTAAATGAGTTGATAGGTCAGTTGGCTGAAGATGATAGTGTAGTTGTATTTTCGGAAAGCTTGTCAAATATTCATCATAAGCGTTTTTTCTCCTGTATTGATAAGCTAATTCTGCTAAAAGAAAAGGATCTAGCACTTTTGAAACCTACCATCTTAGTGACTATAGGAGGTGCTATTGTATCAAAAAAAATAAAAGAATTACTTCGTACTTGGGAAATTGAGGAACATTGGAATATTGGGCATAAGCAAGTTCAGCAGGATACTTATCAAAAGTTAACACATGAAATTCCATTTAGTCCTGTTGTATTTTTCAAGCAATTGGTATCAGAAATAATAATTCAGAAATCTGATTATTATAGCCATTTTGAAACTATAAGAGTTCGTAAGGAGGTACTTCATTTAGAGTATATAAATAAGTGTGATTATTCTGATTTAACTGTATTTTCATCCTTATTTAAAAATATTAACAAAGGCACAATCATTCACCTTAGCAATAGCAGTATTGTAAGGTATGCACAATTATTTGATCATGGCGATAAATACATTTTTCATGCAAATAGGGGAACAAGTGGGATAGATGGTTCTGGTTCTACTGCTATAGGTTATAGCTCAGCCTCTATACATCAAAATATTTTGATTACGGGAGATATTAGTTTCTTCTATGATAGCAATGCCTTGTGGAATAATGAGGTACTTGATCATTTTAAAATCATCGTGGTGAATAATGCTGGAGGAGGGATTTTTAGAATTATTCCTGGACCAGAAACAAGTGGGGCATTAGAATCTTATTTTGAGACCGCACATGACTTGAATGCGAAATCTTTGGCCGAAATGCATAATTATGAATATTCAAGCGCTGCCAAATTGGAGGACCTGAACAATAATTTGCAAGATTTTTTAAATAAACCAGGGAAGGCTATATTTGAAATTTTCACGCCTAAAGAAAATAACGATAAGGCATTAAAGGGCCTATTTAGTTCCTTGAAAGCATATTAAATGCTTTGGGAAATTATACATTTGTAAAGAGAATAAAACCAAGATAAAATGTCTGTAAAAAGAGAGTGGAAAACGATCAAAGAATATACTGATATCAAGTTTGATTTCTTTGAAGGAACAGCAAAAATTACGATCAACAGACCGGAAGTATACAATGCTTTTCGTCCAGAAACGAATATGGAAATTCTAGAGGCTTTAGAAATCTGTAGAGAAGATACGGCAATTGGAGTTGTGATTTTAACTGGAGCAGGAGATAAGGCTTTCTGTAGCGGAGGTGATCAGAATGTTAAAGGTGTAGGTGGATATGTTGGAAACGATGGAGTACCTAGATTGAATGTTTTGGATATTCATAAAAGATTGCGTGAATTGCCAAAGCCAGTAATCGCTATGGTTAATGGTTATGCAATTGGTGGTGGACATGTATTACACGTTGTTTGTGATCTGACAGTAGCCTCTGAAAATGCAATTTTTGGTCAAACGGGTCCTAAGGTTGGTAGTTTTGATGGTGGATTTGGTTCTAACTTTTTGGCACGACACGTTGGACAAAAGAAGGCACGTGAGATTTGGTTCATAGGAAAGCAGTATACTGCTAAAGAAGCCGAGGAAATGGGAATGGTAAATAGAGTTGTACCATTTGATGAATTAGAGGATGCAACCATGGAATGGTGCGATAGAATATTGGAGCGGTCACCAATGGCGCTCCGTATGCTGAAACGTTGTTTAAATGCAGAGCTGGATGGTCAGCATGGATTGATGCAATTAGCTGGTGATGCTACCATGATGTTTTATTTAATGGATGAAGCTCAAGAGGGTAAGAATGCCTTTTTGGAGAAAAGAGCACCAAACTTCCAACAGTATCCAAAGTTCCCATAATTAATGGAGGTACTTGATATGGAACCAGTAAATATTTTAGGTCTAAAATTACCTACAGATCCTCGCTGGGTAAATATTGCAGAGAAATCTATAGAAGATATTCTTATAGACCATGCTTATTGTGAGCAGAAGGCAGCTTCTACTTGTATGTCACTAATTATTCGCTTTTTTGATAAGGAAGAATTGGTAGAGCAGGTAAGTCCTATTGTTGCAGAAGAGTGGGCTCATTTTAGAAGAGTACTTCGAGAAATGAAAAAGCGCGGGTTTAAATTAAAGACTCCTCGTAAAGATGAATACGTTCAAAGTCTTTTGGATTTCAGGAAAACGGGTGTTTCAAGAGATGATAGATTGTTAGATGCACTTTTGATTTGTGCACTGATAGAGGCAAGGAGCTGTGAACGATTTAGATTATTGTCCCTCTATATTACGGATGATGAGTTAAAGAAGTTTTACCATGAATTCATGGTCTCAGAAGCTGGTCATTATACCTTATTTATCAAATTGTCTGAGACCTATTTTGAAAAACAAAAGGTAAGGGATAGATGGCAAGAATTCTTGGAACATGAAGCCGAATTTTTGAGAACTTTCAAATTCAGATCAGATAGGTTTCATTAAAATAAATAGAAAAGGGCTACCAATATTTATTGGTAGCCCTTTTTAAGTTTTTAGTCGTTCCTTATTAACTTTGAAATTTTAAAATTTTCTCATTCTCGCTTAATAGTGCATGGTGTTTGTTCCATTCTCTAAGCATCATTAATAAATAATTTTTCCGTTCATTGGAAAGTTCACTACCTAAGAATTTAGTGATTTGTAGCATTTTCGGTCGAACCTGATTGAATACATCAACACCAAGGTCTGTAATTTGTACACGTTTTGATCTTCTATCAGCAGGATCAACGCGTTCTTCAATTAATCCTTTTCTGAGAAGTCTTCTAATAACTTCAATACCAGAAGGAATAAACATGAAGTGTTTGTTGATTAATTCCATTTTTCTTAAGCTTCCGCTCTCGTGCAATGAATTAAGGAAGGTGAAATCTTCGATACTTGAAAGTTCAGTGCTATCAATAGCTTGTTTTCCATAATGTTTAAGGTGCTTATTCATAAACATTAGGTAATTAGCAATTTTGAAATCAATTTCTTCTTGCGGCTGATTCTTAGAATCATTCTTTCGGTTAAATTGATCTGTAGAATCGCTAAAAGCAACTTCACTCTTCATCCAGTCAGCAAAATCACCTAGATTAACATTTTCTTTTTCTTTAGAATAATTATCAAACAGTTGAATGAGTTTTATTAGTGCGTCATATTTGTTTTCCACGTCGATGAATTTTATAAAGTTTAAGCGGTGATATTTAGTATTGTAGACAAATATAGGAAAAAGTAAAAGTACTCAGTTGTTTTTTTTTAAACAATCGATAAAGGAATTGTTAACGACGTTAAACCACATTTTTTTATAGAGAAAAAAATCAACGGATTAATTTAAATTAATTAAGGTAAATTGTCCCCGAAATTTTTAGTTAGCCAGATGAAAAATTTAGTATTAGGATTATTGCTACTATGTAGTCTCCAGGTTTCGGCGCAATGGCGAACAAAGTATTCTACTGGTGGAAGCAATGGAGGAAAACAGAAATTGTCTATCGGAGGGTTTTTAAAGTCTTCTAATTATTTCAGATATACTGACTGGTCGGAAGATCGTGTTGCGGAGAATATATTACATGCTAATTTAAAATTTAATTGGCAATTGAATAAACCATCAAGTGTATATTTAAGTGTTCATAATAGATATTTTTTTGGTGAAACTATTGAAAATGAGGAGTCGGAATATGCGAATTCGTTAGCACAAAGTAATAATTTTGTTGACATGAATTGGGTATTTGTAGAGGATGACAAATCTTTACTGCATACTGCTGTTGATCGGTTTTATTACCAGTATAAAGGAAAAAAAATGTTAGTCAGAGCTGGTAAGCAAAGAATAGATTGGAGCCAAACGATTGTTTGGAATCCCAATGATTTCTTTAATACCTTTTCCTTTTTGAACTTTGACTACGAAACACGATCCGGTATTGATGCCTTATATGGGGTGTTTAACCTGGATAGAAGAGGCAATTCAAGTCTGCATATAGGTTATGCGCCACAAACGTTAATTACGGAAAGCATCATTGCTGCCAGGTATAGGCAAATCGTAAAGAACTCTGAATGGCAATTAATGGTGGGGCAGTTACATGAAGATTATGCAGTAGGATTTGGTTGGACAACATATATAAATAAAACTGGTTTTTCTGGAGAGTTAAGTTATTTTAAGGATATGAATAATGTTTCAGAAAACGATGTGTTTATGGGAACCATAGCTTCCTTCTATGAATTTAGGTCCAAGTTGATCGTACATTACGAGTTTAATTATAATTCAAATCCTCAGAATACGATCGAAAACTTTTACAGTATTTTCTTTGAACCTTTGACTACAAAGTACATTACGTTTAATAAATATTCATTGGCGACCTTGGCGCAATATCCTCTGAATAAATTCTGGAGTATTGGAGCTACTGGAATTGCCTATCTGGATGACGAAAGGTATTATCTCGGAGCCTATACAAAGGTGAATTTACCATCCAAATGGAGTTTCCTTTTATCAACACAATTAATGAATAATGAAGATAGTGGATTGTTTAGTTCTGGTAAAAAATATCTTTTTACGAGAATAATGTGGTCATTTTAAAAAGGGATAAGAATAGAATTCCTAATTTCGCAAAAAAAAAAGCTAGCAATGCTTATTGATACGCATACCCATCTTTATTCTTCACAGTTCGACGAAGATCGTTTAGAAATGATCCAGAGAGCAAAGGCTGCTGGAGTTCATTCTGTATACTTACCTTCAATAGATAGCACTTATTATGAGGCTATGTTGGAGATGGAAAGACAAGACCCCGATTGGTGTAAACTAATGATAGGTTTACATCCTTGCCATGTGAAAGAAAATGTAAAGGAGGAGTTGAATTTCGTTCGTGCCCAACTGGAAAGTAGGAAGTTTGCTGCAATCGGTGAAATAGGGATCGATTTATATTGGGATAAAAGTTTTAAGCAGGCTCAAATGGATGCTTTGGCACTCCAGATTGATTGGGCAGATGAGTACAAATTACCTATCGTACTGCATGTGAGAGACGCCTTTGATGAATTGTTTGAGGTGTTGGAAGCTAAAAAGGATAAAAATCCGAATGGAATTTTTCATTGTTTTACAGGGAATATTGAACAGGCAGAAAATGCAATTTCGAGAGGATTTAAACTTGGCTTAGGCGGAGTACTTACATTTAAGAATGCTGGATTGGATAAGGTAGTTGAAAATATTGATCTCGAACATTTAGTGTTGGAGACTGATTCACCTTATTTAGCACCACATCCTCATCGTGGGAAAAGAAATGAAACTTCATATGTGAATTTGGTGGCAGAGAAATTGGCTGCTATTAAAGGAATTTCATTAGATACTGTGATTGAGAAAACGGGCGTAAATGCCTTAGATATATTTGTACCCTATAATTAGTATATGGTGATGGATACGAAAAAGAAATTATTACTTATTTATACCGGTGGAACTATTGGAATGGTTCAAGATTCAGAAACTGGAGGATTAATCCCCTTTGATTTTGAAAGTCTATTGGAGCATATTCCTGAAGTTAAACGCCTTTCTTGTTCATTTGATGTACATTCCTTTGAGCATACAGTCGATTCCTCTGATATTACACCTGAAGATTGGATTCATATTACTCAAATAATAAAAGACAGTTATAACGACTATACTGGTTTTGTTATTTTACATGGTTCCGATACAATGGCCTATACTGCTTCTGCACTGAGTTTTTTACTGAAGAATTTAGATAAGCCAGTTATATTAACAGGTTCTCAGTTGCCAGCTGGAGTCCCGAGAACGGATGCCTCAGAAAATTTAATTACTGCAATGGAAATTGCTATGGCAACGAATAGGGATGGGACAGTAAAGGTTCCAGAAGTTGGGATTTATTTTGAAAATAAATTGTATAGAGGCAACCGCGCAGTTAAAACGGATGCTGAAAATTTTAAAGCGTACGATTCTGGAAATTATCCATGTTTGGCTAAAGCAGGTGTTCGTATTCAATATAATAAAGACGCAATTCGTCCTATTGAAGGCCAACCATTGGAGATTTACACACAATTGAATTCAAATATTTCCGTTTTAAAGATGTTTCCAGGAATTTCGGAACGGAATTTGTTAGCGTTGCTATCCGATTCAAAGGTGGAAGGATTGGTGATTGAAAGTTTCGGAGCTGGGAATATTGGTAATAAACCTTGGTTTTTTAATTTATTAGAAGAAAAAATTAAAAAGGGACTTTTAGTAGTCAATGTGAGTCAATGCCTAGGAGGGTCTGTCAATCATAAGTTGTACAAATCTGCAGAAGGATTGTTAAAGATCGGTGTGCTAAGCGGATACGATATGACTACTGAAGCAGCTATTACAAAATTGATGTTTGTTTTAGCAAATGAATCTGATCCATTGAAGAGAAAAGAATATATGATTCAGGATCTACGCGGAGAATTGACGACTTGTTAACAAAAAAAATACATCGTTTAAACATTTTTTTTTGTAATTTGGCGACTGTTCTTGGAAACCCCTCGATATTTTGGAGTTTGAATAGATAGAAATGAATATAGAGAGGTGGCCGAGTGGCTTAAGGCGCACGCCTGGAAAGCGTGTTTCCCCGTGAGGGGATCGAGGGTTCGAATCCCTTCCTCTCTGCTGAAAATAGTTAGGAATTTTTACTAAAATATAAAAAGTAAAAGCAAACCATCAAACCAGACAAAAATGAAAAAACTGTTTTTTCTAAGTGCTGCACTTTTAACTGTAGCACCGACATTTGCTCAAATAGCTGAACCAAGTTTTCACCAAATCATTAAGCAAAAGTTTATTGAAGGTGGACCTGAATTTATGGGAGTTGTACTTCTATGTTTGATCTTAGGGTTAGCACTTGTAATTGAGAGAATAATTTATCTAAATATGGCTACAACCAATACAGATAAATTACTTAAGAAAGTAAAAGAAGCTTTAGATTCTAATGGATTGGAAGGCGCTAAAGAAGTTTGTCGTAATACAAGCGGACCAGTTGCTTCTATCTTTTACCAAGGTTTAGAGAGATTTAATGAAGGATTGGATATGGTTGAAAAATCTATCGTTTCTTATGGATCTGTTCAAATGGGTAGATTAGAGCGTAATACTTCATGGATTTCATTATTCATCGCTTTGGCTCCAATGCTAGGGTTTATGGGTACTGTAATAGGTATGATTGGTGCCTTCGATGCTATCGAGGCTGCTGGTGATATTCAACCATCTTTGGTTGCTGGGGGGATTAAAGTTGCCCTATTGACAACCGTATTTGGTTTGATCGTAGCAATGATCCTTCAAGTATTTTATAACTATATCATCGCTAAGATTGATGGTTTGGTAAACAACATGGAAGATGCTTCAGTATCTTTAGTTGACTTGTTGGCTCAGTATGAAGCTAAAGCTAAAAAATAAGACACTATGAACGAGAAGATTTTAAAACTTATCGTTGCAATCCTTAGTGCCATTGGTATTTACTATATAGTAAGAATCATGGGTGCGGATTCCGACGAAGCGGCTGGCGTTTTCGCAGGCCCTGTACTAGAGTATACTAAGTATCTCGTTATACTTACTGCCGTTGTAACCTTAGTATTTTCTATGATTACATTAATAGGAAATCCTAAGAAATTGGTTCCTGTTGCTATCGGAGTAGGTGTATTGTTTGTAGTATACTTAATTTCAAATGGTATGTCGTCTGACGCTGTTATTAAATCGTATAGTAAATATGAGATTTCTTCCACTCAATCAGGTTGGGTTGGTACAGGTCTTATTGCTTTCTATTGGTTAGCAGGTTTAGCGATTGCAACAGCAGTATTTTCAGAAATTGCTAAAGCGTTTAAATAAACATAGGTATGGCAGGTAGAAGAAAAACACCAGAAATAAATGCAGGATCCATGGCAGATATTGCCTTCTTGCTTTTGATTTTCTTTCTAGTAACCACTACTATGAACAATGACCGTGGTATAGCAAGAATGCTTCCTCCTATGGCGGAAGAAGATGCACCAAAGCCACCTCAAATTCCTGCAAGAAATATTTTCATCGTAATGGTGAATGCTAATAATGATTTATTAGTAGAGGAGGAACCAATGAATATAAGTTTGCTAAAGGATGCAGCAAAGGGATTTATTATGAATCAAGGCAAAATGAAAGATTTGTCTGATAGTCCTCAAGTTGCTGTTGTATCTTTGCAAAACAATAGATTGACTAGTTATGATATGTATATATCGGTACAAGATCAATTGACACAGGCTTATATGGAATTGAGAAATGATGCTTCTCAAAAAGAATTCGCTAAGAATTATGAGGATTTATCAAAAGAGGATGCTAAGGTGATTAAAAAGGCTATTCCGATGAATATTTCGGAAGCAGAACCAGTTAAAGGATAATAATTATGAGCAGGTTTAAAAAGAAAGGTGGCGGAGGAACACCGGAGATGTCTACGGCTTCATTGCCCGATATCGTTTTCATGCTTCTATTCTTCTTCATGGTATCCACTGTAATGCGTGATAGTAGTATGAAGGTAAAGAATATCTTACCTCAAGCTATGGAAACTAAAAAAATCAAACACAAGTCTAGGGTGAACTACATTTTTGTTGGGGAACCTATGGATGCTGAGACGTATGGTAATCAACCAAGAATACAGCTGAATGATGCGCTCGCGGATCTTTCAGACATTCAATCTTGGGTGGTTGGATTCCGTGATGCTGCAGATGAGAAGGAAATCAAATTGTTGATTGCTTCCATCAAGGCGGATAAGAATGTTACCATGGGAATCATTACTGATATTAAAGAAGAGTTGAGAGAAGTACAGCAGTATAAAATCAATTATTCTGCAAGTCAGAAAGCAAAATAAAAAAAAAGCGATTCAATTTGAATCGCTTTTTTTTATGGCCTATTTAAGGCTTCTATTTTAGATTGAATTAATTCTAGTTCTGAAGTCAAAGAAATGTTTTGACTTTGAAGAGCTAGAATTTCCTTTTTTAGGTGGTTTAGGTGTTTAAGATGACTTTCTGCTTCAGGATATAAAACGGTATGATTTAGTCCAATCAATAATTTCTGAATGGCTTTGGCTGTCTTTAGAGTCTTTTTGTCAAGAAGACTTGAGCTAAAGCGTTCCCAGATATGTTCAAAAGCCATTTTAGAAGGATGTAAAAGGTCTTCTGAGTAAAACCTATAATCTCTCAACTCGTCCATTAATATTTCATAAGAAGGAAAGTAAAAGACATTTTTATACCTGTTGCACAATTCATGCTTGAGTAAGTGCAATATACTTTTGCTTACTTGATTGTCCGTGGCGCCTTCCTTCCAATGTCTTATTGGGCTTACGGTAAATAGAATGTTACAGGATGGGTTAATATCTTTAAGGCTGGTGTAAAAGCGATCAAACTGTTCTTGCATTTCATGAAGTTCCAATAATTTTTTTGTGAATTGATTAGCGGGGAGCTTTTGGCAATTGGCGATAACTATTCCATCTTTTTCATACGCCCAGGCAGTGCCCATAGTTATTACACATAGATCAATATCTAATAACTGCTTACCAATCTTTTGATTCGTGGAGATTAGTTTTTCTATTAAGGCTTCTTTTGTTGTAGCATAAATTTGTGAATGATAATCCAAATGAAAATACAAGCCATCCCTATGGATTATATGACTTTCATTAATTGAATCTCCATTCAAAGCTAGGTGAAGTAATCGGAAAATGGAGGAAGGGTTAAATAATATACCCGCTGGATTATTAGAACAACTAAACTTTAAATTCTCAAGTCTTTGACCTACATTATCAGAAAAGCAGGAGCCGATACAAAGTAATTTACTTTGAAAATCAAGGTGAAAAGGATAAGCCGGACTTGGAACTAGAGTGCTCAAATTCATCTTTAATTAATTTTCTATAAATTTAAGGTAATCATCAGGACTACTTCTAAAAAAATTGTTAAATTTGGGGCATCAAAAAGACTAAATTATGTTTATCGGAGTACTTGCATTTGTTGTTATTTTCTTGATGGCCTTCTGGATGATGTTATTTATGATTGGAATTATTCCAGCATGGATAGGCGCTTATTTTGTTGATAAATCAAAAGCGAATTCAGACGATCAAGAAGTATAAAAAATATTAGTAGGATCTATCTTACTAGGAAGTTGTTCATTATGAGCAACTTTTTTTTTGTGCTAAACTTTTTTACTTTAACCCTCGTTAACGAAGAATTGTATTGATTTAAGTTCTGAGGTTCGCAATTATTTATATATTCCCGCTATCAAGTTAATTTAATAGCGGTTCCACATGAAAAATATATTTATTTTCCTCTTTAGCCTTGTTGGAATATACTCAGCAATTGGTGCTAAGGTTCTACATGGTCATGTTGCAGATAGCGGGGGTGAAGCACTTCCTTTTGTTAACGTTTATATCGAGAATTCAAGTATAGGTACCACGACAAATAAGGATGGAAACTTTCAATTAAAATGCCCTTCTACTATTGAAGGAAATACCTTAGTTTTTCAATTTGTAGGTTTCAGGTCTGAAAGAATTTTATTGAATGAGGGGCATTTTGAAGAAGGGTTAAATATTATACTTCAGGAAGAAAGTTATCAATTTAGTGACATCGTACTTATTGAAGGAGAGAATCCTGCAGATAAGATAATTAGAAATGTTATTGAAAATAAGGATAACATTAACGATCACCTATTAAGCTATTCAAATAGAGCGTACTTAAAAAGTGTAATGAAGCTTGATTCTATCCCGGAAAAGCTTCCTTTTTTCTTGCCTCAGGATGAACCAATCGATTCTTCTGAATTGGGTATTTTATATCTATCGGAGGCCTTGTCAGATTATCATTGGCAAAAGCCTGATGAGTATAAAGAAAAGATGATAGCATCGAAGGTTTCAGGTCAAAGTACTGGAATTAGTTTTAACCGGGTGTCAGATATGGATATCAATTTCTACGATAACTATATTGAGATTGGCGGAATTAGCCAGAGACCATTTATTTCCCCTATTTCAAATAAGGCTTTTGGTTACTATAGATATAAATTGGAAGGGGTATTCTATGAGTCGGGTAAATTAATTAATAAGATCAAAGTTGAACCTAAGCGGAAGATTGACCCTTGTTTTACTGGGTATATTTTTGTTGTTGAGGATGATTGGGTTTTACATAGTATTGATTTGAACCTAATGAAACCCGTACCAATGGAGTTTGCAGATTATATTCATTTTGATCAGCAGTATATTTCTCAGGATGGGTTTTGGTTATTATTCTCCAATAACCTCCAAATTGAATTCAGTCTTTTTGGCTTTACGATCAATTATGATGTGGTCAATTTTTATTCGAATTATACACTAAATACTGATTATAACAATTCGTTTTTTGGCAATGAGGTTTTTAGTGCCGGGGAGGATGTTACAGAAAAAGACTCCGCTTTTTGGAATCAAATAAGACCATTGGCATTGACGCCTATAGAGGTTTCAGATTATCTTGAGAAAGATAGTATAGAGCGTTATCATAAAAGTGATGTTTACCTAGACTCTATGGATAGAAGGTATGCGAAAATTGATGTCATGGATGTGCTGTATGATGGGGTAAGTTTCCGTAAACGTAAAAAGTATAGGACTATTGAAATTGATGGATTGTTCAAGAATCTGTATTTCAATCCTATTGAGGGGCTAAGGTGGGAGTCGAAAGTAAGCTATATTAAAAAATACGATTTCGATCTATCTAGGAAGTTGTATCAAGCTGATGGAGTTATAGCTTATGGACTTTCAGATAAAAAAATAAAGGGGAAGCTGGATTTTACTTATGTTCCCGATAGGATAAAACCTGTACGATTTGGGTTGTCTATATTCTCAGATCTTACAACATTCAATGATCAAGAACCGATTTCACCAATGCTGTCATCGTATTTTTCATTGATGGAAAAAAAGCATTACCGAAAGGTGTATCAACGGGATGGTATTTCCTTATCGTACCGTGATAATCCTTTACATGGATTGTATTTCAAAGGGAAGCTGTCGTTTCTCCAACGATCAAATGTTTTAAATTCTACCAATTATTCTTGGAAGTTTAAAGGGCAAGATTATGCTGTCAATAATGTTGCGCCTTGGGAAGATAATACCCAAATAGCTGTCGATGTTAAGTTGGTATATCGACACAATCAGAAATATGAATCTAACCCCCGATACGGTAAAATAATTTTATCGAATCCTAATCCAGACTTGTATTTGAGGTTTAAATCTGGGATCGGAATGGGGACTGATGGCAGTGATTATTCTTTGCTACAATTGGGAGTCAGCGAAGAAATGAATTTAAGATTATTGGGTAAAACAGCTTGGGATATAAAAGGTTCAACTTTTCTATCTAAGAATAATTTACAGTTGATGGATAAAGTATTCTTCTTGGGGAATGAAACAATGCTTTTAAGATCTGATGACAGAGGAACTTATTCAGGTTCCATTTTGCAAAGCTTCCATTTACTTCCTTTCCATTCTAGTGCAACTGATAAAGCTTTTATTGAGGGACATGTTTCTCATCATTTCAATGGCTTTGTACTTAATAAGGTGCCTTTTTTAAGAACCTTGAAATGGCAATTAGTAGCAGGGGCTGATGGATTGTTGGAGGAAGGAGAAAAACCTTATACAGAAGGTTATATAGGAATAGAAAATATTTTCAAATTCCTTAGAGTTGATTGGGCGGTTGAATTGGGAGAGAACTTTAAAACCAATCACAGCCTTTTATTTGGATTAAAGTTAAATCTACTTTAAGGTATAATTGATAAAATTTTAGGAAGAAAAACTATCAGGCCAATGATCCCTGCAATTACTGCAGCTATTAAGACGGCGCCTGCGCTTATGTCTTTTATAAGGCCTATGTCTGTGTCAAAATCTGGATGGATCTTATTACATATAGCCTCAATTGCTGTATTGAGTAGTTCTGTGATAAATACCATTGCCATGGCAAGAAGTAGAAGAGTCCATTCGATCATTGATGTGTCAAATAAAAGTGCAGCCCCAATAACCGATACAGCACAGACAGTATGAATCTTTAGGTGTGTTTCAGTTCTAAAGCCCTGTTTAATTCCGTTTACGGCATCTGTAATTGCTTTCAGTCTATTTTTCATATCAAAAAAAAACCGCCTAGTTGGCGGTTTTATATATTAGTACAGAAGCATAGGCTGATACGCCTTCTTCTCTTCCTTCAAATCCCATTTGTTCTGTAGTGGTAGCTTTTACAGAAACTTGATCTAAATCTACAGCTAGTTCCTTTGCAAGGCATTCACACATAGTTGGAATATGAGGTTTAATTTTTGGAGCTTGGAGGGCCACTACTGAATCTATATTCGAGATTTCGTAGCCTTTTTCTCGCACTCTTTTGATTACCTCTCGAAGTAATATTTTACTATCGATCCCTTTATACTTTGCATCAGTATCAGGGAATAATTTCCCGATATCTCCTAAGGCTGCTGCTCCCAAAAGAGCGTCACAAATTGCATGAATTAAAACATCAGCATCCGAATGTCCAACAGCACCTTTATGGTGGTCTAGTTGTATTCCTCCTAGCCAGAATTCTGCTCCTTCAGCTAATTTGTGGACGTCAAAGCCTATTCCTGTTCGAATTGATTTCATCGTCTTTTGCTATTTACCCTTCCGCATTAGATTTTGATTTGAAAGCATCCAAATCAAAGTTTAGCGAAAATCTAAGCGTGTTTTTTAGTGGATTATGAACATCTGTTGTAGTTGGAACTAGGTACGAAAGGTCAAGTGATAATACTTGCATTTTAAGTCCTGCACCAAAGGTTAGATATTGTCTGTTCCCTTTAGATTCATCTTCGTAGAAAAATCCTGCTCTAAAAGCAAACTGCTTGTTGTACCAATATTCAGCACCAATAGATACATTGATTTCTTTAAGTTCAGAGTCTCCGGCTGGAGCATCTCCAAATGAATCAAAAATTCCTTCTATAACACCTGTTTCTCCAAAAGGATCCTCTACATCACTACTGATAGGTGGAGTAGGAACAAGTAATTTATTGAAGTCTAAAGCAAAGTTAACTGAATTAAATTCATCAATGTCAATTTCTAAACCTGAACCAATTCTTAAGTTGGCAGGAATAAAATCTTCATCTCCACTTGTAGAATAAGCTATCTTATTACCGATATTAGAAATATTCATCCCTAAGGTATATCTAGCATCTTTTCCTTGGAAATCAAAAGTCTTACTAGTATAGTATGCAGAAATATCAGCTGCAAGTGAAGTACCTGCAGTAGAAGCTTCTGTTCCGCTAGCTGATTCATTACCTAAAAGGTCTGAGTAGATGAAACGGAAAGAAAGCCCCCCCGATAATCGCTCTGAAAGTTTTAAGGCATAACCTACATCAAATGCGTATTCATTTGGATTAAAGTGATATCCAATATCATCGGCATCTTGTCTAAAGGTAATACTACCTAAAGAAAAGTATTTAAGACTGGCTCCAATTGTAGATTTATCATTCAGTTTATAAAAACCAGAGATATATGTAAGATTTACATCATCTACTAAGTTCTGCAACCATGGAGCATAAGAAATACTCAATCCTGAGTTTTTTTCTACAAATGCCAGTTTTGATGGATTCCAAAACATACTATTTGCATCTGGAGTAGTCGCTACACCAGCTTCTCCCATTGCGGCAGCCTTGGAATTAGGGGTAATCATTAGAAAAGGTACTGCTGTTGTAATAACACGTGT
This sequence comes from uncultured Flavobacteriales bacterium, assembly GCA_913063375.1. Lineage (GTDB taxonomy): Bacteria > Bacteroidota > Bacteroidia > Flavobacteriales > CAJXXR01 > CAJXXR01. Next base: position 34,318 of record CAJXXR010000019.1, on the reverse strand, counting down.
ATCATTTCCAGTTTGAGCTTTAACTTTATTTCCCAATAGGCAAAAAGCTAGCGCCGCAAGAAGTGCTGTTTTTTTCATTTGGTATATTTTTTTCTAAATGTCAATTGGTTAAACTTTTGAAAATAATGGAATTGTAGATTCCTTGCCTTCAAAAGTGTGACAATTCAGATTTGATGAATCAAATAATTTCAGTTGGCAAATGTACTAATTTACACTTGAAATATACTAATTTCTACTCATCTCCTGCTGATGGTCCTAGACTGAAACGCTAAATTTATTTTAATATTACAAGCTTTTCAATTTTTGAATCAGATTTTTTGCCATTTTCTGTTCTAACCTCTAATTTATATAGATAAACACCTTTTCCAATTCTGTCTCCATAATCATCCAATCCATCCCAAACCAATTCACCATTTACTCTAGATTCGGATGTAGAAATTTGTTGAACAATTGTTTTCACCAATTTACCTGAAACTGTAAATATTTGAACTTGAACTTCAATATTTTCACCTTGGTGGTTATGTTCAAATTGAAAGTCGGTATTCGTTGTAAATGGGTTGGGCCAATTAAGGACTCTCTTTAAGGCCATTTTAGCATCATTTTCTACAATGAAGTCAGTAGTTGCATTTGTCGAATTATTATAAGTGTCCCAGATCTTAAATTGTAAATGGTGTGGTCCACTTTCCAGATCGTTTAATGGAAAACGAACAGATCCCGAGGTGAAGTCATTCAACGCTCCCTCATAAAAGTCGTTTAAGATATACGTATTGTTACTTTCGTTATCTAATATTGCTGCTATATCATGCCCAATTCCAGTACCAGATGTATTAATTCCATTTTCATCTGTGACTAAAGCATAAATATCAGGAGTATTGTTTGTGAAACCACCACTTACAAAGCTTTCATCATTCATAAATAATTGTACAGTTGGCCCTTCAGTATCATCATCTGGGTTTGGATTTACAGAACCTATTTCTACGGTATTGGTTACTCCATTAGCATCCATGTCCGCGGAATAGGCATAATAACTGATTTTCCCAGGTCCGACATCTAGTTTGACATCTTTGGGGACAATAAACTCAAAGCTAAATTCACCATTCGTAGCTTGGATTTTCCCATTGAATAGTACACTGTTTTGCATTTTAAAACTAACTGTGGCTAGTTCTCCGGGTAGATCATTGTTCAATGTCTGATATTGCTGAAATTTGTCATAGACTGTAGGAATTACAATACCATTAAAATCGGTATCTTTTATCCCTTGACTGTTCTGAATTTCTCCGGTGATTTTAACCTTAGATAGGGCTTTTAGAGTGTCCTGAAAATTAGTTACAGCTATATCATTAATGGAAGTGGTAACTACATTTCCTTCGGGATAAGCTAATGTCAATGCTGGATCTCCTAATAACAGATATTTTCGTTTATTAGGGATTCCAATTAAATCATTTTTAGTCGCCCTTAATAATTCGCCCAAATTCCTGTACTTTCCATTTACTTTGTCATAAATGTATTTGTAAGTAGCTTTTGATAGCCCATTTGCATCACCAATACTTATAGATCTAGTAGTTGTGAAAAGCGCTATTCCGGCTCCATTTTCATTCAATAATACATATTCACCTGCAGAGATTCTATCTTTATCATCGTAACGAGAGAATTCACAGGTAGTTGTTATGAATAAAGGCATATTATTGATATTGTTGTAACCAAGAATGTCTTCATTTTCTAGAATACGTTCACTGGCCCAACCAACTTCTCCACCGTGCCCGTAATAATGCACGATTAAGGAGCCATTCTCCACACCTGAATTAATGTCATTTTCTGCTTCAGGATACCTTTGGCCTCCAGTAGATGTCTGTTGTACATAAGAATCTACGAATATTTTTTGAACATTTATTGAAGGGTAGCTGTCAATTATAGTATTGCTTAGTTTGTTGGCATGGAAAGCAAGATCCCTTTCCCATTTAGCATCAACATCATCCGCTACAATCATATATCGATTACGCCAATTACCAAATGAACTACTTGCATAGTACTGTTCAACTTTGTCTACCATAATTTTAGCTTCCTCTAGAGTTTGAACAATAAAACGACCGATTCCGATATCAATCATCTCCTCCTCAATCTGATTTGCTTTACCTTCACTAGGGTCTAATAAACCAAAAAAGTCATCCGTTGCAAAAGATTGGTCTATACTGTATGAGTCATATGATTCCCAAGTAGGAACGAAATTACTATTACCTGTAGTGATATCCTTATAATCAAATGATCCGTCACCAAACAGTAAAATATTTTCTGGCTCTGTTCCAGACGCAAGATTTCGTTCGTATAACATTCTTGTGAAATCTTTGATCGCAGTAATGTCTTGTTTCCCTGAATTAAATTCATTGTATACTTGGTTTGTTGTAACCACAATACAAGTCATATCATCATGAACCCGGTGGAATTCTGCAAGTCGCTCTGCTTCCGAAAGGAATAGAGGATTCGTAACTATTATAAAGTCAGCTTGTTCTATCCCATGTAGGTTTTGGTTCGCTATAGGCTTTATAGAAGCGATTGATAAATAGTTGGAGCCATCAAACATTACAAACTCCTTTAGACTTTCTGTAGGGATTGTCATTGAAGAATTTGAAACAGGAATTTTTTGAATATTTTCTATATCCGTAATGTCCCACACAACTGTATTCGAATTAAATCCAGAAAAATTAAAATTACTGATAGCATTATTCCCTATAGATCGACTATCTCTAAAAAAAGTTTGCCCATTGTCTAGCCTTAAGGATCTTCTTGCATTAACTTCTATATAATCTAGGTAGGCAACAGCGCTTGCCGTATTTTCAACATAGTTTACATTTAGAAGTAAATCGTCACCAGTTAAAAGGGTTTTTACAGATCCAGAGCCTGGTCTCATAAAGTTATTCCCTGTAGGAGGTGAAATATTAAATTGAAACAAGGTGGAACCGCTATGTTTGACATTCATAGCGGTAGTCGCTGAAGCTCTGGCAGCAGCTCTTAGTCTAATGCTTACAGAGTCTGATATCATTCTATAAGGGAATTCAAAATTATAATTGAACGATTTAGTAACTTCAAATCGTTGTCCAAACCATTGCTTTCCTGTATTTACAAGATTGTATTTCTCTTCTTCTACTATCTTGTAGTCGTCGAAACTGGATGTTGTATAGGTAGCTGGTTCAGATGTAGTAGATGCCGGTATTACCCGAGCTCCTTCTGCCGTTTCTACATTAAGGAAATAAAAGGTTGTATCGGAATAGTAATTTATTTGACGTTCAAACCTTGTTTGGTTGGAGTTGTAATTCCAGCTATGCGCATCGTCTGCATAGAATATGATGCGGTCATTGTTGTCAAAGCTTTCATCCGATTCTCCTTCTACGATGATTGGATTTTCAATAAGGTCATCATATCTAAATTCCGAATTGATCTCTGGAAGTAAACCACCACCATTACCGAAAATCCGAATCAATTTTGGGTTAATTGAGGATACATTTATTCCCAGGTCTTCAAGGTCGTTGGAACTGATACTATATATACCTTTCTCTACAATACCTATTTTGTACCAGTCTCCATTCGATAATTTGGAAACAGAACTGAATTCAACTTGTTGTTCTTGTCGAAGATTTGAGTTCTTTAATGTATAATCGAATTCCAATTCTGTTACAATTCCATTAGCTGTAATTGGATAATATTGAATATCCAGATACCGAATTCCTTTAATCGTTACTGTTTTGCTATTGAATTTAACCGAATTGTTCAGTTCATTTCGATATTTGAGTGCAATTTTCGATTGATGAACGTTAAACTTTGATAGCTTAACGTTTTTAATTTGTATATTTGAGACTTCTTGATTGTTTTCAATTTTTATTCGTTTCTTTTGATATGGGAAGAATGAACTTCCATCTGAATACGATTCAGAAAATGAAAAAGCTTGATTTTCGTCAACCTTAATAGTAGTAGTTTTCCACTTGATATTTACTTTAATAGATTGGCAATAACCAACTTGAAAGGTGAGTAAAAAGAATAAACTTAAAAAATGAATGCTTCGGCGCATGTTTAAAAGGGTTTTCAATTATCGGACTTTATAAAAATTAACGAATTCTGTGCAAATTGCAAAAAAAGCTTGGTTTGATATAAATCTAACTCTTTTTTCCTGACAAAATTGTGAGACAGTCTTTTTTAATTAAAAATTATTTGTATAATTGTGATGTGAAAATAGAATTTAGAAATGGGTAAAAGAAAACTTATTTTTGTTGTTTCGCTTATCATGAGTTGTCTATCAATCGACTTCTCTTATGCTCAGGATCCAACTTTTACGCAATTTTATTCAAATCCTATGTATTTGAATCCAGCGTTTGCTGGGACAGCTAACTGTCCTAAATTGCACTTGAACATTAGAGACCAATGGCCTAACATACCAGGGTCGTTTGTTACAACCTCATTTTCTTTGGATCAGAATATCCCTAGCATTAATAGTGGATATGGGATCCAAGCTGTTTATGATAGAGCGGGTGAAGGAATATTAAATTATTCTCAGGTATCAGGTATCTACGCTAAAAGTTTTAAGATTAACAGAAAATTTTCTGTATCTGGAGGGGCGCAAGTAACTGTTAATCATAAATTCCTAGATCGATCTAAGTTGGTCTTTGGGGATCAGATTACTAGTTCTGGAGGTGTAGTGTTTCAATCGGCTGAAGATCCGAACATTAATGATAATGCAACCTTCGTTGATTTCGGGTTAGGGGCTATCCTCTTTTCTGAAAGATTTTATCTTGGTGCTGCATTCCATCACATAAATAAACCATCAGATACTTTCTTTAGTAGTTATTCTGTTAGTGGTGTTGTGGTAGAAGGTGTAAGTAAGGTGCCAGTTAAAACAACTATCCATGGTGGGGCTAATATTCCTACCAATGGTAATGTTCGAAAGGGAATTATTGGAGATAGTCCATATATCACTGCAGGTTTTGTTTATCAACAACAAGGAGCTGCTGACCAAATGAATTTAGGTTTGTCTCTGACAAACAAAAGTTTATCAGGTGGATTGTGGTATAGGATGAATAGCGAAAATTCTGATGCTGTAATGATGATATTGGGATATTCAATTGACCAATATATTATTGGTTATAGTTATGATTATACCGTATCTGAATTGAGTAATGCTACTGGTGGTGCACATGAAATCTCTTTGAGAATTCAACTACCTTGTAAGGTTAAGCCTAAGAAACTTCAACCAATTTTATGTCCTAAGTTTTAATACTTGGACTTGTTTGATAAAGAGTAATAAAAACATATTCTAAAGAGCACGATAAAGATGAAGAGTAGAATTGCAATAGGAGCACTTCTTGTAACAGCGGGTGTATCCATGTCTTCTTGTGGAGGCGGAAGCGGTAAAACGATTCATTCCGCAACGGGATGGGAAGTCAACAGTTCTGAGAATGGAGGTTTTGAAGCCGAGTTAAATACAACTCAATACGTGTTACCTGGTATGTCCTTTATTGAAGGGGGTACGTTTGTAATGGGAAGAGTTATAGATGATCCAATGTCGGATAACAACAATTTGCCAAAGCGTGCAACAGTTGCTTCCTTCTTTATGGATGAGACAGAGGTTACCAATATTTCTTATCGTGAATACTTGTATTGGTTGGATCGAGTTTATGGAGAAAGTTACCCAGAGGTTTTACGTAATGCTTCACCAGATGAAAATGTTTGGAGAAGTAGATTAGGTTTTAACTCACCAATGGTAGAAACATATCTTCGCCATCCAGGTTTCAACTATTATCCAGTTGTTGGTGTTAGTTGGAAACAAGCTATGGATTATTGTAGCTGGAGAACGGACCGTGTAAATGAATATCATTTAATTGATAGAAAAGCATTAAAGTGGAATCCTGATCAGTATGATGATGATAACTTTAATACTGCAGCTTACTTAGAAGGTAAATATATAGGTGAGCAAGATAACGGTTTCAAAGATTTGAGAAATCCTGATAGTAAGGATGGAAGAGCAGGTCGAATGGAAGACGGTGTTATTACTCCTGGTTATAGATTGCCAACAGAGGCTGAGTGGGAATATGCTGCTTTAGGTTTGATTGGGAATTCTATTGAAGGAAATATAGACAATGGTAAATATTTCCCAAGAGGAGGTATTGGATCAAGTCTAAGAGGAATGAGAAGTAACTTGACGCAAACAGCGGGTGTTTTCTTAGCTAACTTCAAAAGAGGTAAAGGAGATAATATGGGTACTTCTGGATACTTAAATGATGGTGCTGCACGTACTTCTGAAGTTAAGACGTATCCTCCAAATGATTTCGGTCTTTATGACATGGCTGGTAACGTGAGTGAATGGGTACTTGATGTATACCGTGATAACACTGAAGGTTATGATGATTTAATGCCATTCCGTGGTAATGTGTTTACTAAAATGTCTAGAGATGAGGACGGATTTGTTCCTGACGTTGATTCATTAGGTCACATTCCAACTGAATTGGAATCAAACGAAGAGTTAATCAATAGAAGAAACTATACTGCAGCTAACAACATTAGCTATAAAGATGGTGATATGCAATCTTCTATTTACTTCCAAAAAGGCGCTACTCAAGGGGATGCTCCAATGTATGATGAAAATGCATCATTGATCAATGATCGTACTAGAGTATTCAAGGGTGGATCTTGGAAAGATAGATTATACTGGTTAACACCAGGTACTAGAAGATTTCTAGATGAGAACTTAGCAACTGATGATATTGGTTTCCGTTGTGTAATCGATAGAATGGGTTCACAAGCTATCAAATAGTATAAGCATTAAAAGCTTCAATTTTAAGGCCGGTTATTTATAAATAACCGGCCTTTTTTTTTTTTGCTTGTAGAGAAATGATAATTTTGGTCTCGTATAGTATTGTGATCTATGGAAAAATTATATTCTTTATTTAAGCAGTCTACGGGAATCTGTACAGATACTCGTAAAGTGAAAAAAGGTTCTTTGTTTGTCGCCTTGAAAGGTGCCAATTTTGACGGAAACCTTTTTGCATCTGATGCTTTGTCAAAAGGAGCTTTGGTAGTTGTGATTGACGATGCAGATATTGCAGATTCCTTAGATAATGATTCATTCATATTGGTGAATGATGGGTTGAATTCACTACAAGACCTTGCAAGTTATCATCGGAACCAATTGAATATTCCAATTATTGGTATTACTGGAACTAATGGTAAGACAACAACCAAAGAGTTGTGTCATGCTGTATTAAGTACAGAATTCAAATGTTATGCTACAAAAGGGAATTTAAATAACCATATAGGTGTCCCGCTCTCATTATTGGAAGTTACACAGGGACATGATTTGGCAATTATAGAGATGGGGGCAAATCATCAAGGTGAAATTGCTGATTTATGTAAGATAGCCAAGCCTACCATTGGGATCATTACTAATATTGGTAAAGCACATTTGGAAGGGTTCGGTTCTTTTGCTAACATTGTTTTAACCAAAAATGAATTGTATTCGAGTGTCATTGATGCTAAAGGAACTATTTTGTATAATCTAGACGACACTTTATTAGTTAATCTTATAGGGGATTATAAAATCACTTTTAGCTATAGTAGGACCTTTAAAAACTCCGACTTCTTCTACGAATTGGGCTCCAATGAGATTTGTGCTGGAGTTATTTTTGATAAAATTAAGGTGGATTCTAAATTATTTGGAGGCTATAATGGTGAAAATATAGCTTGTGCAATTGCATTAGCTATCAAAATGAATGTCTCCAAAGAAGGTATTGTACAGGGAATAGAGAATTATGAACCTGGTAATAATAGATCTCAGTTGGTATCTACCTCATCAAATGACCTGATTTTGGATGCATATAATGCTAATCCTAGTAGTATGTTGAATGCGGTAGGTGAATTTCTTAACTTGGAAAGTGCACAAGAAAAGATTTTGATTTTGGGGGATATGTTGGAGTTAGGATCCTTTAGTGATTTTGAGCACCAAAAATTGGTGAATGAAATTAGCTCAAAGAGATCTTCTTTTGCACATTGTCACCTAGTAGGGAAGGAGTTTCAACAATGCAAAGTAGCCAAGGATCAAGGAGTCTCCGTACATGCTTCTGTTCAAGAATTAAAAAATATTATTATCAATTCTCCATTAAATGGGAATTTGATATTCCTTAAAGGATCTCGTGGTATTAAGTTGGAAGAACTAATTGATTTATTGTAATGCGCTTTGAATACAAACTACCTTCCATAGGTAAGTACCAACTATTGGCATGGGCACAGAGGTATGAAATTTATATGTTTCTTGATGCTCATAAGGAAATGGACCCTTTATATAATTCTGATTTTGATTTTAAATTGGCTGTAGAAGCGGTTAGAGAGTTAAAATTAAGACCTGGAAAATCGTTTGAAAGCTTATCTGAATTTTTGGATAAGGAAGATAATGATTGGGTTTTTGGAGGTTTGTCTTTTGACTTGAAAAATGAGTTGGAGGAATTATGTTCCAATAATGAGGATAAACTGGGATTAGAACAGATGTATTTCTTTGTCCCTAAGTTCCTTTTTGAAACAAAAAATGGTTGCTTGACTTTGTTGTCATTGGTAGAAGTTGATATTGCTGATCTTATTCTAGAGATACAAACTTGTCAATTACCAAGTTCAAATATATCAGGAATTGAAGTCAAATCTAGTTTAAACAAGGCGAATTATATTTCTAAAATTAATAGTATAAAAAAGGATATTCAGGCGGGTGATATTTACGAGATGAATTTCTGTCAAAATTTTTATGCTGATGGGGTAGATATAGACCCTTTATTTCTTTTCCGAAGGTTAAATGATAACTCAAGCGCACCCTTTTCTACATTTTTTAAATACAGGGATTTCCATTTAATTTCAGCCAGTCCTGAACGTTATATCTCAAAAAGAAAAAAAAATATTATCTCCCAACCAATCAAGGGGACTAGAATGAGGGGGAAGACTGAATTGGAAGATTTGAACCTCAAAAACGAATTACGATCAAGTGAAAAGGATCGAAATGAAAATGTGATGATCGTTGATTTAGTAAGAAATGATCTTTCTCGTATAGCCAAGAAATCTACTGTAGAAGTTACTGATTTATTTGGTGTTTATTCTTTTCCGCATGTTCATCAAATGATTTCTACTATCCGTTGTGTCATGGCGGAAGAAGTGGATCACCTTGATGTGATAATGTCAACTTTCCCCATGGGGTCTATGACTGGAGCCCCAAAAATTAGTGCACTTAAATTGATTGAAAAATATGAGGATTTTAAAAGGTCTTTTTACTCTGGGTCTATGGGGTATTTTACTCCAAACAGAGATTTTGATTTTAATGTGATAATTCGATCAGTTTTATATAGACCTACAATGAGGTATTTATCCTTTCCTGTTGGTGGAGCAATAACGATAGATTCTTCTCCGGAAGGAGAATATGAAGAATGCCTGATTAAAATTCAAGGTGTTTTAAAGGCTCTGAATGCAAATCTAATTAACATACTTTAACAGAACTCGACTACTCAGGCACTAGAGAATTAATTTCCTCAATGTGAAAATTAAGTACTTTAGCACTGTGATTGAAACTCGATTTGAAACATACTGTAAGCATCTTGAAATTCAGAATGAGAGGCCCTATATTTTGGCTTTGAGTGGTGGAGGGGATAGTGTTTGTTTATTCCATTTATTGAGAAGTATTGGTGTTAAGTTTATAGCTGCGCACTGTAATTATCAATTAAGGGCTGAAGAGTCTGAACAGGATGAGCTATTTGTAACTATGCTTTGTGAAAAGTATGGAGTGGATTTGAAGGTTAAAAGATTTGATACAGTCTCTTTGGTTGAGAAGAGTAAAGGTAATATTCAAGAGGTTGCTCGGAATATACGGTACCATTGGTTTGGAGAATTATTAGAGAAGGAGAACTGCTCAGGTACTTTTACAGGACATCACTTGAATGATAGTATCGAAACAAGTCTATTCAATTTTAGTAGAGGGACAGATTTACGTGGATTAACGGGTATTTCGTCTGTAAATGGATCTATTCTTAGACCATTAAGCATTTTTACTAAAAAGGAGATATTGGAGTATCTCGCTTCAAATAATTTTGACTTTAGAAATGACAGTTCCAATTTTAAAGCGGACTATAGTAGGAATAAATTAAGGTTAGAAATTTTGCCCAAATTTGAAGAGATATTTCCAGATGTTGATATACGGTTTCGTAAATCCTTGGAGAATATTAAGCATGCCGATCAATTTGTAAATCATCAAATTGAATTGATTCGAAAGGATTTATTCAGCGACGTGAAATTTGGTGTGCAAATACCAATGAAAGGCTTGTTGGCATTGAAACCATTGAATTGGACTTTATCAAAAATATTCGCTCCTTATGGATTTTCTTCTGGGATTGAGATTGCAAAGTTGCTAAACTCAGGTTCCGGGAAGCAGATGATTTCGCCGGACTATCGATTGATACGTCATAGGGAGTATTTATTACTGGCTAAATTAGCAGAAAAGAATAAAGAGTATACCGTAAGGGAAATAGAAAGTACCTATTCTGACCCAATTAGTTTTAGGATTGTAAGGTGCGATAAACTTGGAGTTGATGAAAATTTTGATGTTGAATTTGATTGTGATACATTTGATTTACCACTTACAATAAGAACTTGGAAACAGGGTGATTACTTTTATCCTAAAGGGATGCATGGAAAGAAGAAAATCAGTGATTTTTATGCCGATCTAAAGTTAAGTTTACTTGAAAAGGAAAATACTTGGTTAATCTGTTCAGGTGATAAGATTATGCATGTTATTGGTCATAGACAAGATGCAAGGTTTGTTGTTAAGGGAGATACAAATGATAGATTGGGAATTAAATTCATAGATCATGAGCAACTTTAAAGAACGTCAATTTTTAGGATTCAACAAGTATTCTAATGTTTTACGATTGGTAATAATAGCGTTTTGCTTTGGCGCCTATTATATACTTGATTATGGAGACGAGACCATAAATAAGATGTTTCTGTTCTTGGGAATATTTTTGGTTGCTCTGAGTGGAGCATTGACCATGGTACTTCATTTTGAAACAACGGTAGATAATGGATCCGTTGTTCTTGATGGGTTGTGGACTAGTAGGAAAGTAAAGATTAATCTAAAAGGGATAAGAGAGGTTTATCAAGTTCAGTACAATCCAATTTACTTGAAAAACCCCGTATTTAATTTGCATAGAAAAGGCCGTATACTCTTTTATAATAGAGGAGTTGATGCCTTAGTTTTAATAGATGACGAAGGATTAGAATACGTTATCGGTACACAAAAAGTAACTGATTTTGAAAAATCAGTTAATCAGGAAATAGAAAAACTGAAATTAGGAAAATTATGAAAAGGCTGTTAAGCATAAGTTTATTTCTTATTACGCTACTTTCTACCGCTCAGGTAAGTAAAGTAGTTAATTGGTCGTTTGATGTTGAAAAGAAAGGTGATTTAGAATATAACCTTAAGATTCATGCTGACATTAAGGAAAATTGGCATTTATATTCTCAAAAATTGGAATCTGATGAGGGACCAATTGCAACGGAAATAATGCTTAATAAACATGATTTTGCCAAAATGGTTGGTGAAGTATCTGAGTCTGGTGAATTGCACCATGAGTTTGATCCCAATTTTGACATGGAATTAAGCTTCTTTGGAAACCATGCTGACTTTAGTATGAACATTAAAGTAGATCACCTTGACAGTTTGGTTACTGGATATGTGTATTTTATGGTTTGTGATGATAAGCAGTGTCTACCTCCAGAGTACATTGACTTTATTTATGACCTGAATAAGGGAAAGGGCTGGATCAAAAAATTGATAGCGACAGATAATCAAGGGTTTATTGATCCATTTAATAGAAGTTCTATTGATTTAAAAAACCCTGTTGCGGATTGTACTAATAACGATACAAAACCCGCTTCGGATAATGATATGTTTGATTTATTTTGGCTTGGATTTTTAGGAGGGCTAATTGCACTTCTAACACCTTGTGTGTTTCCTATGATACCACTTACTGTAAGTTTCTTTACGAAGGGAAGTAAGGATAAGAAAAAAGGTATAGCCAATGCATTTATTTATGGAAGTTTTATCTTTTTAATTTATTTATTATTGAGTTTACCTTTCCATTTAATGGATCAGGTATCACCAGATATTCTGAATAGTATTTCAACCAATGTTTGGTTGAATGTTTTCTTCTTTGTGATATTTATTGTCTTCGCGATTTCGTTTTTTGGTTATTATGAAATTACACTTCCAAGTAAGTTTACCAACAAAATGGATTCAGCTTCTAATGTTGGTGGAATCATTGGAATATTCTTTATGGCGCTAACTTTAGCGCTTGTATCCTTCTCTTGTACTGGACCAATATTAGGTTCTTTGCTAGCGGGTTCTCTATCCGGAGATGGTGGTGCAATGCAATTAACTGTTGGAATGGGTGGTTTTGGTTTTGCCTTGGCCTTGCCTTTTGCCTTGTTTGCAGCTTTCCCTGGATGGCTTAATAGTTTGCCACGTTCAGGTGGTTGGTTGAATTCAGTGAAGGTAGTATTAGGTTTCGCTGAATTGGCTTTGGCTTTCAAATTTTTATCAAATGCGGATTTGGTTTCTCACTGGGGGATTTTAAAAATTGAAGTGTTCTTAGGAATTTGGATCATCTGTGGAGCTGGATTGACACTTTATCTATTTGGTAAAATGAAATTCCCACATGATAGTCCAATCAAGAAATTATCAGGATTACGTATTCTATTAGGTGTAACGAGTTTGGCCTTTGTCGTGTATATGGCAACAGGTTTTAGATTAAATAAGGAAACTACTACCTATGAGCCTTTAACATTATTAAGTGGATTGGCGCCTTCTGCTGGATATAGTTGGTTCTACCCTTCAGATTGTCCTCAAGGTTTCAATTGCTTTAAGGATTATTATGAAGGTTTAGAGTTTGCAAAGCAGGTCGATAAACCGATATTATTGGATTTTACAGGCTATGCATGTGTGAACTGTAGATTAGTAGAAGAAACAGTATGGCCAAATCCAGCTGTTAAGAAATTAATTGGTGATGATTATGTATTGATATCTTTATATGTCGATGATAAAAAAGAGTTACCTGTAGCTGATCAAATGAATTACCAAACCAAAAGTTTTGGAGTCAAAAGAATCAAAACAATTGGTGAAAAATGGGCTACTCTTCAAACGGAAACCTTCGGTAATAATTCACAACCATGGTATTGTTTGTTAACTCCAGATGAGGTGTTATTAAGTGCGCCAATGGGGTATAATCCTGAGTCAGATGACTATGTAAAGGATTATGAGGAATTCTTAAAATGCGGATTAGAGGCTTACCAGAAAGTTAAAAAGTAATCTATATTGTTATACGGCTTTCGAGGCTCATTATTCATTATTTTGAATAATGAGCCTTTTTTTGTTTGAAAAGGAACGGTTGCAAGTTGTTGAAATTAAGATTATTGAGATTTGTTATTCGCTGTAATTTTTCGTAACTTCATATTGTGTTTAGAGTTTAGGCTGGGAACAAAAATATGTTAGGGAATTTTGATTAACGTTTGTATGAAACTTAATAGTTAATTTTAATATTTACGCTTCATGAATAATTAAAGAATTGAATTAAATATCGAAATAGTATTTCCTTAGGGTATTTTAAGTATTACACGTTATTCCCAAAAGAACAAGACCTTCTTATAAGTTTATAAGGAGGTCTTTCTTTTCTGCATCATATTTGATGATTTTTATTGTTTCGTCTATTTTGCAATATTGTTTGAGATGTTTTGAATAACAATAGTTATTTGTAAATTTGAGAGATTAGATTAATTAATTTAAAATGGGCTATGATAAATTAAAACATAGCAATTCTAGGATGACTGTTTGAAGTAAGCATATATAATTTGTATATTTCAAACTTTGCCGAATGAATACTCTTGACAACTTATATGGCATTTAATTTTATTAATTCGGTTTTTACAAAGATAGACTATGTCTAAATTCAAGATATTTATAGCTGAGGATGACAAATGGTATTCTCAGATTTTACAATACCACCTTTCATTAAATATGGATTACGAAGTATCTGTTTTTGGAACAGGAGGTGATTTATTGTCTGCATTGGGTAAGAATCCTGATATCGTAACGATTGATTATTCTTTACCAGATATGAATGGAGAAGAATTATTGGGTTGTATTTTAAAGGAGAAGCCTAATATTCCTGTTGTTGCTATTTCTGGTCAGGAAGATGTTTCAACAGCCATTAACCTTCTGAAAAGAGGTGCCTACGATTATATTGTGAAAAATGAAGAAACAAAGGAACGCCTTTGGAATACCATTTTGAACATAAAAGATCATTTGGATGTAAAGGAAGAGGTTATTCAGTTGAAGAAAAAAATTGAACAACGAAACTATACCCAAGATCTAATCCGTGGAAACAGTAAAGGAATTAAAAAGGTTTATGGACTCATCGAAAAAGGTGCTAAAACCAATATTAATATTTCTATCACAGGGGAAACAGGAACAGGGAAGGAATTAGTAGCACAGGCTATTCATGCCAATTCTATAAATAGGGAGGATCCTTTTATTCCAATTAATGTAGCTTCAATCCCAAGTGAGCTAATGGAAAGTGAACTTTTTGGTCACGAGAAAGGTGCATTTACTGGCGCTGTATCTAGAAGAGTTGGAAAATTTGAATTAGCAAAAAATGGAGTCCTATTTTTGGATGAAATTGGAGAAATGGATGTCCATTTGCAAAGCAAGTTACTTCGTGTCTTACAAGAAAAAGAATTGACAAGAGTAGGGGGTAATGAATCTATAAAAGTAAATTGTAGAATTGTAACTGCTACGCATAAAAACTTACTCGAAGAAGTCAAAAATGGTAATTTCCGTCAGGACCTTTATTATAGGTTAATAGGTTTGCCTATTGAGCTTCCACCTTTAAGAGAGCGTGAGGGAGATATATTACTTTTAGCAAAGTATTTTATTGATAATTTCTGTAAGGAAAATAAGATCGTTAAAAAGCTTAGTAAAGAAGCAGCTTCAAAATTGTCAAAGTATGCTTATCCTGGAAACGTAAGGGAATTAAAAGCGGTAATAGAACTTGCAATTGTATTGTCAGAAGGGGAATTAGTATCGGAAGATGATGTTAATTTTCAAGAAATAGATAACACCAGTAGCCTACTCTATAATGAAATGACACTCCGAGAATATGAGTTGGAAATTGTGCGTTTGTTTTTAGAGAAGTACAATGGAAATGTAGTGAGGGTTTCAGAGAAGTTGGATATCGGTAAGTCAACTATATACCGTATGATGAAAGAGGCGCCTGATTACTTTGAAAATTAAGTATTGTTGATTATTTTGCTGTTCTTATTTAGGAGGAGATTATTAAATTTATAATTGATTGAATTGTTTTTCCTCGAAGCTTCAATTAAGAAACATTATTATTTGTTTTAGATTATTAGTATTCCACAATTATAATTTTACTGTTGAATGAAGGCCAGTGTTATTAAAGATATTTTGTTATTATATGATCTTGCTTTGATGCCGGGTAAATCATTAGACTTTGATGAAAATTGTGATCATTTTCTTCGCTTATTGATGTCTAAAAAGAACTTGGATTCCTGTTGGGTATATCTTAAAAAAGGCGAAACCAATGTTCTAAAATATTCCGTACCACAAATTTCGAAAAAATCCTTGGCAAGTATTTCAAATACTCAGGTTGAAAATTTTCGTGGTGAATCGATATCGTTTAATATCGATGTTGATACAAATCAGGATTGGGTTTTACCGGGTGATATTACTACAGGAACCATTACTGTTTTTGTACTGGAAGATGTAGGATTGTTGGTAACACATTCGAAAAGTAATGAAGGTTTTTCGTCAAAGGAATTATTTCAGTTAGATCAGGTTGTTTCTAGGTTTACGCATTCCATAAAGGCATGCCTTATACACGAACAATCTGTAAAGGATAGAAACCAACTTAGAATAATATTTGATAATCACCCATTGCCAATGATTATCTATTGTAAAGTTGATAGGAGGATATTGGCCGTCAATAATACAGCCATGGAGTATTATGGTTATAGTAGGAAAGAATTTTTAGGCAAAAAAAATAGAGATCTAAATTTCGGTGACAATGATATTGAGCCAAACTACAATTCAAAATCTAAAAAGGAGTGGAAACATCAACTAAAGAATGGAAAAGTAGTTGATGTTGAAATATCTGAAAATGAGATTGATTACGAAGGTAATGAAGCATTTTTGGCTCTAATAAAGGATATTACAGGACGTAAGAAAGCTCAAAATGTTATTAAAACGTTGAGTAAGCTACCGCAGGAAAATCCAAATCCTGTTCTTAGGTACTCTATTAGTGAAGATTGCTTTACTTATTTCAATAAGGCCGGGAGTCAAATTGTTTCCTTTTTGGAGGGTGGTGGATATTCGGAAATAAAGGATGTGTTCTTAAATCATGTCAGGCAGGCCTTTAAAACGAATAAGATTTCCAATATAGAAATTATTATTAAGGGGAATAGTTACCTTTTTAATAGTGTTCCTATTTCTTCAGACGACTACGTAAATGTATATGGTACGGAAATAACCGAAATTAAGAATGCCCATTTACAAGTAGAACGTAGTGAAGAAAAGTATCGAGGGATTATTGAAAACCTTGAGTTAGGTCTTCTTGAGGTAAATACCGTTGGTGAAATCATAAAAGTATATCCTCAGTTTTGTGAAATGACTGGTTATGTACCTGAGGATTTAGTTGGTAAAAGTGCAGTTGATGCCTTATTGCCTCCTGAATTTAAAGCATTGCTTGCTAAGCAGAGTCGGGAAAGAGAAGAAGGGATCCCGGGTGTTTACGAGGTTCAGATAATGAAAAAGGATGGATCTAGAATTTGGGTTATAATTAGTGGTGCACCGTTCTATGATGAGAATGACGAAATTTCTGGATCTATTGGTATTCATTTGGATATTTCCAAACGTAAAGAAATGGAGCGTGATTTGTACCTCGCGAAAGAAGCTGCAGAAAATTCAATGAAGGCTAAGGAAATATTCATGGCAAATATGAGTCATGAGATTAGAACTCCGATGAATGCCATAATAGGAATGGGAGGGCTTTTGAAAAAAACCGACCTAGACTCTACTCAATTGGAATATCTAGATGCTGTTAAGGTGTCTGCTGACAATTTGTTAGTAATTATCAATGATATTCTTGATTTTTCAAAAATTGAATCGGGTAATTTGATCATTGAATCTGTTGAATTTAGCCTTCAAAAAATTATAGATAAGAGTTACCGAATCATGAAGCTAAAAGCTGAAGAGAAAGGTATCTTATTATATTATTCTATTGAAGATACTATCCATGATGCTGTGATGGGTGACCCTACTAGACTTGGACAGGTTATTCTGAATTTGATGAGTAATGCTGTGAAGTTTACAGACTTTGGCTCCGTTCTTATTTTTGTGAAAAAGGTTGAAGATATTGGGAATTCTACTAGAATAATGTTCTCCGTTAAAGATTCTGGAATAGGAATAGCCGAAGATAAATTGGATTCTATTTTCAATAGTTTCACTCAAGAGGAAAATTCTACAACAAGAAAATATGGAGGTACAGGATTAGGTTTAGCAATTAGTAAAAAAATTGTTGAACAAATGGGCGGTGATTTGGAGGTTGTAAGCCAGAAAGGTCATGGTTCGGAATTCTACTTTAGTTTGGAGTTTGAGAAGGGAAGTGGAAATGTAGTTACAGAAATTGGAGAGGAATTAATCCAAATTGAAAACTTTAAGCGTAAAAAGATCCTGTTAGTGGAGGATAATGCTATAAATAGATTTATGGCTACCACTTTACTGCAGCAATGGAATTGTGTAGTAGATCATGCTGAAGATGGAATTATAGCCGTCGAGAAGTTAAAGGCTAAACAATATGACTTGGTGTTTATGGATATGTTGATGCCAAATATGAATGGAATTGACGCCACCAAGATCATTAGGAATGAATTGAAATTGACAGTCCCTATAATTGCATTAACAGCCAATGCTATTACGGGAGAAAGCGAAAAATGTAAAGCGGTAGGGATGAATGATTATTTGTCTAAACCGTTTGATCCGAAGGATCTGAATTTTAAAATGGCTAAATGGCTTGATATCATCGCTGTTAAGAATGATGTCTATGAAGTTAAGGAGGAAGAATTTATTCTAGAATCCTCGATTTCGAATCAATTATATGATCTTACCTTGTTGGAAAAGGTCGCTTCTGGTAATAAAGATTTCATTGGTAAAATGATTGAAATATTCCTAGAAGAAACGCCTAGGGATATGCAGGAATTGAAAGATGCTGTAGCAAGTAAGAACTATGAGCAGATACGTTCTGTGGTTCATAGAATCAAACCTTCTTTGTCCCACGTTGCCAAGGAGTCCATGATTAAGATTGTGAATGAAATTGGACGTGATGGTATTACCAATAATGAACTGGTTAGATTGGCGAATGATTTGATCGAAAATTCAGTTATATTATTAAGACAATTAGGGGATGTTAAGATTAAATAAATAAAAATTGCTCCTCTTTTCTAATACAAATTAAGACCCTATTTTAGGGTCTTTTTTTTTGACTAGAATTGCGAAATGGCTTCTTTCGTCTCCCATTTTGGGAGAATAGTCTCTGAATGATGTTTTTAGGCTTGAAGTATTAATTGTAAGTACCTGTATTTCAAGGGGTGTTGGCTTTGGTATGTTTATGGCAAAGGAGGTATTATCCAGGTAATTAGGAAATGAATAAAATGAGCAATTCTCCTTATATATTTATCGTTGAAGATAATAGATTTTATGCTAATATTTTGGCAGAGGAATTACAGGCTGCGAAATTTAGCCATGTGGAAACTTATAAATCTGGTGAAGATTGCTTAGGTAACCTGTCTAAGAATCCTGATATCGTTATTCTGGATTATTGCTTAGGTAAGTTGAATGGATTGGAGGTCTTAAAGCAAATAAAGCTTACGCATCCTAATGTGCAGGTTATTTTCTTATCAGCTCAAGAAAAACTAGAAGTGGCTATTCAAGCGTTGAAATTTGGAGCCTACGATTATGTAGAGAAGAATGATAATGCAATGAAAAGGGTGAAAACCATGATATCTAGAATTTCAAACTATAATGAGCTTCTAAAGGAAACCAATGAATTGAAAAGATTGAAGTATGTAATGGCGGCTTGTGCGGTTGTCGGAATATCACTTCTTACCTATTTTATGTATAGGTAATATATATAGTATAAAAATCAAGTGGTCGTTCTCTTGAAAAAAGAGTCAGATATTGGTGAATTTTAATTTACTATTTTTCTGACTCTTTCTTGTTTTATCACAGTTTATTAGTGCCAAAATGAGAATCTTTTCCTGTATTAATAATATTTTTAATTAGATTAATTTTCATTTAATTGTCTGTGGCTCTTTACCCTATGGGGTTGTGGGCTGTTTTTGGTTCTTGGCATAACCTTTTCTCTATATCTGAAAATTATATTATGAAAAAATTATATTTTGCTTCAGATATTGAATTAATTCTAAAATTATTTATTGATTTTGAATATACCTTATCCATTTACGACCCAGCGTTATATTTGCGGGATCCTGAAAATGTTTTGCTTTCAAAGTATTTGACTAATGGTCCAAAAGTATTGGTTATCTTATCAAATTCTGGTAAAAGCCCTATTGTTCCTTCTTCTGATTACAAGATGATTTTTGATTTTTCTGGTACGAATAGTAAGACTATTAATTCTTTTAAATCGTTTAGTTTTAAAGGGAACTGTTTTAGTAATGGCTCTATATCATCTTTAATATCTTGTTTGAATTCGAATACTTCAATTGGCTGGAAAGGTTTTCTCGGTTCGTTTTTCTTAAGGGGCTTGGATAAAGGTAATTTCAGTTTAGAGGTGTATTCTGCGGCTGAACTATGTTTTGTGAATGATTTTCAGAATTTGAATTTTGACACCTATTCTGTTCTTTTCGAATCGAATTCTTTTTATAAACATGTTGTAATTTCCTTGTATGAAAAGGAACATTTAAAATATTCAATTTTAAAACCATTTAGTTCTCAGGCTAAATTGATGTTTAAAAGGGGGGAGCGACTTCTAGCAACCTATGGGGATTTGTTTGACTCTGTGAGAGGACCTTCGCCACTTGATAAAGAGGGAGGTGATTCAATGATATTGTCACACACTAATTTTACTGGAAAACAATCTAATAGTGGATTCTCTTCAAGGCATAGTGAAGCTTTGGTTGAATTACTAGAGAAAACATTGGTGAAAAAGGAGATATACGATACAGATATTTTCCAAAAAGTAAAAGATAATTTTAATTATATAGCGGAATTCAAGCATATCCCTAAAGTTGGTAGGATATTACGATTATTAAAAGGATTGCGCAGTGAAATTCCATTGCGTGAAAAGCTGTATTTTTCCTTCGCTCATTTTAATTTTCAAAGCTCAAATATCCAATTGAATGATGGAGGATTATATTTGTCTGATTGGAGGTTTAGTCAGGAAGAAATACCAATTTTATATGATTTTTTCCATTTTCACTTTAAAAGAGCTGTGATAAATGATCACTCAGATTTATCGGCTATTCAACATAGTATTCAGATGGCTTTAAAAGAACCATCAATTGCGAATCTTCTGAGTCACTATGAAATCAACCATGAGGAATATTATAAGGTGTACTTGATTGTTTCGATCAGCTATAATTTATCAATGTATCTTGTAAATGATCAACGCTGTTTAGAAAATGAATACGAACTGGATTTGTGGGAAAAGGCATTGATGGAGATTTGTCCAGTTGTCTCTAAAAGAAGTTATAAAGATTATTTTGTGGAGGAATTTTATATTAAATTAAAAAAGGCCCCTCACGCTGTTCTTCGGTTCTCCAACGATAGGATTTATTCTCCCATAAATTTATCTGATTTTGATATTTTTTTATTGGAACAAGATTTACAAAGCACCTATAGTTTTTTAAAGGCTCATGCATTGTTAGTCAAAAGTAGAATATTCAAACAGTCTGATAAATGGACGGTCGATTTGTTTTTCAAGGATGCTTCTTATATTTCTATCAACCTAATATTTAGGTTCAAATGTCAGAGTTTGGTGTTTTTGGATGGAAAAAAATTATTGATAAACGCGGATCATTCATCCTATGCTCAGGATAGGTCTAGAAATAAATACGACCTAGAGCATGTCTATCTCTTTTATACATTAAATAATCGGAGCATTCCAAAAGAATATCATGGGTATTTTTCGATTGAGGAAAATATGAATTCGGTAGAAAGAGAAAAGGCCTATGAATATTTAAAAATGAAATATGATTTAAAATTATCGAGATTTGAAGATTTGTTCCAATATTCGAGTAGTGCTCGAAATAGAATTTTGAATGTAGTGAAGGCGAGTTCTGAAAACACTGGGATTACCGGACTTACAAATATTATTAGTTACGCTGTTGATGAATTCAAATCCTTATTTAGGAAAAAGGGGATGGCTATTTCAGTTGCCGGAGTGGATGATAGAGGAAAGGATTTAGTATTGTATGGGTTGAAGGTGATGATGGAAAATAAATACCATAGGGAAGTGGTCATTTTAAAAAATTCTCCTCGTTTCTTCAATTTGAATAACTGGAAAGTAAGTAAAAATAATTCCAATGGATTGCAGAATATTTATCGATTGGGTATTCAAATGATGGACTATTTAATGGGGCAGTTAGTCATTAAGTATAAATATATATATAAAGGGAAAGTGGTAATTTATGATCAGTACTTTAGTGATGTTATGGAGGAAGATAGACTAAAGACAATGTTTAAAAATCCTAATTTGTTTAGAAGGCTATACTACCTTGTTAGAAAACCGAATTTGAATTATTTTTTATGTGGTGGGATTGTCAATAGATATCAACATGCCCAATTTATTAAGCACCCAATGATTGGTAAAATTAAGCGGTACAAAGAATTGTTTAGGGATTTAAAAAGTGTGCACCCTAGAGAAAGTTATACCTTAATTAAAGGATTAGATTTAAGGGAGACGCTTGCTAGAATGGAAACAGAAATTATGCAAAAGGTTTAGTAGAGAATTCAGGACATGACCCAAATTGGCTTGGCTTTGATATTGATCTGTTTAATGATTGAAAATACGGTTAGAAAACTTTGTTATATTTTTAGATATTTCTTAAATTAAGTGATAGTCAAAAGCTAATATTTATTAGTTTCGTAATTAGGATGGGATAATTTATCATGATATTTAACGTTCATCCATTATTGATCATTTACGGCAACCCTATTTCAAGTATTACTTGAATAATTTATTAGATTGATTCTATATGAGAAAGTACTTCACCCTATTTGCGTGCTTTTTTTCCATTTTTTCATTTACTGTTCAAGCCCAATTAACTCTTGTTAAGGGGAAGGTATTTGATAAAGAGACTAAGGATCCAATACCATTTGCTAATGTTATTTTTGTGGGGACTAGCATGGGGACCATAACTGGGGCTGATGGTAGTTTCTCTATACAAAGTATTGAAGATGTAACACATATTGAAATCTCCTATATTGGTTATAAAAAGGTTGCAAAGAAAGTTAAACCTGGAGAAAAACAGACCATTAATATTTATGTTGAAGAGGATACTGAAATCCTTGGTGAAATTGTACTTCAGGAAAGTAAGAAGAAAAAGAGGGATGATCCGGCTTATGTGATGATGAAGAAGATTTGGGAAAATAAGAAGAATAACTTACCCGAAAATCTATCCTCTGTACAATACGAAATGTATCAAAAAATTGAATTCGATTTAAATAATATTGATGATGAATTCAAACAGAAAAAACTCTTTAAGGATTTCCAATTTATATTTGAAAGCTCAGATACTTCTGAGATAAATGGAAAGGTATTTTTACCTGTTTTCATAACAGAATCCATGTATGATTATTATTTCCGAAAGACTCCTAGGCGAGAGATCAGTATACTTAAAGCAAATAAGGTAGCAGGTTTTCAGGATAATCAAAGTGTCAATCAGTATATGGATGCACTTCATCAGGAGGTTAATATTTATGATAATTACATCAATTTATTCAATAAGGGCTTTGCGAGTCCACTTGCCACATCAGGTTATTTAACTTACAAGTATTTTTTAACAGACAGTGTAGAAGTGGAGGGAGTGAAGTCATATATGCTTCAGTTTGTCCCAAGAAGAAAACATGAATTGACTTTTTATGGCCAATTTTGGGTTCAGAGTGGTAGTTGGGCTGTTGAGAGTGTCAATATGCGAAAGGTTAAGGATGCCAATCTAAATTTCGTAAATGACCTTGTTATTGAGCAGAAATATTCAAATGATAATGCGGAGGAAAAATGGTTAATAGCTGAGGATAAGATTTTTCTAGATTTTTCAGCTTTTAAATCTAAGGACGAATTAGGTATTTTTGGTACGCGGACCATTAGTTATAAAAATTACAAATTAAACTATCCTTTAGAGGATGTGTTTTTTGATGATTTAGAAGAGGCTCAGGTTGCCTCCAGTTTATTAGAAAAAGAAGAGCTAGAACAAATATTACAAGAAGAAAGGCATTTGGAACTTTCTCAGCAGGAATCAGGTATTTATATGATGGTTGATTCTGTTAAGAATATCCCAAAGTTTAGGACTTATTTGGATATTATCAATATGGTTCTTACAGGGTATTATCAATTTAATGACAATTTTGATTTCGGTCCTATCTTATCTGTATTATCCTTTAATGATATAGAAGGCGCAAGAGTCAGGTTGGGAGGAAGAAGTTCAATTAGGTTCAGTGATAAAAAGGAATATTCTGGTTATTTAGCCTATGGTCTTCGCGATGAGCAATTAAAAGGATCCTTTTCCTATCGACATTTATTACCAACGCGTGGTAGAAATGAAGTAGGAATTGTTTACAGTAATGATATCCGACAATTGTTTGAGTCGGGAAGATCTTTGCTGAATACGGGTAATTTATTGTCAAGTGCATTCGCTACTTCTGCCGAGGATAAATTGGCTATGGTAGAGGAGTATAAGCTATTCTGGCAGAAGGATATTTTTCGAGATGTTACATTAGGGACCTATGTTCGAAAAAGGAAAATAGAAGGAAGAGGGAGTTTAGAGTTTGAATTTCTGGAAGGTCAAGGAGGATCTCGTTTTGACAATCTGAATACGAGTGAGGCTGGATTAGAATTTCAATATTACCCTGAGGCGAAATATGTACGCCTGAATAAATTACAAAGAAGAAGAATTACCATGTCTGATAGAGCCAGTTTTATTCTGGGAACTAAAATTGGATTCTCTGGTTTGTTGGATAGTCAATATGATTATCAGAAATTATATTTTAGTTATAAGCATCCAATTATGCTAAACCCAATTGGGAGATTGGTGTATCAACTTAACATAGGTAAAACTTTTGGTGATGTGCCCTATCCATTGCTAGATGTAGCTCCCGGGAACCAAACTAGAATTTTTTCTCCAACGAGATTTAATCAAATGAACTACTTCGAGTTTGTTTCAGATGAGTATGTGTCTTTGTTTGTAGAGCATAACTTTCAAGGTTTGTTTTTGAATCATCTTCCTTTATTTAGAAAGTTAAATTGGCGAGAAATTGTATCCTTTAAAGGTTTGTACGGTAGATTTTCAAAAAAGAATAGTTATATACAAGAAGATATTGATGGTCGTTATGTTGTAACGGGTATGAAAGATGGGAACGAATTAAAGGCGTATGCTCCAGAAGATGGATACTTTGAAGTGGGAGCTGGGATAGATAATATATTCAAATTTCTACAAGTTCAAGGTGTGTGGAGACTGACAGATATGGGTGATGGAAGTATAACAGATAATGACTTTGGTTTGTTATTTGTTGCAAAGGTTAGATTCTAATATTAGTACATAACAAAAGACATATTAAGTCTTATTAGTTGTAGAAAAAAGTGCCTTCATTTAGTGTGAAGGCACTTTTTTTATTACCTAGAATGAAATACCTTTAAGTGAATATAATATTAAAATTGAATGAAAGTTAATGAAGAATTTTTACACTATGTGTGGAGATATACCTTGTTCAATCATTTTGATTTATGTGATTTGGAGGGACAAGAAATTGTAATAATTAAAAAAGGAAATTATAATACCAATGCAGGCCCAGATTTTTTGGAAGCACAAATTAGAATCGGTAGTGAGTTGTGGTTTGGCTCTGTTGAGTTTCATATGAAACCTTCAGATTGGTATCTGCACAAACATCAATTTGACGAACGCTATTCCAATGTGATTCTTCATGTAGTATATTCTATAGAAAAGGATGAGAAGGTTGTCTCAGAGTTGAATATACCAACATTGAGTCTGAAGGGACGTATACCTATAAAGCATCTTGAAAAATATGAGCAATTTAGGTTTGAGCAGGATATGCTTCCCTGTAAGTCTCATATGGTCAATTTTGATGTAGAATGGTTGAAGATCTATTATGAATCTTTGCTGGTTGATCGATTTGAAGGGAAATTGAAATTTGTAGAAGATATTTATCATTCGTGCAATCAAAATTTGGAAGAAACGATCTATAGAGTGATTGCCCGATCGTGGGGAATGAAAGTAAATAGAGAGGCCTTTTCCGTTTTTGCAGAACAAACCCCTCTGAAGATTATAAGAAAGTATAGAGAAGATATTGATCAAATGGAAGCACTGTTGTTTGGTCAATCTGGGTTATTGCCTATCAGTCCTGTGCCTAGTGATAATGTTGACTATTGGCGTAGGGAATATGCTTATTTGCGTACCCTTCATACGTTAAACCCAATAGCGAAAAGATGTTGGTATTTTTTTCAATTAAGACCTAAGGCATTTCCAACTATTCGAATTTCATTATGGGCTAATTTGCTCTATAGGGTGTATGATTTTGAAAAGGAGTTATTAGTAGTGTCTTTAAAGGAGTGTTTTCGATTTTTGAAAACTATTGAGGTAAGCGATTTTTGGCAGAGCCATTATGTATTTGATATTGATTCCAAAAAATCACCGAAAAGGCTTGGAGTTGCTGGTGCGCTTAATATTATTATAAACGCAATTGTTCCTTTGCGAATGTTCTTAGCCAGGCGAAGGTCTGTTGAGTTGAATGGTTGGGATAATTTATTGGATGAGCTGAGCGCTTTTTCTCCTGAAAACAATACCGTTTTACGGTCTATGGTGTATAATGGTTTTGTAAATGAAAATGCTGTTCATAGTCAAGCGCTTTTGCAGTTGAATCAAAAGTATTGTATTTCGAAAAAATGTTTAAATTGCAGGGTAGGAAATAAAATTATGCGAAATAGGTGATAGAGAAGGTTAGAAAATATATGGAGTTTCAGGCATTTGGAGTTTGTTCTCGGATTGCGGATAAAGTTGAGATAAAGGCTAGTACTGTTCGATTGTACTTTATTTATTTGAGTTTTGTCACGTTGGGGTCCCCTTTAATTGTTTATTTGGTTTTAATGTTTTTCCTTCGCTTGAAGGATTATATACGATCCCGTAAACCTTCAGTCTTCGATTTATAGCTTCATGAGAAGAATTATTAAACTTGGCGAGTTACAACTTGCCGTACGATTGGTACTATTTGTTCTTTTAATAGGTACTATAGGGTATGTTTTTCTTGAAAACTATTCTTGGGTTGATGCATTTTACATGAGTGTAATAACGGTTTCAACAGTAGGGTTTGGAGAAGTCCAAAAGCTATCGCTTGAAGGGAAGTTATTTACAAGTTGTCTTATTATTTTTAGTATTGGAACCTATGCCTATGCAATTTCTGCATTTTCAAGGTATTTTGGGGATTATGAGTTATTAAAGAAATTAAAACAAAAAAGGGTGCAAAAGGAAATTACCAAATTGAAAAAGCACGTTGTAATATGTGGTTATGGTAGAAATGGGAAGCAAGCAAGCAAAACATTGAGGCTACATGATAAAGAATTTGTAGTGATTGAGGCCAATCCAGATTTAATAAATACAATAAAAGAGGATGGCTTTCCTCACACTATAGAGGGGGATGCTACTTCAGATATAATATTGGAAAGTGCAAATTTGGAACAAGCTTCGGCATTAATTACCGCATTGCCTAGTGACGCATTAAATTTATACGTAGTGTTATCAGCTCGTCAAATCAATAAAGATTTGATCATCATTTCAAGAGCTTCAAGTAGTCAATCAGTGAAGAAATTGCGTATTGCTGGTGCTGATAATGTAATAATGCCAGATAAGGTCGGTGGTTCACACATGGCTAGTTTGGTTGTTACTCCAGATGTGGTTGAATTTATTGAGCACATCAGTATGGGGAGTGGCAATAATATAAATTTGGAAGAGATCACTTTTTCTGAAATTCCTGAAAACTACCAATACAAAACCCTTCGTGAAATGAATATCCGTTATCAAACTGGATGTACCGTTATTGGATTTAAGACGGAAGAAGGAGATTATGTAATAAACCCCAGTGCAGATACTGTTTTAATTCCGGATAGTAAATTTTTTGTACTTGGAACTCCAGATCAGATTAAAAAACTAAATCAGGTATTCCTGTTAGAAAAAGTTTAATGAAGAAAGTACTAATAACAGGCGCAAATGGTCTGTTGGGGCAAAAGTTGGTTCAGCTATTGTCTTCAGATACGGAATACACTGTTTTGGCCACAGCAAGAGGAGAACGTAGAATCCCCTTAGAGAATAAAGTTAATTATCAGAAGTTGGATGTTACAGATAAGTCTGCCGTTCAGGATGTGATAACATCTTTCATGCCTGATGTAGTTGTTCATACGGCTGCAATGACAAATGTAGATGCCTGTGAAGATGAGCAGGAGGCTTGTGACTTATTAAATGTTCAATCGGTTGCCTTTATTGCTGATGTATTGAAAGGTACGGCTACTCAGTTGATCCATATTTCCACAGATTTTATTTTTGACGGTTTAAAAGGACCTTATGCGGAGGATGCTGAGGCTAACGCCTTAAGTGTTTATGGACAAAGTAAATTGGATTCTGAAAAGGTGTTAATGAATTCTGGAATTCATTATTGTGTCCTTAGAACCATCTTGGTTTACGGTATTTTACCGGATTTATCTCGCAGTAATTTTATTTTATGGTCGAAGTCAAATTTGGAAAAAGGTGCTTCTATCAATGTCGTTGATGACCAATTTAGGTCGCCGACCTTGGCGGAAGATTTAGCCATGGCTTGTAAATTGGCTATGGATAATAGTGCAGAGGGTATATTTAATATTTCAGGTCCTGAAACTTTTAGTATATTGGACCTCGTAAAAATTGTAGCTGACCATTGGGACTTAGATAAATCGCTTATCGGTACTGTTTCTACTGCTGAACTAGGGCAGAAGGCACATAGGCCTTCAAGAACTGGTTTTGTTTTGGATAAGGCCATGAATGAATTATCATTCAAGCCTACTCCTTTCAAAGAAAGTTTATCTCTAATAGAAGAGCAGCTCAATCATGTTAACCAAACATCAAAATAATACACCATTTATGAAAAGATCGTTTTTACTTTCTTTAATTATGCTTTTCCCATTCTTGACAAAAGCGCAAGAAACGGTAGAAGTTGGAATCGATGAGCAGATTAATCAGGCCTTTATGCCTGTATCTGACTTTTTCTCTAAATTGATTTTTTTCGAAGTTTTTGAGACTCCATTTGTATTGATTTTATTGGTGGTTAGTGCAGTGTTTTTTACGCTGTATTTTGGCTTCCCAAATATTCGTTATTTTGGAATGGCTATCAATACGGTTCGTGGAAAGTATGATGATGTTGAAGGAGGTCATGAGGCTTCTGAAACATCAATGACCATAGATGGTGATATACGAGATACTATTAGAGATGAAAGTCAAGAAGGTGAAGTATCACATTTCCAAGCTTTGGCTACGGCGGTTTCTGGAACAGTAGGTAATGGAAACATTGCTGGGGTTGCCTTGGCGATTGCGCTAGGAGGTCCTGGTGCTACTTTTTGGATGATAGTATGTGGATTACTTGGTATGTCTACAAAATTTGTAGAATGTACATTAGGGGTTCAGTACAGGGATGTTGATTCAACAGGTGCAGTGTATGGCGGTCCAATGTATTATTTGTCAAAAGGGCTTAAAGAAAGAGGTTTTGGGGTTCTTGGGAAGATAGCTGCTGCTATGTTTGCCTTTTTCTGTATAGGAGGGTCTTTTGGTGGTGGAAATGCTGCTCAGTCTAATCAGGCTACTATTGTATTGAAGGAATTATTAGGATTTGAAAATCCTGGAGCTGGATTTTGGATTGGTGTAATATTGGCGATCCTAGTTGGTGTTATCATTATTGGAGGGATCAAAAGAATCGCTTCGGTAACGGAGAAAGTTGTTCCATTTATGGCTGTAATGTATATTGTGGCTTGTTTGTATATTATTTTAAGTAACGCTTCTCTTATTGATGACGCTATTAGTTTGATTATTTCTGAGGCATTCAATCCAACAGCGATTGGTGTTGGAGGATTTATTGGTGTTCTTTTGGTAGGATTTAAGCGTGCTGCATTTTCGAATGAGGCAGGTGCTGGTTCAGCGTCAATTGCACACTCTGCAGTAAAAACTAAATACTCTGCATCGGAAGGTTTGGTCGCCTTACTTGAACCATTCATCGATACGGTTGTTATTTGTACCATGACTGCCCTTGTAATTATTATCTTTAATTTCAGTGGAGCTTTCGCTTATGGAGGTGATGGTCTTGGAGCTGTAATAATTGATGGTGTATCATATGAAGGAGCTGGTATTACATCTAAAGCTTTTGCCCAATATATTCCATATTCTAATATTTTCTTGACAGTAGCAGTAGTATTGTTTGCTGTGTCAACTATGATTTCGTGGTCTTATTATGGATTACAGTCATGGAAATATTTATTTGGACGTGGAAGATTGGCTGATCTTGTATATAAAATGTTATTCTTATTGTTTGTTATCGTTGGTGCAGCGGCTAATATGAGTTCAATCTGGGCATTCTCAGATGCTATGATATTTGCTATGATCTTCCCGAATATGGTAGGGTTGTTCTTCTTGTTTCCAGTTGTTAAGAAACAGTTGGTAAGGTACCTGGACGCTATCAAAGGAGCGAAAGGTGTTGAATAATTAACCATAATATCCTCTTAAGAGAGGAAAACAACATATAACTATGTTTTGGAGAGAATTGAAATCCTTCTTTTATTTCAGACCGAAAGAAAAAAGGGGAATTTTGATTCTCTCTTTTTTTTGTCTACTTTTTATAGGGTATAGGTTTACGCCTTCTGAATTTGAGGAGGAATATATGCCATTGACTGGCGAAGTGGAGCAGGGTATTATAGACTCTTTTGAATGTTTCCATATTTCGAGGGTACCACCTAGTATATTAATGGCGTTTGGCCTTTCTGAAAGGCAAATAAATACCATAGATAATTTTCAAAATAAGGTACGGCCGATAAAAGAATGGAGTGATTTGTACAGCTTATATAACTTTGAGCATAAATTACTTGATCGATTAGGTAGCTCGATGATATGGGAAAAGGAGGTGGTCGTTGATGTGGTGGAAACCACCACTAAGATATCTTTAGATTTGAATGTGATGACTTCCGGTGATTTCAGAAAGCAGTTTAAGGTTTCGAAAAAAGTTGCAAATCGTATTATAGCTTATCGCCGATTATTAGGGGGATTTTATGCGCTAAATCAGCTTTGCGAAGTGTACTACTTTTCCTGTGATAAATTAGGTGGCTTTTTGGCTAAAAAGGAAGATTTTGACTATTCAAAGGTGAAACAATTGTCGCTAAATAATAGTACCTTTGAAACGCTTTCAAAACATCCTTATATAAGTAAGGAGCAATGTAAGGCAATAGTAGTATTTAGATCAGGTTTACCTCAAGGGATGAAACCCGAGGATCTGAATAACTTAAGAGGCTTTTCTAAAGCCGAGATTAAAAAGTTAATACCATACCTAAGTGATTAGAACAGATCTTCAAGAATTATTGTTGGCCAATTTAAGGGATGTTAAGGATTTCCCTAAGCCTGGCATCGTATTCAAAGATATCACTCCTTTATTGTCCAATCCCGACTGTCTATCAGCAGTAGTAGAAGCTATGTTAGCAGATATTGTTGATTTTGATCCTGAGATTATTGTTGGAATCGAAAGTAGAGGATTTATTATTGGTGCTATATTGGCCTCCAGGTTGGGCGTGCCATTTGTCCCTTTGAGAAAGTCAGGAAAGTTACCCTTTACGACGTTTAAAGAGTCTTATGGATTGGAATACGGAACAGATAGTCTGGAGATTCATACAGATGCTATCCCTAAAGGGGCGCGTGTTTTAATTCATGATGACGTATTGGCCACTGGAGGAACTGCTTTAGCAGCATCTAAGCTTTGTGAAAGAGCAGGGGCTGGAGAATTGGCTTATGCCTTTTTAATGGAGCTTTCCTTTTTGCCGGGTCGTGAAAAATTAGCCTCTTATTCAAATAAAATTATATCAACCCTAAACATTTCCTAAATGAATTTTGCACAATCGGAAACTCAACAGATGATTGCGGAATCTATCCGTGATTTTAGTAATGTACATATCCGTCCTGATATGATGAAATGGGATGACAGTCAGGAATTCCCTGTTCATGTATTCAAGAAGCTTGGAGAACTTGGATTTATGGGGATTTTGGTTCCGGAAGAGTATGGAGGATCAGGGTTTGGTTATAATGAATATATTACTGCGGTAGATGAAATCTCACAAGTATGCTCTTCTGTAGGCTTGTCAGTTGCTGCACATAACTCATTATGTACTGGCCATATCTTGCAGTTTGGGAATGAAGAGCAAAAGCAAAGATGGTTGCCGAAATTGGCAACTGCTGAATGGATTGGTGCTTGGGGATTGACTGAACACAATACAGGTTCTGATTCTGGAGGAATGAATACTACTGCTGTACTAGATGGTGATCATTGGGTAATCAATGGAGCGAAGAACTTTATTACGCATGCAATATCTGGGGATATAGCTGTTGTAATTGTTAGAACAGGAGAGAAGGGAGATTCTCATGGTATGAGTGCTTTTGTTGTTGAGAAAGGAACACCTGGTTTTTATTCTGGTAAAAAGGAAGATAAAATGGGGATGAGAGCTTCAGAGACTGCAGAGTTGATATTTGACAATTGCCGTGTTCCTAAGGAGAATATGTTAGGAAAAGAAGGTGATGGATTTATTCAAGCAATGAAAGTCTTGGATGGCGGTCGTATTTCTATAGCGGCATTAAGTCTTGGTATAGCTAAGGGATCTTACCATGCAGCTTTGAAATATTCTAAAGAGAGAGTGCAGTTCGGAAAACCTATTAGTGAATTCCAAGCGATTGGATTTAAATTGGCTGATATGGCAACGGAGATTGAAGCCGCTGAATTGTTGATATATCAAGCTGCTTACTTGAAGATGGAAGGGGAGAAATGTACTAAGCAGTGTGCGATGGCGAAATACTATGCCTCAGAAGTTGCTTGTAGGTCTGCAAATGAAGCTGTGCAAATTTTTGGAGGATATGGTTACACCAAAGATTTTCCAGTTGAGAAATTTTATAGGGATGCAAAGCTTTGCACAATAGGGGAAGGGACCTCAGAAATGCAAAAATTGGTAATTTCTAAACATATTTTGAGGTAGTTAGTTTTCTTTTATTTAAAAAGTTCTATATTTGCAGCTCGATTAGGTCTAATAGACTTAATTTTTGAGACAACAATTATCGTACGATACTTTAATAAAGAGAATTACTATGATTATCATACCAGTAAAAGAAGGCGAGGCTGTAGAGAGAGCACTTAAGCGTTTTAAGAGAAAGTTTGACAAAACAGGTACTATGAAGAGATTACGTAAGCGTAAGCAATTCACTAAGAAATCTGTTATCCGTAGAGAACAAATCTTAAAAGCTGCATACGTACAGCGCCTAAGACAAGAAGAGGAATCTTAGAAAGTATTTCACTTTAGATATAAAGACAACTAAAATTAGTAATTTTAGTTGTCTTTTTTTTTGCCCTAATTTTACCTTAGTAGAAGGTATTTAAATACTAAACTATTGGAGTCATTTCTTACTTATTTATATAAAGAAAGAAATTGTAGTGAACATACAATTGCTGCCTATCGAAAGGATTTAAGCCAATTTGAAGCATTCATAACGCTCAGCTTTAAAGTTGAGCTTCCGGATGCTGGAAAGAGGCATATTAGGCATTGGTTGGTTTCTTTGTTTGAGGATGGGATTGTAGAAACTAGTATTAATAGAAAGTTAGCTTGCCTGAAGAGTTATTATAATTTTTTGGTTGCGATAGAATTGAGGGAGTCAAATCCTGCTAGATTGGTTAAGAGTTTAAAGACGCCTAGTAAGCTCCCAGTGAATTATAATGAAAAGGAAATGGAGCGGGTCTTGGATCCCGGGTTATTTGAAGTGAGTTTTGTAGGGCTTCGAGACTATTGCATGTTGTTGATGTTCTATACTACTGGGATTCGTAGAGCAGAATTGATATCGTTAAAGGTATTGGATATTGATTTGGTGAAAGCCGAAATGCGTGTTTTGGGGAAGGGGAGAAAGGAGCGGGTGCTTCCATTGATTCCGGAGATGAATGAATTTTTATATAAGTATTTAAGTTTGAGAAGAGAAGAGTTTTCAGGCTCGGAGCCTTGGTTATTTTTGACTAATAAGGGCAATAAATTATACCCTAAGTTTGTTTATAGTAGAGTAAAACACTACCTTAGTGTAGGAGTGATTGGGAAGGTTAAGAGTCCTCATAAGCTAAGGCATAGTTTCGCTACGCACCTTTTAGATAGAGGGGCAGAGATTAACTCTATAAAAACTATGTTGGGGCATTCAAGTTTGTCTGCTACGCAGATTTACGCGAATCATTCCGCTGAAAAACTGAAACGAATATATAAATCATACCACCCAAGGGGTGGAAAATAGATGGAGGTAAATTATGAAGGTAAATTATCAGTCAATTAATTTTAATGCAGATCAGAAGTTATTAGATTTCATCCAAAAGAAAATGGATAAGCTTGATGTATATTATGACCATATTTTAGACGGTCATGTTTATCTTAAAGTAGAAGGATCTTCAGAGAGAGACAATAAAGTTTGTGAGATTAAGTTAAACGTTCCAGGAAAAGACCTGATGGTGAGTAAACAGTGTAAGTCATTTGAGGAAGCTGCAGACCTTTCTGTTGAGGCGTTGAGAAGATCTTTGATGAAACACAAAGACAAGGTTAGAAGTTAATTCTCAGAAAAAACTTTCACAATGTTTGTTTGTAATTAAATGTTTTATAAATTTGCAGTCCCATAAGCAATTGTGGGACTGTTTTTTTATGCCGATATA
>CAJXXR010000018.1 GCA_913063375.1 uncultured Flavobacteriales bacterium | reverse complement strand
AAATATGCCGATCTGGATAGTCAATTACAAATTGAGATTATATGAGGGATGTAGTTGTAAACTACACCCAGTGGGGGTATCGGTATTTTCTTCATATTGAAAAGAACATCTTGATATCTTTGGAATCTAATTCATTTAAAGAAATAGAAAATAAAGGATATATAGAGTTGCCAAAAATACCGTACCAAGATAAATTTAATTTTCTCAATTTATTTTTATCGGAAAACACTCAATACAAGAAACAGATTTCTGATTTGATAGAAAAATTTACTGAATCTTCTAATTTTGAATTACAGAATGAAATAAAGGAGATTCAATTGAATTTGGCTTATAAATTTGTTTTTAAAAGTGAAAAATTCCAATATGACTATATTGATAGGTTGTATGGAGCCTTTAATTTGAATGAGGACATGGATGTGGAATTTTGGTGATGTGGTAGATAATGTAACTTTAAAATTTAATTTATCTGTATTAAGCAACTTTACACAAAATAGAAATCATGGTAACGATGGGGCACTTGATTAAAATGGTATTTTTTTTCTTAATCCTAAATTCCTGCGAAACAGGTGATAAATTGGGGGAATGCTTGTCAAGTAAGGGAATTTTAGTAGAAAAAATATTAATTTTCGAGGATTATTTAGTTAAGGTTGAACTTTTAGATGGAAAAAATAAACAGGCGTATGTAGATTTGGTTACTAAGATTTCCGTTAATCAATTACTTGTTAATAGCTGTGATTTGTATAACGAAACAAAAGTTACACCTTCATTGTTTATTGAAGGGGGGTTTGATGTTCATCGATTAGAGCAAATGAAAAATTGTATTAGCGGGTTTTATGATGATAAAATAGTTACTGAATTCTTCAGTAAATTTGTTAGTAATGCATTGGATGCTTCTGCTTTAATGGACATTTATGGAGAGATATATCAAAAAAAATATATGGGAATTTTATCTGTGGATAATTTGCCAGAAATAATTTTTAATGATAACGAATTTAGAGCGATACTATTATTCTTTTTAAGTGATAAAATTGTCTTTAGAGACCTTTCGATTCCTTGTCCTGGTAGTGGTATTCGGGGTAGTGTATCAGATATGTTGATAGACTAATAAAAGTTAGTTAACTATTTGAATTTCATAGAACGAAAAGAGAAATATACTTATAAGAAAGGTGATCATATTGATCGCCTTTATTAATTTTAACGCCTTAAATCAAATAATAATTGGTCAAATGTTACCTAAGTGTATCAAAAGTGTTGGAATAAAACATATCAAATATGGAAAAACGTCTTCAGGTCAACAGCTAATAGTAGCTCTATTTGTAGATCCATCCCTATTCCTTCCCTCGCCATTCTATTAATACATATCCACTACCACCATTCAATCCATTGGACGGAGATAAAGTCTCCGTAAGTTGATAAGCAGTACCACGTCCACCTGTACCTCCAGTCCCATAACCTGAACCATTGTTCCCACCAACTCCACCTTCCCCAGCAGGGGCTGTCCAACTGATATCTAAGAAGTCACCATCTCCACCTTTTGCACCTGCGGGAAAACCAAGTCCACCAGTTCCTCCTACAATTTCTCCAATGGTATTACTACGTCCACGATTTCCAGCTGAAGCAGAATATAAAGTAGAGAGTCCCTCTGTAATGGTAGTGTTTTGTCCATTTGTTCCATCATTGTTGATGGTCCCGCCCAATCCTGGACCACCTATATTTACGGAATATATCAGGTCTCGGTTAAAGGAAATGTTTTCTAATACAATTTTCTCTCCTGCACCACCACCGCCTCCACCGCCCGTGGAGTTGGTTAAGAAACCTTGATGTTCAATACCACCACCGCCACCACCACCGGCACCAATGATGGTTATGGTCGCGGTTATATTGTCGGCTGCAATTTCAAATTGATGTGTTCCGGCTACTTCATATTCCAAGGAGCCCGAAATGGTGTCCGATCCATTATCATCTTTACTACAATTCATTAAGGCGAAAATGGCGAATAGCGCTGTTAATTTTAAAATAGACTGTTTCATACTATTATTTTTTTACGGGATCTGTTTGTACCCTTTGTAGGTCTAGATGTTGGAAGTCGAAGCTAAAGTCTATTTCGGGGGATATGCCTTTCATTTTAATGCTTTGGGCTAGGCCTTCTTCATCCAAACTAAATATGGCAAAGGCATCAGCATTGGCATCTTGATATTGCCATTTTATTGCAAATGAATTGCCTTTATAATACTGTAGTTCACCATTCAGTTGAGGTGATCTCAAAAATTGGATATGTGCTTTGCCATTTTTCATAAAGACCTCCGCTTTTCCAAACCAATTGTCTTCATAGGTTCCTGTATAGGCTTCCACATCTGGCTGTCCAGAGGTGTTGTTAGCAATGGTAGCCCACACCTGTACAGTTATGGAGTCTCCATTTTCCTGATAATCTTCATATCGCTTATACAATTTGTTGGTCCAATTGAAATCATTCAACCCTAGATAATTGTCAACGATAGTTCTCACAATGCTGGCATGGGCGTAGGCCCCACCTTCTGAAGTATTGGTAAGTACTACAACACCAATTTCCAATTCTGGAATCAATATTACCTGTGAAAGCATCCCAGGTAGTCCTCCAGTATGACCGAATAGTACATATCCATTTAAATCGAAGATGCTCCAGCCTAATCCGTAATTGGAGCTATGGATCCTATAGGGAGCTTTAGGAGTAGGGTTGAAGGCCAACTGAATATGAGGAGTCCACATTTTAAGGTGATTCTTTTCAGAAATGAGTTGTTGCTGTTGAAAGTTTCCGGCATTCAGATGTAGGCTCATCCATTTCATCATATCGCCTATGCTTGAATATATCCCACCAGCGGGAGCGGCAAGACCTATTTGAAAAGGTTTGATGGCTTTGGTCTCCTCTTTTGTTACTGCATGTGGGCTGGCTATATTCTGTTTGCTTGTCAGGGTTTCATAACTACAGCCAGTTTCTTTCATGCCGAGGGGCTTCATTATTTTGGTCTCAATATAGGCACACCAGCTCATACCGCTGACTCTAGTGATTAGTTCTCCAGCAACAATGTACATAAGGTTGTTGTAGGTAAAAGTTGTTCTGAAATCAGATACGGGCTTTTGATATTGAAAACTATTGAGCACATCCTTGAGTTTAAAATCGGCGCCATCAGGAAAGAACATTAAATCTCCAGCTCCAAGATCCAGTCCACTACGGTGGCAAAGTAGGTCTATGATGGTGAAATTGGCCGTTACATAGGGATCATACATTTTGAATTCAGGAATATAGTCGATGACTTTGTCCTCCCAATTTAATTTTCCTTCATCTACCAGAATGGCGATGGCGGCAGAGGTAAAAGCCTTGGTATTGGAGGCAATGGCGAATCGGGTATGCTCGTCAACCTTTTTATTCTGATGAATGGTATTTATGCCATAGCCTCTACTGTGAACTACTTGCCCATCTTTGATGATGCCTAAGGATAATCCTTGTACCCCAAACTTCTGCATTGCATGTTCTACCAAGGTGTCAATATTAGCAGTTTTTAGTTGTGCCTGAGAAGGGGTTATGGTCCAAATGCACACTGCAATTAAGCAAAGGAGGTGATTTTTTAATTCTTTCATAATTGGCCGGTTTAAATGAATAGTCGGCTTTGGCTATTCTACTATTAACAGGAGTTGAATTATATCTTTTCCATAAGGTAGATGTGTTCGTTGAGGTAATCCTGTTCCTCAATTTTGTATGCCTTACAATATTGTTTTAGACATTCGGTGTAATTCGTATGTTCAATTAGTGTATAGTGTGGTATACTGCTATAAAAACTATCTTTTATTAGGTAGGGGCTAAAGTTAATGTCGATGGTTCGTTTAAAAAATTCAATGAGCCTTTTATACACCTTTTTGGATGCATCATTTGGGTTGAATGAAACAGCTCCAACTATACTTCCAGAATTTTGAATGTCATGGAATAGGGAGAAAAGACTTTGGGTTATTGTTGGACTAAGGAAAAATAAAACGCCTTCCAATAAAATGAATGATCTGCTTTCGCCAGTAATACCTTTGATCGTATTCAGTACAGTACTGAAGTCATCAGTTATAAAGTCTGCAGCGATATATTGAATCTTTTTCTTCGGTAAAAGACCTTCCGCTGTCCATTGCTTAATTTTATTCGATTTATAGTCAATTACGGCAGATTTATCAATCTCTATATGTTGTATTCCTTCATCTACCATAAAAGGGTACATGCTAAATCCAGCTCCAAAATTGATCAAGTAATCGATTTTACCTTTTCTAAATTGCGTATTTATTTGATCAAAAAAATACCTGTTTCTCAAGCAGTGCATGAGTGGTTCTTCCTTTGAAACTTGCTCAAGAATTTGTTGTATCCACACATCCGTTTTTGGATTGCTCCATAAATGAGCATAGGAATCTTGACTCAAGTTTTTATCGGTTGCTCTATAACTTGATGTAATAAATGCGGTTTCGTGTATTTGAATAGTCTCAGACAATTTAGCGGACAATAATTATTAGATTGAGATGCTTTATTTAATTGATAATCACTAAGATACGATTTTTTTGATTGAAGTTTAAGTAGATTTTAGGATTACTTTTTTTTGAATAAATTATCATTAAAAGATAAATTATTATCGTTTTACGATAAAATATTATTGTTTTTCAATTAAAATTATTTATGTTTGTAGGGTAATCATAATTAAAACAGGCTATGAAAAAGAAATCATCAAGTTTACGTTTATTATATATTTTGGCACAGATGAGCTATTGGTTCATTGGAATCATTGGTTTATTTATCGTTGGAATGACTATCAAAGGTTTAGTTTCAGGTGATCCAATTTTACCCTCAGAATTGGGTGAGCGATTGAGTTATAATTATTCTCTTTTTGAAAATAATGTAGATCTCGTAATGGCGGATACACAAATGGAAGAACTAAACAAGTCGAAAGGTGAATTACCTGGATTTATTAAAGGGATAATCTGGTTGCATCCAATATTCATGATTAGTTTGATATTTTTGATGGCTCATTATTTTAGAAGGTTGGTAGTTCAGGTATACAAAGGAGTGTATTTTGCCGATATATGCATCAAAAGTTTAAAATCGTTATCCTTGATTTTATTTATCAGTTGGGGCTATGATTTAATTAGTTCAATTGCAATTAAGAATATTATCGGTAATTATTTTAGTGAAGCAGAATCCTATATAAATATTACAGTAGGGACTCCTTCTATCTATTTATTAGTAGCGGCTTTATTTGTTTGGGCATTGAGTATAATTTTCCAAGAGGGATTATCGCTTAAGGAAGAAAATGAATTAACAGTATAGATATGGGAATTATTGTAAATCTGGACGTAATGTTGGCCAAGCGAAAGATGAGTCTAACGGAGTTGTCTCAAAGGGTAGGCCTCACCATGGCAAACTTATCTATTCTGAAAAAGGGAAAAGCAAAGGCTATGCGCTTTACTACTTTAAGCGCTATTTGTGAAGTATTGGAATGTCAGCCAGGAGATATACTTGAATATGAATTTACGGAGGAAACCGAATAAAAAAAGGCCTGTCTAAGACAGGCCTTTTTTTATTTGAAACAGTATAAATGTTTATCCTTTTTAGGCGTTAACTCCAATAAAGATAGTTGCTTCAGATTGGTCTCCTTGTGAGGCTTTCTCATCGTAAACTTCATAGTCTGTAGCATAAGACCTGTTCAGATCTTTGTCCATGGACCATATTTTTTGCCAGGCTTCAATAATTGGCATAGGCATGGTTCCTTTTGCTAAAAAGGGAGTATAGGTACCCGGTTCTATGGTTTTTCCAGAAAGGGTATTCGGAATCGTATTTAGATCGGCAACGGTATAACCTAAGGTCATCGTATAATAGCCATTATGGTCGCTTTCATAATCTGAATAAACGGCATAAATAGTATCTGAAAGTCTATTTGGAATCTGCTGAGCAATTCCTTCTTGGTACAACCTTCCCCAAAGTCCACCAATGTCTTGGGCAGCTCTATTGTCTGCATTCTTTGTTTTTACTTGAATACCTACGATGTGGAAAGTTTCTATTTGCATGGTCATATTTCTTAAATCTTGTTACGAATATAGGGATAAAACTTCATGCAAATTGGCTGTGGTTGCAATTCAATTTTGATGATATTCAATAAAATAAATAGTAAATTCTTTGAAAATGATAGTAATACTATTATATTTGCACTCTAGAATATCATATGAAGGAAATGTTATCTAAAATAAGTATACAGGTAAATGAGAAAATTTACTTGAAAAACCCCGATACAAGTGTCTTGGGGCGAAAGCTTGTTGCGGGTAGTATAGCGTTGATAGATGAATTGGGATTCGAAGGCTTTACGTTTAGAAAACTGGCTAAATCCATTGATTCTACGGAAGCATCCATCTATAGGTATTTTGAGAATAAACACAAGTTGTTGATTTATCTAACGGCTTGGTATTGGGGATGGATGGAATATCGTATGGTTTTTGGACTTGCGAATGTTG
This sequence comes from uncultured Flavobacteriales bacterium, assembly GCA_913063375.1. Taxonomy (GTDB): domain Bacteria; phylum Bacteroidota; class Bacteroidia; order Flavobacteriales; family CAJXXR01; genus CAJXXR01. Next base: position 57,875 of record CAJXXR010000018.1, on the reverse strand, counting down.
CTTCTCCAGAGGATCGTTTAAGAAAGGCGATAAATCTATTGACTGAAATAGTCAAAGAGGATAGTACCTTTTCTCATATCAATGAGATCAAGCTAAATCATATCATCCTTGCTGAATCTTCAAAGGCTTTTTTAACGAAATCTGTTGATCAAGAAAACAAAGAAGGATTCTTTTCTGGTTATAAGGCTTTGGTTGAAAGAATGAGTCAAATTATCCTTGAGATAAACCCTAACTATAAATATTCTCATATGTTGGTGTCTACGCTCATTGAAGGTGTACACCATCAAAGGTATTTTACAGAACACCTTCCTGCATTAACAGATGTCATTCAGGGGGAAGATGCCATAAGTGACTTTTATAAAGACATGCTTTTTAAGGCAATCAAAACGGTGGAAAAATGATAAGACTAACGCATAGAAATTTGGGGTCCCTTCGGACTATCTTTCGCATAGCCTTGTTGTTCTTTGCCTTTATTTTGGTGTCGAATAATGTGATGTCTACATACCTGAATTCCTACGATGTTGAAGAATTCGAATTTTCAGAAGAAGAGAATGAAGAAAGTTCTGAAAATTTAGAAGAATTGACAGATATGGATGAATTTTTATCTGAGGGAATGGGCTATTTTTTCCTTTCAGAAATGGGTCTTCAAACCAAAGAACGTCAACTGTATGGCTGGGCAAATCCCGATACAGACATTCATACACCTCCTCCCGAGCAGCTTTTATCTTAAGCTGTTAAGGCATGTACTGCCTTAAGCTTGTTTGCAATCTTTTTGTAATAGGTGGGATTCTCCCCACTAGTTTTATTTGCCCTAGAATGGGGTATAAACAAGTTCGATTTGAGTAATTTAAATAAAGATGGGTTTTTCGCGAACCTTCGAAATGATTTTTCAGCGAGTATAGTAGTATTCCTTGTGGCATTACCACTGTGTTTAGGGATAGCCTTAGCATCCGGTGCACCTTTGTTTTCCGGTGTTATTGCAGGAATTGTTGGGGGGATTGTTGTCTCCTTGGTAAGTGGATCTCCACTCGGTGTCAGTGGTCCTGGAGCGGGATTAGCAGTAATAGTTTTGAGTTCTATATTGGAGCTTGGTGCTTTTGAAATATTCTTATTAGCCGTGGTAATAGCCGGTGTTTTCCAATTAATATTGGGATTCTTAAAGGCAGGAATTATCGGTTATTATTTCCCTTCCTCCGTTATTAAAGGAATGTTATCGGGGATTGGTATTATCATATTCTTAAAACAAATCCCGCATGCATTTGGCTATGATTCTGATCCTGAAGGAGACTTTGCCTTCAAGCAAGTAGATGGTCACAATACCTTTAGTGAATTGGGATATATGTTGGATTCCATTAGCCCTGGGGCTATAATCATTACAGCTGTATCTCTGCTCATTTTAATTTTATGGGAAAAAGGGATGGTAAAAAAGATTCCTGTATTGAATAGAATACCTGGTGCTTTGGTAGCCGTTGTTTTAGGAGTAGGCTTCAATCTATTTTTTGCAGGCATACATGGATATGCATTGAGTCCAGATCAAGTGGCTAGTATTCCTGTACCAGATTCTATAGAAGGATTCTTTAGTCAATTTACATTTCCAGACTTTAGTCAATGGAACAATCCTAAAGTCTATACTGTAGCATTGACCTTGGCAATAGTAGCTAGTTTGGAAACCCTACTTTGTGTAGAGGCGGCAGATAAATTGGATCCACAAAAAAGAGTAACTCCCACAAATCGGGAGTTAACGGCACAAGGGATCGGTAATATAGTCTCTGGATTTATTGGAGGGCTTCCTATTACACAAGTTATAGTACGTAGTTCTGCAAATGTTCAGTCGGGAGGTAAAACAAAAGCATCGGCCTTTCTACATGGAATATTATTGTTAGTCTGTGTGGTTTCTATTCCGTCAGTATTAAACCTAGTTCCATTGGCTAGTTTGGCAGCCATTCTACTTATGGTAGGGTATAAATTGGCAAAACCAGCTGTCTTTAAAGAAATGATGAGCAAAGGGAAATCACAATTTATACCTTTCCTTATTACAGTTTTAGGAATTGTATTTACCGATCTATTGACAGGGATTTGTTTGGGAATGGTAGTTGCCATTGTGCAAATTTTGTGGAATAACTATAAAATCCCGTACCATTTTGATGAAGGGGGTTATACAGAGAATAAATCGGTATTAATTTCACTATCTGAGGACGTTAGTTTTTTGAATAAGGCTAGAATTTTACGATCTTTAAATCAATTACCAGATGGTACTGAAGTAACCATCGATGCCTCAAAAACAAGAAGTATTCATCCTGATGTTTTGGAGATTATTGACGATTTCATTGAAAATGCTAAGACACGAAATGTTCAAGTTCGTTTATTGGGATTATTACAAGATAATAAGGTAGATCCAGTAGAGCAGTTTGGTAGAATTGTATTAAAGGAAAGTCCTAAAAAGAGAAAGTTTAATCTAGTAGGTTAAGAAAAAAAAAATTAGTTATGAATGTAATTACTGAGACACAAAATAAAGAAAGCCAAACAGCAATTAGCCCAGAAATGGCTGTTGACATGTTAAAAGCTGGAAACGATAGATTCACCGCTGGTACACGAATTGAACGAGATTATAAAGAGCAAGTAGGTCTTACCACTGGTGGGCAATGGCCTTTTGCTGCAGTATTGAGTTGTATAGATTCGAGAGTGCCTGCTGAAATCGTATTCGATCAAGGTATTGGAGATATCTTTAGCGCTAGAGTAGCTGGGAATTTTGTGAATACAGATATTTTAGGAAGTTTAGAATACGCGTGTGCCGTTGCCGGTTCTAAAGCCGTAGTGGTTATGGGACATAGTGCTTGTGGAGCAGTAAAAGGTGCTTGTGATCATGTTAAATTGGGGAACATCACACCGATGTTGGATAATATTCAACCTGCAATTGATGCCATTACAGATGAGCAAGAAGATAGAACCTCAGCCAATGCTAGTTTTGTTCAGAAGGTAGCTGATAAAAATGTTGCACTTACTATTCAAGCTATTTTAGATCGCTCAGAGGTATTGAGAAATTTAATGGAAGCAGGGAAAATTACCATTGTAGGAGCGATGTATCATACCAATTCAGGTAAGGTAGAATTTATTTAAAAAGAAGCCCCTTCTTCTTTGATACTTAAGAAGGGGCCTTTGTCCGGTTCAGAATGTTTCGTGAGTGAATGAGTTCTGAATTTGGATACTTTTTTCTTCGATGAAGCAGCTCCCTTTCGCTGGGGGGCTGCTTTTTTTTTAGGGTCTAATACTTGATTTATTCTCTACGGATACTTCAGATCCCTCTGCAAGCATTACAGAGCTTGGATTAAGATCATTGATAAAGCTAAACTTATGCCCATAGGTCAAACCGAAATCGACCGATATTGTAAAATCGATGACTTTATAGGTTAGCCATTTAGGGTGGACAACTTCATATTCATTCGTTCTACTTTTATTTACTTGGGAATACCCCCAATAATGCTCTGTGATAAATTGGGCTTCCGTTCCTTGTTTGATTTCAGAACTTTGCTTCTCCGCTTTTACCATAAAGCCTTGCCAATTTTCATCCTTTTTCCATCTGTATTCTACAGACGTATAATCCAATTCTTCGGTCCATGAATGTTGCATGGGAAAGGCTTCGTAATTTTCTCTAAAAATGGTATTGGCTACTATGGCTAGTGCTGGTTTTGGAACTATTTCTTTAACAAAAACAACCCCTCTTCGCCATTCTCCATCTACGAATCGTTTAACATAAAATCTCAAGTTTACTTCTTCGAAATTTACATGGAAAGGGATTTTTGCACCTAATAACTTTGTGTTTTTAAAGAGGAAGCCAACAAGGCTGATATAGCATTTGTCGTCCCAGAAATCCAATACCGTACCCGCAGGAACAAATTCCTTTAGGGTTTCAGGATCAATTACAAAGTTTGCAATTGCCAATTTTCGCCATTCTGCTTTTAGGAAACTCATGGGGTCAAAATTTTAGGTTCGCAAATTCTTTTGTGATGTACTATATGTAAGGTAATGAATAATTAGTGAAAACTTACAGAAAAAATATAAAGGGGAATTATTTATTATCTGTTCTAACGAGGATTTACATTGAAAAATGTATATTGTGGTATAATAATTTCAATTTTAGTACTTTTTATAATTTCAATATATTTCTAATATGAAGCGATTTTTATCAAAGATTTCGATCCTTTCTGTATTTTTATTTTCCTCATATTCTATTTTAGCTCAAAATCCAGCAACTGATTTTTTAATGACGATAGGGAGTCCTATAGGCGATGAAATGGTTTATACTATTGTTTCTCCTCCAGATAGGACCAATTGCAATACCTGTGAAATTGAAGCTGAAATAGTTGTAACTCGGGTGTTTGTTTTTGAAAATAGATACTGCAATAACTAGTCAAGAAACTTTCCTAGCTGTAAAAAATAATATTTCCATACGTATTAGAAATCTGTGAATTAGGGGTAATTTAAACGTGATGACTAATTACATTATTGGAAATAGAAAAGCCCTTTATATAAAGGGCTTTTCTTATGTTTAGAGATTTATTTTTTAAATAAATCGATCTGTTCTGTTTCGATCATTTCTACTTTCCTTTTCATCTTTTTCTGGATGACATTGAAGTGATGTTCCTCTTCAGGAGAGATTAATGCAATGGCATCACCAGGATTTTCTGCTCTACCTGTTCTCCCGATTCTATGAATATAATCTTTAGGAGACCTTGGCAATTCGTAATTGATTACACAAGGTAGAAATTCAATATCGATCCCTCTAGCCAATAAATCTGTAGCTACTAAAACACGCAATCTACCTTCCTTGAAATTTTGAAGTGCTTCCGTTCTGGCTAATTGGCTTTTTCTTCTGTGAATGGCCTTCGCTTGAATTCCATTTTTTCTCAATTTATCAGCTACATTATCTGCTTTGTAAACAGAAGATGTGAATATCAAAACTTGTTGGAGATCATTTTGTTTGATGATATACCTTAATAAAGGCCCTTTTCTTTCTTCACTCACTGCATAAGCGGATTGCTTGATAAGGTCGAGATTTTCTGTCTCAGGCTCTATTTTTATTACTTCTGGATCCTTTAGAAGAACTTGGTTGATGGTGCTAATATCTTTGCTTAAAGTAGCGGAAAATAGCAGGTTTTGTCTTTTAGCCGGAAGCTTATCAAAAATTTGATCTATTTCCTTTTTAAAGCCTAGATTCAGCATTTTATCTGCTTCATCTAATACCAACATTTTTACCGCCGAAAGATGAACTGCTTTAGCATTTACCAAGTCTAATAGTCTTCCTGGAGTAGCCACTAAAATATTGACATTTTGCATGGCAATCATCTGTGGATTTATAGAAACTCCTCCAAAGACAGACATACTTTTAATTCGGTTCGGAAGTACAGATCCAAATTGCTTAAATACATCACCTACCTGAACGGCCAATTCCCTAGTTGGAACTAGAATTAAGGCATCTATATGTCTATTTTTTGATCCAGTCTTACCATCTAGATTCATTAAGATAGGAAGTGCATAACTCGCCGTTTTTCCGGAACCTGTTTGTGCGATCCCCAAAACATCTTTTCCCCTTAGAATAGCTGGAATAGCCGCTTCTTGAATCGGATATGGTTTCGTGTAATTTTGGCGAAGTAATTCCTTTTGTAAAAATGGAGATAAACCTAAGGATGCAAAAGACATACTGATTATTTGTTTCAGTGGTTGAATTCTTAATAGAATGGCAAATGTACAGCAATTAATTTTTGGGAATACTATGGGGCAATAGTTTTCTCTGCTCCAAACAATCTTAGGAAAATTTCAATTCCTTTCATTCGATTTTTCATAATTCATCATATCTAATAACATATCAACAATTCCTTCTGTAGGTGTCTTGGTGAGCTTGTCGTACATGCAACACAAGACATTCCCCGTCTCTACATGATAGGTGAATATGCCGATGATAGTTTTAGAATCTCGGTGAAAAATGGTTATTTGATTGATCGTGGTACCCATAGCGTCGCTATAGGCACAAGACATTTCCCAGCTGAAATTTTCATTATCAGCTGAGAACTTATCTAGTAGGTTTCTTATGGTGGATTGAATATTCAACATTCAAATAGGCTTTTGATTACCTTTTCATTCCAATCAATCCAGTGGTGATGTCTGAATCTTAGATAATTACATCAAAGAATATTCCACAGTGATTGCCGTGTCCAATAATTTTGAAATGGGGCAATTTAATTCGGCATCTTTCACGGAGTCTTCAAATGTTTTCGTGTCTATTCCATCAATCTTTGCGGTCAAGAATAATTGTGAAGATATTACGGTTCCATCCTCAAGGGTGACTACGCATTTTGTTTCAAGTACCTCAGGGGTAAAACCTGCATTTCCAAGCACAAATGAAAGTTTCATATTGAAACATCCTGCATGTGCCGCCGCAATCAACTCTTCTGGGTTGGTACCTGTCCCTTCCTCAAATCTTGAACTAAAAGAATATTGTGTCTTGTTTAGGATTTGACTTTTAGTTGTTAGATGGCCAGTTCCTTCCTTACCACTTCCATTCCAAACGGATGTTGCTGTTCTTTTCATTTTTATGGTGTTTTATTTAGTTGTTTTAGTTTTGTGCCTAATATTTCCTATTTCAATAGAATTAAATTTTGCCATAGGATTATTTAAGGATATCATTCCAATCGGCTTTTGTTTTAGCCAATAAGATAGCGGCAATTCTACCATAAATGGCTCCGATCCCTTCATAGTGTGATTCGGTGATTTTTCCTTTTTTCAATTTTGCTATAAGTATACCACCTTTGGGTGGGATTACACTGACGAATCCATAATTAAGTCCTTCTAAATATCCTTTTACAGGACCGAATGGCGCATAATATTTTTTGTGTTTTTTATTGTAAGGTACTGGATTGGGACCAATCAGTGCCATTTCTATTTTTTGTAGTACTATTTGTCTTCCATCAAATCCAAAGGTTGTCTCAATTACGAGTACGGCATCTAATTCTATTTCACCTGTGAATTTTCCAATTTCTCGCCACATCTTTGCATCTGCATTTACAGCAAGTAGGTATTTGTAGCCCTTTGGAGCTCCCTTGATATCGTCTACTCGACCACCTCTGATTTTATTGGAAATGCTACCCACCATTTTCCACATTTTTGCATGCTCAAATTCTACGGAATTGTAGTGTTGAATTTTCTCATCCGTATCCAGATACTCATCCGGTGTTAAAAGTGCCGATTGACTTTTTGCGAATTCATCCCTAATTTCTGGTAAGGAAACAGCGAAAAATTCATCCACAAAGAAAGTTGATCCAGCATCTGTTAAATAGGGGGTGACAACTGAAAACGGTTTTTTGTCACTGTAGGTTGGTTGATACAAGGAAAATCCCAGTATGCCTATTTTATCAAATTTTGCTAGCTGACTGGCATCTTCAACACGTTTGGCTACCATCCCTGTTCCTTTCCCGTAGGCTAATTTTTTACTGAACTTTTTATCGTCCATGGCGGACCAACCTTTAACTGTAGTTTGCGTATACCCTGCAAATGTGAAAATCGTTCCTAACAATAGGGTGAAGATTACTTTTTTCATTTTAATAGGTATTAGAGTTCTCATTATACGACCAATACCTTGACTTCTGAATAGGTCAAAATACGGTAGTTCAAAATCTTGAATTACAGTTAGTTGGTTAATTTTTAATTGATATAAAAGTAGTCAATTTTTGCCAAAATTGCTATTTAATACTCTCTTTACTATATTGGATTACAGATTGTTATGATTTGTGTAAATTGATTTTTGGGAATAAAAAAGCCCTGTGAAAAAATATTTTCACAGGGCTTTTAAAACTTATTTTATACTGAATTTAACAGCAATCACTGGTTTTATCTGAATGACCATTTTTTAAGCAATCTTCCAACCAATCCATACAATCCGAGAAGTTCTTAAAGCAATATTTAGAAGAAACTAGACCTGGAATCAAATTAAACTCATTGAACATATCTTTAGGTTGCCCATGGATATCTGTAAAGGCTACTGTAATACCTTGAGCTTGTAAATTTTGAATGGCATCTTCCATGGCATATAAACCAGATTGATCTACATAAGGGACCTTATCCATTCGAATGATAACTATTTCTATTTCCTTCAAGCTATTTACCATGTCTTGAAACCTAGAAGCAAATCCAAAAAATAGGGGTCCATCAAGGTGTTTGATGTATATTTTATTACCGACTTTATCGACGATATCCCCTTCATCTGACCATGGGATCTCTCTTGAAAATTCTCTTAGAGGAGCCGATTTAGTTCTGTGGTCAACTACATCAGAAATCTTTTTCATGAAGAGAATACAAGCTAATACTAGTCCGATTCCTACTGCTTCAATTAATCCAACAAATACCGTTAGACCAAGAACGATTAACATAACTAAAACTTCCGAAATTGGCAGTTGTCTGATATGTTTTAAACCTTTATAATCCATTACACCAATTCCTACTGTAATAAGTATACCTGCAAGTACTGCTGCTGGTATTTGTGAAGCAAAGGGTCCTAGAGAAAGAAGTACTATCATTAGTAAGACCCCTGCAACCATCCCTGATAATTTTGTTTTACCACCAGAGTTGATATTTACAACCGTACGAATGGTTGCTCCAGCACCTGGAATCCCACCGAATAGAGAGGCAATACTATTTCCAATACCTTGACCAACTAGTTCTTTGTTAGGGTCGTGTTTGGTTTTAGTCATATTATCTGCCACAACAGAAGTTAGTAAGGAATCGATAGCTCCTAAAATGGCTAAAGAAACTGCCGTTAGGATATAGGGTTGTATGAGTCCAAATTCAAAACCTGTAAATATTTCGAAATGTAGGTCTGGAAATCCACTAGGAATTGTTCCAATGGTTCTATAATCGGGAATAAATATAAAGGCAACAACAGAAACAGAAACAAGGGCGACCAAGGTACTAGGGATGGCTGTAGTGATTCTTTTGAATCCGTATATAATGGCAATGGTAAGCAAACTTAAAATAAGGTCGATATAACTTTTCCAATCTGAAAAATTTATTGATTGTAGGGCTCTAGGAAATAATTTTAAAGAACCTAAGACACCTGATGCTTCAGATTTTGCTAATGTTGATGCTTCTCTTAAAATATCGTCCTGTGATATTTGACTTGCTCTTTTGATGGTTTCTTTAAAATCTTCTAAAACCAATAGTTCTTCAGCAGCCTCTTCCTTTAGGATTCCCTCTAGTATAACTTCTTCCGCTAGCGGTAAAAATTCATTGACATATTTTACATCTTCCTTTGGATAGTAACCAAGCATTGGCAGTACTTGAGTGAACAATATGATAACTCCAATACCTGTCATAAATCCAGAAACAACTGGGTATGGTATATAACGGATATATTTACCTACTTTAAGAAAACCTAGGCCCATTTGGATAAGTCCGGCCATAAGAAATACCATTAAGATGGCAGGTAAGGCTTTTTCTAAATTTCCTTCATTTAAAGCAAGGATTCCTGAGACAGCCAACATACTTACTGCTGTCATTGGGGCAGTAGGTCCTGAAATCTGTGTATTGGTTCCTCCGAAAAGTGCAGCGAAAAAACTGATAAATACAGCTCCATACAAACCTGCTGTAGCTCCCAAGCCGGATTGAAGACCAAAGGCTAATGCCAGAGGTAATGCAACAATCCCGGCTGTGATGCCTCCAAATAGATCTCCTTTGAAATGTTTAAAATTAAATCCGAACTTCATTTTGTACTATTTTTCGTGAGTGATGATATTTTCGCTTCCCAAATATACGATACCGAACAGTAATTCAACTATGTTCTATTCCCATTTAATGAAAAAAAATGGATTAAAATTCACCTTAAATCTTAAGGAAAAAAAAAGGTAAATATTAAGCAATATGGACCATAGCCATTTACCTTTTTTATTAAGGTTGGCTGTTAATTTTTTACTATTGAAGTAGTATTATCTCTTCGAAATTGAAGCTATGACTTTTTATGGATAGGGTATACAATCCTTTTGGAAAATGACGGAGGTCAATTTCTTTTTGCCTAGTATATTTCTCTATTGTTCTTCCGGTTAAATCAGAAATATATACTTGATAATCGATAGTTGTATTGGGAAGTTCTAGGTATATTATTCCAGTACTTGGATTTGGGAAGATCTTCACAGGGTTTTGATTAGTTGCTTCTTCAATCCCAAGTTCTGAACAGTCCATAGAATGTTCTTGAAAAAAGGCCCACATTAAATCATTTGCACTGATATAAGTAGAAACATCATCACCTATAACTGTTGCATTTCCTCCATGCCAAGAGTGTCCTCCATCCTGCGTTATATAATAGTTGATTTCAGCATTGCAATCCCCATCTGACCATTGGACTAAAGTATATTCATCATTGTCTGTTAGTGTGTCTTGAATTGTAGTACAGTTATTTAGGTTTCCCCAAACATTGAATATGGAATCTAATGGTGGATTATAATGATCGGATGGTCCATTACCATAGCCTCCTAAATAGGGGATATTATCATCAAGATAAGATTGAAAATGGATGATGGGTACCGCTCTTTCTGGCGTACAAGTGGGTAAATTCATAGAGGCTGATACGGGTGCAATGGCAGCAATTTTATCACTTAATTCGCAAGCCAATCTATACGCCATATAACCTCCATTTGAAATAGCAGTGGCATAAATTCTATCTGAATCTATGGAATAATTTTCTTGAAGACTATCTATAAGTGTCGAGATAAATCCTACATCATCAATGTTTTGATTTACCGCGTAACCACAGCAGGCGCCACCATTCCACGTTCTTATATTTAAAAGATTCTTAACGCCTTCGGGGTAGACTACAATGAAATTTGAATTGTCTGCCTTTACATTTAATTGGGATTGAACTTGGAGATTTGCTGCGCTGCCAAATCCACCATGCATAGCAATGATCAAGGGGATGCTATCTCCATTGGAATAAGAGGATGGCACATGCACAAAATAAGATCGCTCCAAACCATCATGGTTAAGTGTATCATATTGAGCTATACTGTTTTGAACGAAGCAGATAGTACATATAAGGATAAGTTTGGTTATATATCTAGTGTACGGCATCCTTTTTGGATTTTGGTGAACTAGGAATATAACAAAAAGGAACTATTGAAACAATAGTTCCTGTCAGTAATAGCTGTGATCAACTAATTATGGGGATTATTCTGTAATGGATTTTTTAGTGAGGGTATTGTGAATATCATTCACGGCCATTAAAGCAGCTGAGCAATACCATTCTTTCAATTCCATGACCAAACTACCTGCTTTAATTGCTGGATCCGATTCTGTGAGTGTTCTAGCTTCTTCTAAACTTTCAACATTAAATATATAGATACCACGCATATCTCCTTCTCCAAAGAAGGGGCCGGCAACCACCAATTTTCCTTCCTCAGCCATTTTTGTAATGTTCTTGAGGTGTTCCATTTGTAATTTTTGAGCATCCTCTTTGCTGAGGTCTCTATTGGGACCTGTTTTAAGAAAAGCAAGGATGTATTTCTTCATTCCATATTCGTCCGCTCCGTATTTTAGCGCTGCTTCAGCATCATAGCCATTTTGTATTTCAGTAGTTTTATTCTCTTGATGTATTTCTTGGCAGCCAAGTATACTAAGAGATAGAAGTAGGCCTAAGAAGATGATTGGATATTTCATGGTGATGCCTTTTAATTTGGATGATATATTGGAAATAAATATAAGATAATTATCTGCTAAAACTCTTCATTCATTACCTGCTTTCCCTTGATGATACCCCAAAAGGCCAAATGTTAATAAAATGATTATGCTTAAAGGAATAGGCCATAATAGAGTATTGTCTGTTGCTGCATTATAGCTAAAGGATTCTTCTCCTGGCATAGTAACGTACCTTATTCCTTCAGGAGTGGAATTGAAATAATGATAGTTTTTTTGACTATTGTAAACATCAAATAAAATGGAGTTGGTGACGGAACTGATAGTCGAACCTTTAAAATGAAATAAAAAATCGTTTTGATGACTGTGGCCCTTATTATCTAATTCTACATAATTTATAAGATCCATTGGTTTTCCAGAGTGACCTGTAATCACCAAATGCGATTTAATATAGGCTAGAAAGGCTTGTTCGTAGTTAGCGCTGCTATTGGATTCCTTTAAGTCTGGCTGAAAATTCTCTAGGGCATGTCTAATTGTCCAAGGTAATTCTGCCCTCACCTGTATAGTACTGTCCAATGCCTCTATTTGAAAGTAAGCAGTATTCGGTTCATGTGCCATTAGTTGAGCACTGAAAAACAAGCTAATGAGGTAGAATAGTTTCATTAGTTTCCAATTTTAAAATCATTGGACGGTGTTCCTCTAAAATATCTTGGTATACTTGGAAATGCATCAGTAAGCACATAATAATAGGTTCCATTGGGATATTCAGTTGTGATCCCTGTTCTACCGTTGGCTTCATCTAGGTCGCCTGAATTTTCTACATATTCATAATCGTTCGAATAGACGCCATCATAAGAACCGCATGGAGCTGTATCGCCATCTCCAGGCCGTTCTCCTTCTTTCAATTGATAACTACTTGTCATTGCAACTAAATTTGAACCCATATCTGTTGGATCGGAATAGGCATATTTATAATATATGGGAAACCCATCAGCCGCATAGCCTATTAAAGTCATTGTATTGATAGATATATCCAATTGATCTAAAAATAGGGTAGGGGATCCATGGTAATGATATTTTCCAGTAGGTTGGACATGTGCATTATTACAATCTAGGCCTAAGTTTACATTTAAGGCTTCTAGGTTCCATTCCCAGTTTACATTAGCACTCATAAAGCCTTCATGAGGAAAGGGCTCCGCTGCTACCGGATCCAATTCAACGCCATTAAGTAATACCCCAAAGGAGTATTGAGGGCCAGCAGCTGGTCCATCTCCAGTAGTTGATAATAGGGGAGTTAAATTATTTGCAATAACGGGTTCAGTGGTGATTTCATATTGCTCAGATTGAGCGGAAATAGCATTAGGGTTTAGGGAACCAGCAGCTTGTCCGAATAAACCTACTTGGTGATTTGGTATGCTATTACTATATATGATTCTTGTGCTGGATTGTATATTTTCAGTGTATTGGGGGGATGCTGATAGGTTCTGATTACAGGCACCTCTAGAAGTATCTATAGCTATATCCACCTCGCAATTTATGCCGTTGTCAGTGTCGGTATCGTCACTAGAACATTGAATAGTGAAAAAGGAAATTAGCAGGGGGAGGATCAATTTTTTCATATCAGATGGTTTTAACTCCCTCTAAGATCCAATTATTTAATTTGATTCTATACAATTTTCAATGAAGGACCTCTTTTTCTCAATGATTGTATTTTAAAGTTGGATAGAATCAAAAAAAAACGCAGTCTTTAGGACTGCGTTTTTTTTTATTTGTGTGCTGGTAAATTAAATCTTTTCACCATTATTCTTTTCTCCAATAGTATCTAAATACAGTTGTTCTACTTTGATTCTAGCCCAAGTGGTTTTTCGTAGAAATCTTAAGCTTGATCTCATTGATGGGCGGACGGTGAAACAATTGATGTCAATTAATGCTCCCAATCCTTCCCAGTCATACTTCTCTACTAAAAGTTCCAATATTGCCTTCAATTTAACTCCATGCAAAGGATTGTCAGGATAGTTCGCTCGTGGTAATTGTTTATCTGTTTCTTCCATAGTCCGTACAAAGGTAAATTGAAAAGTTGACATCCAGTTATTAGAATGGGGATTTTCTACTATTATCATGCTGTTCCGCGGTCAAATTTGGCCATATTTGGGAAGCATACTCTATTGCTAATAGACTGGTATTTGTTTTGTGAATTATTACTTGATAGTATCCAGGTACAATTGCTCAACTTTAGCACGTGCCCAAGGGGTTTTTCTTAGGAATTTGAGACTTGACTTTTTAGATGGGTTATTGGTAAAACAATTTATGTCAATCAAGGCACCTAAATGTTCCCAATCATATTTTTCAACTAAAAGGTCTAGAATATCTGCTAGTTTCACTCCGTGCAATGGATTGTTCGGTTGGTTCTCTAGTGGTAATTTGTTTTCGGTATTTTCCATAGTCGCTACAAAAGTATAGTGAAAAGTTGACATCCAGTTATGAAAGCAAAAAAAAAGGTGTAGAAAACTACACCTTTTTATATTTAACGAAGAAGATCCTTAAGCAAAAATTGCCGCTTTAGGGTTTTCTCCATATTCGTTTGTTTCTTCTTCACTATCTTGACATAAAAGAATTAGAAGCCAAACTATACCGATAATGGTTAGTGATATTAATAGCCACCAACCACTTTTACCTGTATCGTGTAATCGTCTAATACCTACTGCTATACTTGGAATTAGCACTAGTAATGAATAAGCATAATAGGCTATTGTTCCAGTTGAACCAAGTAATACCACTGAATATAGCAAGGCATAGGAAATAATCGTATTAATAAGAACGAACATCCAATATTCCTTTCTTCTTGCTCTACCTTCAAAATTCGCATATTGCTTAATCACTTGTAAATACCAATTCATATCAATAAAATTTAATATATCCTACTCTTGTGGCTTTTCAGAATCGCCCCGTTTTTTCTGTGGGGTCTGGCTCCACCGCATTTCAATTTTATCAATTGATAATTTTGAATGCTTACGAAGCTAAGGAAATTGAAGGGGAACTACAAACAATTATAGCCTTAGAGACTACCTGAAATTGTAAAGGCAAGGAATAAAATCAGTTAAATACTTTATTCAAATCTTGGGCTTCTTGAACCTCTCCATCTCCCAATTCCCCTAAATATAGTTCACCTATACGCACTCGAATAAGTCGAAGGGTTGGGAAGCCAACTGCAGCTGTCATTTTTCTTACCTGCCTATATTTTCCTTCTCGAAGGGTGATACTGGCCCAGCTTGTTGGCCCATGTCTTTCATCTCTAATTTTTCTAGAACGTAAAGCAAAGGAAGGTGGTATTGTAAGTATTTTAGCAATACAAGGAGTAGTGGTGTATCGTTTTCCAAAAAGTCCAATTTCAACGCCCTTTTGAAGTTGTTCAATGGCTTTATCATCAATAATACCATCTACTTGTACATAATATTCTTTCTCCACTTTTGAGCTGCAAATTTCGGCACTCAATTTACCATCGGTAGTCAACAATAGTAGACCTTCTGAATTAACATCCAATCTACCAATGGCCATGGTGCCTTCTGGGAAATTGTGCAGTTCACCCAGTAATTTTTTTTTCCTCTTTTGTGTATATACAAATTGGGAAACAAAACCATAGGGTTTATTTATAATGAAATGCCTGTGTTTGTTCAAGTGAGAATTGTTTAAAAACTATTTATTACGGCACAAAAGTACAGGAATTTTCAGCCTATTTCAATTCTCGTACCCTATAAGCATAGAATAAACAATATAATCCTGCAGCAGCAAAAATATGCTTTAAGGAATGTCCACTAATCAGGGATAAACTATCGTGAATTTGTTGGTCAAAATGCTCACAGAATTTGGCTAAAACATAAGCTAGCAATAAATACCAATAGCCTGAAGTATTGCTGAATTTTGACTTGAAATGGGTAAGAATAATTGGGATAGCGAGCAAAGGGTAAAATTGAACTAGGGCATAAGGCCGTAGGTCTCCTGATGGGCTGTATCTCCAGTATAGAATGGAACCAAAACCAAGTATTATGAGTGGTATGGTTAATTTGTTACCCCATTCTACCGATACAAACTCGCTGATAATTATAGCAAACAAGGTCATAAAGGTGATAGTCATTGGAAGTCTATCCCAAACCAACGTTTCGCTAGAAGGCATCCAGTGGTAATAACCCGATCCTAAACCAACCAATGCTATTCCGGCAAAGAGTAGCTGGTATTTCCATTTTGAATGTGCTCCTAACTTTAATTTTTTATAGCCTAAAAGCCCAACTAAAATAAAAGGGAGATTGGAAATTACATTCCAAAAATTGGGGATACCAAATAGCGTATTTTCATCACTGAATTGGTGGTAGTTTTCATCTTGAACTATGGGGTCCATCTGTAGTATAGCTCCAATTGATACTAGGGCCAAAAGTAACAATAGTATAAGACCTCTCTTATTATTTTTCAACGGCGATATTTTTAATTTGATAGGTTTGATAATTTTATCTTTTATGCTTAAAGGTAAAGAATATCGTCTAATTGGATTTAGAAGATTTGGTTTTTGGGATTAATCCTTGTTAAGGTCAGTTACTTTATCCTCAGTTTGAATAGGTTTGAGAAAGGCTTGTTCATGTACAACCTCACGGAGAACATCTTCAACTTTCATTATCTTTCTAATTACCAAGGCTGTTGCAATTGAGGCTAAGATACTAACTACATCATAATAGATAATGGGATTTGAAAAAATTGAAAGTTCTGTATTCGTAAGTGATACCTTATCTCGAAAAGCTGAATCAATAAGTTTTGTGATGATAAATAGACCCCACCAAATTCCTATAAAATTGGAGTCCCAGTTTATTTTAAAATCCTTTCTAGATTGTCTTATTTTTTCCTGCGTTTCTTCAAATATTTCAACTGTTATATGGTAGGGTATGACTAGGTTGGCCAAGGGGATGAAAAAATACCAAATGGATGCATTTTTGCCATAATTTAGGCCGTGCACTTTTAGTACATGTAAATTTTTATGCGCGCGATAAAACCACATCAGAAAAAGAAGGACTGAAGTCATATAGACCATTGGTCGTAGGAGCATTTCTATTTGAAAAGGGAGTGTAAATGGAATCGTATAATGCAGATAGTTTATTACGATATTAAAGGCATTCAGAATACAAATAACCCAAAAGATAGTAATTGCATTTTTAGCTCTCTTACTATTATTCTTGAATTCTGAATAATCAATTTCTTCAATAGTAGAATTTTCCATGAATCAGTTTAAATTAGTATTAGGGAATGGCTAATTTAACTGTTAACCTGAGGATTGAAAATGATTATTGGATAAAATTAAAATATCCTTCAAGGTTTTAATAGAACCATGAAGGATATCACATAAAGCTAAGTGTTTTGTTATTTAAAGTTTCCGCCCATTGGAATTGAGGCATCCAGAATTAATTCTGAAGATTCGAAAGCATCAAATGTAAAGTCGGAGATAATGAGTTGATGTAAATTCTTCTTTTTCTTTTCTTTTAAATCGAAGGTGAATACGGTATGCTCATGAGCTATTAGCACATCTTCAACCATTTTGAAATTTCCAAATTCTACACCACCATACACCATTTTATAACCAGGTGTTTTTAGGTAGTTTTCACGAATCGTATATTGGGTAAATTCCATAAGGCCTGTTTCTTTATTGATCCACGCAATATACTGGTCTGCTTCATCCGTTGGTTCCTCGGTATGCCATGTGCAAAAAACCAAATCATATTTTTTACCGCGTAGTTCACCTTCTCCAGCATAACTTATAATTGGAGCGTTCTTTATTCTGTCGATCATTTCGGTGAAATATTGAATGGCTGCAATCCCAAAAGTTATTCTCTTGTTTTCTTCTGAAAAGGTTGGTTCTTGTTGATTAGGAATTTCATAATAGTTCCAGTTTTGCAGACCGGAAATATCACCTTTCCTTTTGCCGTCTAAAAACTGTACCTGCCCATCAAAGGTGCCAATTTTGTACTTGAATTGTAGTTCGGATTTCATCTGTGGCCAGATATTTCCAACTTTACCCAGCATTCCTTTCCAAGTATCGTTGCCATGAAAAGTATATACGCGATGCTTGCTTAAATTTTGGTAGCCTTGTTTTTTCCAGGCACTTTCTAGCATCTCTTTTCCCTTTAGTTCATTTTCAGTGGTGAGACCTTCTTGTTTAAGGGATTTTGATCTAAGATCTGAAATACAACTTTGTAGTAGTAGAGTGCTAATAAGAAATAGACTCGTTAGTATCTTTGCTTTCATATTTGTAGGATATAAATGAATAATGTCAGTTACAAATATCCCAAAGACTGCAAAGAATGAATAGGTACTTTAGCTCAATTGCTGATCATTTTGGTTCAGCCTAAATTGACTTGGACTTTCTCCAAAAAGACTTTTAAAATTTCTATTGAAGGAAGAGACAGAATCGTAGCCACAATCGAAAGCAATATCTGAGATACGATTTTTAGGATCGGTAAGTAATTGTTCAGCCTTTTTCATTTTTTGTAGAGAAATGAACTTTTTTGGGCTTTCGTTATATACTTCATTGAACTTTCTTTTGAAGGAAGATAAGCTCATATTACATAGTGTAGCAAATTCTTGGAGGCTTAAATTGCTAAACATGTTTTGTTGGATGATAGACTTAAAACTATCTCGATTAATTTTAAACATTCCGGCTAAAAAATCTAGTTCAGAAGGAGCTTGAACAGTTTTTGAAAGCAGTAGAATGAACTCTTTCAATTTAGTTCGGATGATGGCCTCATCCGCTATTTCCGGATTCTCGATTAGAATGTCTATACTGTGCCTGAAATTTTCTAGCAGGGCATCCACTTCAATTTTTTTCACATTGAAGTCTGTGCTATGATTTGAAGTGGATAGTTCAAATTGGAACAATTCTTCCACAAGTGAAGGATAGAGCATTACCCCTAGAACCTCCATATAATCACTGCTATTTTGTTGTTGGTTGCTTGTTTCGAAAAAATAATCGAAGCATTTGGCGAGAACAGCATTCCCAGGTCTAAAGGAGATATATTCTGTAGGTGTTCTGACGGAGAATTCCCCCTTTTGGACAAACATAAAGCAGGCTTCATCCTTCTGATACATTTTAGGAATTCTATCAAAATAGGGCATAGATAGTTTTTCAAAAACTACCATTCCTTTATATGTCAACGTTTTGAATACCGGTACCATGTATGCTGCCTTGTTTGCTAGGGGTAAATTACAACAATTGTATGATTTTTTAGCTAGGGTCGGATATTTCTCAATCCTTCATAAACTACAATCCCTACTGCGTTTGCTATATTTAAACTTCTAATATGCTCACTAAAAAGTGGGATTTTATAAACAGAATCGGAATGATCTTTCACTAGTTGACGAGGTAATCCTTTAGATTCTTTCCCAAAGATTAAAAACATATCATCTGTAAAGTCTACAGACCAATGGTCCTTTTTTCCATGACTAGAGAAAAAAGCCATTTTCTTGTCTTGATGAGTGGATAGAAACTCATCCAAATTTTCATAAATTTTTACATCCAGATGTTTCCAATAATCTAGACCAGCTCTTTTCAATCTAGCATCATCGATTTCAAAACCAAATGGTTTTACTAAGTGAAGCGTAGATCCTGTTCCCAAACTGAGACGTCCGATATTCCCAGTGTTATTAGGGATTTCTGGTTCTATTAATACAATATTGAAGGCCATTTTTTTTAGAATAAAGGGTATCTTTCTTTCAGCACTTTTAAGTAAATCTTTGCACAGGCTTCTGCATCAAAACCAGCATCGTGATGATTTAATAAGGGAATACCATAATGATTACAGGCTATATTAAGTTTCTTCCCAGTCATCTTATAGGTGCAATCAAAATCAAATTTTGGTACCTCCAGATTATAGTAATCTAAGGCCTGGTTTAAACAGCTTTTATCAAAACTAGCATTGTGTGCTACCAGTTTTTTATTTTTCAAAAGAGGATAAATCTTTTTCCAAATTTCCGGAAAAAAGGGCACGTGAGCTGTTTGGTAGGGTTGAATACCGTGAATGCTTATGTTCATTCCGAAGTATTCATTATTTGGTGGCTGGACAAGCATGGTAATAGTATCTTGTAGAATACCATTTTCAACCACGGTTATTCCTATCTGGCAAATACTCCATCTTTTCCCTTGTGCTGTTTCAACGTCTAGGGCAACGAAATTATTGAACATGATGATTTATTTTTTTGTGAATTCGGGATTAGAAAAGTATCGGTGAATACTAACTATATTATTTTGGAAGCTCAAACGAAAGTTGATCCTTCAATTTCTTCTCCGAAAGATATTGAATACTAACATTCAATGGGATATTTGTAAGGGGTTGATTATCACTATTGGTTTCTTCCACTTCTATAGTTTCTAAGACGTCAAATCCTTTTATCAATTTTCCGAAGATCATATAATTATTGTCCAAGTTAGGTAGACCAGCTTCCTCATTGACAATATAGAATTGACAAGCATTGGATAATTTTCCGGGATTACTATCTCTTCCCATTCCTAGTGCTCCATAGCTATGTCCAATACTATCGATAAATTCAGGTTCCAATAAATAGGGCGAATTTTCAAAATATTGGACGGAGTCTGGACAACCTCCTTGAATCACAAATTTCTTGATAACTCTGTTGAATGTGAAAGCATCATAATGTTTTTCCTTTGCTAGTTCTATGAATTTTGCCTTATGGTTGGGTGTTTCATCATAAAGCCAGAAATACATATCTCCCAACCTTGTTTGGACGAGTCCAATAGGGTATTCTACAGCTTTGTCTGATTTATTGCAACCTATAAGTAGTAAAAGAAAAAGAACGGAAATATACGTTTTGATTTTGCTCATGGAACGAAAATATAAAAATCAAACAATTGATAAAAGTTTGAAGTCAATAATAAGGTGATTATTTGTGTTTCTCAAAAAGGGGATGGCATTCTTAGGAAGAATTTTTATTATTCGTTTGGAGATGTGAAATGGATTTACTTAGTTTGTAAACTAAATATAAAGAATATATAGTATGAGTTTTTCAATGTCTTTTTCCAAGTCTATATTGGTGGTGATTTTTATCTCTGACAAAATCCGTCAAGGGCAGTTTGAATTTTTATCCACCAAGTATATTTCTGAAATCTTGAACATTCCTAAACCAACATTGGTTAAGATTTTGCAAAATTTGACAACGGCAGGAATGATTGAAACTAAAGAAGGAAAACAAGGAGGTATACGTTTGATGAAAAGTCCATCGGATATTACCATTTTGGATATTTTGGAAGCTATGGAAAAGGGTAAGCCTTTGTTCAATACTTCTTTCAACATCTTGGCTGAAGGGAAGCGTCCTAATAATGCTCAGAAATCAGTAGCGTATTTATTGAATGATGCAGAGGGGCAAATGAAAATTTCTTTAGGGAAAAAGAGTATTGAAGAAATATTGGTCGAGATGAACGGCTAATATTTTTTTGCACTTAACTATATATAATAAGTATAACGTATATCAATTAAAAAAAAAAACAAAATTATGTACAGTAAAAAACAACATTTTACACTTCTTATTCTTGCCATATTTGGTCTATCGACGCTGGATTTATTTGGACAAGAATTGGACAAGATAGAAACAGTAAGTCAATTTTCCCTTGAAATTGACCCCATCACTTTTGCCTTAGATGGGTATAGTTTCCATCTTCGTTACAGTCCTAAATCTTGTGACCACTTATTGTTAGGTTTGGGAGTGTATGCTATGGATATGCCAGAACAACTGGTTGATTTCAATAGTAAGAATAAAGGGAAAGGTTGGGATGTTCGTTTAGACCAAGGTTTTGGACTATTTGCAGAGCATCATTTTAAGCAAGTCCATGATGAATGGTTTGTTGGTGTGCAACTTGGTTTACAAGACTATTCTATTGAAATAGATGGTATTAACGGATCCTCAGAATACACCAATTTATTAACCATGAGTTATATCGGTTATACCTGGAAATGGGAAAATGGATTATACTTAAAGCCTTGGGCAGGTTTCGGATATACAGACAAAATTTCTGGTTCGAATGAAATAGAGGATAAAGAATATGATTTAGCTCCAATCGCTATGTTCGCAACCTTACATATTGGCTATAGCTTCTAGGGTAAAAAGCAATAAACCTTATAAGGATATTTTCTTATCGGAATCTGGTCCTTATAAGGTTTTAAACTACTTTAGCATGATGATTTTTGAAACAAATAGATTAGTAGTTCGATCCTTGACTATGAAGGATGAAGTTCCTTTCTCTGCTATGATGGGGAATGCAAATGTGAGGCGGCCAATTCCTAGAAAGGTTTTAACTCCAGAAGAGAGCAATTTAAAGTTGAAGAAGTTGATTAGGGCTGAGCAAAAGGATAATAATAAAATTTGGGCAGTAGTCTTGAAGTCAACGAACGAATTTATTGGTCTTGCTGGTTTTGTTAATAATAATGATGTTGTAGCTAATGAATTAGCTTATGTCTTTAGAGAAAAGTTTTGGGGAAACGGTTACGCAACAGAAATTACTGAAGGCTTGATCTCTTATGGTTTTGAGCAACTAAATTTTGATGAAATTCGAGCGGATGTATGCATTGATAATATAGGTTCAATAAAGGTTTTGGATAAATTTTTGAATCGTGTGAAAGAAGTATTTAATGCCAAGGATAATTGTATGGATAGGTGTTATAATTTAGACAAAAAGGATTGGAAGCATCTGGCCTAAGAATTTAACCATTTCTTAAATTCTGACGATCGTTCAATACTTACAATAACGTCCTGGTTGGCTGGAGGGGTCAGATCAATTTTCAACCTTGCTTTGCTATATGGCTCCATTTGATGAATAGCATCAATATGAATGATGAATTTTCTATTAATCCTGAAGAATAAATTAGGATCAAGAAGTGTTTGAAGTTTACTTAAGGTAAAGTCGATAATGAATTGTTTGTTATCCTTATCAACGAGGAAAACATATTTACCTTCAGCAAAGAAATAGGCTACTTGTTGGATATTTACACTTTTTATTTTTTCGCCAGTATATACCATAAAGCGCTCTTGGAAGGCGTGTTCCTTCCCCTTTAATAGGGCGATAAGATGAAGATAATCTTGATTGCTATTTTCTCCATGAAGTCTATGGAACTTTTGAAGGGCTAATTCCAAATCTCCCTTATTAATAGGCTTTAACAAATAATCAATACTATTGAGCTTAAAGGCTTGAATAGCATAGGCATCATAGGCAGTGGTAAATATTATTGGGGTATTTATTTCCACCTCTTCAAAAATGGTAAAGCTCAATCCATCTGAAAGGTGGATATCTAAAAAGATCAGATCCGCTTCATTATTATTCAACCAATCAACAGCTTTTATAACTGAATCAATTTTTTCTGCCACTTCAAAATCCGGATCTAGTTGTTTAAGTTGCCTCTCCAACTTGTCTGCCGCAATTTTCTCATCTTCTATGATTAGTATTTTCATCAGTCTTCTTCTTTAATTAGCGGTAGCTGTACAATATAATGTTGCTCAGTTTTTAGAAAAATGGGTTCTCTAGAACTTAACATTCTATAACGGTCTATTAAATTTTTGTGACCAGTTTTTGTGGATGGAATATCTTGTAACCTAGGTTGAATATTATTTTTCACCACCAGATGATCCTTTTCTATGAAAATAGTGATATGAAGTGGGTTTTCCTTGGATACAATATTGTGTTTAATAGCATTTTCAATTAACTCTTGTAGGCTAAGAGGTGGGATAAATGAATCAAATTGATCCTTTTCAATTTGAATATCTACACATAGATTTTCACCAAATCTAATTTTATGCAAGAAAATAAAGGATTTTATAAATTGATATTCCTCTGTTAATGGAACTAAATACTTATCCTTCATATCCAACACATACCTATAAATTTTTGCAAACTCATCTATGAATTCCTCTGCTTTATTTTGGTCAGTTTGAACCAAAGAGGAGAGTGCATTTAGGCTATTAAACAGAAAGTGTGGATTGACTTGGTTTTTAAGGCTTTCAAACTGACTTTGTGTATTCTTCCGTTTTAACTTTTCTGTTTCTAGTAAGGATTTTTTCCACTGATCTGCCAAATAACCTCCTTCGAGTGTCAAATTTGCAACAGCTGTCAATACAATGGTCATGACGATATTGTTGAAGAAATGAACTTTGGTTTCATCTGGAATTTCACATCCAGGGACCCCTCCTTCAAAAATGAAATGAAAAGAGGTCATAAAGAGGACCATTATTACAATAGCTACCCCAATACTTGTAGTCAATTGTAATGCAATTCGCTTCCGTGTACTAGTGAATTCCCAAGGATATTTCTTTTGAAATACCTTACTAGAAAATAAAACACTAAGGCAAATCAAAAGTGTTACAAGAATTGAAAAGATGAGCCCCTCCAAGAGCTCATCTGGTTTCATTTCTGTCCCCGTAACCCAACCTTGGAGGCTGTAGAAAATGGGAGGAATTACACCAATTCCAATAATAAAATATATAAATGCCTTGGTAGTTTTCATGAATAAACGAAGTTACTAAAAAATGATTCGGTATTGTAGAACAGGGAACAAACCTAGTTGGTTGATAGTTTGGATTTCCTCAGTGTTTAGATTTAAAATCTGGTTCAATGGGTTGGTATGGTTGGAAATATTCTGGATATCTAAGGCCCATTCCTGTGAGATTTTACTCGTACTGGTTTTATAAGCGATCCTAAAGTCAGCTCTGAAATAATTTGAGAACTGCTGGCTAAATGCCTTGTCTTCATCTCGAACTATTTCTCCTTTAATGATGGATTCGTCCAGTAAGGCTGGGGAGTATCTTTTTCCACCAGCACTTGTTATTTTTGCATCAACACTGATGATTTTTTGTTTTGATTTACCTTTTCCTTTTTTGGTTTGGAGCTGAAATTCTTTTCCAATTAATCCATTGAATACATATTTGCTATCAAAAGCCGTACTGTGTTCAACCCCATCACTTCCTTCATATTTAGAATCATAAATGGAGGTCGTAACTAAAAAGTACAGTCCTTTATCCATAAATTTTTCTAGCGTCAATTCTATACCGTAATTCTTCCCTTTACCACCATTTGTTAGCTGGTCTGGAGGTAAATCACCAAATGATGTTTGATTCAAAAGAGAAAAGGAACTTGCTTCTTTCTCCACAATCGCATCATAAATATCTTGGTAATATACCTCAGCCTTAAGTCTTAACTTATCACCTAGTGATCTATCATAGCCAATTATGAAATGGTTACTTTTAACAAAGTCAAGAGAGGTGTTTGGAGTAGTGTGTGTACCATCGTCCAATCTTACCTGTGAGAAATATAAATTTATGGGAGCTATCATACTGTGTAATCCATAACCTGCACTTATACTTTGTTTTTCATCCAAGGCATAACGCATTCCAAATCTTGGCTCAACACTTTTACTTTTATTGAGTTGGAAATACTGCATATGAAGCCCTGTATTAAAAGTAAGTCTATTGGTTGGTTTATACACCCATTGCGCATAAGGTTGAATGAGTTGGGTATTCCCGTTGTAATCTGTCAAGGTTTTGAAAACATCCAAATGTGTTAGATAGGTACTGTCTACCATATCAAAATGCATGTCTTTTATAATGGCTCCAATTCTGAAATTATTTTTTCTCGAAAGCTTTTTGTGAAGAAAGGCTGAGGCAGTATATGTAGTTCTCGTTAGGTCTCCTTTGTACCAGTCGAAGGGTTCTTTTGTAATATGGCTAACGGAATCTACTAAGTTATTGTTGTTGATAGTAGAGGCCGCTAAGGTCAGTTTTGTATAGGTGGTAGAATTTATAAGGAACTTATTGGATATTCCTACTACTCCTGAGTGTGACTTTGCTATAACATCTTTCAATGTCCCATCATCATAGAGGTCTTCGTCATCTTCCGTTTTTTCACTATCCATAAAAGATATATCGCTTTTTCCGCCTAAACCAAATACTTGAAATAAACCGTATTTTTTAGTTGGGATATTCAATTTGAAACTGATGTCTTGGTAGGCAGGTGTTGCTGTTCCAGTACCAAAGTCGATTCCCATATCTTGCATGATTCCTAGGGTGGAATACCTATAATTTATAAGGTATGAAGAACGATTTTTCTTTGAAATTGGGCCTTCTGCACCAAATTCCAAACCGTTCAGTCCCATTTGACCTATGAATTCATGGTTTTCCGTATTTCCAGAGCGCATACTTAGATCGAATACTCCAGATAATGCATTCCCATATTCTGCGGGAAAAGCACTGGTTAAGAAGTCGGAATTAGAAAGTACATTATTGTTTAAGATACTTACTGGTCCTCCTGTTGCACCCCCATCACCAAAATGATTTGGATTTGGAATGTCAATACCTTCCAATCGCCATAAAACGCCATTCGGAGAATTCCCCCTGATAACAATATCATTTACAGCATCGTTGGCACTTTGGATTCCTGCATAATTTGCGGCCATTCTTGATACATCATTTCTGGCTCCAGCAAAGCGTTGACTTTCCTCAATTGAGAAGGTTCTAGCACTAACGGTTATCATTTCATTTTGCGTTCTTTCCTTCTCCTGTTTGGCGGTTAAAACCAATTCTCCAAGGCTCTCTACGCTTTCCTCAAGTTGTACATGCAGAATTAATTCCTTTGCGGATGATAAGTCTACATTGGAATAAAACATGGATTCATAGCCTATAAAACTAATTTCTAGGTTAACTCTACCAATAGGTACATTTTGAATTTTGAAGAATCCATCTATATCCGTAGTGACACCATCCCTGTAATCGCCATTTTGAACTACGATAGAAGCGCCAGGAAGTGTCATTTGATTTCCCTTATCTATTACGGTACCGTGAATAGTCTGTACCAATTCTTGACCAGAAACCATAGCTAAAAGGCTAAAGTGAATCAAGAGTAAATAATGTTTAATGTTGTGCATTGTCATATCAATAGGTTTTTTAACGCTACAAATCAAAGCATTAATAGACCTATAAAAAAGTATTTGGTAATGAGCGCGGAAAAATGGAGGATGAAAGTGGAATAAGCAGGTTGAATAGATTATTGAAGCCGCCATCTTTCTTAAAAAATGAAAGATATCCTAAAATTACTGGACGTAAGCAGCACAGTTCCCTCCTCAATTTAGGCATGAAGGAAGGCCAAAGGAATAACAGCTTTTAGAACGGATAGATTTGTCTGGGTTTCATTACGGATGATGAAACCCAGACAAATTAATTTTTTAAAATTATATACCAATCCCAGTCTGCAGGATCACCAACACCAACACTTGGGGTATATAGGAACAAATGGATCGGCTCTGAAGGATTGGAAATTCTATATTCTGAAACTATTTCAAGTTGACCTATGGCGTTCCAAATTGATTGATGATTTATGCTGTCTGGGTAGTAGGCATAGGTATCATACATTAGGTTTTCAAATAGTGTTGTGTCCGGTAGAGGTAGGCCAGTACTAGTTTGGCTGAAATCATTCGGCCCCATAAGAGAACTGGGAAAAGATCTTAAACCAAGTCCCATCCATACAATCGTTCCATCAAATATAAGTTCATCCAATTCTTGATAGTAGAGTTGGATATCTCCAAAATCCCCAGGTGGGTTGTAGTCATGAGAAATAGTAAAGTTCGCATTACTATCGAAGCTTATTTCTTTACCACCCTCAAAGGTATTTGTAAGAAAGTCTACTTTTAAAAGGACAACTTTATTGTTTGAATTGCTGCTTTGTTCATTATTATCTTCTGTGCATGCACAAAGCAAGCCCACAATAAGAAAACTTAGGTAAAAATACTTCTTCATAATCTAAAGGTTTAATAATAAGATGCCGAAAGGGGTAATAGGTTGCTCATTTTTGATAACTATTTACAAAGTAAATAGAATTGGTATACCATATTGCTTTTGAATTTTTTAAATAAATATATTACATTGTATGAAAATTAAATAAAATGGAAGTAATGGGAAGTCAGCAAGATAATCAATCAGTAAGTGTTAAGGATTGGGTATTAACTATATTAATCACTGCAATTCCAGTAGTTGGTTTAGTAATGTTATTTGTATGGGCATTTAGTGATGATACAATACCGGCAAAAGCAAATTGGGCCAAAGCTAGGCTTGTTTGGTTGGCTATTGGGATAGTATTTAGTGTGGTATTTATTGCCTTGTTTGGAGCAACTTTATTGGCGCTATTAGGTGATTTACCAAATACCAACTTCTAATATATCAAGTACTAAAAAAGAGCATGGTTTCATGCTCTTTTTTTTGATTTAATCTTCCAGGAATTTAACAGCTGTTCTTCTGTTCTTTTGTCTCCCGTCGGCACTTTCATTGCTTTCTACAGGTTGACTTTCGCCATATCCAACAGCAACTATTCTATCTGCAGAAATATTTTTGGAGATTAGATATCTTCTAACGGTATTGGCCCTGTTTTGAGATAATAATAGATTGTCCTCCGCTTCCCCAACATTGTCTGTATGTCCACTGATTTCAATTTTCAAATCTTCTTTTAGGCGCATGAATTCAACCAATTCATTTAGCTCCACGAAGGACTTCCGATTCAAAGTAGCCTTACCAGTATCAAAATATACATTCTCCAATGTGATGTATTTGGGATGTTCAAAAAGAATGGTTAATTCCATATAGGCAAAACCTTCACCTTCTTTATACGGCTTTATGGCCAGTTCATTATAGTCATGTGCTTGGCCAATGCTTTTTATCTTTATACTATACGTAGCTCCATACGGTAGGTCAATATCAAATTTCCCATATTCATTACTAATGGCCTTGAAAATTGTTCCAGACTGAATATTTACAAAATATATTTGTTCACCTTTCCGGATATGATTCTCAAAATCTGTTACCAGTGTTTTAACCTGTACAACAGGTCTCTTTTCCACTTGTGCGAGTCCTTTATATTGGTGAAAAACACTAAATAGAATTAGCAATGAAATGTGGAGAATTGCTTTCATGAAATGATATTGAGCTTGATTTATGGTAGAAAGTTAAGCTTTTATATTGGATTGGCTATGTGTCTAATAATAGCCATAATTAGGGGAATAGGAGCAAAATACAAAAGGCTATCAAAATCCATTTCACTAAGGAAAAAGCTTTTTTAGTAAAGAAAAGAAAGCTTGCATAAAGAATGAAATAGCAACTTATCAGGCCAATTATTGAGCTTATGGGTAAGGTGATCATCCGTATAGGTATATAGTTTACAGCCTCTATTAAGAAATATATTCCATCTGTACTCCATTCTATTGGGAATACCAATAGGTCTGAAATAAGATCGGAGCCTGAAAACAATAAAAAGAGAATGCTAAATAGTAGCAATGCAAAAGCGCAAATAAAGGCGGGAATATTTGTCAAGAAGAACCATATCGGAATCTGTTTAAAATAATAAAGAGATATGGGGATTACTGCACCTTGTGCCGAAAACGAAACAGCTGTAGATTCTACTATATATTTAACAAGCTTAGATTTAATTTTAAAATTATTGAGAGAGGATAAGCCTACTAATATTCCAGCAGTAGCTAGATAGCTAAATTGAAAGCCCAGGTGAAAGAGCCAAAGTGGTTCATAGAGTAATAAGATAAAAGCAGAAAGGATTAACTGATGAAGGGTAGGGATGCTTTTTAGAAATAGACGAGCACTAAAAAGCATGGCAAACATTAGTACAGCCCTGCTTATAGAAGGACTAAAGCCACAAATCCAGGCATAAAATACCAAGACTAGGAGGGAAATGAAATTTCGAATATGTTCAGCTCTTGGACGTTTACCAATCCAAAATAGAAATCGGAAAACCAATATATAGATCATACCTACATGTAAGCCACTGACTGCAAGTATGTGAATGATTCCGGCTTGACTAAACAATGCTTTAGTTTCTTTTTCAAGTCCTGTTTTATCACCAAAAAGTATAGCTGGGGTTAGTACAGAGGCCCTTTCTGATAATTTATGCCTAAACAATGCTACCCACTTTTCTCTCCAAATACTAGATAGGTTTTGTGGAATGTTAATAGAGATATAATTGGCCTCCTTTGTATTTTTAACCTTGGCCATTGTAGATATCCCATTTCGTTTTAGATAGGCGGTATAGTCAAAGGCTGCCGTCTTTTTGGTTGGAGGTATACTAGAAAGGATTAGGTCTATATTAATTTCCTCATTTAATTCGGGCATGCATATTTTATCAAACCATTGAACTTCACATTTTACTGTTTCATTTTTTGTTTGACAATCCATCCAGTAGATCAATCGAGATTTTTGTTGTTTTTTTTTAAGAACGGTGCAATGACATCTATGCTTGCCAAGTAGTATTTTTGCAGGAATGCTATGGTTTAAATTAAGTATTCCAAAAACAAAGAAGATGGGGTAAAAAACAACTCCTGGAATTTTATTTTGGTACACTAAGAAGTACAATAAAAAGCAGAAGATGGCGATTAGTAAATAGATGGTATGGACTTCAATTGGGAAATAGAAAGCCCAAATAATACCGGAAATATAGGCGCAAAAAAGCCGAACCAAGGGGAATTGGAATAGGAACATGAACTTGAGTGAATATTAAATTTGAATTGAATATTATATTCACTTAAGGTACAAAATAATTGAATTATACTTATCCAAAAAAAAGCCTTATTTTGAAGGTCTCTAAGCCATAAATAATATAATTTTGCTCAAATTTAACGATCGAAAAGATGGGATTTAATTTTGCAGAGATGATGACCATATCGCTAACGCTCTTTGCTGTTATCGATATTTTGGGTTCGGTTCCTATTATCATAGACCTTAGATCTAAATGGGGACATGTACAATCTGAAAAAGCCACCTTAGTTTCAGGAGGTTTGATGATTGCCTTTTTGTTTTTGGGAGAACGTATTCTGAGCTTTGTTGGATTGGACGTTTCTTCATTTGCCATTGCCGGAGCTATTGTAATGTTTCTATTGGCTTTGGAAATGATATTGAATATAGAAATCTTCAAAGCTGATAAGGAGGAAGAATCCGCGGGTGCTTCGGGTTCTATAGTACCTATCGCCTTTCCGTTGATCGCTGGATCGGGGACCTTGACTACCTTAATGTCCTTGAGAGCAGATTACGCAACGATCAATGTAGTATTTGGGATTTTGATCAACTTGGTGTTGGTGTATATTGTTTTAAAGACTACTTCAAAAATAGAAAAATTGTTAGGGAATGGTGGAATCAACGTATTAAGACGTGTATTCGGAATAATACTGCTGGCTATTTCTATCAAGATTTTCAAATCGAACATGATGCTTTAGTGGCTACTTAATATGAGAATAGTTTATACATTATTGGCTCTTTTATTGGGCGCTACGAAGCTTTATGCTCAAGACAGTTTGGCCTTTCAAAAGGAGCAGAATGGGTTGGATATTCAGAATTTGAATCAATTTCATATTAATCAGAATGATCGATTTGGACAATTCGGAATAGCCAATGAAGGAGCAGCTATTCAAAATATGATTTTTGGACTTAGTGAAGATAGCCTTGGATTTAAGACCAATGCTTATCAAGGATATATCAGAAATAAGGAACACTTTCTTTTTAGTCGCTATGATCGCTTTACACGTTTAAATTATATGCCGGCCAATGATGAAGGGCAATATATTTCGGCCTATCATTCTCAGCAGTTCAAACAATTTTCTTTTGGGTTAGATTACAGTAAAATATTATCAGAAGGTTTTTTTATTAATCAAAAGGCTCGGCATGCTACTACGAGTTTATTGGTGAAGTATCATCCAGAAAAAAGCAGATATAGTGCAAATGTATATGCCAGATACAATACTATAAGTTCTCAAGAGAACGGAGGTCTTGCTTCAGATTCGTTGTACATTAACGAAGCCTTCAGTAATGAAAAAGTCTATCCAGTAAGATTGGATAAGGCAAAGATTGAACAATGGAATACTACTTTGGAATTAAATCAAAAGTATGATTTACGTAAAGAGAATTCCTTTTCGAACTATAGTTATTTAAGTCTTAGGTCCAATTACCGAAATCAAGAAGAGCTATATACCGATGAGAATCCAGATTTCCAAGCCAATGTTGAAGGTACAATTATAGCTAATTATTACCCTTCCATTCTCGATACGGATGAGACAAATGACAGTATTGGATTTCAGACTTTTGGTCATCAGTTGGAATGGCATTATGGAATCAAAGCAGTGCTAGACGCAAAGGTTGGTTATGGTATCCAATTCGATAATTTCACAACAGGAATTTTTACAGAGAATCAAGATAGACAAGCCCTTAATTTGGAAATCGATGTCTTAAAAAGCTTGGTGAAATATACATTTCATTCTGAAAAAAGTACACTTTTTAATGAAAGAGCTAATTCATGGAGTTTGGCTAGTCAGATAGTGAAAGACTTTGAAGTAGGTTACGAATATACAGAGCGTTTCCCTGAATTATTTATGCGTTCTTATTCTGGAAATCACCTAAGTTGGATGAATGATTTCAAACATACAGAATCTCAAAGGTTGTATGCCTTTGTAAAGGATAGCAAGCAAAAATTTAAAATTCAAGCGAATTATTATAGTTTGAATAATTGGATCTACTATAATGAATTAGCAAGGCCCGAGCAGAAGTCTGAAAAGCAAGAGTTAATTCAAGTGGAGGTTTCTAAACGATTTAAGTGGAAAAAATGGGGCGCTACCCTAAAAGCAGTTTGGCAAGAAACGGATAGTGAAATTATGAGGCTTCCAGATTGGACGACTAGATTGCAAGTGTATCACCAATCTGTAATTTTTGGAAAGAATGATCTTCAAGTAGGTGCACAGGTGAATTATTTTTCTGCGTATAATGCCCCTTCCTATATGGCCGCAACATCGGTTTTCTATATTGCAGATGAAGTCGAAATTGGAAACTATCCTATGGTGGATCTATTTCTAAATGTGCGTGTGAAAAGTTTAAAAGCTTTTCTTAAATATGAAAATATCAATGGCTTGTTTAGTGATAAAGATATTTTTATTGCACCACATTATACATGGGTAGAGCCAAGGATAAAGTTTGGTCTGAACTGGAATTTCTACGATAAATAGATCCTAAATAAAATAGGGCTATTATTCCTCAGTTGGCGATACTATATACTTATATAGACTTCCTTCCTTAGAACCTACAATTAGATTTAATTGGTGGTCATTAAGTCTGTCAATAAAGACACCTGTATTTCCATATACAGGAAAGCCACTCACTACTTCACCCTGCATGTCCACTAAGTAGGTTTTGTGTTGACTATTCAAACATATAGCTAGGTAGGCTTCATTGTTCCCCTTAAATTCGGCTATTTCATATTGGTTACTTTCTCCTAAATCAAAGGAGAAATTCTGATCTGTATTCGTAAGTTCAAAATCATCTATAATAAATTGGCTATCTAAATATCGCCCTGAAGGGACTTCACCTTCAGTAAGGAATTCTGATCTTTCTACTTTTCCATTTAAACCAATTTGAACCAAAAATCCTGTGGTGTCTACAAATTCAAATTGGGGATGTTTAGAACGTTCATTTAGTAAGATTTTGGTACTGGCATCCACATTGAATTTTTGTTTTAGTTCCAGTCTTTCTTCTCCTTTTCTATCTAAAACTAAAACTTCAGATTTTTCGGTTACCGTCAGAATATAATCCTTACCCTTTATACTATAATGAACAGGTGTGGTTAGCGTTTTTGGTCTAATTCGATGACCTAACCATCCTTTAACTTTACCTCCTTTTCCATCTAGCATTTTCAAACTATGTACGGTCGGAATCACCAATCGATAATTTCGGTTATTGTCATAGTCAAATACAGCCATTCCTAGTTCAGAATCGTCATGTAGCTCAAATGGATAGCCATCTACATTCTCTCCATTTCTATCAATTGCATATACCTTGCTAGCGGTATTAAACATCATTTGTAAACGCTTATTTTTGTACAAGTCTACTTGATGAACTTTCCCCAATATTTGTTCATCCAATTGCTTTGTCCATTTTATATCGCCCCCAGTAGTTAAGAGGTATACAATATTGCCTTCATCTTGAATTAGTAATTCCCATTCCTCAGAATGGTGATTCCAAACCTTCTCAATGGATCTATTAATAGGATTGTCTAGGTTGATAGACCACTCAGAATGAACCAAGGTTTGTGCTCTTTCCTCCTTTAATTTAGTGGTGATATTTACATTGAATAAATCTGATTGGTTATTCATTTGTAACATCCAACCTTCAAAGTAGTCTAATTGAGTAATGCTTTTTTGCCATTTCGGTAAATACTCCTTTTTCAAAAGTTGATTGAAGTGACTTTTATTTCCCATATTGGCCCCATACATCCAGATATTAGAGGTGTTGGATAAATTTTCTCTTAGCTTTTGGAAATTTTCTTGGTCTGCTAAACTATGTTCTAAAAGGTGTTCGTTTATGGTATGTCTTAAATTGGTTTTGGATATGGAAAAGACCCAATAATTGTCTATTACTGTCCAGTAGGGCCTTTTGAAGTTTCTAAAATCTTCTCCAAATAAATATTCACAAAGGGTTGCACTGTTAAGTTGAAATAATGCGTATTCACGATAGTTCTCTAGGCTGTCACTAATTACAGAAAGTTGCTCCATGAATTTGTTGGCTTCCTGAATTTTTGCGATCCCCATATTGTTTTCATGGCCTATTTTTTTACCAACCATTAAATAGCCAAATTCTTCCCCCAGAAATTCTTGTAAACCAACGGTATTGATGGGTAGTTTCTTTACTGAATTTTTAAGCCGTGTGAATTTTCCTTTCCGATCCAATTGTCTCTTTTTGTTTCTGAAAAAAAGAGGGTACTCTTCAAAATGGTAGGAGATTAAAAATTCTGTATTTCGAGGTGCTATTTCAAACAATTTTGGGCTTTGTGCCTTTTGCCCTTTGAAATAATTATGAACGCTATTCAAGGAGTCCTTTGTACTGCTAATCCCGTTAAACAACAGGTAATTATCCCCTAGGCTAAGGTCTAAGGCCATCCAATCTGAAAAATTCCTTACATCTCTAAACTTTGCCCTACTGTGTGGTGTCAGTGCGGTTTTGAGGCCATCTGTATGCACGAAAACATTCAGAATATCCTTTTGATTGGCAGTCTTATATACTTTAGAAAATGTAGAATTGTCCAACAAGTTATGTTCCGCTCTACATTGTCTCATTGCATCGGAGATCAAACCACTATTCTTTGTTAGAAAAAGGTATTCATTTACATAGGCAAAGTAGAATCGTAAGCCCTCATTGTCTATGGAATAGATTAAATTTTCATCATAGGTTCTTTCTGTCACTCTAGTAAAGTTGGACAATTTTGAAATTACCTCCTGCAAATTAAAATCGCTTTCTTTTATTTTGGTGGTGAAAAGAAGGTCACTTTGTTCACTCCCCGTTTTATGAATGGAAAATGCTACGGCTTCGTCCAAATTCAATTGGATTTTCTGCTCACGTAGCCTTAGAACCAATTTGGAGAACTGACCTTTAAGATTCTCCAACTGATGCATATTGGTAAGTCTGGACAAGTATTCGTTGTCTCCCATCTCAGAAAGTAAAGCATGAATATCTTGGGTTTCCATTACAACAAAAGCAGAAGTAGGAATGGCCTTAATAAGACTATTCTTTTTCTGCGAAAGATTGTTACAAGAAACAATACAGATGAGGAGGATAAGTAGGGTAGGAATAAGTGTTCTAAAACTTAATCTCATGAAATGGCTAGTTGAAATAAGTGATTGCTAAAAGTAGCTATTAATGCTATAAATCCAAGGTCAATTCGGTGGGAAGTAATTTAAAGCTGTTGCGGTGTAGAATACAAGGGCCAAATTCAGCGATGGCAGCTCTGTGTTTTTTGGTTGGATAGCCTTTGTTCTGATTCCAGCCATAGACAGCATACTTTTCATGTAATGCTTGCATAATATCATCTCTATATGTTTTTGCCAATATGGATGCTGCTGCAATGCTTTGGTACCTACCATCACCTTTTATTTCACAACTATGTGCGATGTCTTTATAGGCATTAAACCTATTGCCATCTACTAGGATATGTTCTGGCCTAGTGCTAAGTTGATCCAATGCTCTATGCATAGCAAGAAAGGAGGCGTTTAGAATGTTAATTTTGTCAATCTCATCAGCTTCAACAATCCCAACGGCCCATGCTATGGCAGATTCCTCAATCAAGGGTCTAAGGGCATATCTCTTTTTCTCTGTCAGCTTTTTTGAATCATTTAGCGCTTCGATAGGGAAATCTGGTGATAAAATAACGGCAGCGGCAACTACAGGACCAGCTAGGCAACCTCGGCCTGCTTCATCGGTACCTGCTTCCATTATCCCTGCGGTTTTAAAGGCTTCTAGCATAGGTGTTTTCAATAGTGTCCCAGATGATTTCGGCAGTTCTATCCCAAGTGAAATAGCTTGCTCTCTGCAATCCTTTTTCTACTAAAGATTGAGATATACCTTTATCTGTGAGAATAATGTGTAGTTTTTTAGAAATGTCATCTACTGAATAGGGGTCCACAAAAAGTGCAGCATTTTCTGCAATTTCTGGTAGGCAACTAGTACTAGAGGCCAAAACAGGAGTCCCGGATTTCATGGATTCTATCATGGGTATTCCAAATCCTTCAAAATAGGAAATATAGACTAAGCATTCTGCTGCTGAATAAATTTCAGGTAGTTCGGTTTGCGGAACATGTCCCGTGAAAATTACATCGCTAGCAAAGTTCATCGTCTTAAGTTGAGCTTCCATTTCATCTGTCCACCACATTTTTTTACCGGCTATCAAAAATTTTAGACTGCTCTGATTCTGAGTCTTGAATTTTTCAAAGGCCTGTAGCATTCTGGTGATGTTTTTTCTTGGGTGAATGGCTCCCAAGTACAGAATATATGTATGACCATCTGTATATTTACTTCTTAAATTTTGTTTTATTTCTTCAGATTTTGGTGAAAAATGATCACCAACACCATTATAACAGATAGCTATTTTTGCTGGATCCAGTTTATAGGTCTTCGCCAAATCTTGCTTACTGTAGTTGGAAACGGTAAGAATATGTTTTGCTTTTTTAGCAAAGAGAGGGAATTCAGTCCTCAGGTACCTTCCTGCCCATCCAGGTACGTCCTTGGGTTGATGAACGAAATTTAAGTCGTGGATAACATTTACCTGTGGAATAGATGTACGCTTGGATAAATAGCCTTCCGGAGAAAAGAATATATCAATTTGATGTTTTTTGAACAGACGTGGTAAACTCCAGTCAAACCAAATTTTCCATAAAATAGGATGTCTGGCTTGCGGTGAAACAACAATAGGTATCACATTTTCTGCAAATACGAAAGAGGCATCGTAAGCGCGGTCAAAGAAAAAGAAAAAGGTGTGCTCAGGATGAGAATTACAGATTCTAGCTAAGCTTTCTGCTGTAAACCTTCCTATACCTTCCAGTTTATCTTTTAATAATAATCGTGTGTTGACACCAATATTCATGAAGCAAATGTAAAATTTTTATTGTCTATATGATACGAATTTCTTTTTTTTGCCGTTGCTACTTTAAATCCTCTATTTAATTATACAAGCTGTAGCAAAGACCTTTTTTATTTTTGATAAGATTGTCTAGCTTATGCTATGATTGTAAAAGGTAATTACCAATGCAAAAGAAGTTTATTGTAAATCTACTTTTTCTCTTATTGCTCAACCTCTTGGTTAAGCCTTTTTATATCTTGGGTATTGATGCCGAGATTCTAAATAGGGTAGGCCCTGAAAGCTATGGGAATTATTTTGCGATCATCAATTTCACTTTCCTACTGAACATTTTTTTAGATTTAGGAATAACCAATTTCAACACCAAAAATATTGCCCAAAATCAGCAATTAATGGGGAAACACTTGTCTAAGGTGTTGAGTTTGAAATTGCTACTTTCCTTTTTTTATATTTTAATAACCCTAGGACTTGGTTTTTGGTGGGGCTTTCGGTCCAACGAAATTCACCTTTTAGCTTTCCTTGCTCTGAATCAAAGTATAGTAGCCGTGATTTTGTACCTCAGGTCCAACCTGAGTGGTCTACACATGTTTAAACACGATAGTCTGATTTCTATTTTAGATAGATTGCTGCTCATTATTATTTGTTCGGTCCTGCTGTGGGGTGGAGTTACTGAGCAAGCTTTTCAAATAGAATGGTTTGTATATGCACAGACCTTTTCATATTTGATAACGGCAATTGTTACGTTCTTATTATTAAGTTCGAAGACGGAGAAGGTTAAGTTTTCTTTCAATAAAGTATTTTCACTGATGATATTAAAGCAAAGTTACCCCTATGCTTTACTCGTATTGTTGATGAGCTTCTATTTCCGAAGCGATAGTGTCATGTTAGAGAAAATGTTGGAAGATGGCTCTAAACAAGCCGGATATTATGCCCAGGGCTATCGATTCTTTGAAGCAGCCAATATGATTGGTTATTTATTTGCAGCACTCTTATTACCCATATTTTCCAATATGCTTAAAAAGAAAGAGGCCATAGATGATTTGGTGATGCTGTCTTTTAAATTGATTTTTTCAGGATCTTTAATCCTATGTTTTGCCTGTTACTTTTTCCAAGATGAAATTATGGCTTGGAAATATGATGATATTCACCACTATTCTGCCGTCACCTTTTCAGTACTGATGATGTGTTTTGTATGTGTTACAACCACGTATATATTTGGGACCTTATTGACTGCTAATGGGAATCTAAAAGCATTGAATATTATGGCTTTAGGAGCTGTTTTTGTAAATGTAGGCCTGAATCTACTCTTAATCCCAAAATACCTAGCATTGGGATCTGCAGTCGCTAGTTTGATTACCCAACTTTTTGTGACCGTGGCTCAAGTGGTTTTATGTAAACGCTATTTGAATTTGAAATTTCCATTTGTTCAAATAGCCCAAATCACAGGTTTCAGCATTGTATTGCTTACTATTGGCTTTTACAGTAAAGACTTTTTTGAATCCTGGTTGTTGAGCATGCTTGCATTCATCATTGTTGGCTTTGTATTGGCCATCGGTATACGTATGATTTCTATACCAGGTTTATACCGTATTATTAAATACGATAGATAAATAGTACATCATTGTATTTACGGTCTGAATATTCTATTTAGGCAATAAGATATTTTATATTTGCCATCTATTTTAGTAAAAATTATGAAGAAAGAAGATCAAAAGCTATTTCAGGCAAACGACCTGATTGTTTTTATTATCAGAAACTGGAAATTATTTGGAATCGTAGCCCTAGTAGCTGCGGTATTATCTGCTATTTTTTCAGGACCTGCTTTTATTCGCCCTAAATACAAATCGGAAACGACCATTTTCGCAACTACTACACCTTCGGTTTCTCAAGCACTTACCGTGGAGGATAATCCTTACCGTAAAAATGTAATGGAATTTGGTGAAGAAGAGGAAACAGAGCAATTGATTCAAATACTGAATTCTGATAGAATCAGAAATCAAATTATCGAAGAATTCGACCTTGGTAAGCACTACCGCTTAAACCCTGAAGATAAGGAATACACTAATCTAATGTATTTCATGTACGGGCAAAATGTCTCCGTTAAAAAGACAAAGTATATATCTATAGATGTTAAAGTATTGGACTTTAGTCCTGATACAGCAGCACTAATGGCTAATCGTATAGTAGATTTAGTAGACAAGTATTATTACGAGGTTCGTCGTCATAGAGCTCAAGAAGCATTGGTAGTATTGGATAAACAATTCAATAAAATTACAGCTGAATTAAAAGGGCAAGATGACCGTTTACGTGAAATCAATAAAGCTGGAGTTATCTCACTAGAATTACAAGTAGAACGTCTTACGGAACAATTTGCCATTGCTTTACGTGCAAATGATAATAGTGGCGGAAATCGTATCAAAAAGGAAATAGATAAACTCGCAATCCATGCTGCTGAGTGGTTGCGACTGGAGGAAAGTTCTGAATTATTACAGGAAAACCTCGATTTAGTACGTATGCAAAGAGACAACTTATTGATAGATGCCAATGAAACGATGTCTAGTAGATTTGTGATCAACTCTGCCTATCCTGCCGTTAAAAAATCATACCCAATTCGTTGGTTGATTGTGGTAGCTTCAGTATTTGCTGCTATGGCCTTTACATTTGTTTTACAGTTCGTGATTAAGTCTGTGAAGGAAATTAAAGACGCTGCGTGATTCAATTAATCAACATATTAAAAAAACGTCTCCCATTGCTGATCAGTTTGGGCTATGTATTGTTTTTGGTCTATATGATGACCCAAAACAAGTTTAGCTATGCTGCAGTCATTCCAGGAGGGATTTTGATTTTGTATTGGTCCTTTTTTAGGATTAATTCGCTATTGCTATTTGTTGCTTTTTTTACTCCCTTGTCTACCAGTTTGGAAGAATTAGGAATCTACAATCCTTTGGGTGTAGAGATGGCTTTGCCTACTGAGCCTATACTTTTTGGTTTGATGATGATTGCCATATATAAGAGTTTCTTTCATGCAGATCGATTCAAACCGATGATGACACATGGAATTACAAAGGCAATTTTATTTTACTTGGCTTGGATGTTGTTCACCGTATTTTGGAGTAGCATGCCAATGGTATCTGCAAAGTTTTTTATATCCAAATTGTGGTTTATATTCAGCTTCTTTGTCTTAGGGCATATCTTCTTTAAGGATATAAAGAATTATCAACGCTTTATTTACCTCTTTACTTTATCAATGGTATTGGTGGTGATTGTAACCATTATTCGCCATGGATTTAGAGGGTTCGATAAATTTTCAGCTCACTTTATCATGTCCCCTTTCTTTAAAGATCATACAGTCTATGGTGCTATTTTAGCCTTCCTATTGCCTATTACCTTAGGGGCAATGTGGAATAAGGCATGGTCCAATAGGAACCGTATATTCTTTATCATTTCCAATATGATTCTGATTGCTGGTATTATATTGTCGTATACAAGAGCGGCTTGGTTGAGCTTAGTGTTAGCACTAGGGGTTTATGTGGTTATAAAAATGAAAATCTCATTTAGGTTTTTAGCAACCACATTGGTTATTCTAGGTACTATGTTCTTTTCCTTTCAAACGGAGATTTTCTTTATGCTGACCAAAAATACGCAAGATTCTTCAGGGAATTTCTCAGAGCATATTCAGTCTATGAGTAATATCTCTACGGATGCCTCCAACTTGGAAAGGTTGAATAGATGGAATTCGGCCATTACCCTTTGGGAGGAAGAACCTTTATTTGGATGGGGACCTGGGACCTATCAATTTCAATATGCACCAAAGCAAATGTCTTATGATAAAACTATCATCAGTACTATGGAAGGGGATATGGGGAATTCACATTCTGAATACCTAGGTCCATTAGCAGAAACTGGGGTGCCTGGATTGATCTCTGTTTTAATTCTTATTATCGTCTTTTTCACCAAGTCCATCCGATTGTATTCTGCTCTTGATGACCCTAGACTGAAGAATTTCGTTTTAGGAATCATCCTAGCCAACGTTACTTATTTTTCCCACGGTATTTTGAATAATTATCTTGATGTAGATAAGGCTTCTGTACCTGTATGGGCTTCTTTTGCCTTTATCGTTACTCTTGATCTGTTTTATAGAGGGAAGGGGGCTGATAATCTAAGCTTAGATGAAAGGTCAGAAGAGAGAATCCCCTCTTGAGAGGGGTAGGGGGTGTTAGTTTTAAAACGCGTCGATGTTTAGCTCTCCGCCGCATGGCTCTTTCTTTTTTCATTCGATAAAAAAGAAACAAAAAATCTTACCAAAATAAGGATCACCCTCTGGGACATTCATTTCGTCGCTGCAGGCTTCTTTTATCTCCCTATGGTCGATAAACGCCATTTCGCTCCTCCATTCATTTGATCTTAATTTTGACTTTTTAATGTTTATGAAATACCTGTTAAGTCCTTCCTCGAAGTCCGAGGTAGTTTTTTTTTAATAGTATGGATAGTATGTTACTCTACTTAATGCGAATAAGTGAATTGGATCATCATTACCTTAGCTAATTGGTAGAGAATGGTTATTTTGTTCTGATGTTAGCCAGTCATTTTTTCTTAATTTGAAATGTATCATGTGAAAATTATAGGGCTATATTTTTTAAATAATGAAGTAATAGGATGAAGAATTTAAGTAAAATAGTATTGTTAAGCATATTCATTTCTTTAGTGAGTTGTAGCCCTTTTGAAAGAGGAATGAAAAATGAGAATTCAGAATCTTTGGATATAGAAATTATTGAAATTGAATACTTAAATGATTCTGTTGTTTTGGATTTGATTACAAGTGAAAATATTGAGTTATTAGACGTTTTGGATTCGATTATACTAATCGGTCCTGAGTTATTAAGTAAAGATTATATATGGTATATAGAATATATGGCTAATGGTGCAATTATTAGTCAGGCCTTGATAGAGGCCCTTGTTGTAAAAGCTGAAGTTCAAAAGTATGATGTTGCTATTTTGAATAGAAGTATTGCTGATGTATTAATTTTATCAAAGTATAGAAAATTTACTATAATTGGTAAGGAAAAAATTTCTTACGAATATCCTGATGGAGCTACCTTTGAACATTTTCCATATTGGATATATTCTAATCAAAAGAAAAAAATTGTAAAAACAACTTTTAATAAAGAATAGACTAAGTAAATTCTAAATTATAGTAATCTCCCTCAGGGGTACTCTGAGAGAACTCTGAGTATAAATGTAAAAAGAAGGGATTTTGATATATAAATCATGTAATAGGGTAGTGACAGTATTTATATGAGTTGCTTGAAAAGGATTCGAGGTTTCGGTTCCCTAAAACCTCATAGCTAGAAATCAATGATTCTAATGAATTTTTTAATATAGGAAGGATACATGGCGTCAAATAGAAAATTAACACCACAAGAAGAAAACCTTTTAACGATTCTAGTTAAGCAGTCTTCAGTTTTTCTTCCAATAAATTGGAAGGATAATTTACTGGTTCGTTCTATGAATGATGGCGGAATGGGAAGTTTATATCTCTTTCCAGAAGGTGAAATAAAAGAAAATGATAGAAGTTTTGGGGAGTCAGTAAGTGAGTATCAATTTACTGACCAAGATGGTATTGAAGTGATTGCCTCTTTATATTTAGATAAGAGTGGTAATTTATTCGAACTTGATATATGGAAAACGGATTTTAGTAAGGTAATTGTTATTGAACATCCAGAGAGTAAATAATGTAAATGAATGATGAGAATAAATAATGCTTTCCAGATAATAGAAGATAACATTGATGATTCGGGCTTAATTTCCCTCAGAGTCCTCTCTGAGTGACTCTGAGGATAGTAGTAGAAAGAAGGTGTAAAAAACCACTAGTTGTAGTTGTAACTAGCCCCTAACGAAAGCTTTTGCTAAACAATAAAGTATGCTAGATTTCTTTTTATACAATGAAGTTCAGAGAATACAACATTAATCTTGCTCCTTTGATCTAAGCGCGAAGCGCCTACGTGCACTCACAAGTACCAACATAGCCCCTAAACCTATTCAAAACCTCCCTCGGTAATTGAATATCATTAGTCTTCAAGCCATCTTGAAATTTACGGCTATTGATTCTATCTGAATAGCTTTCAAAGTGTCCTTTGATATTTTCGGAATCTTTTCTTTTTAGATCGTAAACCAGGCTGTTTTTCGAGCAGTTAAAGTCAAAATCATTAAAGCTAAATCTTCGTACTTTCTGGTTGCTTTCAGTTTTGAAATGAATAGTTAGATTTTGAATATCATATACAATAGACCAAGATCCAGCAAGTGCGACCTCTTCTAAAATGTCAAAGGAATAGTCCACAATCGAACTAGACTCCCGGACGTCCGGGATTGGATATTTTTTAACCATGTCGGTGGCAGTTGTAAAACGGCATTCTTGTTTGTTCTTGTATTTGTCAAGTGAAAGCGCGTATGGGTCATTTTCCAAAACAGGTTGAGGAAGATCTTTACCAGTATATACTTTCATTTTACCATCAATAAATTCAAGTACGGCCGTTTTTCCTGAGGCATCACAAACTAAAAAATGAAGGTTTTGATTTATTTTACTGATTCTTATTTTTTTATTCGACTGTATAACCTCTGCAATGTTTTTGCAATTGTCTAGTTGGTATTGAATCCATTGTAGCTCATTTACTGCGGATCTATTGTCTTGAGAAGGGTATAGTGCTGGAGCTCTCATTATTTCA
Organism: uncultured Flavobacteriales bacterium; assembly: GCA_913063375.1. Taxonomy (GTDB): domain Bacteria; phylum Bacteroidota; class Bacteroidia; order Flavobacteriales; family CAJXXR01; genus CAJXXR01. The sequence goes on along the minus strand of CAJXXR010000018.1, from coordinate 14,021 downwards.
ACTACCAAACCTTTTTCATTCATGCCTCCAAAAGGAAATTCCTTTCCAAATTGATTGAAGCTAATACTTCCATACATAGAAGTCCAAATGGTTGGGGTATCTGGAGGGAAGACTAGAGATGTTTTTTGAATATTCCGATGGTTGACAACTATAATTCCGTTGTCTGAAACCCAATCAAGGTTTCTACCAAAAACCAATTCTTGACCATTTTTTAAAACAAATGTAGTACAGGATATTGCTTTTTGAAGTGGTAAAATGACAAAGAGTAAAATTAAGATTAATTGTCTCATTCTGTGTAATTTTTGATTTTGGTACATTTTCTGATAGTAGTTAAAACGTAAAATTCTAAAGGATGGTATGTTAACCAATATTATAAAAGGTTAAATTCCTTCCGTTGTTTTTAAATATTGGTTAATTTGGAAACCAATAATGAATAATAACGATACCATTGATAAATGTTTTTAGTCTCTTTTTATAATTTTTCGAACCTATAGAATTAATAATTTTTTAAATTTTTGAAATGAAAAAAGTTCTCATATTTCTTTTTTTGATGCAGCCTTTGTATTTGGTTAAGGCTCAATTGGTCTCTACTATTCTAACCGAAAGGTGGGAGGATGATGTTTGGGGGAATTTCACACTTGAATCATTTGGGTATGATTTGGATAGCAACCAACGTACTGATTTGTTTGAAAATTGGAATCCCGATGTAGAAGAATGGCGGAACAATTATCAATATACCTACAAGTATAATTCAAATGGATCATTGGATTCATCAAGCTATAAATTATGGTTTTTTACACATTGGTCTGAAAAGTCTAGAGTAGCACATACTTACAATAGTGATGATTTACTGTTTGATAAAATTGAATATCTTCCTGGTGGATCAGAATGGGATCAAAAGTATAGACATGCATATAGTTATGATATTTTCGGGAATGTTCTTGAAGAGTTATTTCAACTTTGGGACGATGATGAGGATGAGTGGTATGATTATCAGCGGGAAGTATTTATCTATGAAGATGGACTAGTAATTGAGAAGGTAAAACAGAATTTCACGGATACTATTTGGACAAATATTCAACAGGTATTGTTGACTTATAACACTAGTAATCTAGTGATAAAAGAAGAGAATTTGAATTTTGGAGATTCATCTTGGTATTTTGTTGATAAAATAGAAACCATTTTTGATGCGGATTTATCCGTAACAAATAGAATTGTTTTTGATTGGGATTTATTTCATGAGGATTGGGAGGTGATTTCAGAAGAGGTTTTTACCTATAATGAGAATGGAACGATACATGAAATACTTAAAAATAAGCTAAGTGTTTCTACTGGGGATTTGGAGACTTTTGAAAGGTCTAGCTATACCTATACCAATACAGTAGGCCTTGATGAGCAACTGAATTTAGTATTTACAATTTATCCAAACCCTACGAGTGATTATATATCTCTTTCATTTGAGGAGGAAGGGGAGAAGGAACTAAAGATACTAGATTTGAATGGTAAGCTTTTGTATAGTTTAAAGGATACAGGTAAGGATGCTCATTTAGATATGCGTCAATTACCAAATGGTATTTATACCCTTAGTATACTGAAAGGCCAAAGATCTTTTTCCAAGAAGATTGTGAAGAAATAAGTTTAGATTTCGGCTACGGATTTAAATTGTAATGAGCTACTCAAATGGGTAGCTCATTTTTTATGCTTTGTCTGTTTGAAAATTAACTTAAGGAGAGGTTTGTTTGTTCTTTTGCCTTGATGCAAAATGAACCAATCCCGGACATCCGGGACAAGACTTCTTTTAAATAAGTAGAAAATACTACGGCTCCTTGCAGGTAGCAAAAATAACTCGCTTCGCTCAGACAGATTTTTGACAAAACACCTTTCAGTCATCTTGATCCCGGACGTCCGGGATGATTTAAAAAAGGTCGATATAGTTTTACTGGCTTGAATGTCATTAAAAAGGAAAAGGTCAATATTAAGATTTAATGAATGTAGCTACGAAATGGCGTTTATTGACCAAAGGGAAATAAAAATAGCCTGTAGTAGCGAAATGAATGTCCCGCAGGGAAGACCAAATATTGACAAGATTTTTTGCTTACTTTTTTATCGAATGAAAAAAGCAAGAGCCCAGCGGCTTGAGCGAAATAAAGAGGCATTGCAATTTGGTACAGCATCCGAGTCCTCTCTGAGTGACACGCAGGGGATTACAACCTCCGAGTGACTCACAGGGAATTTAAACTAAATAAAAAAAAGCTTGCTATTTCTAGCAAGCTTTATTTTTAAAATCTTAATTATTCTCTGGAGCATTTTCCAAAGTAGCTAATAAGTATTTCCAGAAGCTTTCAACAGCTGGAATATGTACACGTTCATCTGGAGAGTGAGCACCACGAATGGTTGGTCCAAATGATATCATTTCCATATCTGGATAGTTTTGTCCTAGTAAACCACATTCAAGACCTGCATGTACGGCAGATACTTTAGGTTCGTAGTCGAAGATATCGTTGTGAAGTGCTTTCATCGTTTTTAGGATAGACGCTTTAGGATTTGGAATCCAACCAGGGTATGCTCCACCATGGCTTACTTCAGCATTGATCATAGTGAAACAAGCATTCACCTTATTGGCGATATCCCATTTACCTGACTCTAAAGAACTTCTTTGAAGTGTCTTACAGTTGAAGTGACCACCTTTAATTTCAACTCGAGCAAGATTTGAAGAAGTTTCTACTAAACCTTCAATATCATCACTCATCTTATGCACACCATTTGGACATGCGATAAGGCTATTTAGAATACCACTTTGCTTCTCTAGGTCCATTACCCAGTCAGCAGTAGTTTCCTTGAGTTCTAAGACAAGGTTTGCCTCCGTATTTTTATATTCAAATTTAAGGATCTTAGTCATGTCAGAGAAGAATGCTTTGAAGCTCTCCTGGTTGTTCATAGGAACAGTAACAATGGCATAAGATTCTCTTGGAATAGCATTTCTTAAACTTCCCCCTTCAAATGCAGCAATTCTTAAGCTGAATTTATTGGCAGCCTCCCAAAGGATTCTTGAAAGAAGAATATTTGCATTCCCTAGTTGAAGATGAATATCACAACCAGAGTGTCCACCCTTCAAACCTTGGATATTAATTTCATAGGCAACACTATTTTCTGGAGTAGGCTCCTCAATATAGTCCATGTTGATAGTAGTATCTACACCACCAGCACAACCAATACATAGTTCACCTTCATCTTCCGTATCAAGATTCAATAAGATATCACCGGTAAGAACATTGGCTTTAAGACCCATTGCACCAGTCATCCCTGTCTCTTCATCAATAGTGAAAAGCGCCTCAATTGGACCATGTGGAATATCCTTAGATGCTAACACTCCCATAATGGCAGCAACACCCATTCCGTTATCCGCACCTAGGGTAGTACCATCAGCTTTTACCCAATCCCCTTCGATAAACATTTTAATAGGGTCTTCATCAAAGTTAAAAACAGTACTGTTGTTTTTTTGATGAACCATATCCAAGTGACTCTGTAGTGTAAGGATCTTTTTATTCTCCATACCTGGCGTTGCAGCCTTACGGATGATGACATTACCTACTTCGTCAACCAATGTTTCAAGACCTAAGTCTTCACCAAAGGTCTTTGCAAAAGCAATTACACGTTCTTCTTTTTTAGAACCACGTGGTACTTGGTTTAATGCATAAAAATGAGACCATACTTCTGATGGCTGAATATTTTTAATTTCTGCACTCATGTTATCTCGTTTAACAGGGGTTATTCATTTATTATCTGCGGTACAAAAAGGAGTTTGGCCATCATTAAGCCGTCTTCATTATCGATTTCAGTCATTTCGACATCTACCGTTTGATTTTTCAAACTAGGGTCGTACGGTACTTTTACCTTTACATAGTTTTCTGTGAAACCTTGGATAAACCCATTCTTATTCTCAAATTCAAAAAGAACCTTTCCTTTCTTACCAATATTTTCTTCGTAAAATTTACGCTTCTTCTTTGCAGAAAGCACACGTAGCATTTTACTTCTTTTACTTCGTACATTTTTTGGAACCACCTCTTCCATTTCTGCTGCAACCGTATTGGCACGTTCAGAATAAGAGAAGACATGGAAATAGGATACATCCAATTCATTCAGGAAATGATAGGTCTCCATGAATAATTCATCAGTTTCACCAGGGAAACCAACAATGACATCCACTCCAATGCAACAGTTTGGAATCTTTGCCTTGATACGTTCAACACGTTCTACATACAGCTCACGTTTATATCTTCTACGCATCAATCCCAATAATTTATTGGAACCAGATTGTAATGGGATATGAAAGTGAGGAACAAATAGATCGGATTGTGAAACGAAATCTATCGTTTCATTCTTAAGCAGGTTGGGTTCAATAGACGAAATACGCATTCTACTGATGCCTTCTACTTGGTCCAGTGCTTCCACCAAATTTAGGAAAGTGTGTTCGTGCTTTTTATTGCCTAATTCACCTTTTCCGTAATCACCAATGTTTACACCTGTAAGCACGATTTCTTTTACCCCCTTATCAGAAATTTCTTTGGCATTTTTAAGCACATTCTCCAAACGGTCACTTCTGCTGATTCCTCTGGCTTGAGGAATGGTGCAGTAGGTACATTTATAGTCACAGCCATCCTGAACTTTTAGGAAAGCTCTGGTTCTATCACCAATGGAATATGCGCCTTCAAAATGGTCTGCTTCCTCGATTTCACACGAATGAACAGTCTCAACTGATTCATCTTGTAAAAGGGAATGGATATAGGTTGGAAGTTTAAACTTTTCAGTTGCTCCCAAAACCAAATCTACACCATCTAGTGCTGCAATTTCTTCGGGTTGTAATTGTGCGTAACAACCAATAATTGCGATATAGGCCTCCGGAGATCTTTCCTTTGCCTTTTTGATCAATCTTCTACACTCCTTGTCAGCATTGTCTGTAACAGAACAGGTATTTAATACATAAATCTCTGCTTCCTCTTGAAAATCAACTCTATTGAAACCTTCTTTTTCACATTGTCTAGCAATGGTAGAGGTCTCTGAGAAATTCAATTTACATCCTAATGTATGAAAGGCAACTCTTTTCTCTTTCAGCATCTTGTCTTTATGCTTTGAAACTCAAAAAATTGAGCGTATTTTTAGGCCCGCAATTTACGTCAATTTTTTTATAGATGATGAATGAATAAGGCCTATTCCATAATTTTTGTTCTACTGAATTCAATCTTTGTTTTCATAGGTTGTTCTCAGCGACCTGAAAAGAACTTTTCAGATGCAGATATATTCCGCTATAATGAGGCTGCCGGTATCACTTCTTTGGATCCGGGATTTGCTAAAAATCAAGCGCATATTTGGGTGTGTAATCAGTTGTACAATAGTTTGGTGCAGTTGGATGATTCACTGAATGTTGTGCCGGCCTTGGCAGAATCTTGGCGGGTAGATAGTACAGGGTTGCGTTATACATTTAACCTAAGGGAAGATGTATATTTCCATGCTAATTCCTTTTTTACCGCTAAGCAAGCTAGGTTGATGACAGCTAAAGACGTTGTTTTTAGTCTGGAAAGATTAAGAAGTAATTCTTTGGCGGCTCCGGGTTCTTGGACTTTGTCCAATGTACAAAAAGGCGGTATTCAGGCCTTGGATCCGCATACTATTGAAATTAAATTGGAAAAACCATTCCCTGCTTTTTTAGGTTTATTGACGATGCAGTATTGTAGCATACTGTCTAAAGATGCCTATGCCCATTATGGGAAAACCTATTTCGATCATGCTATTGGTACAGGTCCTTTTTACTACAAGTTATGGGTGGATAGGGTGAAACTAGTGCTTCGGAAGAATAGTGATTATTTTGAATTTTCAAATGGGGAGAGATTACCACATTTGGAATCGGTGGCTATCCGATTTATTCCAGATAAATTTTCGGCATTTTTAGAATTTGTAAAAGGCGATTTGGATTTTATTTCCGGAATTGATGCCAGTTATAAAGATGAAGTTTTGGATTTCGATGGTCAACTTAGAGAGAAATACCAGGGTGATATTCAATTATTGAAGCAGAATTACCTCAATACAGAGTATCTAGGTTTTATGGTGGATCAGGAGAAATCTACTTATCCCTATAATAATGTACATTTTAGAAGAGCTGTGAATTTTGCTTTCGATAGAGATAAGATGATTCGATATCTGCGAAATGGGATTGGAACAGCTGCAGAAGATGGTATGATACCGAATGGATTGCCTTCTTTTGAAAAAACGGGTCATTTTAGCTTTAATACAGATTCCGTAGCCCATTATCTACAATTGGCGGATTATAATGGACAAGGAAGTCCTACCATTGTTTTACATACTAATAATAGTTATTTGGATTTGTGTGAATATATCCAATTTAGCCTGAGGGAAGCAGGGATCAATTTGGATATTGAAGTGCATCCTCCAAGTACTTTACGCCAATTGATCTCAGCACAAAAGGTGTCATTTTTCAGAGCTTCATGGATAGCTGATTATCCAGATGCTGAAAACTATCTTTCACTTTTTTATTCTGAGAATTTTGCTCCAAATGGCCCTAATTATACGCATTTCGAAAGAAAAGAATTCGACCAGCTTTACCAACGTTCTTATGCCGAAACAAATTTCGAAAAAAGAAAAGCTATGTATCGTAAGATGAATAGAATGGTCCTTGATCAAGCAGTAGTAGTGCCTCTATTTTATGATGAGGTCTATAGATTTTCTGCAAAAGGTACTACTGGATTGGGTGGGAATGCCCTTAATTTACTTTCTTTGAAGAACGTAAAAAAATCGAAATAAATGAAGTTTCAAAGCTTGATTTCAAAGGCCGCAATACTCAGTGTCTCTTGCTTAGTTCTATTATTTGGAACGGCCTGTCAGCCGGATGATATTGGTCCACAAACTGGAGATAGCAATACGGATTCTATTTCCGATTTCACCAATGGTGTATTTATCATTAATGAGGGGAATTTTACTTGGGGAAATGGTTCTTTAAGTTTTTATGAACCAGAATCTTCAAAGGCTTATAATCACCTTTTTGATGCCAAAAATGACTACCCACTTGGAGATGTACCACAATCTATTCGTAAGGGTAAATATGATTATTGTCTGACGGTTAATAATTCCAACAGCGTTGTTTTTTGTGATTTTCAAATGAACGTTATCCACGAATTTAATAGTATCGATAGCCCTCGTTATACTACGGAAGATGAGGACGGGAATGTCTATATAAGTTCCTTGTATGGAAAACAGATTCTAAAGATTAATAAGGAAAGATCTCAAATAGATACTTTTGCATATTTTAAGGAATGGACAGAGGATATTCTATGGCATGAGGAGCATCTTTATATAGCTCAAAAACGATTCGGAGAAACGGATAGTATAGCGAAAAATATACTCTTCAAACTGAACAATTTAGGAGAGAAGGTGGATAGTCTATCGATAGGTCAAGATATTGATGGTATCAAATTAGTAGCGAATGAAAAGCTAGCCTTATTATCTAATTCCGAATTGCAATCCAAAATTTGGATCATTGAATTAGCGGATTTTGAATCCACTGTAAAAGAAATCACCGGGAAGGCGAGCTTTTTATCTTTTAGCGGTTCCAAAAACCAAGTATACTATTTTAAGGAAGGGATTTATAGTTTTGATATTGCAAGCCAAACAGAAACCTTGATCAAGGCTGTTAGTAACAAGAATAGTTATGGATTTAATATGGATGCATTGAGATCGGAATTTTATTTAGTTGATGCCAAAGATTTCATAAGCAAGGGAGATCTTCTTCGCTATAATTTTGAAGGCAACCTTTTAGATTCTGTTCAATTGTCTATTATTCCAGGTGAAATTTATTTAGAGCATAATTTATGAGAATTCAATTGCTTACCCTGCTAGCACTTCTTCAGATATGTCTAGTTAGCTGTACAGATAGTGTTTCTTCAGAATATCAATCTGTAGAGACTGTAAATGAGGCATCAATATTACTGAAAAATGAATTTGCCAGTCATTTTGAAATAAGAGAATTTCCAGACTATACAACATTGACCTTGATTGGGAAAGGAGGGAAGTCTGAAAAATATGCACTTTATAAATCAGCCAAAGATGAGCTGAAAATTCCTAGTGGTCTGCATAAGATTCAGGTGCCCTTACAAAATATAGCTAGCTTATCCTGTGTATATACGAGGGCCTTTTATGAATTGGGAGGTCTTACACATATTAAAGGAATTGATGCTGTAAAACATCATTATCTGGATGAGATTTCTACTGTTTTTGAAAAGGGCGAATTATTGGAATTGAGCATGAACAATCAGCTTAATTTGGAAAAGGTTCTGGAGATGAATCCAGATGGTCTTTTCACCTATAATATTGATGAGCAGGATAATCATTTTGATAAGATAGCAAAAGCCGACATCCCCGTAATTTTTTGCACAGAATACCTAGAGAATCATCCATTGGGTAAAGCTGAATGGATCAAAGTTTTTGCACTGTTTATAGGTCAGGAAGCTAAAGCTGATAGTATTTATTCACAAATTTCACAGGATTATAAGGAGCTGAGAGCGTCTTTAATATTGAAGGAGGAAGGACGAAAAACAGTTTTTTGTAATGCGCCATTTTTTGATGCCTGGTATTTGCCAATGTCCAATAGTTTCACGGCTCAATTTTTTAAGGATGCTGGATTGGACTATATTTGGAAGGACGCAGAAGGAGAGGGAAACCAATCCTTGAGTATAGAAGTTATATTGGATAAGGCTTTGGATGCAGATTTATGGTTAAATTCGGGAACTTATACGAGTTATGAGGATTTAGCTGCGCTAGATCCTAGGATGACCAATTTTAAAGCATTTAAAGAACGTACTATCTTTAATACGCATAAGCGAACAAGAACCAATTTTGGAAATGATTTTTGGGAAATGGGTTCTTTGCATCCGGATTTAATTTTAAAAGATTTGGTGGCTATTGCGTATCCAGAATTAGTACCCAATCATGAAAAAGTATTTTATCAAGCACTAAAATAATTGAATAAAACAGCCTTCATAAAATTAGGAACCTTAGTCCTGTTGATTCTGGCCTTATTTATTGCCGATATCAAATGGGGATCTGTAGCAATTTCTTGGGATGAGCTTTTAAGCTTATTTGGGAATGACGCAGCTGGGGTCTCCAAATCGCATCAGTTGATAATATGGGATTATAGATTGCCAAAGGCATTGACCGCACTTTTTGGTGGTGGCGCCTTAGCAGTTGGCGGCTTATTGATGCAGAGCTATTTTAAAAACCCATTGGCAGGTCCATATGTTTTAGGAATTGGTTCAGGTGCAAGTTTGGGTGTTGCCATCTTTTTAATGGGCATGCAGTCTTCGTGGATGCTGAATATGCCAGAGGCGTTCCAAAATGTAGGAATGGTATTTTCTGCATTTGGAGGAGCCGTATCTATATTGTTGCTGATAGGTTTTCTATCTATCCGATTTAAAAGTGATATTTCATTGTTATTGTTGGGCTTGATGCTCAGTTACTTTGTTACAGCCTTGGTAAGTTTACTTCAGTTTTGGGCAGATGCAGATATCGTTAAGCAATTTGTAGTTTGGGGTATGGGTACCTTCGGGAAAACAGATTGGACATCCCTTAAAATAATCATTCCTTTAACGCTATTGGGCTTAGTATTGGCATATAGTCAGGTACGGGCATTAGATGCCTTTTATTTGGGTAGAGAAGAAGCAGAAAGTTTAGGAATATCTATACGAAGAAGTAGAACCATTATTATGGTTGCTACTGGTTTATTGGTTGGTTTGACAACTGCCTATTGTGGGCCTGTAGCATTCTTAGGATTGGCAGTGCCACATTTTGTGCGTTTAGCTTATGGATATGCCGGACATAGATGGTTATTGCCTTTGTGTTTCCTTTCGGGAGGAGCTTTGGCCTTATTATTCGATCTGATCAGTCAAAACCCATTTGGAGATTCTATTTTACCACTCAATACCATTGCATCTATTGTGGGTGCACCTACTATCATTTACTTGTTGTTCAAAAATTATCAAATGAAATGATATGTTACATTTAAATGATCTACATATTAGTTTTGATATTAAAGGTGTCAAGCGGAAATTGATTTCAGGTTTAGAGATGGAATTGAAGCCGGGTGAAAATCTGGTATTACTTGGTCGGAATGGGGTAGGTAAGTCTTCTCTCTTGAAAGCAATATCTGGAAAGATGGAAGCTTGTTTGGATGCTGTTTTATGGAATGGGAAAGCCATTCGAGGAATAGCACAACAAGATTTGGCGAAGAAAATTGCCTGGATTCCTACAACTCGTGTTGATATACCTTATTTGAAAGCCTTCGATTATGCTGCACTAGGAAGGTTGCCTTATTTGTCTTTTCACGGTAGGTTGAAGGAGCTGGATAGAAAAATGGTAGAGGATGCCTTTGTCAAATTACATATTCAGGAACTGAAAACCAGGGACCTCAATCAGCTGAGTGATGGTGAATTTCAAAAGGTTCAAATTGCCAGAGCGTTGTGTCAGGATACCCCATTGATCTTATTAGATGAACCTTCTGCATTTTTGGATTATCCTTCCAAGGTGGATTTATTCTCATTATTGAATAGATTGGCAAAGCAGGAGAATAAAATGATTATCTATTCTACCCATGATTTAGATTTGGCTTGGAGATTCGCTCAGAAGACCCTGCTATTGGCGGGAGATGGAAGCTATAATTTTGGTTTGTCTGAACAATTGATATTAGATGGTCATTTCAATCGTTATTTTGATGATGAGTTTATCCGCTTCAATGGTGAGGATGGTCATTTTGAATTCGATTTTTCAAAAGGTAGTAGAAGTCTTAAATTAACGGGGGATAAAAAACTGATTTTCTGGACTAGTCAGGCGATGGCGAAGGCGGGTATAGAAGTACAGGATACATCGGAAATTGAGGTACATTGTTTCTCCGAGGGAGAATGGGGAATTCAAGATCAAAAATTCAAAAAATTAATTGATTTGATGAATTTTTTAAATACATTAATATTTTAACAGAAAGCTATAAACGACCAATCTAGCGATATTTAGAGTTGAAAAATTCCACAGAAAAAGAGAAAATAAGCGATTTTATTTAACTGTTCGGAAAAGTAAAATATAAATTGTTAGATTTGCATAGATTATCAAAAAATTACGATGAAGACCACTATGATAAAACCAGGAGTTGCTGCAGGAGATGAAGTACAGGAAATTTTCCAACTGGCGAAAGATAAAAGTTTCGCACTTCCAGCTGTAAACGTTACCTCTAGTTCAACCGTAAATGCTGTAATGGAGAGTGCTGCCAGATTGAATGCACCCGTAATCATTCAGTTTTCAAAAGGTGGAGGGCAATTTTTTGCCGGGAAAGGAATGAATAACGATGATGAGAAAGCTGCAATTGCAGGATGTATCTCTGGAGCTAAGCACGTTCATATGATGGCTGAGCTTTATGGAGCAACTGTTATAATGCATACAGATCATTGTCAAAAGAAATGGTTACCATGGATCGATGGTCTATTGGATGCAGGAGAAACTTTCTTTGCTGAAACAGGTAAGCCATTATATAGCTCACACATGATCGATCTTTCTGAGGAATCATTGATTGATAACATTGATATTTGTAAAGCTTACCTAGAGCGCATGAGCAAAATGGGTATGACTTTGGAGATTGAATTGGGAATCACAGGTGGTGAGGAAGACGGTGTAGACAATACGGATGTTGATGAGAGTAGATTGTATACTCAACCAGAACACGTAGCCTATGCTTATGAAGAATTGAAAAAGGTTTCAGATAGATTTACTATTGCTGCTGCCTTTGGAAATGTACACGGAGTATATAAGCCAGGTAACGTTAAATTGACACCTACTATCTTGAAAGATTCTCAAGAGTATGTACATGCCAAATACGATACATTAGATTCAAGACCTATTGATTTTGTATTCCATGGAGGATCAGGTTCTTCTGCTGAAGAGATTGAAGAAGCGATTTCTTATGGAGTTATCAAAATGAATATTGATACAGATCTTCAATATGCGTTTACTGAAGGGGTAAGAGATTACGTTCTTGATAAACAAGATTATTTGAAGGCACAGATTGGAAATCCTGATGGGGATGACCAACCGAATAAAAAATACTACGATCCAAGAAAATATTTAAGAGCTGGTGAGGATACTTTCCGTGCTAGATTGGAGCAGTCTTTCAAAGACTTGAATAACGTAGATACTTTATCTTAATTTATTGAAAAATAATTAAGCCTTCCTTTTAAGGGGGGCTTTTTTTGCTAATACGACTTACTATGGGTTGGTTTAAGAGAAGAACTAAGAATATCAATACAGATACTGCAAACAAGAAGGAGACTCCTGAAGGTTTATGGTACAAATGTCCGAAGTGTAAGGTAGTTAGCCATACACAAGAACATGAGCTTAATATGTGGGTTTGCGGTAATTGTAACCACCACGAGCGTATCAATGCAAAGGAGTATTTCGATATTCTTTTCGATGAAGGGGCTTTCACAGAACTAGATGTAAATTTAACTTCTGGAGATCCTTTGGAATTTGAAGATACGAAGCTTTACAAAGATAGATTGGTTGCCATGCAGGCCAAAACAGGATTGAAAGATGCTGTAACTACTGGTTATGGACCATTAGCAGGTAAGGATGTAGTGATTGCAGCTATGAACTTTAACTTTATTGGTGGATCTATGGGATCTGTGGTAGGGGAAAAGATTGCAAGAGCAATTCAATACGCTATGGATCACAAGTTGCCATTCATCATGATTTCAAAATCGGGTGGTGCTCGTATGATGGAAGCGGCATTTTCATTGATGCAGATGGCTAAAACATCAGCCAAACTAGCGCAATTGAGTGAAATGGGAATTCCTTATATTTCTTTCTTAACGGATCCTACAACTGGAGGTATTACTGCTTCTTTCGCTATGTTGGGTGATATCAATATTGCAGAGCCAGCAGCACTGATTGCATTTGCTGGACCGCGTGTTGTAAAAGAAACAATAGGGAAAGATTTACCAGAAGGATTCCAAAGATCGGAGTTTGTTATGGAGCATGGTTTCCTTGATTTTATTGTGGAAAGAAAAGACCTGAAAGCTAGAATGGCACAGTTCATTAGGATGACTTATGATTATCCTGAAAAGACTTGTTAGAATAAAATAATAGGTTATCTTTGCAGCTTGGTTACTAGCATTACAAACATTTAAAAACAATTTTGCATCATGTATTTAACCTCTGAAAAGAAAGCCGAATTTTTCGCAAAATACGGTGAGTCAGCAAAGAACACAGGTTCTGCTGAAGGTCAAATCGCTATGTTCTCATTCAGAATCGCTCACTTGACTGGGCATTTGAAAGAAAACAGAAAAGATTTTAACACGCAACGTTCATTGATTAACCTTGTAGGAAAGAGAAGAAGACTTCTTGATTACTTGAAAAATAAGGACATCACACGTTACCGTGCTATCGTTAAAGAACTTGGTTTAAGACGATAATTAGATTGACATTCAAAAAGGCAGTTGTTTACAATTGCCTTTTTTTTGGTTTATAACAATGGCTATTACATCCTCAAATTGTACTATCAATTTTAATGGAATTTGTCAGCGCATTCGTTTAGGATCAAGAGGAAACAAAGAAAAATGTTGGGGTCGCAGGGACACCAAAAAGGATTAAAGATGCTTTAAACGAAGCTCTAAAAACAAGAAATTAAAAAGTATGTCATTAAACGTAATCACTCAAAATATTGAACTGCCTGACGGTAGGGTCATTACAATTGAGACAGGGAAATTGGCGAGACAAGCCGATGGTTCCGTAATGATCTCGATGGGGAAATGTAGATTATTAGCTACAGTTGTTGCTTCGAAAGAGCCAAAAGCTGGTATCGATTTTTTACCACTTACTATAGATTATAGAGAGAAATTTGCTGCTGCGGGAAGATTCCCAGGTGGATATTTCAAAAGAGAAGCTAGACCTTCTACCAATGAAATTTTGGTAATGCG
>CAJXXR010000017.1 GCA_913063375.1 uncultured Flavobacteriales bacterium | reverse complement strand
ATTTCACTTGGGTGGTTAATACGACTCCAAGAAAGATCTGTAATGTGGATAAGACCATCAATACCTCCAAGGTCAACGAATACACCGTAAGAAGTAATGTTCTTAACAACACCTTCAAGTACTTGACCTTTATCAAGTTTAGAGATGATGTCACGTTTTTGTTGCTCAAGATCAGCTTCGATAAGTGCTTTGTGAGATACAACAACGTTTTTGAATTCATGATTGATTTTTACAACCTTGAATTCCATTGTTTTACCTACGTATGCATCATAATCACGGATAGGCTTCACGTCGATTTGAGAACCTGGTAGGAATGATTCGATACCGAAGATATCTACGATCATACCACCTTTAGTACGACATTTAACGAAACCTTGGATAGTAGTTTCCTCGTTGAAAGCAATGTTTACGTTATCCCATGAACGGATAGCTCTTGCTTTACGGTGAGAAAGTACTAATGCACCGTTTTTGTCTTCTTTTTGATCGATAATTACCTCTACATCATCTCCTACATTTAGAGACTCTCTGTAACGGAATTCGTTCAATGAAATAACACCTTCTGATTTAGCGCCTATATCAATGATAGCTTCACGATCAGTTTTGGAAACAACTTTACCATCCATAACCTGAGTGTCAGATTCTGGAGTAAATGTGTCTTCGTACATTTTTTCCATCTCAGTAACCTGAGCACGGTTGTACGATCCCATTCCTTCTTCAAATGCTTCCCAATCGAAGTTTTCTAAGTCGGTGTTTTGATTTTCTTGTGACATGTAATAAGTCAGTGTCTTTCTTTATTGCTCTAGGGAATTATGACTAAGCCCTTCAGAAAGACCTTTTTATAGGTTAAACTTATAAACATTCCGTTCCCTTAAGTCCGAAATGGAGTGCAAATTTAGTGAAATTATTTGGTATTTCAGAACTAAGGCGGTGGAAATCTTTATAGTAGCAGAGAGTTGAATGAAATTATTCACGAATAATTAAAATATAAGATTTTTGGTTATAAATTATAATTGTATTGTTAATATTTTAATGTCTCAGGACTTTCAGCTTCTATTGCGTTGAATAGTCCTATTTCATTTAATAGTTATATGCAAAAAAAAAAGCCGTTATCGAAATAACGGCTTTTAAATATTTATGTGGAGATCTTAGTTTAAGATCGCTTCATTTTCTTCTCTGAATAAAGGAAATGCACACAGTTCCTTTTCAAATTCATTAAATTCAGGAACAAGACTAGCATTGATCTCAGTATACAATTGCTTGTAATAAGCGATACCGCTCATCAAATTGTTCTTAAATTTATTGAAGTATCTCAACTGCTTAGGAGAAATAGGAGTAGGTTCTTCAGCTATCTTATTTTTAAGATAGTCTAAATACATTCCCAATTCTTTGATATACATATTGGGACGATCGGTTCTTTCCATGATATTGTTCTTACCATAGATATGTCCTATCATTTGATCTGGCGTAGAAACTTTAGAAAAGTAAGCCATATTTGGTCCTGGGCAGATAGAAACAGTATCACCTTCCTCTTTCATGTCCAAGTCATTATTGATCAAAGCAGTAGTACCCAAACCAACACAAATACAAGATTTATCAACAATCTTATCATATGCTTTGGTAAAGTCATCTTCATTTAATCCTTCACGTTTCAATTCCTTAATTTTAAGGGCTTGAAATTGTCTCGAGGCAGAACAAATTGCTCTTTTCGTAAACTCCGTATTTGAAACTAGATATTTCTTTGGGCATGAACTTCCAGGTTTCCCTTTAGCAATCCATTCCAATTTTTCAATATCCTTTGTGTTTCCACGTAAGCTGTTGAAAGGAACACCAAGTGGAGAAATATTACTTAAGTATAAATCCTCTTCTTTGGCATCTACCAACAACGTTATGGTATGCTTGTCAACTGTAGTAACTTCAGGTACTAATAAGAATGGTGTTCCCCAACCTACACAATCAATATTGTAATAGTCCAACAAGAACTGGTGTTCTTCAGAAGTACCTACACCACCTTGGGCAGTGATTTTGATTTCAGGTGCTTGCTCTGGGCTAAATCTTTCTTTAGTCTGTAGGACTTTAGAATACGTTTCAAAAGTTGCATTTGTCAATTCCTGACGGTTGTTCTTGAATTCCTCCAATATTGGCCCCATCAAGAAACCATCCGTTGCAAAGGCGTGTCCACCACAGTTCAATCCAGATTCAACTCTATATTCAGATACCCAAATACCTTTCTTTGCCAAGAACTTTCCTTGAATCAATGCAGATCTATAGTCACTTACCTTTAGAATTACCTTCTTCTTGATAGCTCCAGTTTCCTCATTTGGATAGAAATCCTCAAATTGTTCGATATAACCGTACAATCTTGGGTTCATACCAGCAGATAATACTACACTAGATTCTAGTGTACTGTTGGCAAATCCTCTTAGAGCAGCATGTGCATCATTGTAAATAGAAGGTAGCTCCTCACCATTGGCATAGTTTACCTTGTCCAATTTCGTCATGATGTTTACATCAATAGATCCTGGTGTTAGGTTTTCGTTCAACCAATCTTTAAGCTCCTTAATATTATCTTGTTTAGATACCTCCAAGAATTTTTGCTTCACTCCTGAAAGATCTGGTAAGAGATCCATGTACTTTTCAATGTCACTTCCTTTTTCAACCAAAGAATTCTTAAGGTTGTCAAATTTATCCTTAACGATTCTATCAACTAGGTTAAGGTAAGCAGTAATACGTTTGGCTCTGAAATCTTCTGTTTTGTCAGAAATACTGATAAAAGTCTCACCTACTGAAGAGGCATAAAACTCTCTCATCTTTTCTACTAAGATATCATCTACAATAGATATAACAGAGGAGATACCATAATGAGCAACCTTAATTGGTGTGTCAATGGTAAAGCTAATACCCATTACAGGTATATGAAATGAATGTCCCGCTAATCTTTTATCCATAAATCATTTGTTTCAGGTGCCAAATTTACACAATATTTTAAAATTATACTTGGTTGAAGCCTATTATATCTATATTCATTTTTTTTTAAATCAATTTTATAACCGATAGGAAATGAGGTGTATATGTTGTTTTGCCTGGTTTAAATACCTGTAAAAATTATCCTTTTTACTATGTATACTAGCATAGATTGATAAGTTTAATGAATTTAGACGCCTATAAATCATTAAGGATTTTACCTTTGAACCTTAAAATATATAGTTTTGAAACCACAAATTTTACATTTAGATCAGGTGGAATCCACCAATGTACTCCTTGCTGAATTGAATAGGAAAAAAGAACTGCCCAATGGTTTTGTTGTTTGGGCAGAAAAACAAACGGCAGGAAGAGGTCAGATGGGGACGCAGTGGCTCAGTAGAAAAGGGGAGAACCTAACTTTTTCTATTTATATCCAATGGCAAAAATTCCCTATCGAGAAACAGTTTCTTTTTCAACAGATGATTTCTTTAAGTCTAATTTATATCTTGGAATCCTATGGGATTAAGGACTTAACCGTAAAATGGCCAAATGATATTTATTGTGGGGATGCAAAAATTGCAGGTATTCTTGTAGAAAATAGTTTGTTAGGCACGGAGATAGACTCCAGTATTATAGGAATAGGTTTGAATGTAAATCAATTAGATTTTAGTCCTATTGATAGGAAAGTATGTTCCATGGCAAGTATTTTAAATAGTACAATTGATAGAGCCATGCTTCTACAGAAGCTCAGCTCAGATTTATTATTCAAATCAAAGAATATATTACAGAATAGTACTATTTACCAGGAGAGCTATTTGGAGCAATTATACCACGTAAATGGTCTTCATTGGTTCCAAGAGCCAAAAAAAAATCGATTCCTTGCGAAAATACATGGAATCGATTCTATAGGTAGATTGATACTTGAAAAGGAAAATGGCGAAAGACAATGCTATGCGCTCAAAGAAATTACTTTTCTAGACGACTAAGATTAGAAGCCAAAGTATCAATGAATTTTTGTAGTGGTTTTTTGGCCATCATCGCCATCATAGGGTTGAAATCCCCAGAGAATTCAAACAGTGCTTCACAAGTATCTGCAGACAAGGTATTCGCTTTACAGCTTATAGAGAATGGCATTTTTCCTCCAGTAGCCTCATAGCTAACAAATTCACTTTCACTACTTTTCTTTAAGCGAATTTCAGGCATACTAGCAAGGGTAAATTGTATACCTTCCTCAGAATGCTGAAAGTTTTTAGCCTCAGTAGGGAGAATAGTACCAAAGGTTGCCGTATTTAGCAATAAGGTATTCAATTGTTCCTTACTTAATTGTAGTAAAACCGCTTGTGTCTTTAGATTAAGCATCTGTGTCCTATTTATTTACCCCAAGATTCAGGATTAACTCTCCATTCTCTCAACTGCTCAATTTCATCATCAGAAATAAATCCAGTTTTAGAAGCCTCAGTGATTAAACTATCATAATCACCTAAAGTGAAGAATTCACAGCCTTCCTTTTCGAAATTTTCTTTCGCAATGTCAAATCCATACGAGAAAATAGCGGCCATACCTCTTACTTCTGCACCAAATTCAATCAATGCTTCGTAAGCTTTTAGACTACTTTTACCAGTACTGATAAGATCCTCAAGAATAACAACACGTTGTCCTTTCTCTAAGTATCCTTCAATTTGATTCTGACGACCATGCTTTTTTGCCTCTGGACGAACATATACAAAAGGTAAACCTAAATATTGTGCTACTAGTACACCATGAGCAATACCTCCGGTGGCAACACCAGCGATTACATCAGGCTTTCCAAACTTCTCTAAAATTTGTTCAGCTAGGTGCTCTCTAATAAAAGTCCTCGTTCCGTGATGCGAAAGAATAATCCTATTATCGCAATAAATAGGAGACTTCCATCCACTCGACCAAGTAAAAGGGTTTGAGGGTTGTAATTTTATTGCCTTTATTTGCAATAAGAATTCTGCAGTTTTCTGCGCAGTATCATTATTTATAATCATGGGGCAAATTTATAAAGTTTTTATTAACAACAAAGCATTAAACATCATTCAATCACCAAAAAGTTTTGAAGGAAACTGGGAGAGGGGAAAAATCTTCAAATTATTGAACGATTTGGAGCGTGGTGTGAAGGAAGAAGGCACGGTCTATTCCAATGAATCAGAAGTAGTTTGGAATGAAATCATAGCGAAACATGATTTTATCATTGCTGCAGGTGGAATCGTTTATAACGAGGAAGGGAAAATATTAATTATTGAAAGATTGGGTAAATGGGACCTTCCAAAAGGAAAATTGGAGGAAGGTGAGGATATTCCTACTTGTGCAGTACGTGAAGTAATGGAGGAGTGTGGAGTTGAGGATATTACCTTAGGTCAAGAATTGATTTCAACCTACCATACGTATCCATATAAGGGCGTAGCTTCATTAAAGCGTACATACTGGTTTAGAATGTATACAAGTCATAAAGGGGAATTGATACCTCAGGCCGAAGAGGATATTACAAAGGCCCAATGGATTCATCCATCAGACCTTTCTATGGTTTTGGAAAATACTTATGCTTCTATAGCTGAACTCCTGAAGGAAGAAATGGAGTGGTATCACCAAAATTCTTAATAATATCTCGAATTATTGTTGAGGAAATAGATGCATATTCAGGTCTAGTATACACTAATACTGTTTCTAGATCTGGATACATCATCTGATTCATTTGGGCTATGCTTTTTTCATATTCAAAATCATTGGAGTTTCTCAATCCTCGAATGATGAATTTTGCATTGATTTCTCTACAGAAATCTACTGTCAACCCTTCATAGGTGCTCACTTCTATGCTAGGTGAATCTGAAAAGGTATCTTCTATCCATTTCATCCTTTTTTCTAGATCGAACATATATTTCTTGGTCCCATTGTTTCCAATGGCAACATATATCTTGTCAAATAAAGGAATCATTCTACGAATGATATCTTCATGACCTTTGGTGATAGGATCAAAGGATCCTGGGAATATACCTATTTTCATCTGACCTATTTTTTAAAAATGGAGAAACGAATATTACCATACTTTCTTACCCTTTCGAAATAAGGGAAAGCTTGTAAATCTGTCTTTGGGCCATGTTCTACAATTAAAATACCATCTTCTTTCAGTAGATCTTTTTCCATAATCTTTAGAGGAAGGTTTTCAATAGAATCCATTGCAAAGGGAGGGTCACAAAAAATCACATCGTATTTTTCATTCGATCTTTCGATAAAATCAAATACGTCTGAATTTCTAACAGAAATAGCATTCTCCATTTTCAATTCCTTAGCCTTTTGCTCCAAAAATTGTATACAACCTGAATGATTGTCTACAGAGGTGATATCAGGACATTCACGGGAAGCAAATTCAAGACTGATACTTCCAATGCCCGAGAATAAATCCAAAACTTTGATCTCGTCAAAATAATAGTCATTATTCAATATGTTGAATATACTCTCCTTGGCAAAATCTGTAGTAGGCCTTACCGGTAAATTATTCGGAGCTGTAATTCTTATACTCTTATGTGTTCCGCTAATTATTCTCAAGATGCTAACTTTTCAATAATGGATAAAATTCAGCTTCAGGTACCTTTTTCAATTCCTTCGACGAGAATTTACTTTGTGATAATACTGAAATATGACGCACATATTTCTCAAAGTATTCCATACATGTCTCGGAAAAGTCTCCTATCAAATATAGGGGCATCTTCTGAAGTGAAAAATCTAGTTGTTTTAAACTGAAGAAAGTATAATAAGCCCTTTCTTCATCATTCGTCACAGCAAAACTTTTATGAAAGATAAGCTTTTTTCCATTCATCAACCAGAGATCCATAAATGCACCATTCGCATAAATGAAGGCTTTTGGTTCACTGTGCTTTTCCTCATAGGCAATAGGGAACAGAAGTTCAGTAACATGAAGTTGAAGCGCCTCAGGGAAATTGTTCTGCACAAAATCGTGAATTCCGCTGTCAATACTGTAACTCAAATAAGCTTCCTGTTCAGGGAAATAACTGGATCGAATGACCTGGTGTTCTTCTTTTTCAATATTAAAGTCAAATAATTTTTCAACCGTATCGTGCTCAAATAATTCCTTTGGAGTCCATATAGAATGTAGGCTGTTGAAAATGAATTGCACCTTTTTGTACTTTCTATTTAATATGGGCTCCTTGGTCCAAAAATCCTTCAATAGTTCCAATAAATCGTCACTAGCTTCGGTTTTTTTAAAACTCCCAAAGGCAAGAATCTTTTGTTGCTCAGGATGCTGTATCAAAAAAGAAAATCCATCCGGCATAAGCTGGATGGACAGTTCACAAGCACCAAGATTGGCCTTGTTAAATATAGTTCGCTTTTCAAAAAAGCGAACTTGTAAATTATTACCAGTTACCATTTAAATGAGCTTCTGTAAGTGATCCTAAAATAAGGTCCTTGGTAGTATTCTCAATTAAACGTTGGTTTTGACCGTGTAAAACTACTTCTCTTTTAGCAGTAACTTCCATTACCTGAATAGTAGTTCCTGTTTTTTTAAGGCTAGAAGTTTTTAAACCAAATACTTCATTTTCCGTTTTTGGAATGTATTTTAATTGGCTTAAATCATAAGAAGGTACAAATAAAGAATCCTTGATACTTGCATATCCAAGTGTATCAATTAAGGTCATCTCAAATGCTTGGTTCTCCCTATATTCCTTAACGTACTTTATTACGGTAGTATCTCTTCTTTGGGTAATGGTGAACTGAGCAGTGTCCAAAAATGGAATCAACTCATCAAAATTATTTGAAAATCTATGGTTAACCTCTTTAAAGGCCATTTGCGATTTTCTGATATCATCCATTCTTTCAATTACCGCAGCGTAACGTACCTTTTTGACTCTTTTAAACCGAACAGGTTCCATTATCGAATCATATAAGGCGTAGCCTAAAAAGCCTATAACTACTGCGAGAACTAGACGAATAACGTATTTCATGTTTGCTAATTTTTTGTTTTTCTTTTTGCAATATCGCCAAATTTAATAGTATTAGCGATACTTTACAATTTTTCTACGAATAAATCGCTATCTAAAAAACGCACATTATACCCTACTGGTATATGTGCAGGTTACTTTTTACTAATATCTGAACTACAACCAGTGAAAAAGATGTTCAGAATGCCTTGAGAAAAATCTCCTGTGATTCCAATTATCCTGTTCTATTTTGTAGCTTTAGAAATGGTATCTATTTCTTGGCTATTTTCCACAAGGAATTCCTTCAAATACCAATTTCTTTTTACAGAATTTGCCATATTGCGGCTTTTAATTAATACAATTATCTTTTGTCCGACACTATTAAAGAACATATAGGAAAAGAGTTTCCATTTGAGCCTACTCTGGAACAATCCGAGCTTATGCAAAAACTGTCCCATTTTATTCATTCGGATAATAAAGATGAAGTTTTTATTTTAAGAGGATATGCAGGGACAGGGAAAACCACCATGCTTGGTGCGCTAACAAGGGCTCTGAAAAAAATGAAGCGCAAAACAATTTTAATGGCACCTACAGGGAGAGCCGCTAAAGTTATGCAGCAAAAAACCCGTAAGAGTGCATTTACTATACACAAGATAATCTATGCTCCTTCGGTAGATAAAAATGGGACTACCCATTTTAAATTAAAACCGAATAAAGGGAAAGGTACCATCTATATAGTTGATGAGGCTTCCATGATTCATGATAAAACGATTGAAAGTTCTGGATTTTCAGGAAACCATGTATTGGAAGACTTGGTAACTTATTTATTGAAAGGGGAGAACTGTAAATTGATTTTAGTAGGGGATCCAGCACAGTTGCCTCCAGTGGGATTGGATGCTAGTCCTGCATTGGATGCAACCTATGTAAGACAAACCTATTTTTTGGATGTGCAGGAATTTGAAATGAACCATGTTCAACGTCAGGCTCAAAATTCTGGAATTCTATACAATGCTACTTCCTTAAGGATGAATATTGATGAAGGAACTTTTGGAGAACCCAATTTTGAACAGGAACGCTTTGATGATTTTATACCCTATTTTGATGGTAATGAACTAGAATATGCCATACAGCAGTCCTATGAAAATCAAGGAGTAGATCAAACCGTGATACTTTGCAGATCCAATAAAAGGGCCAACCTATATAACCAACGTATCAGAACGCATTTTTTTGGAAGGGATACTGTACTTTCAAAAAAGGATCAATTGATGATTGTAAAAAACAATTACTTTTGGTTAAAGCCAGAATCAGAGGCAGGATTTTTGGCCAATGGTGATATAGTAACAGTTGAAAATGTAAATAATATCCATGAGGCGTATGGATTTCAATTTGCAGATGTTAAATTGCAGTTAATAGATTATCCAGATATGGATCCAATTGAGGTGAAGGTATTATTGGATACCTTGACTACAGATGGCCCAGGATTTACCTACGAAAACTATAAACTACTTTTTGAGCGGATCATTGCAGAATATGATCTAAGAAGCTTTAAGAAAAAAGTAGAAAAAGTTAAAGTAGACCCTTATTATAACGCCTTACAGGTTAAATTTGCCTACGCCTTAACAGGGCATAAAGCACAAGGTGGGCAATGGAAAGAAGTATTTGTTGAACAGGCAGCCTATACGGCAGAGTATATGGATTTATCGTATTATAAATGGTTATATACCGCCTTTACTCGAGCTTCAGAAAAGTTACACTTGATAGGTTTTAAGGACAGTTATTTTGATAACAAATAGAATAGCTTAGTGCATAAGAGACGATTTTGTCAAAAAAAGATGAACAATGAAAAGATTTTTAGGAAGAGCTTTAATGAAGATGCTAGGTTGGAAGTTCGTAGGACAAAGACCAGAAGGTATTGATAAAGCTGTAATGATTGCTGCTCCCCATACCAGTAATATGGATTTCATATTGGCTATTGGCGTTTTTTGGGGATTGGGATATCCTTACAAAGTATTGATTAAAAAGTTCTGGCTGAAATTTCCTTTTAGTCTTCTTACCAAACCATTAGGTGGTGTTGCTGTGGATAGAAAATCCAAAGGGGTAGGAAATGTAATCAAGCAATCTGTAGATTTATTGATGCATGGAAAGGAGAAGATGTACCTTTTGATTACACCAGAAGGAACCAGATCTCGTGTTAGGAAATGGAAAACTGGATTCTATAGAATTGCTGTAGATGCTGGTGTACCTATTGTACTTTGTTATATTAATTACGATGAAAAAGTGGCAGCTGTTACAAAGGTGTTCCATCCAACAGGGGACATCAAAGCAGATATGGCAGAAATAGAAGCTTTTTATATAAAATACGGTAGAGCAAAGTTTAAAGAAAATTACAACCAGAAAATTTTCTAAAATTTTATATCTTGAGATTTAATTAATACAAACGCAAAATGAAGGACAAAATCACTAGAATATTTCAGATAGAGGAAGCCATAAAGAGTATAAATTCAGATTGTGTGGTTGCTGGGAAGGAGAATGGACAATGGAGAAAATATTCTGCTAAAGAATTTATTCAGTGGACCGATGCCTTAGCGTATGGATTGATTAATTTAGGAATAAAAAAAGGAGATCGTGTAAGTATAATATCAGCCAACCGCCCAGAATGGATGTTGGTAGATATGGGGATTGCAAAAATGACAGGGGTCAACAATCCTATCTATGCGAATATTACCACAGAAGATTACGACTTTATTTTAAAGGATTCTGGAGCTAGAGTGGTCTTTGTAGGATCAAAGGATATTTATGATAGGATCAAAGATATCGCTGCTGCAAACCCCAATATTGAGGCTGTTTATTCTTTTGATAAAATTGAAGGTGTTCCTCATTGGACAGAATTGGCCGATTTGGGTAAAGCCAATCCACAGCCGTCTCAAGTGAAAGCTTGGCAAGTGGAAACGAGTAAAGACGATTTATTTACCTTAATATATACTTCGGGGACCACAGGGAACCCAAAAGGTGTTATGTTATCTCATAGGAATATTTTGTGTCAACTGGATGCCCTAGAATATGCATTCCCATTTGGTCCTCAAGATAGATCCCTAAGTTTTTTACCACTGTGTCATTGTTTTCAGCGTGTTCTAGAATATTTCACATTGAAAAGGGGGACGCAAGTGTATTATGCAGAAAGTATGGATACTTTGGCAGATAATATGAAGGAAGTATCTCCAACTTTGATGGCTACCGTTCCAAGATTATTGGAAAAGGTTTATGATAAAATTTACGCTAAGGGTTCAGACCTCACAGGAATTAAAAAAGCTTTGTTTTTCTGGGCTTTAAACCTTGGATTGAAACATGAATACAATGGGGCCAATGGGGCATGGTATAATTGGCAGCTTAAAATTGCTAATAAATTAATCTTTAGCAAATGGCGTGAAGCCTTTGGTGGAGAAATGACCTATGTGATTTCTGGGGCTGCCGCTTTACAAACTAGATTGTGTAGAGTATTTAATGCCGCACAGATTCCTATTTATGAAGGGTATGGTCTTTCAGAGACATCTCCAGTAATCTCTGCCAATACGCCAAAAGATGGGGAACATAAATATGGTACGGTTGGTCCTGTGATTCAAGGAGTAGAAGTGAAAATTGCAGAAGACGGAGAGATTTGGTGTAAAGGACCGAATGTCATGTTGGGCTATTTCAATTTAGAGGAGAAAACAAAAGAGACAATTTTAGATGGATGGCTTGCTACGGGTGATATAGGTGAGATAGTTGATGATAAATTTTTGAAAATTACCGACCGAAAAAAGGAGATATTTAAAACTTCGGGTGGTAAATATATCGCTCCACAAGTTTTGGAAAATAAATTGAAAGAATCCAAATTCATAGAACAGGTAATGGTAGTGGGTGAAGGAGAGAAGTTTCCGTCCGCTTTGATTGTACCTTCTTTTGCCTTTGTTACAGAATGGTGTAAGCGTCATGATATCCCAGTAACGGATACCTATAGTATGGCAAACCATCCAAAGGTGATTGAACGAATAGAGAATGAGGTAACCAGCTATAATGCTGAATTTGCTAATTATCAGCAAGTAAAAAAATTCAAGATATTAGGGGATGTTTGGAGCATTGATGGTGGTGAGTTAACTGCAACCTTAAAAATGAAGAGAAGGATAATAGTGAAAAAATATGGAGACCTCATAAAAAGTTTCTATACCTCATAATTATGAAAACAACGCTTCGGCGTTGTTTTTTTTGAACTAATTTATCTGCCAATTCGGTCAAATTTTAGTTTGGCACATGGATTGTCTTTAATACCTTTATGGAGGATAAAGAAATCGCTTTTATCCTGTTTGTCATTTGATTAGATGGCAATTATTAGTTTAGAGAATTAAAGATACTGACACACTGTCCTATATATATCATGAAAGAAAAAAAGAAAGGAATTTTTGGCAGCATGGGAAGTCGAGCTTTGGGAGAAGAACCAGAATTGATTCCATTGATCACTGTTGAAGATGATGAGAATTTCAGAAAGCAAAAACTACCAGAGGAGCTGGCTATTTTACCTTTGAGAAATACAGTATTATTTCCTGGGGTAGCCATTCCAATTACAGTAGGACGAGACAAATCAATAGCCTTGATAAAGGCAGTAAATAAAGGGGATAAATTATTGGGAGTTGTTTCTCAAATTGATCCTACCATTGAGGAGCCTACACCGGAAGATTTAACAAGTATTGGTTCATTGGCAAAGATCGTTAGGTCATTCACTATGCCCGATGGGAGTACCATGGTTATTATCCAAGGGATTAAACGATTTACAATAACTTCTTTTGAACAATTGGATCCGTACTTTACTGCTAAAGTAGTGGAGTCTCCAGAAGTTAAACCAGAGCTAGATGATGAATATTCTGAAATGCTTGCTAATGTAAGAGAGCTAGCACTTGAAATCATCAAAGAATCTCCAAATATCCCTAGTGAAGCTTCCTTTGCAGTTAGAAATATTGAGAGTGATACCTTCCTTGTAAACTTTATTTCTGCAAATATGAATGCGGATGTATTGTCAAAACAAGAATTGCTAGAGATTGATGATGTTAGAGAACGTGCCGAAAAGGTATTTGAGCATCTAAAGGAGGAGTACCAAAACCTTGTAATGAAAAATGAATTACAAGAAAAGGTAAAGGTAGACATCGATGATCAGCAACGTGAGTATTTCCTGAATCAGCAATTAAAAACGATTCAAGAGGAATTGGGTGGTTCTTCCAATGAAAAGGAAATAGATGATCTAATTATTCGTGCTAAAAAGAAAAAGTGGAATAAATCTGTTGCCGACCTATTCGAAAAGGAAGTAACAAGGTTGATGAGATTGAATCCACAAGTTGGAGAATACTCTGTACAGCGAAACTATATTGAAACTTTACTAGATCTACCATTTGGGGAATACAGTAAGGATTCCTACGACCTTAAGAAAGCGCAAAGGATACTAGATAGAGATCACTACGGTTTAGACACGGTAAAAGACAGAATTTTGGAACATTTAGCTGTTCTGAAATTGAAAGGAAATATGAAGGCTCCTATTCTTTGTTTGTATGGACCTCCCGGAGTTGGTAAAACTTCATTGGGAAAATCTGTAGCAAAGGCTTTAGGGAGAAAATACGTTCGTATGTCTTTAGGTGGTATTCGTGATGAATCTGAAATTAGAGGACACCGTAAAACATATATCGGCGCTATGCCTGGTAGGGTTATACAAAGCATCAAAAAAGCAGGTTTCTCCAATCCAGTATTTGTGCTAGATGAGATAGATAAAATCACAAGAGATTCTCATGGAGATCCTTCCTCAGCAATGCTTGAAGTATTGGACCCAGAACAAAATAAAGAATTCTACGATAATTATTTAGAGGTAGGATACGATCTTTCTAAGGTTATGTTTATTGCAACGGCCAATTCTTTAGGATCTATTCAACCAGCATTGCTAGATAGAATGGAGATTATCGAAATCAATGGGTATACTATTGAGGAGAAAATCGAAATTGGAAAGCGTCACCTATTGCCTAAACAATTAGATGAACATGGTTTAGGAAAAGCTGATTTGAAATTAACAAAGAAGCAATTCCAATACATTGTTGAAGGTTTTACAGCCGAATCTGGTGTTCGTGGTTTGGACAAGGCTATCGCTAAATTGGTACGACAAATTGCCAAGAAAGTAGCGATGGACGAAGAAGTCGATAAGAAATTAACGATGGAGCAGGTAATGGAATTCATGGGAGCACCAAGATTTTCTAAGGACCAATATCAAAATAACGATATTGCTGGAGTAGTAACAGGCCTTGCTTGGACTAGAATTGGTGGTGATATTCTTTTTATAGAAAGTAACCTAAGTAAAGGTGGAGGTAAACTATCTATTACAGGTAACCTAGGTCAGGTAATGAAAGAATCTGCTTCTTTAGCAATGACCTATGTTCGTGCTAATGCAGAGCAATATGGAATAGATCACCGTATTTTCAAGCAATGGGATCTTCATATTCACGTACCTGAAGGAGCTATTCCAAAAGATGGACCTAGTGCAGGGATCACCATGATTACCTCATTGGTTTCCCTGTATACACAGCGAAAAGTAAAGAAAAATTTAGCCATGACTGGTGAAATTACCTTGAGAGGTAAGGTCTTGCCGGTAGGTGGTATTAAAGAGAAAATCCTAGCAGCTAAGAGAGCGGGAATTACTGAGATTATTCTTTGCGATAAAAACAAAAAGGATATCGAAGAAATCAAAGCTGATTACTTGAAAGGATTGAAATTCCATTTTGTGAGTGAAATGGATGAAGTTATTAAGCTTGCCATCACGGATGAAAAAGCGAAAAACTTCAGAACCTTCCACATCGAAGAAAAAGAGGAGAAGGTTAATGCATAAATTTAGTATTCTTGTTTTAATGTTTAAAACGGCCTTTGAGATATCTCAAGGGCCGTTTTTTTTATGGTATTAAGAAAAAAAAGTAAAATAAAACATGACTTAGAAAATACCCTGCTCCTAATTTATTGCGGTTTTTTGAATAAAAACATAGAAGATGAAACTACCTTATGCAGAGCCCTATAAGATAAAAATGGTGGAACCCGTTAAAATGTCTACTAGGGAAGAGAGAGAACGTTGGATAAAAGAGGCTGATTATAATTTATTCAATTTATCAAGTGATAAAGTATTTATCGATCTTTTGACAGATTCAGGTACTGGAGCTATGTCAGACAGACAATGGGCTGAGGTAATGCTAGGAGACGAAAGTTATGCAGGGTCAAGGTCGTTTGAGAAATTAAAAAACAATGTTTTTGAATTAACAGGATTTGATTATTTCATTCCTACTCATCAGGGAAGAGCTGCAGAAAATGTACTTTTCTCACATTTGGTAAAGGAAGGGCATATCGTTCCTGGAAATTCACATTTTGATACTACCAAAGGACATATAGAATTTAGGAAGGCAACGGCCTTAGATTGTACAATAGATGAAGCATTCGATACCTCTATTTACCATCCCTTTAAGGGAAATGTAGATTTAGATAAACTACGAAATGCCTTTGAGGAACATACACCTGAAAAGATTCCATTTGTAATTTTGACTGTGACGTGTAATAGTGCAGGAGGTCAGCCAGTATCAATGGAGAATATCCGCCTGGTATCTGAAATGTGTAATAGATATGGCGTTCCATTATATTTTGATGCTGCAAGATTTGCGGAAAATGCTTATTTCATCAAAGAAAGAGAGGCTGGATTTGAAGATAAAACCATTAAGGAAATCGTTAAGCAAATGTTTTCCTATGGGGATGGTATGACTATGAGTGCCAAAAAAGATGGTATTGTAAATATGGGTGGATTTATTGCTCTAAACAATGAAGAGGTGTATACAGGTTGTATTACTTTCAATATCATGTATGAGGGGTATATTACTTATGGTGGAATGTCCGGTAGAGATATGGGAGCACTAGCTGTAGGATTGATGGAAGCTACAGAATATGAATACCTGAAAAGTAGAGTTCATCAAATAGAATATTTGGGGAATAGATTGGTGGATTTTGGTATTCCTGTGCAACAGCCGTTTGGTGGACACGCGGTCTATTTAGATGCCCATAAGTTCGTGCCTGGAATCCCTGTAGAAGAATATAGAGCACAATCTGTGGCTATTGAACTGTATTTGGAAGCGGGTATTAGAGGTGTTGAAATTGGAACGATCCTGGCGGATAGAGATCCAGAAACAAGAAATAATAGATATCCTAAGCTGGAGCTAGTACGACTAGCTATTCCAAGAAGGACTTATACCATAAGCCATATGGAATATATAGCGGTAGCATTGAAAAATATATTTGATACAAGAGGAGAGGCTATAAGCGGGTACAATATTGAATGGGAAGCTCCTATCATGCGTCATTTTACAGTGAAACTTAAAAAAAAATAATTACTTAAAACTAGTAATTAACTGTTCAAAAAAAAGGACTTCTGAAATTTTCAGAAGTCCTTTTTTTATTGGTTTGGATGATAAGAATGGTTGGACAATAATTGAAAATTAGTACCAGTGATTACATAATATCATTAGTTTGTCCAGCTTGAAAAGAAATCAATTTTAATCCTTCGGAAGGATCCCTAATTGATATTTTATTTCTTAACGACCTTGACCATTTTCTTAGAACCTTTATCATCAATTATTTCAGCCCAATATATTCCACTACTTAGAGGTAATTGAGTAGTAATATGATCCGTTTCCTGAAATTCTTGAGTGAATATAATCTGGCCCTGCACATTTCTAACAACGAGTTGAATTCCCTCTTTATATTCCCCAAGATCGAATTGAATTTCGTTAATAACCGGATTAGGATAAGCATCAATAGTTGGACTGAATTCAAGAATACCAATATTATCACTCAATCTCATTTTATAAATAAATACATCGTATCCACCCTCAGAAATAAGCATTTGGTTACTTGAAGAGAATTCTACCTCCAAGGTGTCATTGAACGATCCGGTGGTATATATATTACCCATATTATCTAGAGTCAATGAACTTGGAAGAATATGGTCTGTTCCAGTAAATAATCTTGCCCAATCAAATTCACCATTGGAATCCCATTTACCGACAAATCCAGCCCCTTTATCCGTAACAGTAATATTATTGGAAGGTCCCAAATCAAAATCGATTGAATCGTAAAAACCACCAACGGCATATATATTATCATCTTCATCCAATTTCATGGAAGCTATATGGGTTCCATTTCCTTCTAATTTATCGGCCCATACAAAATCACCATCGGTATTTAGTTTAAGAATAAAAGCATTTGATCGCCAGGAATTACCAATATGCCAAGATGTATCCATTTGTATCCCTGGTCCAGGATTTAAATCCAATTCTTTAGAAAATCTACCCGTAAGGTACACTTCTCCTTCGTCGTTTACATTGATACAATTTGCCGCATCTAAAGCATTTCCTGCCATACTTCTTAACCAGACTAATGTTCCCTCTGAATTAAATTTGGTTATAAAAATATCTCTTGTTCCCGTGGAGGTTAAATTTAAGGTATCTGGTCCTGGATCAAAATCAATAGTACCTTTAAAATTCCCACAGGTATATACATTACCCAAAGGATCAACATCAATAGAAACACCATGACTTAATAAATTTCCACTAAAATTTTTGGTCCATATAAATTCTCCTGCTGTATCCATCTTACTTATAAAACATTCATGAAAACCTGTGGGATTTATTGTATCATTTCCGAATATGGTCGTTGTTGAAAAATGACCAGTAACATATATATGTCCTTCATTATCGGGGTGTACAGTATGACTAATTTTATCTTCTGCATTCCCGAAATTTTTTGCCCAGATAAATTCGCCACTGGAATTTAACTTGCAGATAAAGGCTCTATTTTGATCATATACTGGATTGATCAAATTAAATGTGTCAGCTCCTGGATCGAAATCCACAGTGTCTGAAAATATACCAGAAATATATAAATTAGATGCCTCATCGATAGCAATGCTATACCCTTCATCTTTCCCAGTTCCTCCAATCTGTTTTGCCCAAATAAATGATCCCACTGAATCCAATTTAGTTATGAAAATATCTGAAGAGTCGTTTGAAGTTAAATTTAAAATTCCTAAACCTGGATCTGCATCCATTTGATTGGTAAATGAACCCGTAATATAGCTGTTGCCTGATTGATCAGTAACAATACTAAACCCTTGATCTATTCCATTGGAATTACCTATTTGACTGACCCATTCAGTATTGATTGACTGAGAAAAAAGATTCGATAATGTAAAAAAGTAAATCGCGAAAATGGAAAATAAATTAAATATTTTCATCGTGTTAAAGAGTATTTAATAGCAATAATTAATATCAAAAATCAAATATAGTTGAATTTTATCTACAAACTATACCTCGTGATTCCATTGTCATTTATTACAGGTAGTATTTGTGAAAATATAAGAGATAGCGATATACCAATTGGGATCAAAAATTAACTAATAGATTGCGGGAAGTAATGCTCTTCTATATTAAGAATATAACTACTCATTCTTATACTCCTAGTAACTTCACATTCAACTTTATTTGACTTCAACTAGAGTCTCCTAGTAGGATAGTATTGATTGACTTTAGTTATATTGGTTAGTATAAGAATCTTTCAAGGATAGCACGGAATATTTCAAGGTTCAATTCATTATGTATTGAAAATGCTATATATTGTTTCGTGAAATGAAAAAAATACTAGCAATCATCTTATTGACTTTTATGCAGCAATTAGCAGAAGCTCAATCATCCTTTTTGACCGATCAAAAGCGGTATGAAAGGGTGCGAAATGCCATTTCGGAAAAGGATATTATTATCAAAGATAAACTCAAGGAAAGTGGGATCAATCTAAACGAGTTGAATATGCTTATCCGAGCTTTTAAGGAAGAGGATGAAGTGGAGGTATTTGTCAAGAAAAAGACGGATGAATACTATATCTTGTTGATGACTTATTCCGTTTGTGCAAAATCTGGGCAATTGGGACCTAAAAGAGCCGAAGGGGATTTTCAGGTTCCTGAAGGGTTCTATTATATTGATCGTTTCAATCCTGCGAGTACTTTTCATTTGTCCTTAGGTATCAATTATCCGAATCTATCCGATACTAGAAAAAGTACTGCAGATCATTTAGGAGGGGATATTTTTATTCATGGAGATTGTGTGACCATAGGTTGTCTACCCATGACGGATACTAAGATCAAGGAAATTTATTTGTATGCCTTAAATGCCAAGAACAATGGGCAATCCAAAATACCGGTCTATATTTTTCCCTTTAGAATGACTACCTCAAAATTTAAGGAATACACCAAAGGCCAAAAAGATAATGTAGAATTAATAGACTTCTGGAGCAATATCAAATTGGGTTATGATTTATTTGAGAAAGAGAAAAAGGAATTGAAGATAAGCGTGAATAACAATGGGGAGTACCAGTATGGACAATAACTAGAATCAGAAATTATGAAATATATAATAACACTATTTATTGTACTATTCTCAATGGCATGTACACAGGTAGAAATGAAAACAGGGAAAGACGTGATTGTAAAAATTGAAGAATTTAGAAAAAAGGAAAAGTTTGTAGGAGGTGACTTTCTATATACAGGGATTGAGGATGAGGCTTTGAAAGCTATCACAACAGAAAAAATCAACCAAGTTTCGCAAGATTTTGAAGAGGTCGCTAAAAACGAAAATCCGACGGAAGACTTGTATTTAAAAAAAATAGAACTGGGCTTGGAGCGGTTTTCAGGTATTTATTTGGAGTTTGATACCGAGGATAGAGAAAGAGTGTGTCGTTATTTTGAGGAACTTATGGATATAGTAGGTTTGGAAAGCTCAAATGGGCAATTGAACAAATTCATGTACGGTTTTAATCTTGAAGAATAATTAAATGAAAATTCATTCTATTTTTATCCTGCTATTTGGTTTTTACCAAGGTCTATATGCTGTAGAAACCGATATGTCTATAATTGGTCCAAATCAAAAAAAATATAATTCAAAATTGTCAAATTCTCAAGATTGGTTTTATAAGGAATTGAATTTTAATTCAAATAAGGAAAGGGCCGATTCTCTAAGGTTTTTTAAGGAAATGGCGGAAGCTACTGATTCGACTGAAAGAGGGTTATGGGAAAAGAAATTTTTCTGTGCTTTTCCAAATTCATTTAAGGGAATGCAAGCCATGTTTGGTTTTGATGATAAGCTTGAAGCAGCTCCTCTTTATTATTCAGGCAATGAAACTCGGAAATATTTGGATAAGCATATAATTAGTAATGAAATTGGTTTTTTTCATACATTGGAATCTATTCCAGACAGTATATACTATAGAAAATATATAAATATCTGTATTAATGGCTTGTGGGAGGCGGATAATATTGGGGAGGCATTTGGATTTCATTATAAATTAATTGACGAAATGGAAAAGATAAGCCCAATACTATCGAGTTATTCTGACCTTGAAATAAAAAGTGTTTTTCAATTTATATTTGATGGACCACATCCAAAGAATAAGGAAAATGAGCGCATTTTTCAACTCTTAAAATCTAAAATGAAATTACAGAGCATGCAATTAGAAGCCTTGCTAAGCGAAGCCTATAAAAGCTTATTGGAAGAGCATAAAGGACATCAGCATTAAATAATGTAAATAAGTCTCTGTAGATTTGAATTCAATGATGGCTCTAATTATTTATAAGTGTAGAAAGTAAATAGTTCCATAAGATTGATTCATAAGGGCTTTATTGTTTCAAATGATATCCTGGCTATTTACTCACCAGTTTGATTACCCAAAGTATAAGATAAAGCCCAACCCCTACACCAAAGCATAGGGCAGAAACTACAAATGCAATTCTTATAACGGATGCTTTTATACCCAATTTTTCACCCAACCAATCGGAAACTCCTAGTATCATAGTTTTGGTTTTTATCTAAAATAAGCATTTTAAAAGATTGTTCTATTGTGTTTTAGATAAACGGTAGGTAAATATTGGGAATCATTTAATTGAGCATCTCTTTTTATGCCAAATAAGGTAGGGTAATTGGTCTTGTATGGATTAATCATTGTTAGGGATGCCAAAACGGATAAAGTTACCAACTAAATATTATAGCTTTTGAACGAATAAAATCATGAATTTTAGGACTTTATTCTTCCTTAGCTATATGATTGAAAGGCGTTCAAGAAATAAAAAAGCAGGACGAGAAAATAGACTATTTGTACAGTGTTTATTTGCAATGATTATTTCCTTTTGCCTGATGTTTGTACTTTATACCATGCTAATTTGTACTTCTTGTGTACCAAAATATTTAGCATAGTTTGTATTTCTTACGCTGCCGCGAGCATGTTGCTCGTGACAACATATACGTTTTATTCGAATTCAATTCATTAGCACAACGAAAACTAAAAGTCTCTTTTCTTCACTATCCTCAAGCAAAGCAATCCACTTAAGATTAAAAAGCCTAATAGAATAGTTACATCCTGTATAGCTAAGTAATTTTGTGTCTCCTGGAAAAAGTGTTTTCCGAATGGGAAGCGTACAATATTTGCAACCGATTCAAAAGGTAAAAGGTTTCTAACGATTCCTAATTCATCTGAATAGATAGAACCAAAAATAGGTTCAATAAGATGACCATAGAGTATGACTACTGCCATCGTAAAACCAGATTTCCTGAATAGCAATACGGCTAAAAGGGCAAAACTCAAATAGGTGATAACGCTTAGGAAGTGCCCCAATAACATTTCAATATTGAAAAATACATAATCCACCCCTTGAACTGGAGAGTACATAAAACCTAAAAATAATCCGAAAATAAATAAGAAGAGGGTTGAACCCGTAGCTAATAATAGGATGAGTAACCATTTGGATTTAAGCCAATCTGTTCTGCTCATTCCATCCATGATGTTTTGACGGACGGTTTTATAGCTGAATTCATTGCTTACAGAAATGATAAGAATAAAGGCCAAAACAAATTTGAGGAATCCAGCTAGATAGGATAGGTTATGCCAAAGATCCGTAAAGTCATATAGGACATTGGTTGAAATAGCACCCACTTGCGCCATTTTTATAAAATCTCCAAGGTTGCCACCTAGGTAGTCCATTAATAATTTTGAACCGTAGCCAACCATTAAAAGAGACAATAGATAAAAGCTACTTAGAACCCAGAAATACCTCGTTTTCTTGATTTTAAAATATTCTATAGAAAATAAATTACGCATTGTGTTCTTTTAAGATTTCTAAAAATTGAGTCTCCAAACTTTTCTTCACTATTTCAAAGTGACTTAAAAGGATGTTTTTATCGGCGAGTGCTTTTGCGATATCGGCTGCTGAATGTTCACCATTTAAAGTGATCTCCCAAATTCCTTTTACGGCTTTTGATTTTGCGATAAGCGGGCTTTCATTCATGAAATTGGTTAATTCCATTGGATCAAAAGCAGCCACTTCAATCTTGATTTGATCACCTAGATCAACATCGACTTTTCCTTGATGAAGCATTTTACCGTTACTCAATATGGCGAAATCGGTACATACCTTTTGTACTTCATCCAACATATGGCTAGCTAAGATGATAGTCTTTCCATTTTGAGCGATGTCGATTATCAATTCTCTGATTTCAGCAATTCCTTGAGGATCCAATCCATTGGTAGGTTCATCTAATACCAAAACCTCTGGATCTGCAAGCAGACAAGAGGCTATGGATAAACGTTGTTTCATTCCTAAAGAAAAGGTTTTGAAGGCAGAATTTTTTCGTTCCCACAAGCCAACTTGTTTTAAAACAAGTTCAATTCTATCTTCAGAACAATTTTTGATTTTACAAGCCAGTTTTAGATTATCGATGGCCGACATATAGGGGTAAAATAGGGGACCCTCTAAAAGTGCGCCCAATTTTTGTCTGGTTTTTGCCCCGTTTTCTCCATCAAACCAACTAAAACTTCCTTCATTTTGATTGAGACAACCAAGAATGATACCTAGTGTGGTTGTTTTCCCTGAACCATTAGGACCTAGTAGTCCGAATACGGTGCCCTTTTCTATGGATAGGTTCAAGTTGCTCAACGCTTGAACTTTTCCATAGTTCTTAGATAAATTATGGGTTTGTAAAATCATAAATAGCCTGAATTAATTAGATTTTTTTTGTGGAATAATCTCAGCTGCATTTTTCAACCAGCTTTGGTTATTTAGTGCAGAAAGATATTCAAGGTTGAGGGATCCTTTCATGTCAGCTAAATAGGTTCCATCTTCTGTAATAAGTCCAAGTACATAACTTGTTTTTCGGCCTTTTTCCTTGACAAATAGTCGTAGTGTAAATTCTTTGGAATCCACTTCCATAACACTTTCGTAATTCTCTTTCGTAATTTTTCTGAACAGTGCTTTGAACTCAGATTTTTCAACCTTTTGATCTAGGATATACAAACGCATCAGTTCTAAATCTTTTATCAATTTATCAAAGTCTTCGTTGCTTTCTTGTTCATTGAACATCCGAAGGGTACTTTGATATAAAAATAGAGAGGTAGCCTTCCTATCTTCAATGAATTTTTCAACGAGTGGTTCTTGTGCATTTAAAGAAAGGCTCACAAAAACTAAGCATAGTAAATAACTGATCTTTTTATACATGGTTAATAGTTTAGCGGTTTTCAATTTTCTTTAGATGTTCTAATCCTCCAACATTCATTCCTTTAGATAGTTTGGAAATCTTGTCTAAGTCTATAATCCCTGTAAGGCTAATAATGGTAAACTCTTGACCTTCACCGTAGGCTAGAATGAGTAGTTCTGTAATTATCTTTCCATCTTCTTTAATAAGGAATAATACATCCTCATTATTTTCATGGATAGACATCAACTCTTCATATTCCCTGTTAGGGATTTTTTTAGCCACTTTGGTGAGTTCTGCATACATCTCTGTTCTATCCGTTGAGAGAATTCGCAAAGAAGTAAGTTGACTGATACAGTCTAAAATTTCCTGATCTTCCTCTGTTTCTCCATCAATCATTGTTACCAAGGAGAACATCTTACTGGAGATACTTACAGAAGTAAAATCATCCATGTCTGCATATTTGGAAAAGAACTTATCAATGGCATTATTTTGTGCAAAACTGTTAAAGCCAATTCCGAAACAAAGTAGGATTAATACGTATTTCAATTTTGTTTTCATGATAGGGGTATTACTGAATTATTTTTTTTCTTGATTGATCAAATTTCGCCAACTTGAGACTATGTTGTTTCCCTTCGTTCAGGGTTCCTGATATTCCCATTAGGCTATTTTTTAGTTGAGCAAAAGCTTGCTCTGGTGTTTCGTAACTATCTACTACGGCATATTTCGGTTCATTTGGTTCATGAAACCAACCAAAATAACCAACCGTAAGAATGGCAACAAAACTGGCTGCCATGGATAGCCACCTTTTAGGGCTTCGGGAAATGGATATGGTTTTGGTATCCTTTTGTCCACGTTCTTGTATGATTTGAAGTATTTCTTCATCGAAAGTATCGTCTAGTTTCACGGATTGCATCTGATGCAATGCAGTGAAATAGCTTTGGTGTTCCTCCAAGTGAGCAGGAACCTCCGAGCTGGTGAAAAATTGAATTAACAATTTCTCTTCTTCTAAACTGGTCTCACCTGCCCAATACTTTTGGAGTATTTGTTCTATGCTAGTGTAGTCCATAACTTTCAATTTTAAATAATTTATCCTTTAAAAACTTTCTTGCCCTGTGTAGGTAAACTTTAACTTGTGAAACATCCAAGTCTAGTTGTTCGCTTATTTCCTGATAGCTCTTACCTTCTATTTCTCTCAAATGAAAGATGTCTTGTTGCTTTGCGGATAGACGTTTCACCTGATCTTGCAAATGTGCATACATTTGATTAGTTGCATGCTGCTGTTCTGGTGTAGGTGCCCGATCGGATAAAGTTAAGAGATCATCTTCATTTGAATAGTTCTTTTTCTTTTTCCTCAATTTGTCCATGGTCCTATTTTTTATCAAGGTGATGGCCCAGGCTTCTATATTGTCGAATTTCCGCTTATGTCTGTCATCCCAAATCTTCAATAATACATCTTGAACAACATCCTTTGCATCCTCTTCATTCTTGAGTAAAAAGTAGGCATATCTGTAGAGCTTATCTCTAGCTGGTAATACCTTTTCTTTAAACTCTTCGATTTCCATTTTAGTTGATGGTGAATTTTTTAGAATACTTCTTGTCTTCTCCAGATGCTATTACAAAGATATAGGTTCCCTTTGCAAAATTTTGTGCTTGTATTGTCAGTGTAGCTTGTTCTAAACTTCCACTTTGTAATACCCTTCCTTCAAGGTCTGAAATAATATAATTGGAATGTACTAAATTTTCAGGATATTCAACCTGTATGGCTTGATCTGATGCAGGATTTGGGTATAGGGAAATCTGTGCATTTACTGCGATATCCTTTTGATCCAATTTTGCATTGTTTGTATGATCACCAATGGCACCCCCAATATGTTGAATTTGTTCAAGGTCAAAATTTCCTTTTACTTGAATCAAAATCATCTCATCTTCTGAGTCTACCAAAATTCCAACTTCTTTTATAACGCCTCTTTTTTCATGTATTGCCAAAGTCAAGTTATTTTTCCCATCTCTGATTTCCATCAAAGGCTCCATTTTCCTTCTAAGGAAATTCTTAACCGACTTCGTACTAGATTTCAATTCCGATCTTACACCTGGAACAGATACTAATCGAAAGCTCTTGATACTTTTTAGCATCTCCATCTCAGGGTTATTCTTTAGGTCTTCGTCAGAAAAATGTTTAACTAACCACATCATTGGTCTTGAAATTGTCACCTGAGTAGCTTCAGGGTGTTCAGAAAATTGATTAAAAAATTTATTGAAACTGTGATTTTGAGCTTGAATAGTTAAGGCTGCAAAAACCGATAGTAGAAAAATGCTAGTATATTTTTTCATGGTTGCTGTATTTTGTTGTTTAAGTTCTTTTAAGTTTCGGCCGTTTGTATAGAGAAGACGTTTGAACTTTAAAAAAGTTACAGCTGTAATTGATTTTTTTTGAAAATAGTTTAAATGAGCCCTATTGGCAAGGTTAGATAGTTCTAAAAAATTACCTTTGCCGAATGGGAAAACAAGCCTATTCATATCATTTTAAGAAAAATCTAAGCTTAGCTTTGCCTGTAATGACTGGTCAATTGGGACAAATATTTACAGGAGTAGCAGATACCGTTATGGTAGGTAGAGTAGGGGAAACTTCCATTGCTGCCGCGTCTTTGGCAAATGGGCTCTTCTTTTTCATTTTTGTAATTGGGATCGGGATTAGTTTTGCTATCACCCCCTTGGTTGCAGAATCGCATGGAAAGGATGATATGAAAGGGATTTGTCGTTGGCTAAAAAATGCCAATCTTTTGAATATTTTGGTCTCCTTTGTTTTGGTGGTAATTCTATTTGTACTGGCTCAGTTCATAGGTAATATGAATCAACCTGAATCTGTAGTTGTATTAGCGAAGCCCTATTTGTACATCATCGGATTCTCTGTGATACCTGTAATGTTCTTTCAGACCTATAAGCAGTTTACAGAAGGTATGTCGGATACTAGAACAGCCATGTATATCAGTATATTGAGTAATTCAATCAATGTTGGGCTGAATTATATTTTGATATTTGGAAAGCTAGGATTTCCCGCCATGGGACTTTTGGGAGCCGGTATAGCCACACTTATTTCTAGAATTTTTATGGCTATTGCCTTCTATAGATACTTCAAATCATCCAATAGATATGCTACTGTGAATCGTATGTATCAGTACGCAGCAATATCAAAAAAAGTATTACGAAAATTGTTTAAACTTGGCTTTCCTGCCGGATTGCAATTTTCATTTGAAGTAAGTGCTTTTGCAGGAGCCAGTGTTATGGCTGGTTGGTTGAGTGTAGAGGCTATGGCAGCGCATCAAATTGCCCTAAACTTAGCTTCTATCAGCTGGATGATGGCGACAGGGCTGGGGGCGGCAGCAACTGTTCGTATTGGGAATCACATAGGAAAGAAGGATTATTTGAACCTTTCAAGAGTGGGAACTAGTAGTTATATAATGGTGAGTGTTCTTATGCTAATTGCAGGTCTTGTCTTTTGGTTGTTTAGGTATGAACTTACAGCCTTTTATGTTTCAGAACCTGTGGTAGTAGATCTAGCTGCGTCCTTGCTATTGGTAGCAGTATTTTTCCAATTGTCGGATGGTATTCAGGTAATTGGATTAGGTCTTTTACGTGGCCTTCAAGATGTAAATAAACCTGCTTTTATTTCTCTTATAGCTTATTGGGGTATTGGACTTCCTATTGGTTATTATTTAGGTTTCAATAAAGGTATGGGCGTAGAAGGAATTTGGATAGGTCTTCTATTTGGATTGACTGCTTCGGCAATAATGCTAGGGACACGTTTTAGAATTTTAGCAAGGAAAATACTTGAAAAATCGGAATAGCCACAATAAAATAGATTAATTGCCTGTTAGTACAGAGTATACCATAGTTTTTTTGATCTATGCTATCCATTGATATCTGGAAATATTCCATACATTTGGGTAGCTGAGCTCTAAGTAATATAAATATGAAGTTTAAAACAAAGCAGTTTTTATTTTTTAAGGTTTTAGTCCTTTTTGGATGTTTTCAAATGTTTGCTCAAACAGCCAAATACAGCAATGAATTTTTGAACCTTGGTGTAGGTGCTCGATCTTTTGGATTGGCAGGATCTGTGATTGCTGCTGAGGGAACGGTAGAATCGGCGTATTGGAATCCTGCAGCCTTGATGGAGCAAAGTGATTCTATGTCTGCTGCTTTGATGCATGCCAATTATTTTTCTGGGATAGCATCCTATGATTATGGTGCGGTAAGTAAACGTTTAGACAGTAATAGTGTTGCTGCGGTAAGTTTGATCCGATTTGGGGTGGACGATATCATGAATACTACAGAATTGATAGATAAGGATGGGAATGTAGATTACGATAGAATATCGCTATTTTCTGCTGCCGACTATGCACTTATCGGATCGTATGCTAGAAAGGCAAATGTTTCTGGATTATATTATGGAGGAAATGTAAAGCTTATTTATCGAAAGGTAGGTCCCTTTGCAAATTCTTGGGGATTCGGATTTGATGTTTCAGCAAAGTACAATAAAGGTAAGATGTCTTATGGTGCGGTGCTGAGAGATGCAACTACAACCTTCAATGCTTGGATGTTTGACGATGCAGAATTCAAGGACTTTGAAGACCTTGGGCAGGAGGCACCAGAAAATGGATTGGAGATCACGCTGCCAAAATTATTGTTAGGGGCAGCTAGAAGTTTTCAATTAAAGCATGACCTTAATCTACGAGCTGAGGTCGATCTTGATGTGTTTTTTGATGGGGAGAGAAATGAACTTATTAGTAGCTCATTTGCTTCTATTGCACCACATATAGGATTGGAATTGGACTTAAAGAAATTGGTATATGTTCGTTTAGGATTAGGTAATTTTCAAGAAGTTGAAGATTTCGGTGAAAAAGAATTGAATTTTCAACCTAATATTGGACTTGGGATTCATTATCAAAAAATCAATATTGATTATGCCTTTACAGATCTAGGAGATCAATCCCTTGCATTATACTCTCACGTTTTTTCTTTAAGATATTCACTATAGAAGTCATAAATAGAGGCTTTCTTTGCGATAAAATTATTTGACCTATGTTAAGCAGGTTCCCTAGTAGTGTCCGCTTCTTACTGGCTATTTTATTATTGAGTTTGGTTTGGCCAGCTATAGATTTTAGCTTCCTCGTTTTTATTGCGTATGTGCCTATCCTTTTGCAAATGAGAAGTATGCAGCAAAAAGGATTGCCTACGCGAAGGTTTGCTTGGTGGGTGTTTAGCCTACAACTCATTTGGAGTTTGATCAATACCTATTGGATATCGTATGCTACCTGGTTGGGGCCTGTGGCTTCTTCACTGGTCTATGCAGGAATCTTTACCATCCCATTTGTATTGAGTTATAAATTGGCTACCGCAAAAGGAAATCCAAATAACAAATACGGTTTATTACTATTAGTCCTTTGTTGGATTAGCATTGATTACCTTCAATTACACTGGGATTTATATTGGCCTTGGTTTCATTTGGGTAATTCCTTTGCCAATTATCCGTCTTGGGTGCAATGGTATGAATATACAGGGGTATTTGGTGGGACCTTGTGGGTATGGTTGGTGAATATTGTAGTCTACAAACTGTGGATAAGTTGGGACCATGCTACTTCATTAAATCAAAAGATATGGACCATTCTAAGAAAAGGAATTGTGTACATATTGATCCCGATTTCTATTTCATTTTTGGTAGCTTCAAAATATGAGATTAAAGGAGAAACCTATAAAGTTGGAATATACCAGCCCAATTATTTTATTGAAGATAAATACTACAACATTCCTTTTTCCCGTCAACTAGAAACCTTTCAAACATCCATTGATAGTACTGCTCATTTGGGCTTAGATTTATTGGTTTGTCCTGAAACCTTTATACCACCTCCATTGATGGAGGAAAGTACTATAAAAGAGAATTATTTAATTCAACGTATTCAGCGATTCTTACCAGATTCTAATGTTGCATTATTGACAGGATTGAATTCCTATAGAACATTTACTAAAGAGGAATTGGATAATCCTGGACCAACCGCTATGGCTTATAGAGGTAAATTGATAGAGCGTTACAATGCGGCTTTATTAATGTCTTCGGATTCACTATCATCCATATATCACAAATCTAAATTGGTAGCTGGAGTTGAAATGGTACCATTTGAGAATTTCCTTGTGCCCTTATTGGGGAATCTATCTTTAGATTTTGGAGGCCATGTAGGGAGTTTGGGTAGAGCAAAATATCCGGAAATTTTAAGCTACAAGAAGGCGAAGATTGCGCCTATCATTTGTTTCGAATCAATTTTTGGTGACTATGTCAGTTCTTTTGTTGCTGATGGAGCTAACCTTATTTGTATTATTACCAACGACTCTTGGTGGGGAGATACAGCAGGATATAGACAGCATCTGGCCTATGCCCGCTTGAGAGCAATAGAAAATAGACGCTATATAGTTCGTTCTGCAAATACTGGAATATCTGCTGTGATAGATCCTTATGGGGATATTAAAGTGCTTTCCAATTGGGATGAAAGAGCATTCTTATCTGCTGAAGTTGA
Organism: uncultured Flavobacteriales bacterium; assembly: GCA_913063375.1. Classification (GTDB taxonomy): domain Bacteria; phylum Bacteroidota; class Bacteroidia; order Flavobacteriales; family CAJXXR01; genus CAJXXR01. Next base: position 34,579 of record CAJXXR010000017.1, on the reverse strand, counting down.
ACTATTAACAGAGATAACTTTCTTTGTAAAGTACAAACACGCAATAGCTAGACTTAGTATATTTGTATTAATACTAATACTACTTCATCTATTTGTTCAATCTAAAAGACTAGTATGAAAATCGTTGCCTATTTTAGTTTATTCTTCTCTATATTTTTGATTTCATGTGATCCAGATTCGGATTCCAACGATTTTACCGCTCAAATAAATTTGGCACCCATGTTTGGCGAAACTGCTTTTAATATGGAAACTACCTATGAAAATGGGGATGGTGTTGATCTTCTTTTTACAAGTTTCAAATATTATATGAATCATATAGAACTGATCCATGAAGATGGTTCCATCCATGAATTGGAGGAAGTAGCCTTAATGGATTTGTCTACAGTATCTACTACTATTATATCCGGGAAATTGAAAAAAGGAAACTATGTTGGCCTCCGTTTTGGATTAGGACTAGATCCTGGCTTCAACAGTATGGATCCTACTTCATTTGCACCTAGTCATCCATTGAGTACAGGGCAAAATATGCATTGGAGTTGGGCTATGAAGTACAAATTTTCATTAATTGAAGGAAAATTTGACGATACAAATGATGGCCTAGCGAATCAGAATTTTGCATGGCATCCTGGGCTAGATACTTTGTATAGAGAAGTAGAGGTTTCCTTTAGTAATAGGACTTTAGACGAGGGTAATGCGCAGTTGGAATTGGTGTTTGACCTACAAGAAATAATAGATGGAGATGCTGATTTGGACTTGATGAATGAAAACTTTTCACACTCAAGTCCAGAAAACATGTTCATAGTTACAAAAATTGTGGATAACTTTGCACAGGCATTTAAAGTAGACTAGTGTGCGGAAAAGCTTGTTAATTGGAATAACAGGAGTCAGTGGATCAGGTAAAACTAGATTCACCACCGCGTTGAAAAAGGAATTTGGAGAGAGGATGTGCCTAATTGTTCAGGATGATTATTATTTAGATCATCCAGACTTGGATAAAATCCATCCGGAGGATATCGATTATGATATTCCCGCTGCCATAGATTTCGATCTTATGGTTGCACAAATCACTCAACTTTCCGAAGGGCAAACCATTGCGGTTCCTTCTTATGACTTTTCAACGCATTCCCGAAATTCAAACTATAAGCAGCAAGCACCTGCCGACTTTATTGTAGTAGAGGGTACCATGATTTTTTCAAATGCCAAATTAGCCGATTTGTTCGACTATAAAATATTTGTAGATACACCTATGGATATTGCAATAGTAAGACGAATGGCGCGAGATATAGTTGAGAGGGGGAGAGATCCAAAAGAAGTTAAGCGCCGGTATTTAACATTTGTTAGACCTGGAGCATATCAACATATATTAGCGTATAAAGGCTTGGCAGATACATTGATATCTGGAGAAATAGAGGTCCTGAATTATGTGCCTTTGATAAAGGAGCAGCTTGAGAAAAAATATTTTCAGAAAAGTTGAAACCTTTTGAAAAAACGAACGTATAACAAAAATAGACACCTTAAAATCTAAATAAGCCTATGCGCCAATTAAAGATCACTAAACAGGTTACCAACAGGGAAACCGCTTCATTAGATAAGTATTTGCAGGAAATTGGTAAAGTAGACCTTATTACTGCTGAGGAAGAAGTAGAATTGGCTCAAAGAATTCGAGAAGGCGATCATATCGCTTTGGAGAAATTGACAAAGGCAAATTTACGTTTTGTTGTTTCCGTAGCGAAACAATATCAAAATCAAGGTTTATCACTTCCTGACCTTATTAATGAAGGAAATTTAGGATTGATTAAGGCTGCACAACGTTTCGATGAAACAAGAGGTTTTAAATTTATCTCGTATGCAGTATGGTGGATTCGTCAATCTATTCTTCAAGCTTTAGCTGAACAATCTAGAATTGTTCGTCTTCCTTTGAATAAGATTGGATCTATCAATAAGATTAACAAAACCTACGCTGCACTTGAGCAAAATTTACAACGTGAACCTTCAGCTGCAGAGATTTCTGTTGCTTTGGAGATTTCTGAAGACGATGTAAAAGAATACCAAAGAAACTCAGGTAGACACGTATCTATGGATGCTCCTTTAGTAGATGGTGAAGATTCTAGTCTTTACGATGTATTGAAGAGTAGTGAAAGTCCAAATCCGGATAAGGATCTATTGAGTGACTCTCTACGTACAGAGATTGAGCGTGCACTGGCTACACTTACTGCTAGAGAAGCAGATGTAGTAAGATTGTACTTCGGTCTTGGTGGAAAACACCCAATGACTTTGGAAGAGATTGGTGAAATCTTTGACCTTACTCGTGAAAGAGTTCGTCAGATTAAAGAAAAAGCTATACGCAGATTGAAGCATACTTCAAGAAGTAAAATACTTAAAACCTATTTAGGTTAATATTATAAAGGAGCCTTATTGGCTCCTTTTTTTATGTACTTTTCATAACACAACAAGAATTCAATGAAGAAGCATTTAATCGCCCCTTCGGTTTTGGCAGCAGATTTTGCCAACTTACAACGTGATGTAGAGATGATTAATTCAAGTGAAGCTGATTGGTTTCACATTGATATTATGGATGGTGTTTTCGTTCCAAATATTTCATTTGGGATGCCTGTTCAAGCGGCTATAAAAAAGCACGCTAAAAAGCCTTTAGATGTGCATTTGATGATTGTAGACCCAGATAGATATATCACTACATTCAAAAACTTGGGTACAGATGTACTTACGGTACATTATGAAGCATGTACACACTTGCATAGAACGCTTCAAGCTATCAGAGCAGAAGGCATGAAAGCTGGTGTCGCTTTGAATCCGCATACTCCAGTAAGTTTATTGAAAGATGTCTTGGCTGATTTGGATCTAGTATGTATCATGTCTGTAAATCCTGGTTTCGGTGGACAATCATTCATTGAAAATACCTACGCTAAGGTGAAGGAATTGGACGCAATGAGAAAAGAAGCTGGTCTAGATTTCTTAATAGAAATTGATGGAGGTGTAACAGATAAAAATGCAGGTGAATTAGTAGATGCCGGTGCGGATGTATTGGTAGCTGGTAGCTATGTGTTTAAATCAGATGATCCGATTGCAACGGTTAAAAAGATAAAAGATATTCGATAATTTTTTTTTCGAATCTAGTATAAAAGGGAAGGGCTATTTTTAAATAGCCCTTTTTTTATTTACAATTTTTTAATTTCACCTAAGTGTTTTGTTTAAAATTGTTTGTAATATTATTTAGATTGTTTTCTAGGAAAATGTAACGTATAAATATTAGGTATATATTATATGTTTAAATAGTTGTAAGTATTTGATATTAAGAATGTTCTATGTTGTTTTTATTTTATCAATTGTTTTATACCTTTGGTTTTAATAATAATTTAATTTTATACATTATGAAAAGAATTTTAACGAATATTTCAATATTCGCATTAATGGGCTTAACGCAACTTTCAGCTCAAACTATTATCAATGCTACCAACCCTGATGTTATGCTTTATGGCGTATCTACTCCAACGAGTAGAGGGCCATCAATAAATACGGGTACTGCCGTTAGTAATTTTTTAATTAGCGATCCATCAGATGTGATGGGGACTTCAGTAGCTGTAAGTGTTTGGGATGATCCTACAGGGAATTCAACTTTGGCTTGGACAGGTAATCAGGCGTTTGGACCTGGAAATATATCCATACCTGGTGCAATTGATCCTGATGTAGAGCTTAGCGTAGTGGATGGAATTGTTGCCTTTGTAGGTTATGTCGATGCTACAAATAATCAAGTTTATATTTCTAATTATTACCCTTCAGGTGTACCAATGACTGGATTTAACTTTGGTGGAGTAATGCCTTTTGCAACTACAAATCCTATTAATTCAGTAAATATAGATATTTCTTCCCATCAGATAGGTGGTGAGGTTGGTGTAGGTGTCATTACTTGGGATGAAAGTGGTGTTATTTATGCTGCAACATTTAAATTAGGACCTACACCTTCAACTTTTATTGTTTCAAATCCTGTTTTAGTAGGATATGGAAGTCAGCCCGATATTTCCATTGGTAGTGTAGAAAAATTCTATGTAAATGTATCTTATATTGATGACTTAAAAGGAGATCTTATCATTAAGCAAACAGTTCTTGCTGATTTGATGGGAGGTAGCTTTTTTGGGCAAACGTATGTATACTCATCTGGAGAGGGAGAGTATACTGAACCTAGAATTGCACGCGCTCATTACCTTGGTAATAACTATTATGATGAATTTACTGTTGTAGCAAGAGAAATTACATCCTCTAATTTGAATAAAATTGTAGCTTTTACACATAATAATACAGGAGCGTATAGCTATGAGGTGTCTGTTGGAGCTGGTAATACAATGAACAGAAAACCTGTAGTCTGTTACAATCAAGAAAGAATAAAATTTGCATGGGCTTCTGAATATGGATTGGCTTCAACAACTGAGGCATGGACATTAACGAGTCCAGGAAATCTTGGTGAAGATGTATTATTAGCAGAATTTGATAGATCTTCTTTATCCTTAATAAAAATGTTTGAAGTGAATAGGGTACAAGGAGATTTTCATACTGCAAATCCATCAATTGCAGAAGCAAGATGGGATGATGCTTATAATTTAAACTCCTTTGTTTACAATTATTCAACTACAAATGGATATGCCATCTATAATAAGAAGTTATTGGCAAGTGCAAGTCCCAAAAGACTATCTATTCAAAAAGATGAGGAAATGACCCTTACTTTTTCAAATGAAAATTATACACTTTCAGCTGAGGATTTAAAAGATTATCAATTTCAAATCTTCAATATAGAAGGTAAAAAGATTGATCTTTCAAATAATATGGAAATGTATGATCAAGAATTGATAATTAATACTCAAGGATTGTCAAAAGGTATATATGTCCTACATTGTAACTCTTCTAAAAAAGCTCAAACCTTTAAGTTGATGGTTCGATAAAATATCTAAGTCATAAATAAAAAAAAAGGGCTATTTTATAATAGCTCTTTTTTTATTTCCAATATTTTAATTTTAAGTAATTGTGTTGTTCTAAGTTAATTGTGATATTATTTTCAATAAAACTTCTGTAATATATTATGTATAAATACAAGGTAAGTATTGTATGATGTAGTAGTTGTAAGTAGTTGATGGTAAGTATGTTCTATTACATTTTGATTTTAATATATGTTTTATATATTTGCTCCATTAATAAGTTAATTATATACACTATGAAAAAATTTTTAACGAATATTTCAATATTCGCATTAATGGGCTTAACGCAACTTTCAGCTCAAACTATTATCAATGCTACCAATCCTGATGTTATGCTTTATGGCGTATCTACTCCAATGGGTAGAGGGCCTTCAATTAATACGGGTACTGCTGTAAGTAATTTTTTACTTAGTGATCCATCAGATGTGATGGGTACTTCGGTTGCTTTAAGTGTTTGGGACGATCCTACAGGAAATTCAACTTTGGCTTGGACGGGTAATCAGGAGTTTGGTCCTGGTAGTGTATCCATACCTGGGGCTATTGACCCTGACGTAGAGGTTAGTCCAGTAGATGGAATTGTTGCCTATGTAGGTTATGTAGATGCTACAAATAATCAAGTTTATATTTCTTATTATTATCCTTCGGCTGTACCGATGTCTGGATTTAACTTTGGGGGAGTAATGCCTTTTTCAACTACAAATCCTATTAATTCAGTAAATATAGATATTACTTATTTTAATGAATGGAGTGAGCTTGGTTTAGGAGTTATTACCTGGGATGAAAGTGGTGTTATTTATGCGTCAACATTTTATATAGGAAATACTCCTTCAACTATTATTGTTTCAAGTCCAGTTTTAGTTGGATATGGTAGCCAGCCTGATATTTCTGCTAGTGGAGTAGGGCGAATAGTAGAGGTGGTTTATATCGATGACTTAAAGGGAGATCTTATCATTAAGCAAACTGATATTCTTAGTTTGATGGCAGGTAGTAGTTTTACTGGGCAAACGTTTGTTTACTCATCAGGAGATGGAGCGTATACAGAACCTCGTATTGCACGTGCTCATTACCTTGGTAATAGCTTTAAAGATGAATTTACTGCAGTGGCAAGAGAAATTACATCGTCTAATTTGAATAAAATTGTAGCTTTCACACATAACTATACAGGATCGTATAGCTATGAGGTGTCTGTTGGTGCTGGTAATACAATGAACAGAAAACCTGTAGTCTGTTATAATCAAGAAAGAATAAAATTTGCATGGGCTTCAGAATATGGATTGGCTTCAACAAATGAGGCATGGACATTAACGAGTCTAGGGAATCTAGGTGAAGATGTATTATTAGCAGAATTTGATAGATCTTCCTTATCCTTAATTAAAATGTTTGAAGTGAATAAAGTACAAGGGGGATTTCATACTGCAAATCCATCAATTGCAGAAGCAAGATGGGATAATGCTTACAATTTAAACTCCTTTGTTTACAATTATTCAACTACAAATGGATATGCTATCTATAATAAGAAGTTATTGGCTAGTGCCAGTCCTAAAAGACTATCTATTCAAAAAGATGAGGAAATGACCCTTACTTTTTCAAATGAAAATTATACACTTTCAGCTGAGAATTTAAAAGATTATCAATTTCAGATCTTCAATATAGAAGGTAAAAGGATTGATTTTTCAAATAATATGGATTTATATGATCAAGAATTGATAATAAATACTCAAGGATTGTCAAAAGGTATGTATGTCCTACATTGTAGCTCTTCTAAAAAAGCTCAAACCTTTAAATTGATGGTTCGATAATATATCCAAGTAGTAATTTAAGGAAGGGCTATTATTAAAATAGCCCTTTTTTTTGTGGAAAATTGTGAGAAAAAAATAGACCCGGCGTTAACCAAAATGCTTAGAGTTGAAAAAGGGATTTTAGGTAATAGTGCTATAGGATTAGAGAACAAATAATAGCAATTTTAAATCCCTTATAATTTCGTAGGCCTTTTAAATTATCACCGAGTCATTTCTATATCTTTTATTCTGAAGACTCTGTTATTATTGTACCAAGCTATGACTAATTGTGGGATCTACCGAATGTTTTAAATTAATAAATTTGAAATTTAGCCCTTGTTTAAGTAATTGATTTTATTAATATATGTACACATAATTTTAAGTATAAATTCTAGTATTTTTTAATACTGAAATAGAGCCTTGTAATTTAATCTACCAAATATAAGGACAAAAAAAAAGGAGACCATTTTGGTCTCCTTTTTTTATAATTTTATCTAATGCTTATTAGTTATAAGCATATTCGCTTAGATAGTCATATTTCTCTGTGAGCTTTTTGTTTTCACAAATCGAGGCTCTACCAATGATAGTGTCAGGATCTTCTCTCAAAAGAGCTGGAAGTACATGTTCCATCAACATATCTCCAAAGTCTGCAGAAGCATCCTTAGGTAATTCACAAGGTAAATTATCTACAGCCATAACCGTGATAACATCCTCATTTTTGATCGTATCTTCTTTTTCGGTCATCCTATTGTATCCATAAATAGGATCTGTAATAGTAGATGGACGAATTGTAGAAGCTACTGGTCCATCAATATCACAACTGATATCTGCTACCACCTTAAGTTTGAAGTCTGGGTGTTTCGCTTCTTCTCTTGTAAAGATATAAGGAGAACCCGATCCGTAGAAGTGACCTGCTATAAACATATCTGCTACAGCAGAAAATTTAGGGAAGTCGGTAATATAATCCTCAGGGTTTGTGTAAAAATCGCTATTGTTGAGAATTTGCCCGTCCTTTCTTTTATTATAATCTAAACAGTCCGCAATGGTATATACAGGAGCCTCAAAAGTTTTCGTAATAAAGTCTTCGGGGCTAACTTTTTTAAGTCCTAATAATTCAATAATTTCCACACTTCCTTGTGATACACGTCCTTTACCAGTAAGTACCAATTTGAAATTGGATGGTAATTGAATTCTTTTCAATTCTTCCTCCAGTTCAACGCGATCTTCACATTCATGGGCAGGATATAAACTAAAAGTATCGTATTTCATTCCCCATGCAAGGAATCCATTATAAGCACCTACAATTCCGGCATAACGTCCAAAACCAACCAATCTTTGATTTGTAGCAGCCGTTAGGGTTTCGTAGTCCACCATACGGATGTTCTTGTCCAACAAGGCCTTTATCAAATCTTTGTTATAAGGCTGTTGTTTGATGGTATGCGAAAAGAAAAAATAGGTTTTATCGTTCATCAGATTTCTGATAGGTACTTCCTTGACACCCATTAATACATCACAATCGGAAAGATCGCTTTGCATTGGTACCCCTTTTTCTTTATACTCGTCGTCTGAAAAACAACGGATTTTACTTGGCTGTACAACCAATTCGATCTCAGGATATGAACCCATGATTTCCTCACATTGTGCAGGTGTAAAAGGTACGCGTTTGTCTGGTGGATTTTTCCCTTCTCGGATGATTCCTATTTTCATTGGATGGTAGTATTATGTTGCTTCGCTTATAAAGCGATAAGCTGTCTGTAAATCATATAGTTGAATGCAAAGCATAAACCCAATACTAGATTGGGTTTATGTTTGCAGTCCAAAAATCAAAGATGTTAAAAAATTAACAATTCATCAATCTTTTGTTGAAAAATCTCAAGGGTATTTAGTCTTGATTTTTTTCCTCTTTAGTTCTCTTTTTATACAGAAATAAAAAGATAATAGGGGTGAATACAAAATAGAACCAAGGCTCCATTTGTCGTATCATATCAATAGTGCCCAATAGATAAATACAAAAGCTCAAAAGGCAAGCCAATGAAAAATCTACAAAGAGCATTAGGTGTGACTTTTTCATTAACCGTTGGTAAGTTTCTTATACTTGATACGATTTGGTTCTTTGTCTCCTTTACGTTTCTTGTAGTTTTCTATATAATCAGAATATCCACCTTCAAAGTAGTATACTTCAGAATTTCCTTCAAATGCAAGAATGTGCGTACAAATTCTATCCAAGAACCATCTATCGTGAGAGATTACTACGGCACAACCAGCAAAGTTTTCTAAACCTTCTTCCAGTGCTCTTAGTGTATTTACATCCAAGTCATTGGTTGGCTCATCCAGTAGCAATACATTCCCTTGTTGTTTCAGGGCCATTGCTAGGTGTAGTCTGTTTCTTTCTCCACCAGAAAGTACTTTTACTTTCTTGTTTTGGTCAGATCCAGAGAAGTTAAACCTTGAAACATAGGCTCTAGAGTTTTGTCTATGACCATCTATTTCAATCGTCTCTTCACCGTCAGCGATGTTTTCCCAAACAGTTTTTTCTGAATCAATAGAATCATGGTTTTGATCTACATAAGAGATCTTTACGGTTTCACCAACCTTGAAGTCACCACCATTTGGTGTTTCAAGACCCATAATCATTTTGAATAGTGTAGTCTTACCAGCACCGTTTGGCCCAATAATACCAACGATACCTGCAGGAGGTAGACGGAAGTTCAGGTTATCGTACAAAAGACGATCTCCATACCCTTTGGCTACATCTATGGCTTCAATAACTTCATTACCCAATCTTGGTCCTGAAGGAATATAAATTTCTAATTTTCTTTCTCTTTCTTCAGAAGACTGGCTCAATAGCTCATTATAATTATTCAAACGAGCCTTAGATTTCGCATGTCTTCCTTTGGGTGTCATACGGATCCATTCCAACTCACGTTCTAAGGTCTTTTGACGCTTAGAAGCTTGTTTGTCTTCTTGTGCCATACGCTTGGTCTTTTGATCCAACCAAGAAGAGTAGTTCCCTTTCCAAGGAATACCTTCACCACGGTCCATCTCAAGAATCCATCCAGCTGCATTGTCCAAGAAATATCTATCGTGGGTAATCGCAATTACAGTTCCTTTGTACTGTTGTAAATGTTGCTCCAACCATTGTACAGATTCTGCATCCAAGTGATTGGTTGGCTCATCCAGTAGCAATACATCTGGGCTTTGCAATAGTAGACGACAAAGTGCTACACGCCTTGCTTCCCCTCCAGAAAGGTTCTTTACAGGTGTATCTCCTTCTGGTGTACGTAGCGCATTCATTGCAGTTTGCAATTTTTGGTCTAAGTTCCAGGCATCCAACTGATCAATTTTTTCAGCAAGCTCTGCCTGCTCATCGATCAATTTTTGCATCAAGTCTGGATCTTCCAATACTTCTGGTTCCCCAAAGCGTAGGTTTACAGCCTCATAGTCTTCCAGTACTTGTACTGTCTCAGCTGCTCCTTCTTTTACTATTTCAACAACTGTTTTGGTGGGATCCAATTTTGGCTCTTGCTCAAGATAACCAACAGAATATCCAGGGCTCCAGTGCATTTCTCCCTGATAATCTTTATCTACACCTGCAATTAGTTTTAGAACAGTAGATTTACCGGAACCATTTAGCCCAATAATTCCTATTTTTGCTCCATAGTAAAAGGAAAGGTGAATATTCTTTAATACGGTTTTACCCGGAAAAGTTTTGGATATATTAACCATCGAAAAGATGATCTTCTTGTCGTCTGCCATGTTGATTCAATTTATGAGCAACAAAGATCGTAAATTAATTGGCCTTATCCATAGCTTTCACACTGATTTATATTGTGGGTAAGGGAATCGATAATGGACCTGAATACTAAACTGATAAGTCGAGATTTTGTCTATGAAATTATGGAAATGTAAACAGTTTGATGTGGCCCATCACAATTCTAGTATGAAGGTGGGTACGGATGCTATTTTATTGGGTGCATGGGTGGTAAATGGTGCTTACTCGCGTATATTGGATGTTGGAACGGGCTCTGGTATTATTGCGCTGTGTATGGCGCAGCGTTTTCAGGATGCTGCTGTAGTGGCTATAGATATTCATGCAGATAGTGTTTCTGAGGCCAATGAAAATTTCCAAAGAAATAGTTGGGCTGCTCGTATGGAAGCTAAAGAGGTTGCTGTACAGGATTTGGAAACCGCTCCATTTGATTTAATCGTAAGCAATCCTCCTTATTTTGTTGCCAATGCTGGATCGCTTTCTCCCAAGACTTCAAGAATGCTTGCAAGGCATAATCATAGCTTGGGATTGACAGAGTTGTTACATCGTTCATCTCAATTATTGACAGAGAAAGGGCGCTTGGCGATTGTCATTCCTTTTGATGCGGAATTTCAATTAGAAGATACTGGATTGGTTGAAGTGGAAAGGACGGTAGTTTATGGTAAAGAAGGAAAGAAAGCCGAACGTTTATTACTACTTTTTGAAAAAAGTTCGGAACTAAAAGAAAGTCAACTTTCAGAATTGATTATTCGAAAAGAAGATCATAGTTATTCCGATGAATATGTATCTTTAACAAAAGACTTTTATTTATGAGCAAACAGCATCGATATTCGAGTACCATCACCTGGACAGGAAATACAGGAGAAGGAACGGGAGGTTATAAAAAATATAGCCGCGATCATGAATTATCGGTACCTGGGAAATCTGTAGTTGCCTTGTCTTCAGATCCTACATTTAGAGGGGATGTCCATCGGATGAATCCTGAAGAATTATTGATTGCCTCCATTTCTAGTTGTCACATGTTATGGTATCTGCACCTATGTTCGGAAAATGGCATTGTTGTACAAAGATATGTGGATCATGCAGAAGGTATTATGGAAGAAAGTATGGATGGGGCAGGAGCCTTTGTAGCAGCAACCTTATATCCAGAAATTCGTATCCAATCTAGAGATAATTTGCATCTTGCTAAAGAATTGCATCACGAGGCACATGGAAAGTGTTTTATTGCCAATTCTGTAAATTTCCCTGTCAAAATAGAAGCGAAGATTTCTATCCGATAATTCCTTTTAATCTCAGTGCGAAGCAACTCTTTTACCTTTAACCTAAGCATCCTAATCTTTTAAAAAACTCTTTATTTCGCTCAAGCGCAGGGCTCTTTCTTTTTCCAATTGATGAAAAAGAAAGCAATCCCGGACGTCCGGGAGTCAAAATAAGGATCGTTCTTCGAAGCATTCATTATACTACTACAGGCTAATTCATCTCCCTCTGGTCGATAAATGCCATTTCGTAGCTTCATTCATTCGATCTAAATTTTGACTTCTTGTTTCAGGTTATTATAATTGCGATTTCGGATTCAGAAATAAATACATGCAGGATAAAAGAATAATTAATTGGTAGACTTATGAAAATCAATTAATCTCTCCATAGGTTTTTGAATACATTCCACTATTTCAAATCCATTGTGTAGGGCACTAGCTTGAAGGTATTCTTGAAAATGTAATCCTATAGAACCGATTAGCTTTATCTGGTTGGATTCCGATTTGAATACAGCTGCTGGTCCTTTAAAAAAGCGGTCGAAGCAATGGAATATTAGTCTTTGTATTTTGTCCTCCTCTTTGTATTTAGCGATAAAAGGAGCAAAGGATGCCAAGTATTTTTGAGGGTACTTTTTGAAGTATAAGCTGTGAATGATATTTTCTTTACTGAGTTGGAATTCAGTTTTCAATTCATTTTCTATTTCAGTTGGTAGTTGTCCATAGATAAAAGCTCTCAATAGTTCTTTTCCTAAATCAACGCCACCACCTTCATCGGCTAAAACATAGCCCAAGGAATTGGTCGTAGCCAATTTTTCACCATCGTAATAACTAATATTGGAGCCCGTTCCTAGTATAGCAATAAGACCAGTGTTATCACCATAAGCAGCCTGTGCTGCTGCCAATAGGTCACTGTGAATATGTATCTTATCTTTTTTAATGGATAGGCTAGCGAGTGCTTTCTTTAAGTTCTCTATACTTTTTGGGCTATCTATACCAGCACCGTAAATATATAGTTGGGTAGTGGAAGAATAAGCTGTTTGATCGAGTACCTTTTGGAAAACTGTAGCTATCTCCTCTGCACTTTGGTAATTTGGATTGAAACCAATTTCCGAGATTCTTTGTACAGAACCATCCGGTTTTATCCAAGCCCATTCTGACTTGGTAGAACCTATATCACTAATTATTTTCATGGGCTTCAATCTCAAATTTTCTACCCTCCAAAGCCAATTCTGTATTTTCAAATTCTTCCTTTGCTTCCTCTAAAAGGGGCGTCAACTTTTTATACCTAGAAGAAAAGTGACCAATAATTAATTTACCGACACCTGCTTTTTTTGCAATTTCACCAGCTTGTTTGGCTGTGGTATGTTTGGTATGTCTCGCTTGATCCTTTAGTTCATGTAAAAAAGTTGCCTCATGATACAATAGATCCACTCCCTTGATATAGGGAAGGATGGTTTCTGTATAAACAGTATCGGAACAGAATGCGTAGGATCTCGGTTTTGGTGGATTGAAAGTTAGCTTACTATTGGCTAGAATTGTTCCATCGTCCATTTTATAGTCTGCACCTTCTTTTATTCGATTAATGGCATAAAATGGAATATCATAATCGTCTATCATCTTTCTATTGATAGGACGTAACTTTTCCTTTTCCACAAATTTGTAACCAGTGGTATCTATTCTATGAATAAGCGGGAAAGAATAAATGGCAATTTTATTATCTTCAAAAATACATTCCGACTCCAATGGATTCGTAGGGTGGAAATTTAGTTTATAGCGCCATGCAGAATGGGTGATCCTCATATTAAGATCTAGCACTTGTTTTAATGCTGGCGGTCCATATAGGTCTAAAGGCTTTTCACGGCCCATCAAATTATAGGTAGACAGTAGACCCAAAAGTCCAAAATAATGATCACCATGCAGGTGAGAGATAAAAATCTTTTCAATTTGATTGAACTTGATTCTATTTTGTCTTATTCTACTTTGAGTACCCTCACCACAATCTATCAGATATAATTTATCTCTGAAGTTGAGAATTTGTCCAGTGGGGTTTCTGTTGGCGGTAGGGGTTGCTGAACTGCTTCCTAATATGGTTAAATCGAATGGCATGATTACAATATAATAAAAAACCTCATACATTCCTTTAAAAATAGGACATGTATAAGGTTTTTAAATATGTTTTTTGGAATTATTATTCCAAGAAAATAGGCTTATTTACGGATAACCAACTGAGAATTAACAGCGAAGTCTCCATTTGAAAGGCTTACTTGGTAAACACCAGCAGTGAAAGAACTAGCTGGAATTTCAATTGTGTTTTCACCAACTGTACTTTCCATAGAAGTAGCGTACAATACACGACCACTCATATCTGTAACCATCATGTTTACATTTCCAGCAGTCAAAGCGTTGAAACGCATAGTGCTCACTGTAGAACTTGGGTTAGGGTACAAAGCAACCGTATTGATAGCTTCTTCTTCAATACTTAGGTTAGCAGCAGTAGCCAAAATAACTACTCCACTGTCACCAACGATTTCTTGTATAGCGTCATTGTCTAATGGGAATGCAGTACTGAATACATCTACTTCAGCAGAAAGGAATAATTCCAATTCATATTGCATAGAAGCTGTTGAATCTGTAATTGTTCCAGAGATAGTAGCACATCCGTACTCTCCACCTGCCCAGTTACAGTCATTGTTATCACATTCCAATGTTAATCCATCAGGAAGACCTACGATAGAATCCAATTGTAAGAATGTTACAGTACCTGAAATACCTGAAGCTTCCAATGAATCTGGAACAGCCATATAGATAGTTTCGCTGTATGTATAGTCAACGATTTCTGGTAAGAAAACAGTGTCTCCAGAAACGATAGCAGTTGCAGGGTACGAAATGATATCTGTAATAGTAGTATCAGGTGTACATTGGGCAAAGCTTGAGCTAATTCCTAAGATTGACAATGTAAAAACAGAAAGTAAAATTTTTTTCATAATGTTGGTTTTAATTATTGGTTGTTAAAGACTTCGTTCTATTTCCTCCATAAAGATGAATTCCATTGCTTCATGCTCGGTTGGAATTAGATTTAATACATGGTCGATATCCTCTTTCGCAAAATCGGTTACTACCACAAATGATTTATTTATTGATCCTAAAGCTACAGAAAAATTCCCTAGCTCTTCTAATAGTTCTGAATTAAAAGAAATTCCTGTATCAAAGGAAAAGATGACATTTTGATTATAACCTTTGCTTTTTTCAATAGCGTCCTCGCTACTTTGAAAGTCATTCCAATCCTTTATATCTGAAAATTGGAAAAGTATATAGCTATCTTTTTCTATAATATCCATAGTGCTTGTATTAAGCGTTAATTCGTAATTTTTGAGCCAATAGATAAACAACAGCCATACGTACAGCTACTCCGTTTTCTACCTGATCTAGAATTATTGCCTGATCACAATCTGCTACTTCAGAGCTAATCTCAACACCACGGTTGATAGGTCCTGGATGCATTATGATGATCTTCTTACTAAGACTGTTTAGCATTTTCATATCCAATCCATACATCATCGTGTATTCACGTAAGGATGGAAAGTATTTTACATCTTGACGCTCCAATTGAATACGCAGCATATTGGCTACATCACACCATTCAAGTGCAGTTTGTAGATCGTGTTCTACTAGTACCCCCAATTCGTGAATATACTTTGGAATAAGGGTGGTAGGTCCACAAACCATTACTTCGGCGCCTTGTTTTTGCAGACAGTAGATATTTGATAGGGCTACCCTAGAGTGGGTAATATCTCCTACAATAACTACCTTTTTTCCTGCTAAGTCACCTAGGCGCTCTCTCATAGAATAAGAATCTAGCAAGGCTTGGGTAGGATGCTCATGGGCTCCATCACCAGCATTGATGACTTTCGCATCAACATGCTCAGACAAAAACTTGGCAGCTCCTGGGTTAGGATGTCTCATGACAACCATATCCACTTTCATGGCCAAGATATTGTTTACAGTATCTATAAGTGTTTCCCCTTTCTTAACAGAAGAAGAAGCGGCAGAAAAGTTGACAACATCAGCAGAAAGTCTTTTTTCCGCTAGCTCAAAAGAAAGTCTTGTTCTCGTTGAGTTTTCAAAGAATAAGTTGGCAATAGTTACATCTCTTAGAGAAGGTACCTTTTTGATAGGACGGTTCAATACATTCTTGAATTGCTCCGCCGTCTGAAAAATAAGTTCGATATCTTCCTTTTGCAGCTCTTTTATTCCAACAAGATGATCTACGCTTAGTTGATTGGTCATGATTAGTTATTTATCAAACTTACTTTATCTTCTTTTCCTAGTATAGACCATTCTACATTTACTTTCTCTGTAGAGATGGCATCTACCTCCCTTCCAATATAGTTGGGAGATATAGGTAGTTCACGAGAAAATCGTCTATTGATGAGTACCAATAGTTCGATGTCCTTAGGTCTACCAAAAGAACCTATGGCATTCAGTCCAGCACGGATAGATCTACCGGTATACAGTACATCATCTATAAAGACTACTCTTTTGTTTTCTATGAGAAAATCGATATTGGTTTGGTGTACTAAAAGATGTTCAGTACGATTTCTAAAATCATCTCTAAAGAAGGTGCTGTCCAAACTTCCCCAATGTAAGGTGTCGATTTTTTTCAGCTCGTTTAATTTAGCAACAATTTTTTCTGCCAAAAAAACACCCCTTGGTTGCATACCAATGATCACCGTATTAGAGAAATCTTCGTGATTTTCAATGAGTTCCCAACACAGCCTTGTGATGGTAATGTCAATCTCCTTACTATTGAGTAATATCTTTTCGCTCATAATGTAGCAAATATAGAAATTTTAGCTATTTTTATTCAAAACAGAAGGCATGAATAATGCTAATTTAAGCTACCGAGCGTGGAAAAACGAATTTCTAAAAACACTTTCGGATAGTTATGATATAAGAGAGGCTGAATCACTCTTTTTTGGCATACTAGAAATGTTGGGTTTGTCTAAGTTGGATTTCATGATGAATGACCAGCAAATCCCAACAGAAGAAGTACAAAAAAAGATCAGCGAAAGCCTCCATAGATTGAAAAACGAAGAGCCTCTTCAGTATATTACTGGGAAGGTTTTTTTTGATGACCTAATTTTCAATATCGACCATCGGGCATTGATCCCAAGACCGGAGACGGAAGAATTGGTGAATTGGATTGCCAAGCGACATACACAAGCAAAAAGTTTTTTGGATGTATGCACCGGAAGTGGTTGTATAGCGATGAGTCTGAAAAATAGATTGCCCAATGCTATAATTTCTGCTTGCGACCTTTCTGCCGATGCCTTGAGCTTGGCCAGAGAAAATCAAAAGCTGCTAGATCTGGATATCAAAATATTCAAAGCCGATGCCTTGGGCTCTTGGAAGGAGATGGACGCCTATGATGTAATAGTCAGCAACCCACCCTATATTCCACAAGCGGATGCTCGTTTGATGTTCAACAATGTATTGGAACACGAACCCCATATGGCACTGTTTGTCAAGGATAATGATCCATTGGTCTTTTATAGAGAGATTGCTAAGCGAGGATTACTACATTTAAATCCAGGAGGAACCTTGTATTATGAAATACATGAGGACTTCCCCAAGGAGATGGTTCAACTGATGGAAGATTTGGGCTATGAGCAGGTACTGCTTAAAAAAGATCTCCAAGGAAAAGATAGAATGTTAAGTGCCCAAAAGAGGGCTTAAAAAGAAAAGATGGAAAATGTTCATTTCATTGCGATAGGTGGATCTGCTATGCACAACCTTGCCTTGGCTTTACAACACAAAGGACTTACGGTAACGGGTTCAGACGATAAGATTTTTGAACCTTCTAGAACGCGTCTTGCCGAGCAGGGTATTTTACCTGAGCAGGAAGGTTGGTTTCCGGAAAAGATACATGCCGGATTGGATGGTATTGTATTGGGTATGCATGCCAAAAAGGACAACCCAGAATTACTACGTGCCATGGAACTAGACCTTCCTATCTTTTCGTATCCTGAGTTTCTCTATGAGCAGAGCAAGGATAAAAAACGAATTGTAATAGGTGGTAGCCATGGTAAGACGTCTACTACTTCTATGATTCTACATGTATTGAATAGCCTAGAAGTAGAGGTAGATTATATGGTAGGTGCCCAGCTAGATGGCTTCGATAGGATGGTGAAATTGACCAAAGAAGCGAAATCTATCGTTTTGGAAGGGGATGAATACCTGTCTTCTCCCTTAGATTTGCGATCCAAATTCCTCCTATACAAACCACATATTGCAGTGCTTACTGGAATTGCCTGGGACCATGTAAATGTATTCCCTACGTTCCAATCTTATTTGGATACTTTTAGGGCTTTTCTAGATCTTATAGAGCCTGATGGAGTATTGATATACAATGAGGACGATATGGAATTGCTAAAGCTGGTGATGGAAAGGAAACGCCATTTCCGTTTGATTCCTTATTCTTCTCACCCTTCTAGAATAGAGAATGCCCAAACCATATTGAATGCACCAACAGGGGAGGTGCCTATCCAAATTTTTGGAGCCCATAACCTGATGAACCTTCAAGCGGCCTTTCATGTACTGAAGGAGATGAATATCTCTGATGAACAAATGTACAGCACCATCGGTTCCTTTACAGGGGCTAGCAAGCGTCTTGAGAAAATGGTAGACCGCCCCAATTTGAAGGTCTATAAAGATTTTGCCCATTCGCCTTCTAAGGTGGAAGCTACGCTAAATGCTGTATGCAAACAGTTCAAAGGTTGGGAGGTAATGGTCTGTTTCGAACTCCATACCTATAGCTCTCTTTCTGCTGATTTCCTTTTGCTATACCAAAATACCATGGAGGGTATGCACAAAGGAATGGTGTTCTACAATAAGGAGGCGCTGCGTATAAAACAGCTTCCAGATATTGCCAAGGAGGTAGTGGCTAATGCTTTCGATAATCCTGAATTGCAAATTGCCAACAAAGGGCAGGAGGTACTAGATTTTGTACATACGGAATTCAATCCAGAAGCAAAACAAGTTTGGCTGATGATGAGCTCTGGGGATTTTGATGGGATGAAAATTGAAGAAATGTTTCCGGCCGTGAAGGTGTGATAGCGGGTATTTATATAAAATTGAAAAGGTTTCAAAACGTTGTTTTGAGACCTTTTTTTGGTTTTATTGTGATGTCTTCTGTTTACTACTAGACCACCAGTTGAGAAACTGGCGGTAGCGGGGCTCGCAGTAGCTGTGTAACTTTCTAAAACAGTGTCCAAATTGGAAAGATTGATAGTATCAAAGTAATTATTGAAAGCAAGATTCCTACTATTCTAAACGGATGCTTTTTTACTGTAGCTTTAATTCCGATTATTAATCCTAGTGTACCTAACCCGAGACAGGTTAATCTTATGGATTTACCAACAGCATGCAAATGAATTCCTTGATCCATATTCATTTGTTCCCTCATTTGTTGTATTTCCATTTGATACATGTCCCAAATAAAGTAGTTAGTATAGAGAATGATGCTTATTCCTATTAAAGATATAAAAATGGAGACTTTTCCTAAATTCATGGTTTCTGTTGTTGTGTGTTAGAATTTTGAAATTTAGTCTTTTTATTTTAGTGCTTTCATTTTTATGTTAAACCACCAGTTACAAACTGGCGGTAGCAGGGAACCAATTCTTTTTCAAGTTTAGTCACTGTTTTCAGGTATATTGAAATTTACCAGTTTTCAGTGATTGACTTTTAATGGATTAGGAGATATATTAGTCTCATTATTCATTATTTACAGATCATTATTTTTTATAACCCTTGGCAAAATTCTTAGTTAAATCCTATATCTATTTGAAGCTTAAGTTTTTTTCTATTCCTATTCTTTTGGGATTGGATGCTGATGGGTTATTTATTGGTAATGGTCGGAAAACCTAATTATTAAATTATACATGAAAAAAGTTTCAATTTTTATTTCAGCCCTTTCCCTATTTGCCTTTTGTGGTAGGGGGAATGCACAAAACATCCAAGCTGCGGCACAAGTGGATAATTATATTACGGAGCTGATTCCGGTGAACTCCTCGCACTGTGGAATGGCCATTGCTCCAGGATCTATGAATATCAAAGCGATAGCCTATGAGTCCGGATCTACTATCGATATAAAATGGTATGATGGTTCTGGCAACCTTATGAATACCTATTCAATTCAGGATGCGGGTAAACCAGATGTGGCTTATTCTATAAATGCAGATAGATGTTTTGTTGCTTATCAATCTTCCAATGGACATGCAAATATTGCTATGTTTCATTTGAATATGTCTCCATTTTCCTATGTATATGATCTTAGCCTAGACCTAGGC
Organism: uncultured Flavobacteriales bacterium; assembly: GCA_913063375.1. Taxonomy (GTDB): domain Bacteria; phylum Bacteroidota; class Bacteroidia; order Flavobacteriales; family CAJXXR01; genus CAJXXR01. The sequence continues at coordinate 14,443 of CAJXXR010000017.1, read as the reverse complement.
TTGGGGAAATGGCCAAAGATTAATATCAGCAGTCAAAATAGGGGTATGCTAGTATTTCAGGGAAACCCGAATCCAGATATTTACCTGACCACTTTTGATCCATGGGCTTTTAGTTTGCCTAATACGAATACAGTGCTATTGGATGCAGGATATACGCCAGATCTTGTAGTACATGATGTAGACCCTATGTCTGGTGCAGACCCAAAAGTATCGGTAGTGTACTGTGAATACAACAATAGTTTGATTGGTCAGTTGCGGATTAGAACCATGATGTATGCAGATGTAAAATATGGTCCACTACCAACTTTCACAACAAATGTGAATGAATATGACTTCAACGCATCCAATATGAAGTATCATGAGCCTAGAATAGAAGCTCCTAGGCATCAAGGTGCGGTAGGAAACAATGCTTTGAAAAATTTCACGGTGGTAGCCATGGCAGAACAAACTTCACCAACTTCACAGTTTGATATCGCTGGTTTTTACTACGATATAAATACCATGACTATACCCTCTCAGGTACACCTGAATGCTGGAATAGATTATGATGGATGCGCAAATATTTATCCAGTTGTGGATTATCAATTTGGCACTGTTCGTGCTTCTTGGGTATCCTCTTACGAAGATTGTTTAACTACACTGACTACCACTACAGGATATAGTCCGCATGATGTCATCAGTGTTGAAACAGATATGACAGGAACAGCTATCACAAATGGATATTACGAAATAAATGATGGTCAGGCTGTAGGTTTCTATGGTGGGGATAATAGAATAGCCTCGGCGGTGAAATATGATGCCTCTTATCCCGTAACTAATCAAACATTTTTAGGAGCCAGTTATTTTACCAATGGGGTAGATAAATTCTGGAAAGAAATAAATAATAGTAACCCTCAGTATAGACAAGCCTCAAATAGTATTGTAAAGGAGGTTAAATTTCAAGTATTCCAAAAGGAAACTATGGAGCCTATTTTTATTCAATACGAAAATATAGCTGCTTGTACATTTAGTTTGTTTGATGCTAGCGGTCGAGAAATGGAAATTCAAATTGAAGCAGTGTCAAATGATATGGCGCAATTGTCTTTGAACCATCTATCGGTAGGTACCTATATCTTGAAATGTGATTCAGGTAAGGAAAGTGAAAGTTTTAAAATTATTCGCTAGATAATAAGTAAGGTTAAGTTGAATGTGAAAAAGGTCCCAAAACAACGTTTTGGGACCTTTTTTTTATTAGGCTATTTTTTGGATACTACTAGACCACGAACAGCATGCTCATGGCAGCATTGAGGTGATAGTTGTATTAATTCCAAGTAATTTCCTTTGTGTAAGTTGGGCTAACAGCATCATCCTCATAATACTCTATAGTTCCCGATCCAACATCCCAGAAATTTAATAACATGGTCATTAAGGCGTTTTGTTTTTGTGCAATAAGTGTAAACCCATTCGGATGATTATTTATGAATTCCCAACCATCAGGTCCACTAGTGGAATAGTTAGCATTGTTTGTAATGAATTTAATGGTTAAATTTTTATTAAAAGGTGTAATAGCTGCTACTGAATTAGCATTGGGAAGTTCATATTCGGTTACAGCAGGGTCTAATAAATTTAGGAGTAGGGAGTTCGGGTAATTTTGAACCGGAGGAGCCATGGCGGGATATTGAAAACTGGTAACAATATTTGGATCCCATTGTTCCCGGAATTCATTTAAATAGTGTTCGAAGTTTGGAATGATTACACTTTGTCCCAATTCGGAATATCGCTCTTCTATATTATCCCGGATATCAGCAAAATTATAATTTTTGATACGATCTACAACGCTATTGATTAAACCTTGGTCATTAATTTCACCATCTGGTGCAAAGTCGTTGGACAAATGAGCGAGCAATTCCGTAAGTGCAGCAGTGTTTCGTTGTAAGGCGATGGAAAAAGCAAGAAGAATAGCATTTTCATCAGTGTTAACAGAAATATCTAGATCCTCAAATTCGGAATCTACAGCACCAGAGACTCCTAAAAAAGTAAGAAACTCAGCTTTAGCTTGTGCATTTGCAGCTTGAAAACTCATACCGTCTGATAGCAGGTTTTCAATCCTGCCTTTTATTATATGCGTCATTACATTGACATTTACAGATTCGTTGTCTGTTAGGTCTGTAAAGGCTTGAAGAGTTATTGGGGCCATTGAAAGTGCGCCATAAGTCTCACTAAAATAAAATCCATTTGCAGTGATCAGTGCATAATTGGAATTCAAACTTACATCGCTTAAATGAAAACTTCCATCATTGTCGCTTATGGTGGAGTTGAAGGTAGTACCTGTTTGTTGAAAAGAGGAATTCAATTCATGAACTGTAATGGTTGTCCCAGCTATAAAAGGACCTTTTTGGGCTTAGCCATCCAAGGTATAGGATGCTCCATTGTTGGTGCTATCTTTTGCACAAGAAATTACGAGAAAGAGTAGCAAGGAGAGCTTTAATGTTTGTATAATTTTCATTGTAAGTATTTATTAAATTAATTAACAAGATATTGAAAGTCAAATTGTTTTACAACAATAATTTTTGATGTTAGTCTTTTTTTAAGTGAATCCCTCCACTAGGTGTAATTGCAACTACACCTTTAATATTTTCAAGATTTGTAATTCCGCTTAGGTACAGATATTGCGTTAAGACAGACAATCTTGATTAAATGATTATCTTGATGCTATAAATAATGATACAAATGAAATACCTCTTATTATTTATCAGTTTAACTTTTCTTATCTCTATTGAGTCAATGGCCCAGCCCAATTTAGTTAATCTATTTGATGTGTATTGGGGAGAGGAGCTTTTGGATAGTGATGAATATGATATTATTTTAAAAAGTGAAGGGACTACTCTTTGGCCAATATTTGTTTATGGTGGTTATCATTTTGTATCACCGAACTCGGCTCGTAAGGTTGATATTGTAATTGAATACAATGGTCAATCCATTAGTTTATCTAATGTGGATATTTATTATGTCAATTTTTATTCTCATATTTCGATTTCAATAAACCCTATGGCTGGAGATTCCTGTATTAATATATATTCTATAACGGGTAAGTTAATCAATCAGAAAGGGGATAATGCGGCTTGTATAGCCTTTCATACTATCAACTTAGTTGCAAGGCAAAGCAGTACTTATGGAAGTTGTAATGTCAAACCAATTCGAATTTATCAAGGGGGGGGAGAATATTTAAAAGGAGGTTTGCCTGCTGAATTTGAGTAATAATTGGTCATGGTATATAACTAGAAAATGATAACGCTAAACTTTAAATGAAATACCTCTTATTATTTATTTGCTTAAATTTTCTTACTCCAAATGATGTACAAGCTCAGACGGGTGAGGTTAATAGTCTTGAGGTGTTTTGGGAAATGAAATTTTTAGATTTCTCAGAATACCAGATTAGATACATCTCTGGTGGGGATACGCTTAGACCAAAAATAGAGCAAGGAGCCTTTTTGATACCTATTGTATCACTTGATAGCTTAGTAACAATAGTCGTTACTTGCAGAGGTCGTACGATTGACTTTCCAAATGTAAATAGTTATTTTTTGATGGGAAATAATAGTATTCGTGTAATGCTAAATTCTGAGTCTCTTGATACTTGTGTTGAGGTAACACATTTATATGGGGGTTGTGGTTTTTTTATGGATATTAAGGAATCTGATTGCTTAAAACATCATCGTATTTCTTTACGAGAAAGGAATTGGTCTATTAGGAAAAATTATATTCCACGAGAACCAAATAACGAGTGGAAAGATGTGCCGCTCGGTACGCCGGCGGAATATGAAAAATAGCTGTCTTTTAGGGTAGTTTCATTCTTCGATACAATCATTTTGCAACAGGTGCAAAAGTAGTATTAACAATAAAATCTATCCCTCCAATAAGATCTCCTAAATATACCCAAAGGCCAAATATCGGTCGATCACTGAATTCAGTGAGTTTTTGACTTTAATAGATGGGTTGCCTTAGTATGAATACATTTAATACAGGATTTAGCCAAAGTATACAGTGAATTTAGCCAGATTACACTGAAATTAGTGGGATGAGTGCTATTTCTTCCACTATTTTTGATAATTCTTTTTGTAACAAATTATTGTTCTGAAAAAATAATTATATTAGATATTATTATTTAGCTATAACAAAATTTTCACCATTTGGGAGCCACATTTTTTAGCGGTGTAAATAAACTATTTACAAGATCGTTTATTATTGGTACATGCTTACTCACCATATTACCCTGTATGTTGTTTTTGATGGGAATAGATTTTTCTCATCATTTGCATGGAATAAATACCGAAGAAATAAGGGAGTCTACTAGTACGGATCTTAATAGATACATACTTATTAATTTTGCTGGTGCCTTTATTCATTTATTGTTGGAATGGAGTGCTGTAATTATAGCCGGTGCAACTGCTGTTTTAGCCTTTGTACAATACAAGGTTACTGGAAACCCTATTACTGCTATTATTGGTGTTGCCCTATTGTGTGCAGGTAGTATGGATGCATTTCATGCTTTGGCAGCTATCAATCTAATAGATTCCGTAGCGGATAATAAAGATTTTATTCCTTTCACTTGGGCAATTTCTAGAATGTTCAATGCAGTTATTTTGCTGATTGGGGTGGTAACCTTTTTGTTGAAAAAACGATACAATAGAAAAGAAGGTAATCAGAAATCTAAAAATATTCAAATTCTTTCCTTCACTATCTTTTTAGTGGCTATTGCTTACCTATTGGTTATCTATTGTGCACAAAGTGCTGTATTGCCTCAGACAATGTTTCCCGATAGTTTGATTACTAGGCCCTATGATCTATTTCCCTTAGTGGTATTTGTAGTAATGGGGATTTGGTTATTACCTCGTTTTTATAAGTACGAGCGTAATGTGTTTTCATTTGCTCTAATGTGGAGTATGGTTCCTGCAGTTGTTACACAGGCACATATGGCATTCGGATCCTCAGACATTTACGATGCACATTTTAATATAAGTCATGCCTTAAAAGCCGTATCCTATTTGGTTCCTTTTGTAGGAATTGTAATGGATTATATCTTCAGATATAGAGAGGAAATAGTGAGGATTGAAGAATTGAAATTGGCGCATATTAAATTGGAACAAAAGACAAAAGAACAAGAACAGTTTACCTATATCGCTTCTCATGATCTTCAGGAGCCCGTTCGTACTGTAATTAGCTTTTCAGAATTATTGGAAAAGCAATACGTTGGGCAGTTGGATGATAAAGCCGCTAAATATTTATTCTTCATCAATGAGGCTTCTGTTCGTATGAGTGAACTCATTAAAGGCTTATTGGATTATTCTTGCATTGGTGCTGAGAAAAAGATGGAAACATTTGATTGTAATGATGTTATTGGTGGTTTGCGAAAGGATTTACATTTAGTGATTGAGGAATCCAATACCGTATTAAACATTTCTTCGCTACCAACTATTCAAGGGTACAAGGTGGAAGTGAGATTATTACTTCAAAACTTAATAACGAATGCTATTAAGTTTAAAAAGAAGGATGTCAGTCCAGTTATTGATATTTCGTGTGATTCGAAATTGGGGTATTGGCAATTTGAAATTAAGGATAATGGGATAGGTATCGCTGAAGTACATACCGAGCGAATTTTTTCAATTTTCCAAAGATTGCATTCCCGTGATGATTATGCAGGAACTGGAATAGGTTTGGCCCATTGTCAGAAAATTGTTGATTTGCACAATGGTGAGATATGGGTTGATTCTAAAATAAATGAAGGGGCAGCATTTTGCTTTACGATAAAAAAGGAAGAATAAAATGAGGAAGCTGAAAAGTATTTTGTTGGTGGATGATGATAATGCTACTAACTTTTTACATGAATTGGTGATAAATCAAATGAATATCTGTGAAGAGGTGTTTGTAAAAAAGAATGGTTTGGATGCCTTTTCCTTTATAGAAGAGCTTGATGAGAATGGGAAGCCTCTACCGGATTTAATTCTGTTGGATATCAATATGCCTGTAATGAATGGTTGGGAATTTCTGGAGCGTTGTAAAACGATTGAAAAAAGGATATCAGAAACTACAATCATTTTGATGTTAACAACCTCATTAAATCCTGAAGATAAAAGAAGATCGCAAGGTGTAGAAATGGTAAAGGACTATATAAATAAACCACTTAGTTCAGATACTTTAGAGGATGTTCTTTCGAGGTTTTTTGGCGTAGAAGTGGGCTAAGGATAAAGTGCGCCCAGAGAAGAAATAGAAGGGTTTCACAGTTATCAATATTGAGGATATATTGAATTTATAAAAGATTTAGATGAAATACGGTTTATTAATTTTCGCTTTGTCTTTTATCGTTCCCATTGATTTATATGCTCAAAGGGAAGATGTCAATCGTCTTGAAGTTTATTGGGATAGCAAATTTATTGATTTCTCTGAATACGAGATTCAATATATATCTGAGATGGATACACTTAGACCAATAATTGAGGATGGTGGCATTATGTTACCGGTGGATTCCCTTTATCACCAAGTAACATTTGTTATTAGCTGTAGAGGTCGAACCATTGATTTTCCAAAAATTCGTAGCACTTTTTTGATAGGAGGGAAATTTATTAGAATAGATATAAATTCTGAGACTGAAAATTCTTGTGTTGAGGTAAATCATTTATATGGTGAATCTACTATTTATGTAGATCAGGTGAAATCTGATTGTTCTTACCATCAAAGTATCTCTTTACAAGGAAGCAATAGGACGCTAATAAAAAAATATATTCAACTAGTTCCGAATTACGATTGGAAGCATGTACCGCGAGGTACCCAGGCAGAGTATGAAAATTAACAGTGTTTTTGGTTTTTTTTTGCCTTCGTAACTACCAATTTTCAACTGGTATTAACATAGGAGATGTTCAGGATAGTTTATTCTGACATTAACGTTTTCATAAATTCCTCCCTTGATGGAAACCTTATTGTGTCAAGGAATTCAGTTTCTTGTGGAAAGTCCTTTTTTAATTGATCCAATTGCATGCTTAATTCCTTTTGTTTATCAGCCATTAATAAAACAGATAAATATTGAAATCGACTATAAAAGTTCTCCGTTCCAAATTCAGAAAATAATGTTTCATATTTAGGTAAGCATTTATCGAATAATTTAAATGCCTCTGTTGAATCATTCATTTGTAATCTTAATAAAGCTTCTTGAAAAAACCACTCTGGAATTTTTGGTTCTAACCGTTGTAATTCAGCATATGTTTCAAGAAGAAAAGGATAGTTTTTTTCCAGGTATAAAATAGAAATTTTCAAAACATAGGCCTGGTAATAGTCAGGTTCAATTCGTATAGCCTTATTTATTAAAATTAAAGCACTGTCTACCTCTGGTTCGGGTTTTGTGTTATAATTTAACAATGCATCATCTAGCAGCTCTTGAGAGATAGTCACCGTCTGCTTTGTATCGATTTGTCCTGTAAAATGTAGAACAGCCCTATCATAATGGTTTCTGGCTTCTTTACTTATCTGGTTTTCTGACGTACAGGCAATAAAAAGGCTGCATAGTAGTATTGGTAGGAATTTTTTCATGTTATTTTTAATAATGATATAAGGAAAGTAGAAGATAATTAAGCAATTAGAGAATATACAAAGATTAGGACTATTGCTATAATGATGTCTTTTGATACAAGAGAATAATGAGTTCTTAGCTTTTTATTAAACAGAAAATATACCGTAGCTAAATGGGAAAGGTAACTGATATATAGACTTATTTTTTGCTCAATAAGATTTTCCGCTGAATGCCAGGGAGGTCCCCAGGAAAAACTGTCGATAAATAGAGTAGTTACCAATATGGATTGATGAAGGATATAGGCAGACAACAATATCCATCCGCTTTTCTTACGGAACCAAAATAGAAGAATGGCAGCTGATATATATATGCTATTAAGAGGATTACAAATTATATAGAACAGGGCTTCTGGTATGTAAAATTCTATTCCAAGTATAAAAGCCTGGATGTTGAAAATTATTTTTGCAGTAAAGATAAGCGCATAAACTACTGTGATAATTGTAATAATTCCCTCCGTTTTACCAACTGCTTTTTTATTCGGTTTGAACCAATCAATGATTCTTACAAAGAGTTGTTTCAGTTTCGTGTTTACAGTATCTACTCGCTTACTAGGACGCGCTGCCTTTTCCAGTTGTATTGTTAGATTATTTTCTGCTTGTAAGTATTCCGTAATGTCCAAATTCCGATTTGCTAATTCATTTTTAGCTGAGATAATTGCATCTGGGTGGTATTTGTTTTCTTCGCTAAGTATTAAGAGTAAGGTTTCTGTTTCTGCGGATTTATGCTTCTCGGAAAATGAATTCATTTAGTTAATCTAATTTGTTTTTATTTAATATTTCTATCCAAATGTACCTTTTAGTTTAACAATCAAGCCTAAATGCAACCATTTTTCAACCAACTAGTAGTTTTATACTAACCAACCGTAATTACCTCAATAGCGTTACTGTTCCTATTTTCTTTTCATAACCTCTATCCTTATCGAATGAATATTCAAAAAGGTAAACATATACATCTTGGGCTAGAATTCCTCCTCTTAATGTACCATCCCATTCATCCTCTAGATCCTCACTTACGAAAACCTGCTGTCCCCATCGATTGAAAATCTTCATTGAGAAATAGACTAATTCACAATCTGGAAAAACTTCAAAGGTTTCATTGATTCCACCATTTCCAGGGCTAAAGGCATTTGGAATATAGAGGGTGCAACTGCAGTCTTCTAAAAAGACTTGCATTGTGAATTTAGCGCTTCCACAATCATTGCTTATGTTAAGTGAATAGACGCCTTCTTGATCTATGCTAAAAGAGGAAGTTGTGATGCTGTCTTGCCAGACATAACTGTTATCTCCATTTTCAAAATCAAATTCCATGGTTTCGCCTTCACATAAATTTGTATCTGCAGGAAGTCCATTTATAGGGATTGTCTTAAATCCTAAGAAGGCACTGTCTGAAGTATAGCAATATTCATTTTCTACTTGAACACTATACCAACCTTCTTCATCAGCCAAAAAGGTTGGGGACTGGCTTCCGTCTTGCCATGTATATGATGAGGCGCCCGGAGTAATAGCATTAAACAGGCAAGATTCACCTAGGCAAATTACGGTATCCTCTATGTTTACATTAGGAACGGAAACATATTCTATAAACATACTATCCGTATAGTAGCATCCATTCAATTCAATAGTCACTATGTTTAGCCCTTCAATTGCAGGGTAGAGGAAGGGATCGGTAGAACCGTCCATCCATATATGATTTGCATTTGTGTCGGGGTAGGAGGCATCTATTTCATAGTATTCTCCTTCACATACTACTTGGTAGTCTGGAAGGATGATGACTGGTATAGCTTGAACTAAAACCACTACTTCATCACTATATTCACAACCATTTAAATATACATTCACAGAATACAATCCAGCAGAGTCTACATGGATGGATGGATCCGTACTTCCCGTATTCCATAAATAACTTGCTCCTGGGAAATAGGCATCCAATACCGTGTTTTCTCCTTCACAAATCGTTATTTCTTCTCCTAAGTTGATAATTGGAATAGGTCGCACTGTCACCTCAATAGTATCATAACTTAGACATCCATTATTATCAATAATTACACTGTAGATTCCAGATTGATTGATGGTATAAAGTGAGTTGTTACTTCCATCTTGCCATAAATAATTTCCATTTACAGTGTCTATATTCAGGGTCAATGTTTCTCCTTCACAAATACTGGTATCATTGCCCAATGAAAAGTTTGGGAATTCGTGTACCGTAATTTGGATGCTATCGGTATAGGTACACTCGTTTAAGGTTAGATCAACTGTATAGTTACCAGAATTTGTAACTATCAATAAAGAATCAGTAGATCCATCTTGCCAAGAATAACTAGCATTTGGAAAAAATGCATTTAGTGTAATAGTGTCTCCTTGACAAATATTTTGGTCGGGACCCAAATCAATTATAGGAATAGGTGAATAACTTATTTCGATGGTATCAGATGAAACACATCCATTTATTTCAACACTTGCAGTGTATGTACCCGCTTGTGAAATAATATAATTACTTCCAGTGGAGCCATCCTGCCAGCTATAATTAGCTCCTGTTTGATAGGCGTCCAGAATTAGACTATGACCATCGCATAGAAGGCTATCAGCACCAAGGTTCACTATTGGATAAGGGTTAACAGTAATATATATACTATCTGAGAAAGGACAATTGTTGACTAATAAATCAACAATATAAAGGCCTGATTCAGTAACGTAATATATACTATCTGTAGATCCATCTTGCCAGGTATAACTTCCAGAAGGATAGCCTACATTTAATAGTATGCTATCTCCAAAGCAGATATTTAAATCGGGGCCAAGATCGAGGATATTTGTATCAACTACTTCTATAGAAAGCGTATCGTAAAATATACAGCTATCTAGGAAAATCTGAACAGAGTAGGATCCCTCATATTGAATAGCAATACTATCTGTAGTTTCTCCAGTACTCCAAAGAATTGAATCAGCATAATCTACATTTATGCTTAAGCTATCTTCAAAGCTAACGCATAATGGGTTGGTTGGTCCAATAATCGCTAAAGATGGATCGGTAATAATGACAATAGAGTCTATAAGATCCGTAGAGCATAAAGGAGATTCTATATAAATAATGTCAACATCATCATAGGAATCTGCAGGATCCCAACTAATGGAGTCACCCGATCCTATGGAGTCGCCTAAAGAATTTGTCCAGCTAATATCTGAAACAGGCACAAAAGGTATAAAGTCGATAAAATTTTGGCTATAATCATTTGTGCTATCCGGAGTAAAACGAACCCCTTCCAGACCTGTAGTCCAGGTATTAGGATAATTTCGTTCTAAATTATTGTATGGGTCGGTTACAATTTCTGCGACGGTACCTGAATCGTTTTGAAGGGCATGAATGGCCTGGCCTGTATTCCATGTAGTACAGGTAGGTTTTGCAGCAATATGGGTTTCAATAATATCCCCATTTTCATATAGAAATATGGCAGAACAGGTAGTGATTTCCGTACAATTATAATGTGGTACATCCATCCATCTGGCAATGAAAATTCTATTTGGGGAAGTCCCAATAGTGGCATAATCTATAGTTCCACCTTGACTGGGGTCTATATCATGCCAGGGAGCTAGAATTGCGTTTTTCACTTTGTTGGCGCTAATAGTATTACTTGAATTTGGAAGCGCTATGTCTATAATGAGTGGCGTGAAAGCATGGTGATATTCTTTATTGAATGAAAGAAAACAATTGGATGATAGTACTATTTGCGTATAATCGAAGCCGTAAAATTCAAAGGTAAAATCTAATTTTATTTTTGGACTAAATTTATCATTAGCGAGAGTTACAGTAGTAAAATTGGTACTGTCTATATCTGCTAATATATTACTTGTACTAATCCCGTATTCCATTACTATATCAATAGGGGAATCTCCACAGACTATAATGGTGTCTGGGAGCGAGAACTGCGCTTTTAGGGCAGGAGATATTAAAAACAATAACAGGCTAATAGAGACTATTAACTTTTTTGGAAGCTGGAACATTATACTGCTAATTCGATATGATAATTATGTGAATATAGTAATATTCAGACGCTTTTACATGTAATAATTGTAATAAGTTAATGTGTTTAAAAGAAATACTAATTTCGATTAAACAACCCTTCTTATCTCAATAGCGTCACTGTTGCTATTTTTGACCCATAGCCTCTTTCCTGATCGAATGAATATTCGAATTTGTACACATATACATCTTGAGGCAGAGGTTGACCATTTAAAGTACCATCCCATTCATCTTCCACATCTTTACTTTCGAAAATCTGTTGTCCCCATCGATTGAAAATTTTCATTGAGAAATAGACCAATTCACAATCTGGAAATACTTCAAAGGTTTCATTAATTCCACCATTTCCAGGGCTAAATACATTTGGTATATATAGGGTACAACTACAATCTTCTAAATAAACCCTCATAGTGAATTCAGAGCTTCCACATTCATTGGTAATTTGAAGTGAATAGATTCCTTCTTCGTTTAAGCTAAAGGAAGAATCTATTATGCTGTCTTGCCAAACATAGCTGTTGTCTCCATTTATAAAATCAAAATGCATGGTTTCGCCCTCACATAGGGTTGTATCTTCAGGAAGTCCAATCATAGGGATTGTTTTAATTCCTAGGTATGCACTGTCTGTACTATAACAATAATCATTTTCTACTTGAACAATATACCAACCTTCTTCATCGGCCAAAAAGGTAGGGGACTGGCTACCGTCTTGCCAAGTATAGGCTGTAACACCAGTTGTTGTTGCATTAAACAGGTAGGATTCACCTTGGCAAATAACCGTATCCTCTATATTTGCGATAGGGATTGGTACAATTTCTATAAACATACTATCCGTATAATAGCAGCCATTCAATTCAATAGTGACTATGTTTAGGCCCTCTACAGCCGGGTTTAGTATTGGGGCTGTAGATCCGTTCATCCATAAATAGTTTGCACTTGTGTCTGGGTAGGAGGCATCTATTGTATAGTATTCTCCTTCACATAACACTAGGGAATCTGTTAGGTTGATGATTGGTAAGGCTTGTACTGTTACCAAAACTTGATCGATATATTCACATCCGTTTAAATTTACAATTACAGAGTACAGTCCAGATGAATCGACTGTTATTGAAGCGTTCGTATTTCCTGTATTCCATAAATAACTTGCTCCCGGGAAATAGGCATCCAATACTGTGTTTTCTCCTTCACAAATATTTATTTCTTCCCCTAAGTTGATAATTGGAATTGGTAGCACTGTCACTTCAATAGTATCATAACTCAGGCATCCATTATTATCTATAATCAGGCTGTAAATGCCAGATTGATTGATTGTATAAAGTGAGCTACTACTTCCATCCTGCCATAAATAGTTACCAAACACAGTGTCAAGGTTTAGTGTCAATATCTCCCCATCACAAATGCTGGTGTCATTACCCAATGAAAAGTTTGGGTAATCGTGTACCGTAATTTGAATGCTATCGGAATAAGTGCATTGGTTTATATTTAGATCAACTGTATAGTTTCCAGTATTCGTGACTATTAATAAAGAATCAGTTGTTCCATCTTGCCAGGTATAACTCGCATTTGGAAAAAATGCATTTAGGCTAACAGTGTCTCCTTGACAAATATTTAGGTCGGGACCTAAATCAATAATAGGAATAGGAGAATAGCTTATTTCAATGGTGTCATATGAGATACAACCATTTATTTCAACACTAACGTAATAAATTCCGGCTTGAGAAACCACATAACTATTTCCTATGGATCCATCTTGCCAGATATAACTAGCACCTGTTTGGTAGGCATCTAGCAATATACTATCACCTTCACATAATAGACTGTCAGGTCCAAGGTCTATGGTTGGATATGGCGTAACTGTAATATAGACACTATCAGAGAAAGGACAATCATTGATGAGTAAATCAATAGTATATAATCCAGATTCTGTAACGTCATATATGGAATCAGTAGATCCATCTTGCCAGATATAATTGGCATTTGGGAAATATGCATTTAGGGAAACAGTCTCTCCTTGACATATATTTTGATCAGTACCTAAATCAATAGCAGGTATAGGAGAATAACTTATTTGAACGGTGTCATAAGAAATACATCCACCTATAGCAACACTCACGGAATAGGTACCCGCTTGAGAAACATTATAATTGCTATTGGTTGATCCATCTTGCCATATATAATTGGCTCCAGACTGGTAGGTGTTTAAAATGATATTATCGCCATCACATAGCAAGCTGTCTGCACCTAGATCAGCAATAGGGAACGGGTTAACCGAAATATAGACGCTATCTGAAAAAGTACAATTATTGAGCGTTAAATCAACACTGTATAAGCCCGATTCGGTAACGTTCAATATGGAATCAGTAGATCCATCTTGCCAAGTATAACTAGCATTTGGAAAAGATGCATTTAGGGAAACAGTCTCTCCTTGACATATATTTTGATCTGAACCTAAATCAATGGCAGGTATAGGAGAATAACTTATTTGAACGGTGTCATAAGAAATACATCCACCTATTGCTACACTTACGGAATAAGTACCCGCTTGAGAAGCAATATAATTGCTATTGGTTGATCCATCTTGCCATATATAATTGGCTCCTGATTGATAGGCATCTAAAATAAGATTATCTCCATCACATAGAAGGCTGTCCGAACCTAGGTTTGCTATAGGGAATGGGTTAACCGAAATATAGACGCTATCTGAAAAAGTACAATTATTGAGCGTTAAATCAACACTGTATAAGCCCGATTGGGTAACGTTCAATATGGAATCAGTAGATCCATCTTGCCAAGTATAACTAGCATTTGGAAAAGATGCATTTAGGGAAA